>NZ_JBHTHA010000052.1:0-176428 GCF_042676385.1 Paenibacillus sp. GCM10027628
TCGTTCCCTCATGATAACATGACGGTTTTTATTGAGTGTCTACTTAAAGGGGATAATACCACATACGACCTTCCGGCAGCTTTTCTTTTTTCAACCTTTAATCAAGTTGGAGATTTTCTTATCAAGTTCCCGCGGGGACAGAACATGAATCACTTCTCGGACAACCCCATTTTTATCAATGAGGAAGCTTGTGGGAATGGCTACAACGCGATATGTATCGGCGTTTTCACCCTTTTTGTCCAACAGTACAGGGAAAGGAAACTTATATTCGTCAACGAATTTTTTAATATTATCCATCTTATCTCCAGGCGTTACATTTACGGCATAAAGATCGAACTGACCTTCATATTTTTTGTACATCGCAACTAAGTCTGGAGCCTCAGCCGCACATGGACCACACCAAGATGCCCAAAAATTGACTAACAACGGCTTCTCTCTCGGTCCGCCAATCGTATATTCCTTGCCATCAAGTCCTGTTAAGGTAAAAGATGGCGCCAGATAATTCACCTTAGGCGCTTGCTCGGTTGGCAGAATAGTCTCTTTATTTGCGTGTTGGGCATTCTGATAGACGGCAAATCCCGCAAGCAACACGACAAAAGCTAATATGAACACGTTCCTTTTCAAAACGTTAGCACCTCCACTTTAGTCTATATTATCTCCAAATCGTTCAGAATTCCAACATCTGAGGAATAAAAGTAAAGTATGTCTTGACTGGGATGGGGAAAAGTAACGTTACAGTCATGTCGAGAAGGAGTGGAAGGATGGAAAAAGTAAAGAGCAGAAGACTCAACATTGTATTTGAGAGCGAAGTTCTGGACGAAAATCCCAAAGCTCAGAAGACGAAGAACAATAACAGCGGTGACAGTAAAAAGAGTGAAACCTCAAAAGGACACATCTGGGAATTCATCGCTATTGCAACCATACCTTTGGTTTTAGTGCTAGGCAATTCAATGCTTGTTCCCATCTTACCCGACATGCAGGATAAAATGGGCATCTCCCGCTTTCAAAGCAGCCTTGTCATTACATTGTTTTCCATAACTGCCGGATTGATCATCCCTATATCCGGATATTTGTCGGACCGCTTCTCAAGAAAAGCCGTGATCATCCCATCTCTCATCATTTACGGCGCTGCCGGCATTCTAGCGGGCTTTGGAGCGATATGGAACTCTTATACTATCCTGATCATCTCGCGGGCTGTACAAGGCCTTGGAGCCGCTGGGACAGCGCCCATTGCAATGGCTCTTGTCGGCGATCTATATAAAGGAGGAACCGAGAGCAAAGCCTTAGGCTTGATCGAAGCTTCGAACGGGACCGGGAAAGTAGTAAGTCCCATATTCGGCTCCCTGCTTGCTTTACTTATATGGTTCGCCCCTTTTTTTGCGTTCCCGGTATTTTGCCTGCTCGCCTTACTTGCTGTCATTTTTATGATCAAAGAGCCGAAAAAAAAGAAAGAGCCTCAGAGCTTGAAAGCATACATCGGACAAATCGGAAACATTCTCAAAGAAAAGGGCCGATGGCTGATCACTTCTTTTTTTGCAGGGTCGCTGGCCTTATTCATTTTGTTCGGCGTCCTCTTCTATTTGTCGCAAATACTAGAAGAAGAACCTTACCGAATTGACGGCGTGAAAAAAGGGCTTGTTCTCGCTATACCCTTATTAGGGCAAGTGGTAACCGCCTATACGACGGGCGCATTGATCAAAAAGAACGGAACCTTAATGCGTTGGTTAATGAACATAGGGCTAGTCCTAATGACAATTTCATTAGCGCTGACCATTTTCCTCAGTTCAAATCTTTATATTTTCATCGGATTATTAACGCTTAGCGGCATTGGCACAGGCCTCTTGCTGCCTTGCTTAAACACGATGATTACGGGCTCGGTAGAACGGGAACAACGCGGTATGATCACGTCTCTCTATAATAGTCTTCGCTTCATTGGCGTCGCCTTTGGTCCACCCATCTTCGGCTGGCTAATGAGCATCTCACATAAAGCCATCTTCATCACCGTTTCCTCGCTGGCCTTAATCACTTTAGGCCTCGTCTTCTTCTTAATCAAACCTAAAGGGCAGGTCAATTGACAGATTCCACATAGGAGTCTGTTTTTTCTTAGCCTAAACTTTTATAATATCATCATTCCGGCAAGAAAGAGATGTGTTATGCATTGTTTGTAAAACTACGGGCAGAATTATATGACAAACTTATCCATTACGCACTGAACACCGTCCCGTATGAAGCATGCGGACTTATTACCGGATCAATACGCGATTGCATCATCGAAGCTGCGTCATTGATTCCAATCAGCAACCATTCAAAGAATCCGAGTCAGCAATTTATCATGAACCCCCAAGAAATGATTCCTTACTTGATGGACTCGACGAATCCGGTAATTGGCATTTTCCATTCCCACCCAACTGCACCTCCAGTCCCTTCCAGTGAAGATCTGGAAACGCTTTGGCACACAATCCCAACCCACTGGATACTTTCATTGCAGACTCCTGTTAACCCCAAATTGCAAATTTATCACATAAAAAAAGCCTCCACGACCTCCGTTCACAAACTTTCGTTTGTCATTGGTCAATGATGGCTTAATAAGGCATACAAATCGCCTAACGTATCGACATCTCTAGATCTGATTTCTTCCATAAATTTTGACCACAGCCGCGCAGTCATCAAGGAGTCTTCGAGGGCATGATGACGCTTCGTGATCGGAATTTCATAAGTTTCAAGCAGTGAATCCAGACTTAGATTTTTTCTTTTGGGCATTAACCACTTCGCAATCATCATCGTGTCCAGCACACGGTGTGATAAGCTTACCTTAGAAGTACGCCATAGAGACGCGTTCAAGAAATTTTTGTCGTGGCCCGTTGCATGTGCGACGAGCACTTTTTGTTGAACAAATTCTAAGAAATCACGGAGCACAACAATTAATTCGGGCGCATCTGCAGCCATATCATTCGTAATACCTGTTAACTCAACAATTTCCTCAGGAATTTTTCGTTTTGGATTGACAACGCTATAAAAGGATTGATCGTGCTGAATGTCTCCACCAACCACCGATACTGCCCCAAAGGAAATAATTTCATCTCCATTGTAAGGAGAAAATCCCGTGGTCTCTAAGTCAAACACGACAAGTTCCATCGAATGCAAAGGAATATCATACAGCGAATTTTTCCTCTGCTCTTTGAGCATAGATCGAATAAACGCCATCTGTTGGGCGCTTTGTACATCAAACATCGAAGTGATGGCAGGTGTAAGCCCGCCCATTTTGTACAAATGCCACATACGGCCTGCCGGACGCATGTCTTTCATCCCGAACCACCTCTCTCCTTACGATCCGAATGATGCTGCCCTTTTTCTCTTTCTATATGATTCTCTATCGATTTTTTCACATATTTTTGCAAATCCATCCCTACTCGTAAACAACGCTTCAATTCTTGCCTAAGCTCCTTAGTCAATTGTTCTGCACCTAACTTGCTTCTCGTCGTATACAAACCGCCATCCAATTGAAATGACGTTAAGTTTCTAAGCTTCAGCGCCGTCCCAAAGGCTTGATACCATTCGGCCGCATCTTCCGCTGAAATAAAAGCTTCATCTTTCATAAGTAGAATTCGTTCCAAGGTAGAGGATGAATGAATACCCGATTGAATCGACAGCAGCCGAATCCCATTCACAATCGGGATATAAGCACCGTATTTAATATCAAAACCGCCGGCATCTTCCCCGTAGCGCTCTGTAATCAGATGACCAAATACGCCTAACGATATTTTGTGATGCAATGTATTGGAAAGCAGAAACTTGAGAATATTTGTATGTTGCCGAACGTACGCCAGCATTTCACTTTTTAAATAGAAAATAAGCGATTCCGCTCCGTAAATGCATCGCATATCGACCAAAATAAGCAAGTAGCGAACATTTTCCCAACTGGGCTCCTCCAACCATCCCATCATCATTTCTTTATATGAAGTTAACGATTTTCTCCACTGCTTATTACTGGATATCACATTCCCTTCGCATGGCGGGTAACCAAGCACCGCTAACCCTTGGAGAATACAATCCGCGAGTCGGGCAAAATAAATTTCGAGCTCATCTTCGGAATACTGTTTACTATCCTCATAAATCAAACCGTTGTCTTGATCGCTCCAAAGCGTTTGTTCACTGCGACCTCCGCTTCCGAACAAAATAAAAGCATATGGAACAGGCGGCTTCCCATGACCTTGATCCTCCAGCATATGTTCAGCTAATTCAATCGTTCTACGTATGAACGCATCATGAATATCATTGACATCTCGCCCGAGGTCAGGTGAATACGCGAAAAGGAGATGCTCCCGAAACATCTCATGTACCTGGTCCCGGGTCATGCGCAACTCATCGAATTGTTCAGACTGATGAATGCGTTCCAAGATCCGTTCCATGGAGAGATGTTTCATGTTGCATCCCCTTCGCTCTAGTAGAAAGTGTTAGTGAATTATACGGATACTCCGTTTTGTGCCGCTTTTTTCATTTGTTCCGGGTAGCCGTAAGATCCGTGTTCGGATAAGTCCAGACCGATAATTTCTTCTTCTTCGGTTACACGAAGGCCAACCGTTGCTTTCATGATGCCAAGGATGATGAAGGAAAGGATAAGTACGAAGGCCATTGCGCCGAACACGCCTAATGCTTGAACGCCCAATTGATGTAAGCCGCCACCATAGAACAATCCTGCTCCACCTACGCCGACTTTCGCCGATAGCTCAGGCGTTGCGAACAAACCAGTGGAAAGCGTTCCCCAGATCCCTGCAATACCGTGCACCGAGAAAGCATAGATCGGATCGTCAATACCTGCTTTTTCAAACCATTGAGCCGTGAAGAAGGTAACGATACCTGCAACTGCGCCGATCACGATAGCTGCCCATGTGTCTACGAATGCGCAAGCTGCTGTGATGGCAACAAGCGCTGCGAGAACGCCATTCAGCATACTTGGAATATCTGCTTTGCCGAAATACATCCAAGAAATAATTAACGCTGCAACTCCGCCTGCCGCGGCAGCCATATTCGTTGTAAGCGCAATGTAACCGAAGAAACCGTCTCCCATAGCGCTTAATGTACTACCTGGGTTAAATCCAAACCACCCGATCCAAAGGATAATAACACCGAGTACGGACAAAACTTGGTTGTGACCTGGAATCAGGTTAGGTGTTTTATCTTTATTATATTTGCCGATACGAGGTTTTAACAAGATTGTTGCAACAAGCGCTGCAGTTGCCCCTTGAAGATGTACAACCGTGGAGCCTGCAAAATCCTGCATGCCCAATGTACTCAACCAACCGCCGCCCCATACCCAGTGAGCAACAATCGGATAAATCACTACAGTAAACAAAATACCGAAGATGAAATATACGGGAAGCTTCGCTCTTTCGGCAAAACCGCCCCAAGCAATCGCCAAGGATACGCCGGCAAACGCTAATTGAAACAAGAACTTGATGCCGATCGGAACATCGGAAGCCGATAAGGAACCAAAAGCCGCTTTAGCCTGATCTTCCAGACCGGATACAAAGAAGCCTGTTGTACCGAAGAAAGCATTGCCGTCGCCGAAAGCAAAACCGAAACCGACCGCCCAGAATGCAATCGCGCATAATCCGAATGTTAGAATTGTTTTACCGGCAACGTGTCCGGCATTTTTCATTCGAGTAGAACCTGCTTCCAGAAGAGCGAAACCGGCTTGCATGAAAATGACCAGTATCGCCGCAAGCATTACCCAAACGGCATCAATTGCACTTTGAAGCTGTGGGACTGTTGCATCATCCGCTGCAAAAGCAAGAGTTGGAAATAATAATGCCATGATACCGAAAGCTAACAAGAACTTCTTAACCACACGACCACATCCCTTTATGTTAGTTTTTATAACACGAAATGAAATTCTTAATGTCATTATATACAGGAAGGTTAGGTTTGACAATAGGATTTTCTCCGAAAAATAGAAAAAAACGAAAAATAACCTGACATCGAACAGGCATAATTCGTGTTTCCCTACATACATGACAGAAAAAACTACATAATACGCTTCTAGAGTCAATTTCAGTTAGACTTTGACAAGCATTACGTTTGACTGTACGGTTTGTAATCAGTTATCATGAGTCTTAGTAGTAGATTTTGAACATAACATGGAGTAGAGGTGAATTTGAAATGGGGAATGGAAAGCTATATAAAATCGGAGAATTAGCCAGACTAGCCGATGTAAGTCCTCGAACCATTGATTACTACACCAAGTTGGGCTTGATCGAACCTGAAAAGAGATCCGATACGAACTATCGGCTATATAGCGATGAAACCTTCAATCGACTTAAACGTATTGAAACCATGAAGAACGAGAAATATACTCTAGAAGAAATTAAAGCGAATTTACAGCAGCTCAATAAAGTTTCTCACGATGATAATGTGAGAGATAAGCTCACATCTATCCAACTTCATTTGGAGCAACTCATGAAAGAAGCCAAAGAGCTTGGGCCGATCATCCAGCAATTAAAGCCGAATCAATTGAAGAAACTTTATAAAATATTAACACAGCCTACTGCTGCCTGTATTGAAGCTCTAATTGTGCTTCTTGGTAAAAATCCGTTCTCATAATGAAATACGGAGGAATGCAGGATGTTTTTCTACCCAATGGATTTTCTTATTATCATTGCTTTCGGACTATCCCTATGGGCTTCATTTCGAGTAAGGGGAACCTTTAACAAATGGTCGGAAGTTCCGGTTTATTCGGGAATGACAGGCGCTCAGGCGGCCAGACGCATGCTTGATGCCAATGGGCTCTATGATGTGCCCGTAGAAGCCGTACCCGGCGCACTGACCGATCACTACGATCCTTTGGCTCGTGTTGTTCGTTTGTCCGAGCCCGTATATTATGAAAGTTCCATATCCGCTGTCTCTGTGGCATGCCACGAAGTCGGTCATGCGATCCAACACAAGGTCCATTATCCGATGCTTGTCATGAGACATCAGATGTTTCCTATCGTGAATTTCGCATCCGGCGTTGCACCGATTCTGATCCTAGCCGGTTTCTTCTTCCAACAAATACCTTGGCTGCTTGGACTCGGTATTCTATTCTTCGCAGCAGCCGTCGCCTTCCAGCTCATCACACTGCCGGTTGAATTTAACGCCAGCTCAAGAGCACGCGAACTCATGGTTTCTGAAGGCTTCATCTCCAATCAGGAAGAACACGGTGTCGCCAAAGTACTTAACGCGGCGGCTCTCACCTACGTAGCTGCAGCATTAATCTCCGTGCTCGAACTGCTGAAGTATATCATGATCTTCAACAGCCGCAGTAACGACGATTAACAAACATAAAGCTCTCCTTTCAAGTAGCGCCAATCGCACTTGGAAGGAAAGCTTTTTTTTCATTTCATGAGTTGGAAATATTCATGTAAGAATCGTCTGAACACCTCCGCGACTAAAGGCAGTTTTTCGCCGCTTCGACTAATCAGGCCTACAGTCCGAGTCACCTGCGGGTCCGTCACGCGTATTTTGGCAGGCTGCATTTGGCCGCCTTCCGTCAAAGCCATCTCCGGCAAAAGGCTAACCCCCATTCCGGCTGCAACAAGGCCTCGGATCGTATCCGTCTCTTCGCCTTCGAATTCGATCTTTGGCACGAATCCGGCCTTCAGACAAGCTTCCATGACGATGGAACGCAAGGTGTACTCCTCGCTGAACATAACGAACGATTCTTGTTTGAGCTGCTCCAAGCGGATGGAAGTATACTCGGCTAAAATATGGTTTGCAGGTAAAATAGCGAATAATTCTTCCGTCAGCAAGATTTCGCCTGTCACGTGTTCATGTGTCTCAGGGAAAGGCGAGATGAAGGCAAGGTCAATCTCCCCTTTAGTGACATCACGAATCAAGCTGGTGTACGTCCCTTGACGCAGCCTGAATTTCACATTGGGGTGGTCCTTTTTAAAGGCCGCAACGACGGCAGGAAGCAGGTTGAGGACTAGGCTATGCGGGAAGCCGATGCGAATCTCCCCCGCTTCAGGGTCGAGAAATTCATGGATCTCCCCTACTGCTCGCTCCAAGTCAGTAAGAATCCCCTCCACTCTGCTCAGAAACAAATGTCCCACAGATGTAAGGTGCAGATTACGACCTTTCTGTACGAATAAATTAACGCCTAGCTCCTCTTCCAACAAATGAATTTGACGGCTTACAGCGGATTGTGCGACATGTAGCTCCTCAGAAGCTTGAGTAACATGCTGTTTTCTGGCTACTTTAACAAAATACTGCAGTTGTCTTAACTCCACTACCTAAATCCCCCAACTATCTATGTCATTCGGTACGTTCATTTGTGCTGTTACGGTCTTATTATAGCCATGCAGCAGCGATTGGACAACCTATCTTGAAAAAGCTTATAATAATGAAGTAGATATTATTGGTAAGGAAAATAAAGGAGGAAACAGTAACCATGGCACAAGAACGTACAGGTGTTGCTACCCTTAAAGGCAATCCGATCACACTCGTAGGACCCGAAATTAAAGTAGGCGACAAAGCGCCTAACTTCACAGTCAACAAAGATTTGATGACGCAAGTTTCCCTCGCAGACTATGCAGGTAAAGTGAAACTGATCAGCGTTGTTCCATCCTTAGATACAGGCGTTTGCGACGCTCAGACGCGCCGATTTAACGAAGAAGCAGCAGGCCTCGGCGACAACGTAGCTGTACTGACGATCTCCGTTGACCTTCCTTTCGCGCAATCCCGCTGGTGCGGTGCAGCTGGAATCGATAAAGTCATTACTTTATCCGACTACAAAACAAAATCTTTCGGCGAAGCTTATGGCGTGCTGATCAAAGAAATCCAACTTGATATGCGTTCAATCTTTGTTATCGACGCTAATGATACTGTACAATACGTAGAGTACCTGGGCGAAATGACATCCCATCCGAACTATGAAGCAGCCGTAGAAGCTGTGAAAAAGCTCGTTTAATTCAAATGTACTAATACACAAATAAAACAGCAAGGAGGCCTAGCTTCCCTGCTGTTTTTGTTAACCGTCAATTTTATATGGCGCAAGCTTGCGATCCAATTGTTTATAAATGTCTATGATCGTACGATAATTCGAACCGAGATCCCCCATAGATCCCCGTGAAGCGGAGTAGATGTCAACTGCGGTCTTAACCGGATTAATCCCAAACAATGTTAAGGTAACGTCTTGCGTTCGCCCTAGCATGGTACGACGTTCGGCGAGAATTTCGCCAACATTTTGAACTTCATGAAGAAGCTTGTACCCCGGCGTTTTCTTGAGAACAGCTGTAACTTCTTCCCAAACCTGATCTTTAGGAAGCTTGTAATACCTAGTTTTGAGCAATGGATCTCTCGCTTTATCTCCGGTTGTTTCGTGACTACGAAGCAATCCTATCAAAGTTCTCTTTAGCAAAAGCCTTTTCCCCCTTCAATGAAGTGTATCGACCGCTTGCCATTTCTACACTATTTTCTATCTTACCACTGTTTAACCTTAAGAAAAAGAGGGAAAATGAAAAGGCTTTGAAAATGAAGGGTTCATTTCGTTGAAAATCAAGAAAAAGCAGGAAATGAAGTGCATCCCTGCTTTTTGCATTTAAGAAGATTGATTAGAAGATTGTACCATAGAGCAAATATATATTTAACAGTGCAATGATAACAGCCACGATCCAGCTCAACACGGACATCCAACGCGGCGCGACAAGAGCCCCCATCTTCTTGCGATCAGAAGTAAATTTAACAAGAGGAATAACAGCAAATGACAGCTGCAGGGACAAAATAACTTGGCTGAGCACGAGTAAATCGGTTGCGCCCTTTTCTCCGTAGATGCTAATAACGATAACTGCGGGTACGATAGCAATTAAGCGAGTAATTAAGCGTCGCAACCAAGGTGTCAATCGGATGTTAAGAAAGCCTTCCATAACAATTTGACCGGCTAATGTTCCGGTTAGTGTAGAGTTTTGCCCGGATGCGAGAAGTGCTACGCCAAATAAAATACTGGCAGCCCCCGTACCCAACATCGGTCCAAGAAGTTTGTAGGCATCTTGAATTTCTGCGACTTCTTGCCCGGCTGAATGGAAAGCCGCGGCGGATAAAATGAGAATCGCCGCATTCACAAATAGAGCGAGCATTAAAGCAACGGTAGAGTCAATCGTTGCGAATTTAATGGCAGAGCGTTTGCCCTCAAGCGTCTGCTCAAATTTACGAGTCTGAACAATGGAAGAATGCAAATATAAATTATGCGGCATAACGGTTGCGCCTAGAATACCTAGAGCAATGTATAACATAGCTGGGTTCGTTACAATTTGCGTAGTCGGTATAAAACCGGCTGCAACAGCCTGGAAATCAGGTCGCGAGAAGATGAGTTCAAAAACAAAGCAAACCGTAATGAGTGCAATTAAACTAATGACCATAGCCTCGATGTAACGGAACCCTTTCTTCTGGAGCAATAGCACCAGCAGTACGTCGAGAGCAGTAAGAATAACACCATAAATGAGCGGGATTCCAAAGAGCAGATTCAAGGCAATCGCCGCCCCGATCACTTCTGCAAGGTCACAGGCTGCGATAGCCAATTCGCACAATATCCAGAGTCCAAACGAGACCGGCTTGCTGTAATGATCGCGACAAGCCTGCGCCAAATCTCTGCCCGTTGCGATCCCTAACCGACCGGATAATGCTTGAAGGAGAATCGCCATTAAATTCGAAATTAATATAACGGAAAGTAACGTATATCCAAATTGAGAACCGCCGGCAAGATCTGTCGCCCAATTGCCTGGATCCATATAACCAACCGCAACCAAATAACCAGGTCCGACAAAAGCGAGCAGTTTACGAAAGAAACCAGCTTTCTTCGGCACATGCAGACTTTGATGAACTTCAGGCAAACTTGGCATCGGGGAATTTCTTCTCCATCCGCTTTGTTCTGGTTCCGTTTTTTTGTAAGCCACTTCCATAGTATCCCTTCTTTCTCACAACCAATAATGTTGACCCGAGGAAACTTTTAATGTCATTATACTACACAATTTTAATTTATGCTACAGGCAAACAATTATGTACTAACGGAAATAAGTTGCCCAAGGGAAAAACCCAAACACATAAAGGAGCTGTTCTTCCATGATCATCCGTTCTGCAAAATCAAATCACGATATTCATGAAGCTTACGAAATCGAAAAAAAGGTATATATTCCAGAAGCCGCCGCATCACTGGAAGCTTTTTTATTTAGAAATGATATGTTTGGCGCATATTTCTTGGTAGCTGAGAATGAAGGTCGGATTATTGGAGTTACGAATGGGGTCAGACTGGATCATGTGCATCTTGCTGACGATAGCATCAAACAAACAGCTGATTTTCATGCGGACGGAAACTATCTATGTATATTGACCATCGCCGTTCATCCTGATTATCAGCGAAAAGGTATTGCTTCCAAACTGCTTGATCAAAGTGTTCAACAAGCCAAGAAAGATCAGTTAAAAGGAGTCGTCTTGATGTGCGAGGAGCATTTGATCCCATTCTACAAAAAACACGGTTTTCACTATGTATCGCCTTCAGCATCCAAACATGGAGGAATTCAGTGGCATGAAATGGGCTTGAATCTAAAATAAATCATATGCATAAAGAAGGAATTCTGTTCTAAGCTGCGAATATAGATTAGTGATAATCTTTGTATATTTATTAAACAAACAAAGTAAGAAAGAAAAAGCTAATCCTATTTCCTCAAACAAAGGGTGAATCAACATGTCGTATTTCATGGGTCTTGATTTAGGAACTTCTGCAGTTAAGTGCATTCTCGTCGACGATTCTGGCGGCGTCATCGGCAGTCACAGCGTCGAATATCCGATGCAGCAGCCTCATCCGGGATGGGCTGAGCAGCATCCGGAAGATTGGTGGAACGGTACGGTGCAAGGCATCCGTGCCTTGCTGGAGAAAACCGGCGTCCGAGGTGAAGATGTAGCAGGTATTGGCTTCTCCGGCCAGATGCACGGGTCGGTATTCCTGGACGAAGCGCAGCAGGTCATCCGGCCTGCGCTGCTGTGGTGCGACCAGCGCACGGCGGAGCAGTGCGCTTACATCGAGTCGGCCGTCGGCGAAGCCGAACTCGGCCGACTGACAGGCAATCGGGCGCTGACCGGCTTCACCGCGCCCAAAGTCATTTGGCTCCGGCAGCATGAGCCGGAGCACTATGCGCGAGTTCGGCACCTGCTGCTGCCGAAGGACTACATCAGGCTGCGCCTGACGGGCGCGTTCGGCATGGACATGGCCGACGCCAGCGGCACGCTGCTGCTGGATGTTGCGGGCCGCAGCTGGTCGCGGACCGTCGCCGAGCGGCTCGACATTCCGCTGGAATGGCTGCCGCCGCTCTTTGAGTCCGGCGACGTGGCCGGCCGGCTGCTGCCGGAGGCAGCCAGCCTCACCGGGCTGGCCGCAGGCACGCCTGTGGTCGCCGGCGGCGGCGACCAGGCGTGCGGCGCCGTCGGCGTCGGCGTCGTGCGCCAAGGCATCGCCTCCGTGGCGCTCGGTACGTCCGGTGTCGTCTTCGTTCACGACGACACGTACAAGATCGATGAAGCATACCGGCTTCATTCGTTCTGTCACGGGGTGCCTGGCAAGTGGCACCGCATGGGCGTGATGCTGGCCGCCGGAGGCTCGTTCCAGTGGTGGCGGAACCACTTTGCGCACGAGGAGCTGGAGCGTGCGCAGCAGGAAGGCAAGGACGTCTACGAGATCTTGACGTCCGAAGCAGCAACCGCTCCCCTTGGCAGCGAAGGCCTGATTTTCCTGCCTTATCTTTCCGGGGAGCGAACGCCTCACCCCGATCCGAAGGCTCGCGGCGCCTTTATCGGGCTGAACCTGCGGCACGGAAAAGCGCATCTGACCCGTGCCATACTCGAAGGCATCACTTTCGGGCTTCGGGATTCCTTACAAATCATGAAGGAATCCGGAATTGAAGTGACGGAGCTGAGAGTGAATGGCGGTGGCGCCAGAAGCCCCTTCTGGCGTCAGATGATCGCCGATATTTTCGGCATCCCTGTCGTCACCGTTAACTCAACGGATGGCCCTGCCTACGGAGCAGCCATTATGGCGGCATCCGGTGTGTTAAACGAGGATATTACCACCCTGTGTGATAAGTGGATCAAAATCGTTGATCGCGTAGAACCTAACGAAAACAACCTTAAGCAATATGAAGTCTACTATCAAATCTATCGGAACTTGTATCCAACGCTCCAAAGTACATTCCATCAATTAAGTGATCTCGCACAACAATAAAATCAGAGATGGCCCCCAGTTATTTCTTTATAAAAGAACCGGGGGCTATCTTTTATTTTTGAACTTATTCGTGTACGATAGGTTCAACTAGGAGAAAGCAACGGAGGAACCAAAGTAATGACGGTTATTCAAAAACAAGCTAAACTGATCATATTGGTTGTTTATTTAGCGACTATGATCCCCGCTTATTTCTATTTAGCGAAATGGATGATTATCGGGATACCTATTCTTACAACTTTCCTAACGGTTTATTTATTGCGCCATGAGTACATCCATCTAACCATTAAATCTTTCATGGATCGGCCAAAAATGGGGACCTGGATTCAAATATCCATTCTTTTTACGATTATTGTACAATTCATCTATCATTTTTTTACTAGCAACACAGCCACAACTTCTCTTCCTTTTCAGCTCATGCAACAGTATCCTGTCATGCCTATATATATGCTTGCTAATGCGCCAATTGTGGAGGAAGTTATTTTTCGTAAAATCATTTTTCACGAGCTGGATAAAAAAATCCATTCATGGCTGGCTGCGGTTAGCAGTTCCATTTTATTCGGAATGCTTCATAATAGCTGGGTTGATTTCTTCATGTACTTTATCATCGGTTTAATGTTTTGTTACATTTATAAGAAATCTCAATCCATAGCACCTACGATGATTGGACATGCCGCACTGAATTTTATTTTTATTGTCAATGTCTCCATAAATAATTAAGCAATCGCAAAGAAAACAGTCGATATTGGTCGAAAATTGTTATATATTATAACAAGAACCCTTATACAATTGATACTTACACGAAGAGATGGTGAACAGCTTGACTTACATAATTAATACATTTTTTTCGTTTATTGAATTTTTGGCAGGACTCTCTTTAGCAGATGTTCTTTTTCGACTGCCTTACGAGAATAACAAACGTTTGAAGCATGTATTGATCTCACTTTTTCTCGCATGTGAATCCGTGTATTTTATTACCTATTGGCACAATCCTCTTATTAATTTTTCATTTACCTTGTTTCTGTGGATTATTGCCTTAGTTGTTGTCTTTCATATTTCGATATGGTATAGCATCTTAATTGGGATTATTTCCGCACTTTTTGGAGTAATGTTAGAATTTATAGGTTTTTCTATCGCCGGGATCATTGAACCTGAGCCAAGTAAAATTACTCGCAATATCGTACTATTAGCTATCGCATCCATTCTTTACGTTGTTTCAGTCATTCTTGGAAAAAGAAAGTTTGGTTTTCTAATCCCAAATATTTATTCGAAGCCTCCGTTAAATAAATTGTTTTTCATCGTTTCACTTATCATGATTCTCTCATTAGTAGCAATTATTGTGAGTTCCGGATACTTTGCCCACACAATATCGCTTCCACACATCATTATTGTAGTCGTTTTACTTTTGTGTACATTGCTAGCCGTTTATTATTCTTATCAATATAATAAAAAACTATTGAAAGATAAATATAACCGAAAAGGTGATAAGCCGTGGAATTAATCGATCGATGGATATTTCGAATAGCGGATTTTTCCGTGAATAACAATCCGCATTCCCCCTCGAGAGATTCAATCATATTTGTTTTTCGTCTTTTAGCTCTAATTGTGCTTACTACTTTGATTACACTCCTTGCATGCGGAATTACCGGTCATTTATATGAAGGATTCCTTATTGTCGGAGCAACGATCTTAATTAAAATATTCATTGGAAGTCTTCATTTTCGTTCTATTGTGCTTTGTACGATTGTTTCTTCCATTAGTATGATTGCCCTTGCCTTTCTGCCCAAAAGCCATAGCCCTCTCATCATGTATATTTTATCGGGGATTGCCATTGTCTTGATATACATATATGCCCCGAAAAACATTGTTGTTTTTATGAGATTGCGACAAGATCAGATTCCTCATCTAAAATGGGTAGCCATTTTATTAGTGGTTCTTAACTTATTCCTACAGATTCCGTTATTTATCGATGCTTTCTTATTTCACGTGATTTCGATCACTCCTATATTCGAATATTTATTCAGACTAATAGAAAGGAGGACTTCAACATGAAAAAATTTGCTCTTCGTGCAATCACAGCAACTGTAGCCATTGTAGCTATGGTCGTACCTTTCACTGGCTCTTTATCTTGGTTTGATTACTCCCCAGAAATTCCACAAGAACTAAAAGACAAATGGAATGTCTAAGAACATTCGCATGCAAAAAGGACCGTCTTCTAATCGAAGATGGTCCTTTCATTTTAAAACGATTTCTGATTAGCACTCGCCCAATCGGCGGTAAATTTCTCAATACCTGCATCCGTTAAAGGGTGCTTCATCATATTCTCTATAACTTTGTAAGGCACTGTTGCAATATCGGCTCCCAGCAGCGCCGCTTCTATGACATGAGCAGAATGGCGTACGCTTGCGGATATAATTTGCGACTTAATTTCATGGACTTGGAAAATCTGGCTGATCTCCTGAATCAGATTCATCCCAACCTGATTAATATCATCGAGCCTTCCTATGAAGGGTGACACGTATGTTGCCCCGGCTCTAGCTGCAAGAAGGGCTTGTGTTGAAGAGAAAATAAGCGTTACATTCGTCTTAATGCCCATACTTGTGAAGATCTTTGTCGCTTTCAAGCCTTCCGCTGTCATTGGCACTTTAATGACGATTCCCTCTCCGAGTGCAGCCAGCTTTTTGCCTTGCTCTACCATCTCCCCAGCTACCAGCGATACGACTTCAGCGCTTATGGGAATGTTACCGACTACGGCAATAATTTCTTTTAACGTTTCGAAAAAGTCTCTTCCTTCTTTTGCAACCAGCGATGGGTTCGTCGTTATTCCCGAGATGACCCCAAGTTCAAAAGCTTGTTTAATTTCATTTACGTTCGCTGTGTCGATAAATAACTTCATCTTTTTCACCCACCACCGTGTTCTTATGATTTGTATGGACTTATGTAAACACAAAAAAACCCGCCTATGCCGTCCGGTTTTGGTGTTTCAAACCCGCTCTCGCAGGTGGGTGTCCGCAGAGGCGCTTTTGAGGTCCCTTTTCGAGGGCATGTCAGCCACGCTTCAATGTAGGTCTCCCTAGAAACAGTCATTGGTTCAAAACAACTTAAAACCGAAACGAACATCGCAGGATTCTTTTGTATTCCTTATTATAGAGCTACCAGCACTTATTTTCAACTGGTAGAGGTTGCATCGGTTTACTCTTTATTCTTCTCAGTTTCTTCTGATTTATGCTTGTCCATTTCTTTTTTGGAAACGGGATCCTCTGTGGTATCCTCAGTGCCATTCTCAGCTTCATTAGCCGCTTCTTCCGCTTGCGCTTCGGCCAACCTCATCTGTTCCTTCTCCTCCAGCTCCTGCTGCTTCATTTGCAGCTTCGTGAAGCTCCGGTTAAATTGCCAGAAAGAGAATGTGGCCATAATACTTCCCATGAAGAAAACGACAAGGAAAAAATTCAGCTTTGTTAAGCAAATATAGACGATAACACCGTTACAGATCAACATCACGATTGAATTGATGGGATTGCCGATCGTGATTAAAATTGAGTTTTTGACAATTTGTAATACCTTCATATGAAGGTGAACCATGATCGAAAAGAAATTAAATAGGGAAATTGTCACAATGACCGTAAAAGCAATAAAAAGCACGGCCAAAACTTTAAGTGTACTCCCTTGTTTGATATAGAAGAAATAGTTCACGATAATGATGGCGAAAATAACGACAAATAACAAACCGCCAACCATACTTTGCACATAATTTTCTTTGTACCCGCGGAAAAATGTCTTAAGCAGCGGTACGTCCTCTTCGCCGGTTACCCATTTTCTGGCTACAGTGAACATTGCCGCGGTAGCAGGGAACAAAGTAAACGGTGTCAAAATTGCAAGAATCGGCAATGTTGACATCAATGCATCAGGGGATTGGCTCACCAAACCCATAAACCCAAAAAAGAAAACCGGTATGGAGCACAATATCCAGAGAAGATTGATCACCGATAACCGCATGATCCATTCTGATATTCTATAAAGCCCTCCCATTACTCCTCTAAACTCCAAAACTGTGTCCTCCTTCAAGTATTGCCTATACATTTTATAAGCTTAATTATAGCCTATTTTTGCTTATATAGGTAGATGTCTAGTCCGCTTAGGTCTATTTACATAGTATAGTATTGGTAATACGAATCATCCCCAATTCAATTTTCAGGAGGTTGATACTATGTCTCACGCAGTTGGAACATCCGCAGGTGCTATTCTTGTTCTCTTCATCCTGCTTGTAATTATCACTAGCTCTTTTATTATCTAAGACACACAACATAGTCTCGACTAGTGAAAAAGGCGAAGATCCCCAGGGATCTCCGCCTTCATTTTTTGATGTCTTATTTGTTAACAAGCGTTTCCTCTGGTTTGCGAGGCGTTCTGGAACGATCACGGTTACCGCTGTTACCATATTCACGGTTACGGTTAGAGGAACTGCGACCTTCGCCACCGTCTCTAGAACCGTACTCTCTGCTGCCGTCTTTACGAGGATAGCGAGAACCGGAATTGCTGCCATAACCGCCTTGACGATCGTTTCTGCGGTCGCCTGAACCATAGCCGCCGCCAACGCGTCTGCCTGAACTGCGCACGTCGAATTTTTTCTTTCTTGCACGGATCGGCTCTTCCGGAGTCAATTCGATTTCGACTTCTTTTTTCTCGCCTGTCAAAAGCTTCATGGCAGCTGCAAGAAGATTAACGGAATCGTATTGCTCCAGCATTTGAATCGCCAAGCCTTTGAATTCGGCATGCGTTTCATTTTGCATGACATCCAGAATACGTTCGGCTGTCATTTTTTGTTTACCCTCAATCGCTTCAGCCAAGCTTGGCAGTGGCTTTTTGTTAATGCGATGACGAGTTACTTTTTCGATGAAATGCAGGTGATCGATCTCTCTTGGCGTCACGAACGTCCAAGCTGTACCTTCTTTACCCGCGCGTCCTGTACGACCGATACGGTGTACATAACTTTCCGGATCTTGCGGAAGGTCAAAGTTAATAACGTGAGTTACACCGGATACGTCTAAGCCCCTTGCAGCTACGTCTGTAGCTACAAGCACGTCAATGCTGCCATCACGGAATTTGCGCATAACATTGTCACGTTGATTTTGGGAAAGGTCGCCATGAAGGCCTTCAGCCGCGTAGCCTCTTTTTTGTAAAGCCTCAGCCAATTCATCAACTCTGCGTTTAGTACGACCAAAGATGATCGCAAGTTCAGGAGCTTCCATATCGATCAAACGGCTAAGCGCTTCGAACTTTTGTTTCTCGTGCAACTCGATATAAGCTTGATCGATCAGCGGAGCGCTGACTTGTTTTGGAATTACGGATACATGTTCCGGATTGCTAAGGAACTGTTGTGCCAGCTTCTGAATGTTAGCAGGCATCGTAGCCGAGAACAGCATGGTATGACGCTCTTCCGGTACTAAGCTCAAGATGGATTGAATATCTTCCATAAAGCCCATATCCAGCATTTCATCCGCTTCATCCAGAATAACTGTTTTCACATCATCCAGTTTAATCGTTTTACGGTTAATGTGGTCTAAGAGGCGACCAGGTGTACCGATAATGATTTGTGGTTTTTTCTTCAGAGCGCGGATTTGCTTCACAATATCCTGTCCACCGTAAATAGGTAAGGAACGAATGCCTTTGAAACGACCTAATTTCTCAATTTCTTCTGCAACTTGGATCGCAAGTTCACGAGTCGGGCACATGATAAGCGCTGAAATGCGCTCTTCTGTGATGTTAATTTTGTTCACGAGCGGGATACCGAATGCCGCTGTCTTACCAGTTCCTGTTTGTGCTTGCCCGATCAAATCGCGGCCTTCCATAGCCAGCGGAATTGTTTTTTCCTGAATCGGTGTTGACTCTTCAAAACCCATCTCCGTAATCGCGCGTAAAATTTTTGGTTCTAAACCAAATTCTTGAAATGTTTTCAATCTATCCAATCTCCTTTTGTACAGGGCAGGCTAATGCCTTGTATCTTTTTTACCCTTAAGTACGACTTCCTATCCGTATCTATAGTTTCTTCGTGGAATACATAACACAACAAGCATGAATGATCCAACTGGCCGCCCTTAAGAATATCTCGAATATTATAGCACAAGTCATACACACATTTCCAGAGGTTACTTTCCTGATGAGAACGAAACCTATCTGATTAGCGAAACGTATAAAGTAAAAGAACGACTAACGGAACAGAGGAGAGTTTTCTATGTCAATTTTTAAACGAGTCAGCAATATCCTACGCAGTCAAAAACAAGAACCGACTTCAGCTGCCGCAGGCAATCCGCTTGAGGAAGCCAAAGTGGGAGATATTGTGAATGTGGATTTAGAAGAATATGTTATTTCAGGTAAAGTGATTTATTTTGACCGCGGCTTCGCCCCCCATCGCTATGCTTATTATTTACAAAGCGGCAAAAACATTCAGTGTTTAATTGTAGAAAAAGGGCGAACCTATGACTGTTTCATCTGCAGCTTCATAGAAGGTGCCCTTGATGACCCGAACGACGTTCCATCCCGTTTGGAGCTTGATGGCGAGGTTACGTTCGAGCTTGAAAATTATCGCAATGATATGACCCGTACGGAAGGAAACACCGATTTCCGCAGCGGAGACGACGTGACATTCTGGCGTTATTTTGGTCCGGAAAACCGCTTTTTCTTCCTTCAATGGCAGGATGGCAAATTTGTAGCAATGGAAGGCGAGCGAACACCGGGCAATCAAATCAAATTTTTGAAATCGACGCACTAAACCGCCTATGGTATCATAAATGAAGTCTGGAAAGGAGGGATACCCGGTGAAAAAGTGGACATCTTGGCTTTCATTCCTATTGATCATTACCCTTCTGACCGCGTGCGGCGCAGATGCCGGCAGCTATGTGAAAAATCAATATCCTCTCGTTAGCGTAGACGGTAACGGCAGTAATTTATCTAAGGTTTATTCGGTAGAAGGCAAACCTGTACCAGCAGTTGCTGCAGAGTTGGCTGCGCAAGAATCTCCTAAAGAAAAAAGCAAGGAATCTGAAGATCAGATGTTCCTGCTATATAACGATAAAGTGATTAATATCCAAAAGGATCCAAAAGATAGCGGTAATACGCTCGTTCAGATCGATAGTATTCAATATGCGAAGAGCCATTACGATTCCTCATTCTTGCAAGGGTATTTGACAGCCACCATTCTTCAATCCATTTTCGGCGGCGGGTGGTTTAACAATCGAACCTCCTACGATTACAGGGGGTATACGCGAACCCCAGCTTATAACTCAGCACCAGCAACAGACACTTCGAATGATAAGAAGCCAACCACGTCTGATCGGACGGGAAGCTTTAAAACCGGCGCAGGCAGTCCTAATACAGGCAGCCCTTCGACGAATCGCAAAAATGATGGCTCCACTCAAAGCAAGATTACCAAGCCTTCAGGCAGTAAACCAAGCACCAGTACGCGTTCCGGCTCCTTTAAACGACGTTAACAGTCATTAGCTGTAGTTCATACTTATGAACTGCAGCTTTTTTTCAACCTCATCCCCTCTTAATTGAACGACGGTTAAATAGTTGTTGAACTTTTAGAAGAATGAATTATACTGGCATTATGCTGCATACTATTTTAGAGGTGATTGGGTTTGAAAAATGCGCTAGACGTTTTCGTAACTCTAGTTGGCGCACTGCTTGTGGCGGTTGGCTTCAACATGTTCTTGATTCCGCATCAACTTTTAAGCGGAGGCGTATCCGGAATCGCCATGATTATCGGTTATTTTACGAATTGGAACATCAGCTTTCTTTATTTGGTTTTCAATTTGCCTTTATTGTTTTGGGGATTGATCAAACTAGGTCGTAAATTCATTGTTATCAGTGTTCTTTCTGTCATCCTTACCGTTTGGCTGATGCAAGTCGTACCCACCACCTATGTCGCGCAAGCCCCGATTCTTGGCGCTGTTTTTGGCGGCGTGCTGATTGGTATCGGAAGCGGCATCACTTTAAGAATCGGCGGCTCCAGTGCCGGCTTTGACATTGTCGGATCCATCCTTACAAGAACATATGATTTTCCGCTTGGCACCGTCCTGTCCGCATTGAATGGCGTTGTCATCATTGCTCTCGGGTATTTTAAGCATGACTGGGATCTCGCTTTATATTCCATGTTAGCCATTTATATAAGCGGAAAAGTTGTCGATACGATACATATACGCCATGTTAAAGTTACGGCCTTCATCGTCACGAAGCAAAAGGATGAATTGCTGAAGAGATTGCTCCAGCATCCGCGCGGCGTCACTTTGGTGAAAACCGAAGGTGCCTTCACGAAACAACAACACGATATGCTGATGACGGTTACAACGAGATATGAGCTCGTAGAATTGAAACGTATTATTAAAGAACTTGATCCCAAAGCGTTCGTCAATATTGTGGAAACCGTAGGCGTGCTCGGTGAATTCCGCAAACTAAAATAATATCGGCGTGAAAAGCATGGAACCAGCCCCTTCTTTACGAGTCAAAATGTGATATAATAGGAATTGTAATTTCATATAGTTCTGGTTTTTCAGAGTGGTTCAGGCGTAAGTCTTTTTCTAATCTTATGATTGGAAGGGTGATGCTTGTGGAGACAGTCAAGTTATCCAGGATTGTGATGAAATTAACGCCAGAGTTATACCCTTTTCTGACCAGCTATGAGCTGGATTCCGAGATTGTCCTCCGTTATGGGTTAGAGGCGCTCGAAGCAGAAGATGTTATGGAAATTATCCAATTTAGTATTTCGGAACATCATAAAGACGCCTTTTATCATTAAAGGGCGTCTTTTTCTCTTGTTTTATTGGAAAGTTAATGGGTTTGTAATAATTAGGGTATATGGTTTATGATAAGATCATGGTATGATAGAATGAGATGAAATTATGGAGGTGCACGTATGGGACCTTTTTCCGCCTGGCACGTGATCTTGATTGCTGTCGTCGCACTGCTTCTCTTCGGGCCGAACAAACTGCCTGAGTTGGGTCGCGGTTTTGGTAAAATGTTTAGAGAGTTCAAAGATGCAACAACAGGAAATGGGCTTGCATCTTCCTCGGATGAACAGCCTGCTCGCAAAGAGATTAACCCGGCTGAAGTATCTAAAACAGAATCTAGTACAGAATCAGGACAAGTCCACAAGTAAGCAAAAACACCCGGCATTCTATGCTATCCGGGTGTTTTTTTGTTGATCGCTATAGGTTCTTTCGGCGCATGTACGCTTGGGTGCCAAGAAACAAACAAGCGGCTATGGATGCCATAATCGTTCCAAATACATACATACTTGAACCTCCCCAAGTATCGCTGAGCAAGCCCCCTACCGACCCGCCAATGATGCCTGCGAGCCCCAAGAATACCATCGCAAGAATCGACTGCCCCGTGGAGCCGAACTGTTCAGGCAGCAATCGCACCACATATTGCACGGAAACGATCCACATAACGGCAAAAGTGAACATCGCAGTCCCCTGCAAAGCAATAAGCATCCACGGATCGCTTATGAACGAATACAACAACCAACGAATCGCAAACAAGGAGGAAGCGATCCCCAGCAAAGTAAGTTCGTGATACCGATGCATGTATCTACTGAGCAAGGCAAATACGGGAATTTCGCTCATCGCAGCAATCGCCCATGCCCAACTAACCATCGAATCGCTAGCACCCAAATGGCTTAGATAAAGCCCTAGAAGAGCATCGTTCATCCGATGTGGAATCGAAATCATTAAGACCATAAACATGAACCATAAAAAGCCCTTGTTCTTGAAAATAATGCCAATCGCGCCCAGTGAAATGCGCTGTCCGCTGCCCTTCTCGTCTTTAATAAAAGCCAGCAGAATAAAAGGAAAAATCCAAAGCGCCCAATAAAAGTAAGGGATTCTTGCAACACCTCCCAGCTGTTCCAGCAGAAGTCCTGAAATCAAAGCAACGCTAGAAAAACCGATGGAACCCCATAACCGGACTGAGCCATAAGAGATACCTCGCTGAGCTGTAGATCTCACAACTAAATTGTCAATGAGCGGTATAGATGGCAGCAGGAAGAAATAAAGTAGCAATATGAATCCTAGCGTCCAGGCAAACCCGTTCGTTAAAAATAATCCGAAACTCCCCAGTAAAGAAAGTGCCCATAAGAGAAAAACAATTTTCTTAACTGTGTGAAAACGATCGCTCATGTAACCCCAGAACGGTTGTGCAAAAATGGACACAAAAGGGCCAATCATCATCAACAGACCGATATCCGCTGAGGAATATCCCTTCTGCTGCAAGTACAAGGGCAGATACGGCAGTAAAATCGCGCTAGATGCATAGTAAAAAAAGTTAACGCCTGATAAAGATGTAATTTGTTTGTCGAATTTCACAGACTTTTTCAACCTTTCTTCTACATCGCTCTACATTCCTCTACAAATTTCCTCTGTGCGTAATTCACAGCTTGCTTTATAATAAAAGCTAGAATCATAGATGGGAGAGGACTTATTCATCATGGAAATTTTACTGGCTTCATTAGCGATGATCTGGGGCAATGTCACTGCCGCTAACCCAGACGCTGACTTTGAACAATTGGTTCAAGCATCTTTAAATGCTAAAAACGCCGTTGTTCAGACCGTCCCCTCTCAAGGAACGGCTTCAATCGATCCTCTGGCTCCTGTAAACAAGCAAGATCCCCAGAAGGATGCGCCTAAAATCAAAGGCATTTATGCCACGGCTCATAGTGCCGGAGGCAGCCGCTTGAACACCCTTGTGAAGTTGCTTGACGACACGGAGCTTAATTCGCTCGTTATTGACGTTAAAGACGACTGGGGTTATATCACATGGGAAACAGGCAATCCTGAGCTTGATGCAATGGGCACAACACAAAAAATTATTGGCGATATGCCGGCATTGATGAACACTCTGAATGAACACAAGATCTATCCGATCGGACGGATTGTTGTATTCAAGGATACCGTACTCGCAAAAAAGAAACCGGAACTCTCCTTCGTGAACCCAGATGGTACGCTATGGGGGAACAGCAAAAATCCGCCGGATAGCTTCGTAAATCCGTATAACAAAGAAGTATGGGATTACAATATCGCCGTTGCGAAAGAAGCTGTCAAAGCCGGCTTTAAAGAAATCCAATTTGACTATGTCAGATTCCCGGAAGGCTTTGAAAAAAGGGCCGACATTCTCAAATATACGAAAGATGAGCGTACTCGTATTGAAGCCGTTGCTTCATTTGTCAAATATGCCAAGGAGCAATTGCAACCGCTTGGCGTTCGCGTGTCGGTAGATATTTTCGGGTATGCCGCTTCGGTTCCTGCTGCGGAAGGTATCGGTCAGGATTTTGAGAAAATCTCGCAAAACGTCGATGTCATTTGCCCGATGATTTACCCGAGCCATTACAGCACAGGCTGGTTTGGCGCAAAAGTACCTGATGCAGCCCCTTATAATACAATAAATGGCGCTTCAATTGACACCACCAAAAAATTAGCCGAGATCGATAAAAAAGGATTAAAACCAGTAGTTAGACCGTGGATTCAGGACTTTACGGCTTCTTGGGTACCAGGTTACATTAAGTACGGTAAACATGAGGTCGAAGAACAAATACGGGCACTGAAGGATAACGGTGTTGACGAGTTCCTATTATGGAATGCTAATAATAATTATACTCCTGATGTGAATTACTAATTGAGAAGACACCCTGAGGGCCTAGAGCACTCAGGGTGTTTTGGTTTCAATTACATAGCCTGAGCCTGCAAGAACGCGTTTCTTTTCTACTATGACAAGTTGGTTGACCTTCGGCTTCGCAATGAAGTGGCGCTCAAGATGCTCGTCTGCATATTGGAACGCTTTCTCATCCGATTCCGATAATACGATAAAATAAGCCGTCTGGTCCTCCAGCTCAATTTCAAGTCGGTACATAAACATTTTCATTTAACTCCTTATTTACATCAGATGTCGATTTGTTTATCATGTTACCAGAACGCGGCCTTACTTGTACACAAAAAGAAATGGATCGGAGTGAAGCCTATCATGAATATTGTTGCGATAACCGGTATGGATCTTTCCTATTTGCGTGACCATATGCCGCATGATCTGAAGGATCGTGTACAGTTTCACTGGTTCAAAAGTTCGGAAGAAGCTAAAGAGCAACTCCCGGAAGCACATGTAATCATAACGGCTGGCCGGATGAATCCGGATATTATGAAGCAGGCGGTGAATCTAAGATGGGTGCAAACTTTATCTGCAGGTGTCGATAAGCTGCCGCTTCAAGAGTTCGCAACGCGAGATATCGTATTGACCAATGCTAGAGGCGTACATACGATTCAGATGAGCGAATTTACGATCAGCCTAATGCTGCAATGGGTGCGGAAGTCAAATCAGCTCCATGACAACCAACAAAAACAAGTGTGGGATCATCAAGTGACTTTCGGCGAGTTGTATGGGAGAACGATCGGAATCGTCGGGGCCGGAGCGATAGGCGAAGCGGTAGCACGTAAAGCGAAGGCTTTTGATATGAATGTGATCGGATTGAATCGATCCGGCAGACCAGTGCCAGCATTTGACCTAACCGTAAGCGGCGAGGATGGACTTGCTCATCTGCTATCGCAAAGTGATTATGTCGTCCTCCTTTTACCCAGTACACCTGCAACACGCCGTTTCATAACCAAAGAGCATCTAGCTCTCTTAAAATCAAGCGCGTTCCTAATCAATTTAGCACGCGGTGACGTCATCGACGAGGAAGCGCTCATTGACGCACTGCAGAAGGAAAAGCTGGCTGGCGCTGCATTGGATGTATTCGAGCAGGAACCATTGCCGGCTGCATCACCCTTTTGGAGCATGAACAATGTGATCGTGACACCTCATATTGCCGGATCTTCCGCTCATTATACTGAACGTGCTTCTTCGATTGTTTATCATAACATTCGCGCATTGCTGGATGGCGGCGACATGATGAACCTCGTAAATATAGCTGAAGGGTATTAAACATAAAAAGCGTACCTCCATCTTCCCTTTTGGTTACAGGGAAGATAGAGATACGCTTCTTTTATTTGCTGCTGATTGAAGTCATGCCTTTCATGTAAGCTCGTAACGCTTTTGGAATGTAAATCGATCCATCGGATTGTTGATGGTTCTCCAAAAGCGGAATCAGAATACGAGGTGTTGCTACAGCCGTATTGTTCAGTGTATAGCAATACTGCAAACCGTTCTCAGGGTGGGCGTATCGAATCCCGCTCCGCCTGGCCTGAAAATCCAGCAAGCTTGACGATGAATGTGTTTCGCCATAGCTATTACGGCTAGGCATCCACGTCTCAATATCGTATTGTTTATAGTTTTTAGCCCCCATGTCTCCGGCACACACAGCAACTACGCGATAGGGAAGTTCCAGCAGTTCCAAAATGCGTTCTGCATTTCGTGTAATTTCTTCCAGCATTTGCTCGGCCATAACGGGATCGTTCTCGCATAGAATCACCTGCTCTACTTTCGCAAATTGGTGCACGCGATATAACCCACGAACATCTCTGCCCGCCGAGCCCGCTTCCTTACGGAAGCAGTTTGATACACCCGCCAGACGAATCGGCCCTTTTGACAAATCGACGACTTCGTTCGCATAATAGGAAACAATCGGGCCTTCCGACGTGCCGACTAACCACTTGCTTTCATCTGCCAGTTCATAGGTTTGATCCTTGCCAGCAGGGAAAAAAGCCGCATTGGTGAGCGTTTCTTCGCGAACCATTAATGGAACATCCATCACCGTAAAGCCTCGATCCGCTAACAGATCGATGGCCAACTGCTGAACGGCTCTGTGCAGATAGACTCCCATTCCTTTCAGGTAGTAGTTGCGGGTACCTGCCACTTTCACGCCTCGAGGGATATCGATCAAGTCCAGTTCCTCTCCGAGTTGTACATGATCGCGCGGTTCAAATTCGAAACATGTGGGTTCGCCTACGGTTTTCATCACCATATTATCCGCATCAGTTGCGCCTGACGGCGTTTCCGGCGAAACCAGATTGGGAACTTCAAGCATTAGCTCTTGAAAGTGAGCTTCCTGCGCTCGGAACTCATCTTCGCGCTCATTGAGCGCAGCATTGCACTGACGAACTTGATCCTTCTTATTTTCTGCCTCTTGGATCTGCTTCTGCGAGATGAACCGGGCAATCTCGGCGGATGCGCGGTTGCGCTCCGTCCGCAGCTCATCCACTCGCTGCAGTAATCCCCTTCTCTTCTCATCGGCCTCCAGAAGTTTTTCAATCGAAAAACCATGAAGCCCCTTTTGCCTGGCTGCCTGCACAACTTGATCTTGATG
Source organism: Paenibacillus sp. GCM10027628 (assembly GCF_042676385.1). Classification (NCBI taxonomy): domain Bacteria; kingdom Bacillati; phylum Bacillota; class Bacilli; order Caryophanales; family Paenibacillaceae; genus Paenibacillus; species Paenibacillus sp. GCM10027628. The sequence goes on from NZ_JBHTHA010000052.1 coordinate 27,528, forward strand.
GCTGCGAATCCATTTGATGTCCAGCATAATCCGTCACCGCTCCTCTTCTTTTTTTGAAAAAGACAAAGAACGCTCCTCTCCGATTGGGACGAGGAGCGTTCTGCTCGCGGTGCCACCCAACTTGATGGATCAACATAAGTTCATCCATCCGCTTGGTTCCGCGATAACGGGCGGTGCCGGCTTATTTAGAGACAGGCGATACCTGCTTGCCTATCCGATCATGAGCGTCTCCGAGTTGGAAGCTCTTCATTGACATGATGTCGCTGTAATCATTGTCCTGCTATTATATCTAAAGCAAACCGTAAGGTCAACACTACTTGGCAGCTTTAGGCTTATTGTGATAAGCGTTGAGCCAATTCGTACAATTCGGAATTAAATGCGCGCTTTGTATTCACAACCAAGTCAATATCCGTTGCCACTAATTCACCTTTGATCACGCCGCATGCTTTGGATGAGTCGCCTTCCATCAATTTGCGGACAGCAAAATCGCCTAGACGGCTAGCCAAAATGCGGTCGTTATGCGTAGGTGTGCCTCCGCGTTGGATATGACCCAGTACGGTAACACGAGGCTCGATGCCGTTGCGCTCCGTAATTTGTTTGGCGATTCCTTCCCCGGTACCTGCTCCTTCAGCCACGAGTATAATACTGTGACGCTTTCCATGGGAAAAGTTTTCTTTCATACGATTAGCGACTTCGTCGATGTTAACCGGCATTTCCGGAACGATAATCGTCTCCGCTCCGCTGGCCAATCCAGCATAAAGAGCGATTTCGCCACAGTGACGGCCCATAACTTCTACGACGGAAGAACGCTCGTGGGATGTCATCGTATCGCGGAGCTTGTTGATGGCATCAACAACGATGCTAACGGCAGTGTCGAATCCAATGGTAAAGTCGGTGAACGGAATGTCATTATCAATCGTCCCGGGAAGGCCCATCGTCTTAATGCCCAGCTTGCTCAGCTTATTGGCACCTTGATAAGAGCCGTCTCCGCCGATGACGACCAATCCGTCAATCCCGCGCTTACGCAAGTTTTCCGCGCCGATCTGTTGGCCTTCCAGCGTCAAAAACTCTTTGCATCGTGCCGTTTGCAGTACCGTACCCCCACGCTGAATGATGTCCCCTACGCTGCGCAAGTCCATTTGCCGGATATCGTCGTTAATCAAACCATGATATCCTCGTTGCACCGCGTATACTTCAAGACCGTGGTATAATGCACTCCTTACAACGGCACGAACAGCTGCGTTCATTCCTTGAGAATCGCCACCACTTGTTAATACGGCAATTGATTTTACTGCTGACATTTCTCTCTTCCTCCTCCAAGTTCTCCTAAGTAGAATTCATGATGTTGTTCTAATGTACATGCTATTTATCCAGAAAAACAACCGGGTTAGTGGACTATTTTTCATTAGACGTCTCGATATTTGTTTGACTTGCTGCTGATGATTGACTTTAGGATCAGATAAATATAAAGCAAGCAAACCCTCAATTATCATACGATGAAATCGAGGATGTTCCAAGCATAAAATTTTCTCGCGAGCTTCCTGCGCAATGAAAGCGATTCGCTGAACCGTCTCTTCCATGTTGTCGTAATAGCTGCAGAAGTTGAGATCCCCGCCGATCAAATCTTCTTCCTGATCGATCAAATAATCAAGCAAAATATGCAATCCGCAAACATAAGGAAAGTATGCTTCATGTATATGCGCTACCTGCTCCTCCTGCAATTGGGGCTCACAAGCAGCCAAGAAAAGCATGAACATCCCAAGTGTGGATCCCGTAGCCGCGGCGAACTCGTTCCAACTTAGTTGCTTATATCGGCTCTGATGCTTGTCCCACCACTCCTGCAATTCAGGTTCGCGCAGATCCTTACGAATATGCTTGTACACCTGTAAATCGCAGTACAATGAGACTAATTCACGTACCTGGTCTGCTACCAATGCATAGGAAGGCAACAAAAAAATACAAGATTGGCACGTTTTGACGAGTTCGCTTAAATAGTTACCGTCGTCCTTTTCCTGCCTGTAAGCGTAATAATCGTGCAAAGGCGCTGACGGATCTACGGCATCCAGCATCGATTGATGGAGTTGGCGAAAATCCTGCGGATCCAGCGAAGTGCTGCGATCGCACAGATTATCCAAATAATCGCTAATCGTTTGGAATGCGACAATTAGCGGAATTAACACATGGCGCATCGACAAATTAGCAGCAGCATACACGGCGCCGCCTTGGCAGTGAAATTGTTTGGTTGCGATGCTGGCTAACGCTTGTGTACGGAGTTCGTCATCCGGGATACGCTCCGCCGCTGCTTTCCAAAGAGAAAGCTGACTGTCAACTTCCGGCAATATATACCGGTATACCCTTTGCATAAGTCTGAAAGGTCCTTGTGGAACTTTTGCGCTACTTCTGTCCAATTGCTTCAAGCAAACTTCCTCCACAACTTTGTTCATAGCAATGCTGCAATAAAAGCTGCATTTCGTATCGCTGAATGTGCCTTAGCCAATTCTCAACCATGGGATTTTGAATATGGGACACTTGCAATTCCACCGCATCAACGAACACGCATGGGTTCCAAACCGGCGAAGTTATCAGCACCTCCAACTTGCTGTGGAGCGCTTCGTTCTCTAGTTCGGCTAAATCTTTGACAGTCAAATAATTTCGGACGCATTGGATTAAATTGGAAAAAATAGGGTGAGGACCAACATCGTTAAACCAGTACTTCGCATTACTGTAATCGCCCTCCATCCGGTGCATTAACGCGTGCCAATAGCTGCCGGATGCGTTGGTAATTTCCTGGGCAATATCGTGAGATTTGTCCAGGCTTTCATTTAATAAAAAAAGGCCGGCTTTAATCGCCATCCCGTATGGCTCTTGCTCTTTGCTTCCTTGGGTAAGGTTCTCCAATAATAGCGCTTCAATACGTGCATCCATCGTTGTATCCCATTCTTCAAACGGGTACAAAGAAGGCAGATGCTCCAGCAGCGGCTTCGCAATTGCTTCCAACCAACCATCCTTGTTGCTATGCATGCCAGTCACTCCCAATCTTAAATAAAGTTGACGCCCAGTATGCAGCTGATATTAATGGTGAACCTTGGATTCCAAGTCTTGATTTACACGGAACCATAAATGAAGGTCGTTAATCGTACTCGCCAAATCGGCGATTTCAGAATTCAGTTGGCATGATGTCGGAAAATCATCTTCGCGATCAAGCTGATTCTGCTTCACAATGATGACCGATTCCAGTTTTAATATCCGATCGGGTATCACACCGCGAATTTGTTCCCATTGTAATAAAATATGAGCGCGTACGTCGGAAGAGTAGCTCTCCCACTCCTCCTCAAGCTTCGGAATCTCGATTCCTAATCTGTCATCATATCGAAAATAGCAGCTCATCTTCAGGTCTACCTCCTTGCAGGAAAAACTTGCTGCGGTTTGGTTTAATATGAATAAGAGTTTACCTCTTAAAGAAATATTCTAACTTTAAATGTATCACTTCAACCCTTAGGTTTCCAGTTAAAATTGTATGTCAACATGATTTCATTTTCTGGTATACTTAAATAACGTTTTAGAAAGGATGCTATGGTTAGGAGAGATAAGATGTCCGCATCGATGCAAAAGGAAACCATCACTTGGAAACAGCTCTGCCTCTTTTTTCTGCCTCTTGGCCTTTCTGCAACCTTAGTTACGCTCTCACACGTTATTATTAACAGTACGCTTGCTAGAGCTGCCAATCCAGAAATCGTCATCGCTACATATGCCCTGCCGCTGAGCCTGCTTGGTTTAACGGAGAAACCGGTTGTGCTGCTCAGACAAACGTGTTCGGCTTTGGTCCGAGACCGCATATCGTTTCGCGCGATGGGAGTCGTAAGCTCCTACGTATTTGCAAGTATCATCATCATAGGCCTTATCCTTTGTTACACACCTATTGGGGAATGGGTGTTTCTTTATTTTTTTGGTGTTGAACGCGATTTGTTGGCGGCTACGATTAGCGTTTATCAAATTCTGATGTATGTCAGCATATTCTCGGGGCTGCGCTGTCTATTTCACGGCATCATTATATTTAATATGCGGACGAAGTGGTTGACGATCGGGATGTGTATCCGGCTTATCGCTATGTACTTGTTATCTTTATACTTTATTTCGACGAATCATGTCTCCAGCGGTAAAGTCGGGGCCGTCATTTTCCTCGTCGGGATGATCATCGAAGCGGCTGTGGCCATTTGGGAAGGCACATCATTATTACGAAAAGTTATTCCCGAGAAGGCGCCGGATCATCCGATTGAAACGAAAAAGCAAATTTTCAGCTTTTATAAACCGCTGCTCTATTCATCGGTCATTGCAGTCATTATCGGCCCTTCTATTAATGCCATGCTAGGGAAAACAACGCATATTCATTTGGCGATCGCTTCGTTTGCCATTGCCGGCAGCCTAACTCAGCTCGTCATGAGCTTTTTTTCCTATATCCATCAGATTGTACTGAATTTTTACCGGAAGGACCCGGGAACGGTGTTCCGCTTTTCCCTTCTCCTCAGTTTTATCCCGGGATCTCTAATCGCGATTCTTGGTTATACGTCGCTGGGACCGTTATTCATGACCCATGTGATGGGGGTTAATGCCGATCTCATGAAAGCTAGTTTAAGTACCTTGCGGATTTTCATGGTCATGACCATCGTATTTCCTTGGCTGGATTATTTGAACGGGATTATTATGCTCAGAGGTCAGACGAAAGTGATGGTTGCATCGCAATCTGCAAACGCATTTATAACCTTAATTACCTTAATTACCGCCATTTTGCTAGTACCTAATTGGAATGGAATGATTGGCGCATTAGCGCAATCGATCGGCATGCTGGCTGAGCTGCTTGTTGTCTTCAATGTCCTGCAAAAGACAGCCAATCACCTTGAACAAAATTTTGCTGCAAAAAATATGTGATGAAATCGAGTGATGAGTGTCCATGCAAACGTCTAATCCTATGAAGTCCCATGATTTGCTTTTGAAATTGTTCACGTTTTCCTTTTACATGACGATGGGCATTGTCGTCACATTTTTTCCGTTATATTTTGACTATAAGGGGTACTCCAAAATCCAAATTGGTCTGCTCTACTCGATCGGACCGCTCATCGGGATCGCAACGAACTTGCTCTGGGGATTCCTAAGCGACCGCTATCAGACGGTTAAGAAAATCATGATTATCCTCATTCTGGGCCAACTGGTTACGTCCATTCTCGTATTCACTTCAGGATGGTTCTCACTGTTGTACATATGCCTGGCCATGTTTTTCTTTTTCCAGCAGCCTGTGAATTCCTTGAATGACAGTCAACTGATGCTGAATGTCAGCATGAGCGGCAAAAGTTATGCGTCATTCCGGATTTGGGGTTCCATCGGTTTCGCCGTTTCAGCCGGGGGGTTCGGTATGCTGCTCAGACACTACGGTTCGGGATTGACCCCCGTACTGTGTCTTTTCACGATTTGCTGCTCATTGGTGCTCGCCTTTCTGCTCAAAGATGCCCGTAAAGGCGGTAAGAAGATGGAGTTCGGCGGGATGCTGAGTATTATTCGCACCAAGAAGTTCATCTGGTTCATTGTCCTCATTATCATCATGGCCGTTTCTCATCGCTTCAACGACGGCTTCCTGGCGCTGTATATGAGACAGCTTGGCGCTTCAGATTCCTTAATCGGCTACGCTTGGATGACATCTGCACTCAGTGAAATTCCTGTGTTTTTCTTTCTCAGCAAGTACGGACATCGATTTAAGGAATTGCCGCTGCTTGCATTTGCAGGGATCGCATATACGGTTCGTTTCTTAATCATGGGCTTCATTCATGATCCGAGTTGGATCATACTCGTTCAGATGATGCACAGTGTGACATTCGGAATCTTCTTATTTACGGCGATTCGTTATATCGGTCACCTCATTCCTGATGAATATCGCTCTTCGGGCCAAGCTATTTTTGCGGTGGCCTGGTCAAGCGTAGCCGGGTTAATCAGCGGGACGATCGGCGGCTGGGTGTTCGATTTATGGGGCGGAAGTTCTGTGTATTTCATTGGATCAGGCTTGGCACTCCTTGCAGCCATAGGATTTCTGGGAACCCACCTGCTGCAAGACGATGACAGTCTACCCAGTGGCAAAATGAATTCGTAACTAGCAACAATCTCTAAAATGAAAGGGATGATCGTGTGTTATCTGTCGAACGGTTGTCTCACAGCTTCCGCACAGGCATTGAAGATACGCCCGTTCTTCACGAGCTTAATTTTCGGGTCGAGCAAGGCGAAATGGTTGCCCTGCTCGGCAGTTCCGGCTCCGGGAAGTCAACTTTATTGAATTTAATGGCTGGCTTGATGAAGCCGACCCGAGGAAGCATCCTCATTGCCGGTCAGGCAATTGAGCAAATGAACGAAAATCGGCTGGCTGAATTTCGCCGGACGAACATTGGGTTCATTTTCCAATCCTATGAATTAATCCCTCATTTAACCGTACGGGAAAACGTCGAGTTACCGCTTGTATTTCAAAGTAAAAGCAGCAAAGAACGGAAAGAAAGAGCCATGGCACTTCTTCAACAGGTAGGGATCGGAGATAAATCGGAGCTCTTCCCCGCTCAGTTGTCAGGCGGACAGCAGCAGCGGGTAAGTATTGCGCGATCCTTAATCACTAAGCCCGCCATCGTGTTTGCAGACGAGCCGACAGGTAACCTGGACACGAAGACGGAGAAAGAAATCATTGATCTGCTCATCGATTTGAATCAGAATTCGGGGATTACTTTCGTGATTGTGACTCATGAGCATGAGGTCGCCTGTCGGACACAGCGCATCTTGCAGCTTCGTGACGGTTATTTGCTTGAAGATAGCGGAAGTCAGGAAGGTGCGGCAGGATGAAGTTCAAAGATTATATTCGTCTCAGCTGGGATCAGCTGCAGCGCCGGAAAGTCGTAACAGCCCTTTGTACCGTCGGTATTGCCATCGGCTCGGCTTCCATCATGGTCGCGCTTGGATTCGGCGAATCCATCCAGCACTACAGTCAGAAACAAATGAGCTATTATTTAAAGACGGATGAAATTACGATTCAAGATCAAACAGGGGATCCAAACGGTTTAGGCAAGATAACATCCGCCAAGCTGGATCTTATCCGAACGTTTCCCTACGTAAAATCCGTTGCAAGTTTTCAGGATTTGCAGGAATTTAACTTCACTGTTGATGACGGCAAGCAAAGTTATGTACATCTGATAGCTACGGAGCTAGCGACAGTTGAAGAATTCGACTCCAAATTCCAGCAAGGCGGCAGCAATGAGCGCGATAACAGCATTGTTCTGGCGTACGGGGCTACGATGGGTGTCATCGATGAAAAAACAGGGCAGGTACGCAATAAACTCATGCAGCAAAACCCGACGAAAGAAATGTCGGATACAATCAACAAGATGAATGCCATTCCTTACCCGCTTTATCAGAAACAACTGCTGCTGAAACCAATGGGTTTCCAAGATCGTGGCGCGACGACGACGGAAAATGCGACAAAGCAACAAGCAGAGATCCCCGTTCGTGTCGTCGGCGTACTGAAGAAGCCGGAAGGCTTGCCGGACACCATGGTCCTAAACAATAAAACGGCCTATGTCTCTCCGGAGATGGGGCGCAAAATTCTGGAGCTTACGAATAAAGCTGCCGGGTCTAACCAGGTTGTTTATTCTTCCGTTAGAGTGAAAGTCGACAGCAGCGCTCACGTTAAACAAGTGGAAGAGCTCATTAAGAAGCTGCATCTGACCACGCAATCCAATTTATATCAAGAAGACCGCATGAAAGGCGAATTCGCGATTGTCCGTTTACTCTTGACCGGTGTCGGTCTCTTTGTACTTTTCGTAGCGTCGATCTCCATTGTAGTCGCAATGACGATGTCCACCCATCAGCGGCGCAGGCAAATCGGGATTATGAAAGTGCTTGGCGCGAACTTAAAACAAATCCGGAACATGTTTATCGTGGAGTCGTCGCTGCTTGGCATGTTGGGAGGACTAGTCGGCATCCTGCTTTCCTACTGGGTAATATGGGGAATCAATATAATCATCATTAAATTCGGTTCCAATAATAGCGGAGAAAATGCCGAGATTTTATTTATCAGCTTATGGATCCTGCCCGTAGGCATGTTTTTCGCAGTTATGACCGGTGTTCTTTCCGGACTCTACCCAGCAATTAAAGCATCCAGAACAGATGCATTAACGGCGATAAAACGAGAATAGGAGTATAAACAGCAATGAAGAAAAAGAAGACATGGGCGCTAATCGCGACTACTGTTGTTGTCTGCAGCACTAGCAGCTTCCTTTACATATCCAGTCATCCCAAACAGGTGCGCAATCATGAGGCGAATGCTGCCGGAACCGCCTTGCAATTCAAAGTAACGCAAGAAGATCTCGTTAGCAGCATTGAGGTGAAGGGAAAGTCTTCTTACCAAAAAGAGACCCGCATCTATGCGCCCTTTAGCGGTGAAATTAAAAAGTGGAACGTCGTGGAAGGATCTCAGGTTAAAAAAGGGGAGCTGATGTTTGAGCTTGATGCAACTCCCTTAAAAAGCGAGATCGCCAACCAGCAAACCAGTCTCAAAAAACAAAAGTTAGAAGCTGATCTGGCTAATTTCAAAGCCTCCGGGGCGACGATTGACCCCGTTCTTGCAGGAAGTTCCTCTGTAAGCGAGGCGGATGCCAGACAACGTTTCGCCGATACCGAAGGCCGTAAAATTCAGGAGCAGTTAAATGCAGTAAACAATGAATCTACGGAACTCCAGCTAGCGAAAAAGCAAGAAAAAGTCGAGCAAGCCGCCTTCACGGCGCCTGAAGACGGCATATTTTTATTTGAGGATTCCGCCAAAATCCCTCAGTCTGTGGAGGAAAGCGTACGCATTGGCAAAATTGTAGATTTAACGAAGCTTCAGCTTGTTAGTACCGTTGGTGAATTTGACGTTTTTAGGATTAAGCCCGATATGCCCGTTCAAGTAAAAGTCGATGCCCTGAAGCAGATGAAGCTCCAAGGCAAAGTCGAAAAAGTGTCCAAGTTCGCCAAGTCCGGCACCGATCAAGGATCGGGCTCCGCGCAGTTCGAAGTTACGATATCCTTAGAGCCTAACGCGCAATTAATTGCCGGACTCAGCCTCTCGGGCACGATAGAAACAGATAAAAAATCGGGTGCCATCGTAGTTCCGACATTAGCTGTGTTGCACGAAAAAGACGCTTATTACGTCATGCTGCAAACTCCTCAAGGTTTAGAACGCCGCGATATCGAGATCGGTCTGGAAACTCCGGAGAAAACCGAGGTCCTCAAAGGACTGAACGTTGGCGATACGGTTGTGCTGCAGTAGCAACTGGCATATAATAAGATAAAGTCTTAGAACCAAGTAATAATAAGGTTGTTTATAAAGACTTGCAGCATTGACATAAACTGAGAAGTAAAGGCAGGTTACATGTTTCTTATGAACTATGAAGAATTTAAGACGATTGTACTCGAGCGTCGAAGCGTTCGGAAATTTACGGAGCAGGAGGTTTCAGCCAACGATATCCGCGAGATCATCGACTGTGCCCGATACGCCCCAAGCGATACGAACTCCCAAACATGGCAGTTTATTGCGATAAGAAATAAAGAGAAAATTAAACATATCGAGCAAATGACCTGGGATCAACTTCATCTCAGAGCAGCTGCGGCGGAGGAAAAAGGTCTATCCAGAGAAGCCCGTTTGCTGGTAAAATCGTTCGGTCCTTACGCGACAGCTTTTTCAGACGCTCCGGTACTGATTATTTGCTTGGCCACTCCGTACGCATCCAAATTCCGTGAGCGCATTTTCGATCCGATCGCGCTTGTGGATGAGCATGTTTGGGCCGAAGAAGGCATCAAGAGTTCATGCCTGGCTTCCCAAAACTTGATGCTGGCAGCACATGCCAGAGGCTTGGCCACTTGTCCGATGACAGGGCCTGTCCTACTCGCGCAAGATCAAATTCGCGAATATCTGGCGATCCCGGAAGAGTGTCAGATTAATATGGTGATTGCACTCGGACACCCGCAAGAACGCCCGGGTAAATTAGCCCGTAAAGAAATTGATGAGATTCTGCAATTTATCGACTAATAGGATGAGAAAGGAGCTACCCGAGGGAAGCTCCTTTTCGCTTTCAATTATCGGCACAAAGCAAAAAAGACAGCTCCGAGTTACCCCGGATCCGTCTTTTGTTGTTTGTGCTATGACACTCTATTTATAAGTGGGTAGACCCAATTTCTTATAATTTGGTGACGTTAGCTGCTTGAGGGCCGCGGTTACCTTGAGTAATATCGAACTCAACTTCTTGGCCTTCTTCTAATGTTTTGAATCCTTCGCCTTGGATTGCGGAGAAGTGAACGAATACATCGTCTCCACCATCAACTTGAATGAATCCGTAGCCTTTTTCTGCGTTAAACCATTTAACTGTACCTTTCAAATGAACAACCTCCTAAAAATATCGCCATCTGTGGCGAATACCAAAATTATATCACCATCAGCTGTATAAATCAACTTGCAAAACCATGTCTTTCCGGTAAAAAACAGTTATAATTGACGGTTTGGGATCATGCACAAATGGACTTGGAAATGACCAAAAATTGCTCTGAATTCGGCAAAAACGGTAAATTCGCCTTACTTTTTCGAACCAAATACCCAGATGATGTTAATTCATCCAATAATTCTTGCAATCTGCAATATTCCACTGTTCGGAAGTTCAGCAGCGGATAAATCCGAACTTCGCCTCCTGTTTTACAGACGCGCAGCAGCTCACGAACAGACGCTAAGTGGAACCCATAATCAAACTGTTCTTCATATAAGAAGAGGAAATGGCTGCAAAGCACTAGATCAAACGAATTATCTGCAAAAGGGAGATTAGGCAGTATTGATGTATGATACCTGACCCGAGCGTCAGGGCTAGCGAAATCTTCTGAAAAGAGCCGAAGCCCTTCCACTCGACCTGCCCGGTGCTTCTCGACAGATCCATAAAACTCCCAGTTATACACATCAACAAGCTTCTCCATCTTGGCGGCGACAACTTCAATCTCCTGCATGCCATGTTCCGTTATTTCTTCTACAGACTTGCTGTACAACGGATCGGCCGCTTCCGAAAGCACACCCTTCCGCCTGGCTTCCGCCGTGAACGACGATGCGCCGCCTGCCACATCCAGTACTCGCTTTCCCTGCAATTCCTTGTCATTTAGCAGAAACATTCTCTCGTACTCCGCGTACGATCTGGAGGTCATTGCGACCCCAACCTGCTCGTAAATTCGCTTTTGCTCCATACTCATCTCTCCTCTTCTCGGCTCAACTCATTCTGGGCTAAAAACCTGGCCTCCATTCCCTCTGGAAAGGATTAGGAGGATTTTACCATCATTTTATGCTTGCCGCAACCATCGTTTCTTGATTTCAAAGTGACCATGCGGTATGATGACATCAACTGAATCAATAGGGAGCAGCAGCGGATATGATAAAAAAACATACCATTTACAAAAAAGACAAATGGAACATGATGAATGTCGAGGTTCACGGCACCAAAATCGTACTGACGGAAATTTCCGATCAGTGGGGGGAAGAATGCCACACGTTCATCGGCAGACCGGCGATGATGCAGTGGGCGAAGGAAAAATTCCCGAAAGAAACTTTTTCCGGTACGGAAGAAGAGTGGCAAGCCATCATGGATGCTTTTAACGAAGTCTAGGCATTTTTTCTTTAGGCTTGACTTTAGAATTGTTTTGTTCTTATAATTAAAACATAAATGCATAGTTTTCACTCCAAAGGGGAGTAGCTGTCACAGTAAAGTCGTCAATTCGGATCCTCATCAGGTCCCGGCTTTATTGGCAACGAACACGTTGTTAGCAAGACCTTTGCCAATTTTTATTGGTGAAGGTCTTTTTTGATGAAATAGAGCCTTCACCGGTCTACGGTGCTGGGCTCTATTTTTTTTCAAAAAAGTTTAAAGGAGTGTTAGGTATGGATTGGTTGTCAACCGGTTTTTTTGTCTCATTACTCAGTATCATCCTCATTGACTTGGTGCTTGCGGGGGATAACGCGATTGTTATTGGCATGGCTGCACGAAATCTAAAAAAAGAGACACAGAAGCAGGTTATTTTATGGGGAACTGTCGGAGCCATTATTATTCGTGCGCTTGCTACGCTCATCGTCGTAAGTTTGCTTAAAATTCCCGGACTTTTACTGGCAGGCGGATTACTGCTCATCTGGATTTCCTATAAACTACTTACGGATAAAAAAAATCACGATAATATTGAAGCCAAAGACAGTATGTGGGCGGCCATCCGGACGATCATTATTGCCGATGCCGTCATGGGGCTCGATAACGTGATTGCCGTAGCCGGCGCCGCGCATGGTGAGTTCTTGCTCGTCATTGTCGGTCTCTTAGTCAGTGTCCCTATTGTCGTTTGGGGAAGTACATTGTTTATTAAGTGGATTGAAAAATACCCGTCGATCATCTATATCGGATCCGGCGTTCTTGTATTAACCGCCGGAAAAATGATTACAGGCGAAAAATTCCTTAAGCCTTTCTTCGAATCCAATCCGGTTGCCAAATGGCTGTTGATTGGCATACTCATTGTCGCGGTATTAGCCGCCGGCAAGTGGATGAAAACGGTCGGTTACCTGGTCGAGGTCGGAGAACGCGGACAATTGACCTTACCGAAAGAATTAAGCGATGAAGCGCAAATAGAGCCCGAAGACCGGTTTACGGTCAAAACGGACTCCCGCGGCAAATTGATGCTGGTTAAAGTCGAAGACGGTGAAGATCCGGACGGTACTATGCAGAACGCAGGCTAATTGAAAGCAGCCGGGCGACCTATATTTTCGTATGTGGAACCATGGCAGCCTGCACCGTTACTTCGAGTATGCATGGCTTGCGTTGCCCCAGCGCCTCTCGAAGCTCTTGCTCAAACTCACCAGCAGAAACCGCTTTGCGTCCAATACCGCCGCAAGCTTGAGCGATAAGAGCAAAGTCGGGGTTTACAAGCTCGCTGCCCAATGTCTGCATACCGCTGGCCAGCATGCGATTCTTTTCCATGGCGTAGGATTCATTGTTCATGATGATCATCACAATCGGCAGCCCAAGCTGCACAGCGGTCTGGAATTCCATGAGCGTCTGCACGCTACCCCCATCGCCGGCCAAAGCGATGACCTGGCGCTCGGGGTATTCCAGCTGCGCTGCAATGGCAGCGGGCAAGGCGAAGCCGAGTGTCCGCCAGCGGCCAGAGATCAGGATCTCCTGCCGCTTGGCTTGGAAGATACGGTTGAACCACAGCGTGTGGTCACCGGTATCCACCGCGACGATCGCGTCCGGGGCGAGCTGGCCCGACAGCTCGCGAATCACGCGCTGCGGCGCGAGCGGGCTTGCGTTCGAGCCTGCTTCCTGCTCGATACGCGCCTTCCAGCCGCCGGCGACTTCCGCGATACGCTGCTTCCAGGCGGCACGGTCTTTCGGCTTCGCCGATACGAGCTCGAACAATCGCGGGACGATTTGCGCCAAATCGCCCACAATGCCGAGCTCTAGGCCATGCTCAATCCCCATATTCCCGGGGGATTGATCGATCTGCAAGATGCGCGCTTGCGTTGGCGCATAATCGTCCGGCCACCACGTGCCGCCGAGCACGAGGATCAAATCGCTCTCGGCGAGTAAGACGCTGGATGCTTCGCTCCCCGCTTGTCCGAGACCGCCCGCATACTGGGCGTGATCGTTGGGAAACAGGGACCGCGCCGTATACGTGGTCACTACAGCAGCTTGCACATTTTCCGCAAGCTGCCTTATTTTATCGGCAGCTGAGAATGCCCCTCTTCCTATGAGCAGAGACGGCTTCAGCGACTTTGCAAGCTGCTCGGCTGCCTGTTGAATCAGCTCTTCCGGTGTCAGCCGCTTCTGATGCAAATGTTGAGGATAGGCTCGCACTGTTCCCTGAACCGGCAATTGAAACATATCTTTCGGGATACTTAAGTGAGTTACTTCACCATTCATCTTCGACTTCACGAAAAAATTTTGCAATAGTTCGGGAAGCGCATCCGGATGTGCGAGCAATTCCGATGTAGAGGCTATTGGATGAATCAACTGCTGTTGATTGATGTATTGCTTCGCGTGAGTGCCGATAGAAGCCGTCGCTACCTGCCCGGTTAGTACAATTACGCCGGCATGATCCATCGCCGCATCTGCCAAACCGTTCAGCAAATTGGCAATTCCCGGCCCGCTTGTTGCCATACATACCGCGACCCAGCCGGTTAGCTTCGCTTCTGCCGAAGCCATCAATGCTGCGCTGCATTCATGCTTGCAGGCGACGTAGGCGATCTTGTTCTGTTTAGCCAAAGCATCCAATACATATAAATTAGCGTCACCAATCACGCCATAAATTCTTTTGACTCCCCATACGGATAGCTGCTCAAGAATAAATTGAGCTACCGTGAGACCGTCTGTTGGCTGGGATTGCCCGCTGTTTACGGGCTTTTTCGCAACAGGATCCGCAATCATCTGTGTCGTCATGCTTGCCTCCCTTTCGGCTTTTATTGCAGCCTTCTATTCCTAACAAATAGGTAGGTTTTCCAAGCTTTTTAGACATCATACAACGACCTATAAAAGGATTTCGATCGTCTTTAGCGAAACATAACAATGATTGAAGCTTTCATTCCACTATTTTAATCTGATAGGATGATCCGCAATGACCGATTCCGGTACCATATTAACGTTTATTCTCGTCTCCTTTTGCCTGGCTATTATTCTAATTATGAAGAAAGACTCCCTTCCCCCGCAGTTCAAACGATCTCTCGCGCTTCTTGCCATTGTGATGGTTTCCATTTCATTTGTACTTGTTTTGATCAGCTTTTTCGGCCTAGGCATGTGATTGTCAAATTTACTTCTTTCCAGCTTTTTCATATAATCATAAATGTATGGGCTTAAGGTCATACTAGGTGAAAACCATCTTATGGGAGTTCAGTTCATGATTTCCTGGATGGGTAAACGCCGGGGGCTGACCGCTATGCGCTGGATCTACGTAACTGCAGCGTTGGGAATTCTTCTAAGCTCTGTTCCCGCTGCCGATTTGCACGCCAATGAAGTAAGGTTACCTCAATCTCAAACCAAGGACAGGAGGGCTCCGATGACTCAAATTTTGGAACGTAAACAAGTACCGGCCGAGCACCGTTGGAATCTGGAGGACATATTCCCCGACCAGAAAGCTTGGGATCAAGAATTTCAACAAGTGAAAAACTCGCTTGGCAAAATCAGCGCTTTCCAAGGGAAGCTGAGCGATCCTGCCGCAATAAAGCAGATCTTTGAACTCGAGGATGAGGTCTCTCAAAAAACCGAAAGACTTTATGTTTATGCAAACATGAAGCACCACGAGGACACGGCAGAACCTACTTATCAGGCCTTATCCGATAAAGCGAAAAAAATCAGCGTCGAAGTTGGCGAAGCGCTCTCTTTCGTTTCACCGGAAATTTTAAGTTTATCCGAAGAAAAACTCCATCAATTCGTGAATGATCCTTCCTTATCGTTTTACAAAGATACGCTCGACGAAATGATTCGCCAGAAGCCGCATACGCTTTCGAAAGAGCAGGAAGCGCTATTGGCGCAAGCCGGCAACATGGCCGGAGCACCGAGTACGATTTTTGGCATGCTAAACAATGCCGACTTGAAGTTCCCTAAGATCAAGAACGAGAAGGGTGAAGAGGTCGAGCTAACCCACGGCAGCTACATTCAGTTCCTGGAAAGCCGCGATCCTGAAGTGCGGAAACGTGCTTTTGAAGCGGTCTATTCTACATATCGCAGTCAAAAGAACACGATTGCCGCGACGCTCAGCGCAAATATTAACAAAAATATTTTCTATGCCAAGGCTCGCCAATATCCTTCGGTGTTGGAATCCACACTTTTTGGAGATAACATCAAGAAAGAAGTATATACGAACCTGATCAGCACGGTTCACGATTCTTTGCCTCAACTGCAGCGCTATTTGAAACTTCGCAAGAAGCTTCTTAAAGTCGATGAACTGCATATGTACGATTTATTTGCTCCGCTGGTGGAAGAATTCAACATGGATATTACCTATCAGCAGGCCAAAGAAGAGATTAAGAAAAGCTTGGCTCCGCTGGGCGAGAATTATTTGAAAATTCTTCAAGACGGTTTCGATAACCATTGGATCGATGTCTATGAGAACAAAAACAAACGCAACGGCGCGTACAGCTGGGGCGCTTACGGCACGCATCCCTATGTCCTGCTGAACCATAAGGACAACTTGAACAGCATGTTCACATTGACGCATGAAATGGGGCATGCCATTCATTCATATTTGTCCGACGAGAATCAAGCTTACCGTTACGCGCAATACACGATTTTCCTTGCGGAAGTAGCTTCTACGCTTAATGAAGCACTGCTTATGGACTATTTGTTGAAACGCGTGACCGATCCGAAAGAAAAGCTTTACCTGCTCACTTACTACGCGGATCAGTTCCGGACGACCGTATTCCGTCAGACGATGTTCGCCGAATTCGAGATGATCACCCACGAAAAAGCGGAATCCGGAGACTCTTTGACACCACAAGAATTCAGCGAAATCTATTACGGGCTAAATAAGCTGTACCATGGCAACGATATGGTCGTGGACCAGGATATCGAAATGGAATGGGCGCGCATCCCTCATTTCTACAACAGCTTTTACGTATATAAATATGCGACCGGCTTCTCCGCAGCCACCAGCTTTGCCAAGCAAATTCTGGACGAAGGCCAACCTGCTGTGGACCGCTACCTCGGCTTCCTGAAAAGCGGCGGCAGCGACTATTCGCTGAATATTTTGAAACGCGCCGGCGTTGACATGTCGACCCCAGAGCCGATCAAGCAAGCAATGAGCGTTTTCAGCTCGCTTCTCGACCAAATGGAAGAGCTGACGAAATAATATCGACTTGAAAAGGTTGAAGGCGCAAGCTTTCAGCCTTTTCCATTATGAAAGGAAGAACATGGTATGAAAATGCAGTGGATACTGATTTGCGCTTTGATTTTCGCCCTGATTACAGCTGTCTTTGCTGTTAGCAATGTTGAGCCTGTGCAAGTTAATTTCTTGTTTACACAAACGAATACGCCATTAATTCTCGTTATTTTAACATCGACTCTACTAGGCGGCCTGATCGTCGGCATGTTCGGCATGATACGCCAGTACAAGCTTCAGCGAAAAGTTCGTCAGTTAGAGAAGCAGCTGCAAGATGCAGTTGCACCTGCACCAGTTGGACAACCTGTCCTAGACGCTCAGACACAAGAGGCCGGTAGTTCTAGCGTTCACTAGCAAACACAAACAACCCTGTCCTTTTTACTTGGGAACAGGGTTGTTTTGTTGATGTGTGTGAATTACAATAATCAAAGGCTAAAAGCCTGTCAAGATGAATAAAGGGGAGCTTGATTTCATGACTGCAGTTATTGTTTTTTCTATCCTTATCGTGCTCGGAATGCTCGGTTTACTCATTTGGGTATTAAATAAAGCTTATTCCCGCAAAGATGAATAAAACCAAACAAATAACCCCTCCTGTGAGCGAGCTGACGGCATTGACGTAGTCATTTGTCATGCCTCTCCATCCTCCCGCTTGCCCAGCGCGCGTATCGCAATGAAACTCCTTCTCTACCGTTTTGCCGCAGACTTCACAATGAAACATGACTTGCACGGTCGCGCCCAGCCAAGAATCGATTAGAGAACCCGCAAGTCCGGATAGTGCGCCTATCCATAGGAGGGGAAGCATGCCAATAGCTGCTTCTTTTACTTCTCCGCCGCCCATTTGGCTCAATATCCACCCAACGGCTCCAATGAACATACCTCCCAGGAGAGACGCGAACAAGCCCATTCCGCTTACACCGCCCGACGTACCGGCTGGAACTCGCTTCCCGCTGACGATCGACCTTGGCGCAGATTTACTGAGCCCACCAATCTCTGTCGCCCATGTATCGGCATTCACCGTTGCCATAACTCCAATGAAAATCGCCCACCATGCCAAGTTAGGCCACAACGAATTACAGATGCAAAGCAACAAGCCTATGCCCCCATTCGCCGCAACTTGCCCGGCATCTCTTCTCCCGCTTTTCGCATATCCGCTCTCCGCTTCCGCTTTCCGTTTATGTTTGAATTTAGAAAGCAAAGTCGAAGAAACGAAGAATGCAATGAGTGTACCGAACCATGCCGTGCTGCCTAGCGCATACATCGTGGTTCCAAGCAGTATAGCGGCTAAAAAACCGCTTCCGGACAAGGATCCCCTCCAGCAAGCAACACCTGCGATAACAAGGCTCCCTATAGCTCCCCATAACCATTCCAACACTTACCACTCCCATTCTTTTCAACCAAATCCGTTCGATTCATCCTACACATTGTAACATACCGCTTTTAGCGTCACCATCTTTGTAAAAGATACATTCACATTCGACAAAATCAATCAAAATAAGTGAAATTTCAGCAGGAATCCGAACTTTCTGAGAGAAGTATATGGTAAAATAGGGATCAGCACAGTTTACTTCGGAGAACGCTAAGGAGACTACCATGGGACATGAACTTTTCGGTTTAGAACCTCGCTTCAAAAAAGATCTTGAGCCTCAAGAGATGCTGCGCATCATATTTGACTATGCGGCTAAAATCGCAAATGAACGAATTCTGGATCATGTACTTATGCTAATGGCTGATATGGGACGTGACATGATCGTATCCGATCGTTGTACAGTGTGGCTGCTCGATGCTAACAAGAACGAGCTCTGGTCCAAGGTCGCCCACGGGGTCGACGAAATACGTATTCCAAGCACCGCCGGTCTTGTCGGTTATGCGGTAACTCATGATAAGGCTGTATTTATCGACGATGCCTATACCAATGAAGAATACAAGCCTTACTTGATCAACGGCGCTCTGCGTACGGATCAACAAACGGGTTATCGAACCAAGGCGCTGATGGTCATTCCCTTCCGCAACAATGAAGGTGAAATTATGGGCGCCTATCAAGCTGTAAACAAAATGACGCCGAACGAACAATTTTCGGATAAAGATATGGAGTATTTAACACTGGCCGCATCCTATGCCGGCAAATCGTTGGAATCCGCATTGCTGACGCATGAGATTGAAGAGACGCAGAAGGAAATCATTTTCACGATGGGTGAAATCAGCGAGAGCCGCTCGAAAGAGACAGGGAACCATGTCAAGCGTGTGGCTGAGTACTCTTATGTGCTTGCACTTGGTTTGGGCATGAATCAAGAAGAAGCGGATCTGCTGAAAATGGCATCGCCTATGCATGATATCGGCAAAGTCGCCATTCCCGATGATGTACTTAAGAAACCAGGCAAATTGACCGATGAAGAGTTTAAAGTCATGCAGAACCATACGCTTATCGGCTATAACTTGCTTAAAAATTCCAATCGCCACATTCTCAAGACGGCAGCCATCGTCGCATACGAGCACCATGAGAAGTGGAACGGACGGGGCTATCCTCAGGGATTGAAAGGTGAAGAAATTCATATTTATGGACGGATCACGGCGATCGCAGATGTGTTCGACGCGCTTGGCAGCGAAAGGGTATATAAAAAAGCTTGGGAACTTGACCGTATCTTGAACCTGTTCAAAGAGGAGCGAGGCGAGCATTTTGACCCGAAAGTTGTCGATGTGTTTTTTGAGCAGCTGCCCGCGATTCTCCGCATCCGCGATACCTACTCGGACACCAATTTAAAAGAACGTGCTATATAAACATCGGGCTTTCTACTCGTCATCGTCAATGACCGGGGAAGGCCCTTTCTTTTATTTCGCGTTCAATCTGTTATCATATGGAGTATGATATTTATTCAAAAGGACGGATTCTTACCATGAGCTTTCGATTGACAGTCGATGCCGTAAAAAAATTATGCGGGCGGTTCGCTTACGAAAACGGAGAAAACCACTATCACCAAGGAAGAGTAACTTTCACGAACGTAGATCCTGCTGGTTTGATTTATGAAGCAACGGTGAAAGAAAAGTCCCTAAGCCACATTTATGTTGAGTTTGTTCAAGAACAGAATGTCCATGCAGAATGCACTTGTCCCGATTACTATCCTGACGATTTATACTGCGAACATATCGCAGCTGTCCTGCTGAATATTCAAAATATGCAGCATTCGCGTTCATTACATGCCCAATCGGATCCTTCAAATCTACATCTTGTTGAAGCGTCCGATGACGGGGCCGCAACCAGAGACAATAAGCTGACCAGCGGCATTCTGGAATTGTTCGGCAGCAAGCCTTTACGCTCCAATGTTACCCGCTCACTTATTGATCACAGGGCCGTATTGGATGTGGAGTTCATCTGCAAGCCTTACGCCTACGGTTACCAATCGTATATGTTCGGTATCGAGATAAAGATTGGACCCAAGCGGTTATATATTGTACAAAACATTAGGGATTTTCTGGAGCGGATAGATCGCCGAGAAACGCATGCGTTTACCAAACAATTCCGCTATGATCCGGAGCTTCACCGCTTTCAAAACGAAAATGACGCCATCCTTCGTCAATTGATTCACATTTATCAGAACGAAATGATGATTCGCGAAGCTTCGAATTCCGTGCTTATGCGCCCAATGGGCGGTGAACGGACGCTTCTGGTTCCTCCTTTTTTATGGGACAGCCTTGCTCCTCTGCTTGCTAATGCTCCTATGGCACATCTCGAACACAATGATAGAATATTCAATAGTCTTCAAATTTCGGAAGAATCACTCCCACTTCATTTTGAATTCGATCAAGCGCAAGCGGACGGTTACCAATTGGAGGTTCAGGGACTTAACGAGATTACCGTTATGGAGGCATATAGCGTTGTTATTCATGAAGGAAAATTGCTGAAGCTGCAAAGCGATGCCTGCAAGCGCCTTTCAGAGATGAAGCAGATGCTGGAGCACTCCCGTAAAATGAGTATTCCGATTCGGCCAGAGCTTATGGAACCCTTTATGGAAAAAGTCGTTCCTGGTCTTATGAAGCTGGGGAGCGTGCGAATCGCTCAGGCCGTTTCCGACCGCATTACGCAAACACCTTTAAAGGCCAAGCTTTATTTGGATCGCGTTAAGGATCGACTGCTAGCGGGGCTGGAGTTTCAATACGGTGAAATCATTATTAATCCTCTTGAAGGAAATAATCAGAGACTCGGCGCGGATCGTATTCTCCTGCGTGACGGCGAACAAGAGCGACAAATTATCGACCTTATGGAGCAGAGCGCTTTCGTCAGGACGGAGGGCGGATATTTTCTGGATGGCGAAGAAGCCGAGTATGAGTTCCTGTACCATGAATTGCCGCAATTAGAAAAGCTCGCGCAAGTCTTTGCAACATCTGCTGTGAAAACAAGACTCCTGACAGGGCTTACAGCGCCAAAGGTCAAAGTAGATTCGGATGAACGGACCGATTGGCTCGACTTCAAGTTCGATATGGCAGGCATTCCGGAATCGGAAATCCGCCATTTGCTCAAGTCCCTGGAGGAGAAACGGAGATATCATCGTCTTCCGGATGGCGCATTATTGCCGCTGGAAAGCGCAGAGTTTCAAGAAATTGTCCGCCTTATGAATGAAATGGGGATTCGTCAAGAGGACATTCAGGAAGGCGGGATCCATATCCCTCTTATTCGAGGACTCCACTTGATCGATACCCAGTTGAGCGGAAGTTCCGTCCAACTAGGGAAATCGTTCCGCCGGCTGCTGGAAAACATGCGAAATCCGGACAATCTGGACTTCCCAATTCCGGGCAGTCTGGTCAGCGTGCTTCGCGATTACCAGAAGTATGGATTTCAATGGTTAAAAACGCTATCCCATTACCGATTCGGCGGCATTCTGGCCGATGACATGGGGCTCGGTAAGACCTTGCAAAGCATTTCTTTTCTCGTCTCCGTCCTTCCGGAAATTCGCGATCAGAAATTGCCGGCTATTATCGTCTCTCCCGCTTCGCTAGTCTATAACTGGCAGAATGAACTACACAAGTTCGCCCCGGATGTTCAAGCTGTCATCGTTGACGGAACCAAAGAGGAACGGAGTAAATTGCTGAGAAACGCCTCACAAAAAGACGTCATCATTACCTCCTATCCTTTACTGCGAAGAGATTATGAAATGTATGTCGAGCTTTCTTTTCATACCCTCTTCTTAGATGAGGCGCAAGTTTTTAAAAATTACACGACGCGGACAGCTCAAGCGGTGAAAGGGATTCAAGCCCAGCACCGTTTCGCACTCACGGGAACGCCGATCGAGAACAGGCTGGAGGAGTTATGGTCCATTATGGACGTCGTGTCCCCCGGATTGTTCCCGGGACGCAAGGCATTCAACGAATTGTCCAGAGAAACCGTCGCTAAGCGGGTTCGTCCGTTTTTGCTCCGAAGACTCAAGACAGACGTACTGAAGGAGCTCCCGGAGAAGATCGAGTCGCTTCAAGCCTCCGAACTGCTGCCGGAACAGAAGAAGTTATATACGGCATACCTAGCCAAGCTGCAGCAGGAAACATTAAAGCATTTGAACGAAAAAGGGTTTCAGAAAAACCGGATCAAAATTTTGGCCGGCTTGACCCGGCTTCGCCAGCTGTGCTGCCATCCCGCTTTGTTTATCGAGGATTATGCCGGAAGCTCGGCCAAATTCGAACAGCTGCTGGACATTGTGGAGGAGTGCCGAAGTGCGGGCAAACGGATACTTATCTTTTCTCAATTTACAGTGATGCTCGGCATGATCGGGCGGGAGTTAGGCTACCTGGGTGTTCCGCATTTTTATTTGGACGGCCAAACGCCTACTAAAGAGCGCGTGGAACTTTGCAGAAGGTTTAATGAAGGCGAACGCGATTTATTCCTTATTTCCCTAAAGGCGGGCGGCACAGGACTAAACCTGACCGGAGCGGACACCGTCATTCTTTATGACCTGTGGTGGAACCCTGCCGTTGAACA
This sequence comes from Paenibacillus sp. GCM10027628, assembly GCF_042676385.1. Lineage (NCBI taxonomy): Bacteria > Bacillati > Bacillota > Bacilli > Caryophanales > Paenibacillaceae > Paenibacillus > Paenibacillus sp. GCM10027628. Next base: position 50,428 of record NZ_JBHTHA010000052.1, read on the forward strand.
GCAGGCAGCCGATCGTGCGCACCGCATTGGGCAGAAAAAGGTTGTACAAGTGATTCGCCTCGTCGCCCAAGGTACGATCGAAGACAAAATGTATGATCTTCAGCAAAGAAAGAAAAACTTGATCGACGAAGTGATCCAGCCGGGCCAAGAAGCGTTGTCCGCTTTGACGGAGCAGGAAGTGCGAGAGCTTCTCTCGATAGGATAAATGAGATGCTAAAAAGAAGCCCCCTAATCCATGAAATAAATGGGATAGGAGGCTTCTTTTTCAACTATTCATTAACCTTCAGTTTTGATCGTTACAGCTCCGAATACTTCTTCTCCCCAGACAAGCTCCAAACGGTCTCCACTGCTTACAGGACCTACCCCTTCCGGCGTTCCCGTATAGATAATATCCCCTGCACCTAATCCATAGTGCTTTGCAATATAATCAATAATCGTCTGAAGGTCAAAAATCATGTTGCTAATATTCCCGTTTTGCACAACGTTTCCGTTCTGCAGCAGCTTAAAGTTCGAATCCGCAAGCACGGCAGCGCCCGGGAACGGGCGAAACCGGCTAATCGGCGCTGAACCAAGGAAGCCTTTGGCCGGGAGCCAGGGCTGACCTTTTTTCTTAATCACGTTTTGCACATCCCGAAGTGTAAAATCAATACCCAGCGCGTATTGATCCACGATGTCATCCACAGTCGCGCCGGCACTGTATGGCTTTGCAATATGCAGCACCAGTTCAGTTTCATAATGAATTTCGCCATGGCTTCCCGGAAGTGTTAATTCGCCTCCGTCTATTTCTACAAGGGCATGCGTAGGTTTTGTAAAAATCATCGGCTGATCCGGAACATCGTTGCCGAGTTCGGCGGCGTGGGCTCTGTAATTGCGCCCTACACAATAAATATTGCGAATTTGTTCCTTCATTTTTCCTTTGCTCCTATCTATCTCATTTCTTTGAAACATTACCCTGTGCGTCGACTTGCGCACCTAACGAAATTTGACTCAGCCGTTGAAAAAGCTTGGCTCCATCTTCGGCATTCATGGGTGTCGGCAGCGCACCTTTGGTTAATATGGGCACTAGGTGCACGTCGCACTTCTTTTCTTTGGAGCACGAAGCTTCCATAATGACCGTTTCCCAAGTTTTAGGCACATCGTTGGTTGTGAAAATAAAGTTGCCCAAGCTGTAGGCGATCCACTTGCCCTTGTATTGTTCAAGGCCTTGAAGCACATGCGGATGGCCGCCAACAATAAGATCGGCACCTGCATCAATGTAGCGATGCGCCAAATCCTTCTGGTATTTGTCCGGTTGATCGGTTCTCTCAACGCCCCAATGCGTGATGACGACAACGAGATCAGCCTTCTCCTTCGCTTTCTGGATGGCTTCAACAGGAGGTTTGTAGTTGTAGGTTTCAGCGACGCCAGGGTGCCCTGGGCCCGCTTTCCATGAACCATCCGGAACGACGCGACTGAACCCGAGGAAAGCGATTTTCATTCCTTGCTTTTCGACAATGACAGGTTGATAAGCTTCTTCCAAATCTTTTCCGGCCCCTACCCGCTTAACGCCCTCTTGATCCAGAGAAGCCATGGTGTCCAGCAGGCCTTCGGTCCCGTAATCCATCACATGATTGTTGGCCAAATTGACCAAATCAATGCCGGAAGCTTTCAAAGCCGGTAGCGCCAGCGGCGAAGAGCGGTATACGTAATCCTTACTTTGAACCGTACCTCTTGTTGTTATTGGCGTTTCCAGGTTAGCGATCGTATAATCAGGTTTGCTCAAAAAATCGGTTACATTTGAATACGGATGATCATAACCTTTTTCCTTTAAAATATCTTCCACTTTAGAGGCAAGCAGTACATCCCCAACAAATGTAAGCTTTACTTGCGCATCACCTGTGGCTGGATTGTCCGATGCGGCTGGTGAAGGACTCGTTAATACAGCTTTTTGCGTAGGCTGCGGACTAAGCGTGGAGTTTGGCTTTGGCGTTGCTGCACTCGTTGATGGAGGAACTGTAGCCGTTGCAGAAGTCGATGCGGGTTTAAGTTCTTCGGCAGGCGTGCTGCGCGATGTCCAATGAGAAGCAGCTGCTCCAATGGCGAAACAGACGGCAGCAGCTAGTGTGAGTCCACCTATCACTTTGAGCGGAGTCTTGTTTCGTTCAGGTCGCTGTTGCTTTTGTTTACGATGACGTTCTAATCTGGATTCCAATCGAGCATTCCCCTTTCCCCAATATCAAATTATACCAGAATAACCCTCGTAACGGTAAGTGTAAAGAGGAACACATTCTCATATGGATCTCTCTGTGGTATAAAAGAAGCAGAGTTTCATGATTTGCCTTGGAGGAGAAAGGACGTATACATCTTGGAAAAAATTGCGATTATTTCAGATATTCATGGGAATATACCGGCTCTGGACGCCGTGCTTCGAGATATAGAATGCAGAGGCATTCACCGGATTATTTGCCTGGGCGATATCGTTGGCAAGGGACCTGGCTCCGCAGAGGCGGTAGATCGCATTCGAACCGTATGTGAGACCGTTGTGCAAGGAAACTGGGATTTGGGCATCACTTACCCCCAGGATCAACCGACGGGATCTTGGCATCAGCAGCAGCTCGGCGAAAAACGGCTCGCTTATTTGGCGCAACTGCCATTTTCCGTCGATATCCGCATGAGCGGGAAGCTCATTCGATGTTTCCACGCTTCTGCACAAAGCGTCTTCCATCGGGTGAAACGCAAAGCGCCCAAAGCGGAGCGAATGGCGATGTTTGAAAATACAGAAATGACAGGTACGCCAGCGGATGGGCGGCAGCCCGATATCGTCGGATACGGGGATATTCACCTCCCTTATCTGATAACGATCAAAAACACGTCTGAAGAGAAATTTGAGGGGCATATAAATAGTGGACGGGTACTTTTCAATGTAGGGAGTGTTGGAACGCCATATGACGGCATCCCGCAAGCCAGCTATTGCATATTGGAAGGAGTAACCGATAGTACGGTGGCGGGGCCAGCAGGATTTTCCATTCAATTTGTCCGTGTCCCCTATGATATTGCACAGGCCGTCCATCTTGCATATGCATCCGAAATGCCCGAGAGCCGAAGATATGAACTCGAAATCTCGACCGGTCTGGTTCATAAATGAGAAAAAGAAGCCCCCTGTTAGATTTCAAAGAATCTAATGGAGGCTTCTTTTTCGTTAAGCTACACGTAAGGAGCTGGACTAGTCGCATGCATCGGCTGAAAAGCGTGCAAGAACGTTTTTGCCGTATGATCCTGTATGGTAGGTACTTGATACTGGCCTAGCTGATTCATCAGCAGGAACGTATCATAAGCATGCTGATTCGCAGAGATAGCGCCATTGAGCAGCATTTGCCGCACATTCGGATCTGCGCATTCGAGCGAAGCCTGCATGCCGTTTTTGGCACAGTTTTTATTGCTGCACAGCAAGGCGCTTAAGATCTGTTGATCATTCAGCCTGCCCTGGAATTGAGGGGCCATCGGGGATGGTTGGCGCAGTCCGTAGGCGACCTGCTCTGGGGAGATTCCACCCATAGAGGAAGCCCCAGCGCTGAATGATGCCGACCGATTAGCCGCACTGTAATCATGTGTGTAAGCGACTAATTGATCATACTGCTGAACAGTCGTTTGCAGCTGACGCTGAATCAGATCGCGAACTTGCGGACTTTGCGCCTGCTCGGCATAAAGGGAGTAATGTGTAATCGCACTTAATTTTTCATTCAATATTTCATGAACTTCCACGGTTTCATGTGCGCCGAAAGGCATCTTGGATCTTCTCCTTTTAATGAGTGGTTATTGGAATTTTTCACCATACACTACTATCCCCGTTCATCATGAAAGTATGCATAATGAATCCAGCCGTTCTCCAGTTAGGCGTCTCTCCGTATTCTTGATATAATAGACTAGTTATGAGAATGCAACGACAGCATGAAATGGGGACTCCGAATGGTTCGTTGGCAAGTGAATTTGACCGTTCTTTGGCTGGGACAATTTTTAGTCATGGGCGGAATGACGATGATCGTTCCATTCCTGCCTTTATATTTACAAGAGCTTGGTATGAAAGACCCGCATGAAGTGGCGACTTGGGCAGGTATTATTTTTGCCGGCAATTTCGTAACGTCCTTCATGTTTCAACCGATTTGGGGCGGATTAGCGGATCGCTACGGCCGTAAAGTCATGCTGCTGCGCTCCGGGTTCGGCATGGCCGTCGTCATGACCCTCATGGGCTTTGCCGGCAATGCTTGGCAACTGCTAATACTGCGCATGGTGAACGGGACGATTTCCGGCTATGCACCGGCAGCGGTCGCGTTAATGTCCACCAATACGCCGAAGGAGAAAATGGGCTTCGCCATGGGCACACTCCAATCCGGAGCCGTTGCCGGAACGATCCTTGGGCCTTTTATCGGCGGCTTGCTGGCCGAATGGATCGGTTACCGGTATATCTTTTATATCACCGGAATATTGCTGTTTGCCGCTTCACTCTTGACACTTCTGCTCGTAAAAGAGAAATTTAACGTCAAGGAAGCTGCAGCCAAGCCGAAAATTTCGATTATCCAAGCATTTGGACAGTTAAAGCACGTCCGCCAGTTGCCTTCGCTCTATGCGGTAACGTTCCTGATTCAATTTGCGATGCTGAGCACGATGCCATTGATGCCGCTGTTTGTGGCCGAACTTCACGGGCAGGCCGCAGGGCTCGTCTTTTTTGCCGGATTAGTTGGCTCGATTACCGGGTTCTCGAATATGGTTGCCTCTCCGCTGCTGGGCAAACTTTCCGACCGGATTGGACCGGAACGCATTCTTGGCATCTGCCTCGCCGGTGCGGCGGTTCTCTTCATTCCGCAGGCTTTCGTTCATAATGTTTGGCAGCTGTTTGCCGCTCGGTTTGGGCTTGGCATTTTCATGGGTGGGCTGCTGCCTACCGTTAACGCACTTATTCGCAAATATACGCCAGAAGGGATGGAAAGCCGTTCCTATAGCTTTAACACAAGTGCACTCAGCCTTGGCAACATGCTAGGCCCGGTTGTTGGAGGTGCGATTTCCGGATATTTGAATATCCGTGAGATCTTTATCTTGTCGACGATTCTGCTCTTTATCAATTCTTTTTGGGTGTATAAGACGCTGCTTCAAAAAAAGATGGCAAACAATTCCACAATATGGTAATCTAGGTGTATTGTTGATAGAGAGGATGCCATGCATGAAGCTGAATTGGCGAAAAATTGTTTTCATCGTCGTTTGTGCGGAGCTGCTGTTTATTTATTGGAACAGCATCAGCGCGATTCCGTTTAAGAAGCAGCAAACCACTCATCCCATTTCTACCCCACAATCGAATCCTTCATTGACGCAAATAAAACCTATAACACCAAACAGTCAAAGAGAAACGGAATTACATACAACGATACAAAAAGCATCGTGAAACAAGAAAAGCGGTCGATCTGCAGAACTTTCTGCTGATCGACCGCTTTTTGTTGAGGTAGCCGGTTCGCCATCTATTTCACTCGCGCAAGTGCCAGTCCGTCATAAGCTGGAAGAATGGTGCTTTCAAGTCGAGGATCGCTGGCGATCAGGCTGTTGAACTTACGCATGGCCTGCACTGAAGCTTTGTTCTGCTGCGAGTCGATGACTTTCCCCCGCATTAACGTGTTGTCACCGGCAATAATAGCGCCTGGATTCGCAAGTTGAATAGCGTATTCCAAATAGTTCGGATAATTGACCTTGTCCGCGTCAATGAAAAAGAAATCAAACCGCTCCCCGAGACTCTGAAGGTCCGCGAGGTGATCCAGCGCCTCGCCGATCCGGTATTCAACATAATCCCCGAGACCTGCATCGGTGACATTCTGCTTCGCGACATCGGCGAACTCCTGCTTCAATTCGAGAGAAACCAGCTTGCCGCCCTCCCCTAATCCGCGTGCCAGGCATATGCCGCTATAGCCGCCCAAAGCACCTATCTCCAAGACTCGCTTGGCTCCGATCATTTTCACTAACATCGTCAGCAGTCTGCCGTATCCTGGCGCAATTGAGATTTCAGGCATATTCTGGGCGCGAATGCCCGCTTTTACCCGCTCTAGGACTTCATCTTCTTCATATAAATCCTCCATGTAGCTTTCGGCAGTTACCGTTTCCATGGTCATCGCTCCTCTTCTTGGGCCTCCCGCTGGAGGTTTCGTTTGTAAGTGTATCCCTTTTGTCCTATACTTGTTAATTGTATGAGTTTTATGAACGATGCACAACCCGTTTAGGAAGGGATAAGATCATGTCGCAACTTGAATTAATCGCTACTTGTCCAATGGGACTTGAAGCCGTCGTCGCTCGCGAAATTCGCGATCTCGGCTACACGGAAGTGACCGTTGAGAACGGCCGCGTACGTTTCATAGGAGATGAACTGGCCATTTGCCGGGCCAATATATGGCTAAGGACTGCAGATCGCATCCTCGTGCTCATGGGCCAATTCAAAGCGCTCACATTCGATGAGTTGTTCGAGGGCACGAAAGCTTTAGCTTGGCCGGACTGGATACCGGGCGATGCCGAATTCCCTGTGGAAGGGCGCTCGCATAAATCACAGCTTTCCAGTGTGCCTGCTTGTCAGGGGATCGTGAAGAAAGCGATCGTAGAGAAAATGAAGCTACGCTATGGCACCGAATGGTTCGCGGAAACTGGCGCGCGTTATGTCATCGAGGTCGCTCTGCTGAACGATATCGCGACGCTTACGATCGATACGACCGGCCCGAGCCTGCACAAGCGCGGCTACCGCAAGCTGGTGACGGAAGCGCCGCTCAAGGAAACCATGGCAGCTGCCATGGTACTCTTGAGCCGCTGGCGCGTCGAGCGCCCGCTCTACGACCCGTTTTGCGGGTCGGGCACAATCCCGATCGAGGCGGCGATGATCGGGTGGAACATTGCGCCGGGCCTCCGGCGCAGTTTTCCTAGCGAGGAGTGGGACAATGTCCCCTTCGAGCTGTGGGAGCAGGCCCGCGAAGAGGCCTACGACGCAGTCCGCGACGATGTCCCGTTGGACATCGTTGGCAGCGACATCGATGGCGCCGCCATCGATGTGGCCGAAGCCGCCGCGAAGGCGGCTGGCCTGGCGAAGCAGCTCCACTTTCGAGTGGAGCCTGTGGCCAAGGCCCGCCCGCGCGGCGACTACGGCTGCTTAATCACCAACCCTCCCTACGGGGAGAGGCTTGGTGATTCCAAAGAAGTCGAGCAGGCGCTGCGCCAGCTCGGCTCGATCACGGGGCAGCTGCCCTCGTGGAGCGTGTTCGTGCTGAGCCCGAGCCAGCAGCTCGAGCACTACATGAGCCGCCGCGCCGATAAGAAGCGCAAGCTGTTTAACGGCCGCATCGAATGCAATCTTTTCCAGTACTTGGGCCCATTGCCGCCACGTAAACCAATCGAGAGCAATTAGGCTGTGACTGGCAAGAACAAATAACATCTTGCCCATTTTTCCGCATTAAAGACCGTCAGGAAAGTTCATCCTGACGGTCTTTTTATGTGTAAATCCATACATTTGCGACGAAGGAGAAATTAGGTATGGCATCTGCCCACTTCAAATATGTAATCTCCCCTGTAACGATGGAAAACATCGCTATTCACTCGATTCCATTTACTTTTACGTCTGGAACGCTGAATAACATCGTTAACGCAGCGATCTGCGTCCCATATACTCGAACTCGCTTAGAAAGGTGAGCCACTCGTTCTGGCCTGAAAGCCCTCAATGACTTTGTCCACCCACTGTAAAACACAGTTGGCCGGCCAAATTCATGAGGGCTTTTATTTAACAAACAACCACCATATCAGCAGCGCCCAAAAAGGAACCGAGATCAGGATACTCCACAAGCAGCCTTTGGCAAAACCTAGCTTCGGTTCCTGTTCCGTCTTTAAGTTCCGATCACCCGACATGCTCCACCAGCTCCAAAGGCAACCCATCCGGATCCGCGAAAAAGGTGTATTTCTGACCCGTTATCGGATCTATTCGCACCGGCTCAACGTGGATCCCTTTCTCTGTCAATTCCCGCACACTCTGCTCCATATTTGCAACTGTAAAAGCCAAGTGCCTGAGCCCGCGCGCCTCCGGCCGGTTGACTCTTTCAGGCGGATTCGGGAAAGAAAATAATTCAATCTGCTGCTCCGTGTCTCCTATCTGCAAGTCCAGTTTGTAGGAATCACGTTCTGCCCGATAAGATTCGTGAATCACTTTGAGACCAAGCAGATTCACATAAAAATGCTTCGATCGTTCATAATTCGAGCTGATGACAGCAACATGATGAATGCGTTCCAGATTCATGCTTTCCCTCCAATTGACCGAATAACTCTCCGGTCATTTTCTCTTTTTTACTCATCATACCTTCTTGTTATCGCAGGGCGCAATACGAATCAGCGCAAAAAAGCCGCATTCCGGGCGACTTCCCCATCCTGCAGCTGTCTGATCACACTATTATCCGTCTGCTCTCATCGTCTCAACAAGACTATGAAGCACTTCTTCCGCTTGCTCATACGGCACTTGGCAAGTTCCGGCTGCATGGTGCCCGCCTCCGCCGTTCTGGAGCATCAATGCGCCGATATTCGTTTTCGAAGAGCGATTAACGATACTGTGCCCGCAGGCAAACACGCAATTCTGCTTATTCCGGCCGTCTACGATCCAGATAGAGATATTTTGTTCCGGATACAAGGCATAGACCATGAAACGGTTGCCAGGGTAAATGTTCTCCACATTTCGGAGGTCGGTGACAATCACATTGCCTTCAGTTCGCGTATATGTACTCAACATGTCGCGATACGTTGCATCCAGCTCAAAGTACCGATCTACGCGCTCTTTCACATCTGGAAGCTCCATAATCTCATCAACCGACTTTGTCGCACAATGCTCAACAAGATCTTCCATAAGCTGGTAGTTGCTAATTCGATAATCACGGTAGCGGCCAAGCCCCGTACGAGCATCCATGATGAAAGAGAGCAAATCCCAACCGCGAGGATTCAAAATATCTTCTTTGCTGAATTGCGCGGAGTCCGCTTTGTCTACACCCAACATAATGTCGTCAATATCGCCAAACGTTTCTTTGCCGCCATAATAATCGTACACCACTCTCGCCGCGCTTGGAGCAATGCGGGTCTCCCCTTTAAACTCCACCTTTTGTCCCATCCGTTCCAGCTCGCTGGAATGGTGATCGAACCATAGGCCACAACCCGGTACATACGGGACATTCGCCAAAATATCATTTTCCGTGACTTCAATTAATCCGTCCTGCATATCTTTGGGATGAACGAATTTCATTTCATCCACCATGTTCAGCTTCTTAAAAAGCATTGCACACACCAAACCGTCAAAATCGGAACGAGTGATCAATCTCATGGTATTTCCTCCCCCAACAGTAGTCCTTAGGAACTACTCCCATATCGATTTATTATATCGTCCCTGTCGATCTGTGACAATGATTTTATCAAGCTTTACACGTTCCCTAATTCTCGATTCTCGGCGCTAGCGGATTGCCGGAAGGCTTCTTCGTTTCGGAGACCTGTGATAACTTTGTCAAGTAATAAAGTTCTTCTCTAGCCATATGGTCCGCCATCAACGGTGCCAATGTGCCTAAGGTCTCATGCGTAAGTCTCTGCTCTTCAAGTTCGCGTAAAAACTCCAAAAACAAGGTCATTTCAAGTTCTGCTTCTTTGTTCAAACGGCTTAATGCTGGAAAATGATGCAGATTCGTACGGAGATATTGGGCGAATTCGACCGCTTTTAAATAAAACTCCTTGAATTGATGCGCGAAGTGGCTGCTCATTTCTTTGCGTTTACTCTCTGTCAAATCAAGATTATCCTGAATCGCACCGGCATGGCCGAACGCATCTTGCAGCCATACCAAATGCAAATGAATCGGACTCGGTGCCGGCGGGAATTCCTGCCTAACCAAATATCCCATCACGGACAGGGCTTCATCAAGCTCATTCAACATATGATTGACAAACGTAGGCGGCAAACTCAATCCGATTTTCCCCGTCAAATGACGTTCCAGAAGGTGCAGCTTGAAGGCGCGCAGCTCTTGTGCTTTCTGATAAGATCTATGATTCAGCATCATTATGCCTGTTAAATCAAGGTTCGCGCGAGCGGTCTCAAGCAGACTGTCAAAGGTGAGGATAAAGCACCGCGCATGCTCAATTTCCATTTCCTCATTTGGCGCAAGCGCGTTGTAGATGAACCGGCCATGATCCCCAAGCACCTGCAACCAGAAACGCTGTTCATATAAGGCCGCCGATTCAAAATCATTCAGCTCTCCCATTCTCTTACCTCCTAGGCATTTGCGTATAACTGTACCCAACATATGTGCATCCGCCTATACGTGTGCAGAAGAGATAAGAGAAAAAAACGGTGCGCCTAAATCGGCTGCACCGTTCTCCATTTGGAAGATAAACATTGATAAAGTCTTGTAAGGAATGCTTCAATTTGTGACAATGGCGGAATTTTCACGGAAAGTTTAACCTCGCCTTTCCAGTAAAAGATGAGAATGCTGTTGTTTCGTCCATGAAACATTTCGACATCCCAGCACGTCTCATTTAGTGCATATTCTTCCCGATTAATCAGCAGCTTCGGTCCGTCTGAAGACGGCACCAAACGGGCGACATGATTACCGCAAAGTGAAGTGATTTTCTGTTCTTCGTGTAGCATCCATTCAGGCTGCATGTTGCAGGATCCTCCCTTATTTCTTCATATTCGTGACAAAAGAAAAACCCCGCCTTTTGAACCGATCGGAGGGGTTCTGGATGTTGAAGACCCAATCGTCGGCGGCTGGCTGGCACCCGGTCCACTTGCAGGACAAGAGAGCCCCTCTAGCTTTGCGTCGCTGGCTTTCGCCAGGTTTGCCTTTATCGTGATGTTTTTAGCGAGATGTATCGAAAGCTGTCAAATGTTGATACCTTTACTATCAAGAATAAGGGATGATTGGAAGAAATCGAATAGTTCTATGGAACTATTTTTCACATATTTTCATTCTTTATTACGGTTTTTGCAACCGATTGACGTCTTGAACCTAGTTGGTAGAACAAGGTTCCACAGATCGTAACACAAGCCATTACGGTATACAAAGTACTTCCGTTGTACGAAGCAAGCAAAAATCCGCCGATCCATGGTCCCAAAAAGTGGCCTACATTCGTTAGTGTCTGTGCCCCAAAATAAGTTCCGCGCATATGTGCCGGGGCTAATTTGTCGATGAGCATATTGGCCGCAGGGTAATTAAGTATCTCACCGAAGGTGAATACAATCATCGAGAAGACGAGCGGTATCGTCGTATGCGAGTAAGCAAACCCGACATCCCCAAGCGCAAACATCAAGTTGCCGGCCGAAATGGCGACAAGCGGCGTATATTTCTCAGCCCAACGTGTTAGTGGAATTTGCATGGCTATAACGGTTATAGCATTTACGCTCATCAGTAATGCAACCATTTTCACACCATCAGCGATGCTATGCTCCAAGTACTGAGACAAGGTCACCATAACCTGCGAGTAGCCGATCGCACCGATGATCCCGCCAATACTATAATACCGGAATGTCGTATCCCTTCGAATGACCTGCCAAGCGGAAGCAAATGTGACATTCGCCTTCTTCTCGCCTTCGATTTTTTTGATGCCGAATGCGGATAGAAGTGCATAGAGCGTGACGGCATACACAAAATAGACGATTCCCGTAATGAGAAACGGCAGCGATCCGTCCATCGTTGCAAAGAAAGAACCGAGCAAAGGTCCGACAGCCGCACCAACATTAATAGCCATATAACGCAACGAGAACACTTTCAAACGTTTCGCAGGTTCTGTTAAATCAGCCATTAATGCTTGAGAAACAGGTTCGTAGAAGGATCTGCACAAGCCGTTGAGCATATTCAGCAGCATGAACCAAATCGGCAGTTTCACAAAGGCAAAGCCGGTAAAAACGAACGCCCATCCAAATAAAGCGGCCAGCATGATAATACGTCGACCGAATCGATCCGATAGCGTCCCGCCAACAAAACCGCCAACAGTTCCGGCCAATGCTCCCATCCCGATGACAACGCCGATCATAACCTCGCTCATAGACGTGTTTCTAGACAGGTAAATGGCAAGAAATGGCAAACTCATCGAGGATGCCGCCCTTGCCATAACGGTTCCGAGAATCAGCGTATGTACGATCGGATGGTATGTACTTAGAAAATTACGAAGTCGATTCATGCTGCGCAGCCCCCCTGTCTCTGATATTTATTAACCCAAGGTTAATGAATCCGAAAGATAATTATACACGAAAAATGTCAGCATGTGTCTTTTTCGCGCAAAAAAACACCTTCCCAATCAGGAAAGGTGTCTGCTGCACTATTAACTGCTGCAGCCGGATCCGCAGCTAGAGCTCGAAGAACAGCTGGAGCCCGAGGAACAGCTCGATCCCGAACTGCAGCTGCTTCCGCTGCCGCTATCTCCAGAACTACCATCGCCGGAATTGCCGCCATCCCAGCTTCCGCCTGAGCTGCCGCAGCCCGATGTGGAGCAGTTGCTTTGGTTTTGCCACTTCTGTCGATCTAATTCCTCTTCCGATTGTGGAAGAATCGGGCTCATACTGCTGTCATAATTATCGCTATCCAAGATGGAGTAGAACATCATGGCACCAGCCAGGTACATCATCCCGTTGCCAACCGAACCCTGTTGCGACCACTCCGTGTCCTCGATTCTGTTGCTTTGCGCCGCATGCCTTGCTTCATGAATCGCCTGCTGAATGAGCATGCGGATCGTTTCCTCCACCTCAGGATACCGCTGAGCCTGTTCCATATCAAACCAGCGCTCGGCGATCTCGGATTCGATGCCTTCGCGAAGCAGATTTGTCCGCTCCTGATCGAGCGGATGACGGAAAAATCCATTCCAGCAGACGGTGCTGGAAGGAGCAAATTGGAACAAATGCGCATATACCCAGTCAAACCATGCGCGTTCTCCCGGCATTTGTCTGGGCTCCCGTTCCGGAGCATGATGAATGACGCCGCCGGCAAACATTTCTCCGAATCGTTGATATTCCCTGGTAAACATTAACATTTCATGCCATATGGCATCAATTCCCTGGCTAAACATCGGTGTTCGTTTCAATATCAAGTTCATCAGGAAAAAGCGCTGTAATTCAAACCATTTGCAAGCAAACTCATCATCCGTCATGTTCCGATCTTCCGAAAGTACCCGATATTTCAATCTTTCCACATAATCAGACGGAATGGCGCTCTGGAGTCTGGCCACAGCACTCTGCAATGGAACGCCCGGAAGCAGACCCAGCCCTTGCGGCAGCTCCGAAGCATCATAACGAAATCTGGCCTTGGCGAATCGCCTTTGTCGATTCAGGTTCTTTTGGGGTGTCGAGGCAAACCATTTGCGTAATAAGCGAAACATAAGGCATCCCTCCCTTTTTCCAATATAACACAATATTGTTAACGGAAGAATAAAGACAATTGGAAATCGTTGCATCAACAACCTATAATCAAAGAAAAAGGAGGCGCACACCGATGAAAATTGCAGTCACCGGCGGCACCGGATTTATAGGCGGACGATTGATCAATTATCTACTTCGGGAAGGGCATGAAGTCATCAACATATCACGCTCGGCCGCTATTCATACTCATGGAGTCCCAACCGTGTCCTGGGAGCATCTGGAAGAAACGCCCTCCTTGCTTGAAGGAATTGATGCGATTGTCAATCTGGCAGGCGAGTCCATTAATCAGCGATGGACGTCAAAAGCAAAGGAGCGTATCGTGCAGTCACGCCAAAAAGCCGCTGCCCAAGTGGCTAAACTGGTCAACCGGCTTGAGGTCAAACCGAAAGTGGTTGTAAACGCGTCAGGCATGTCGATCTATGGCACTTCGGAAACGGAAACGTTCGACGAGCGCAGCCCGCATCGTGTCGTCGATTTCTTATCGGGTGTTTCCGAAGCATGGGAGCAGGCAGCAGATCAAATCCATGGAACACGCATCGTAAAAGTACGCGTCGGACTTGTCCTTGACGGCAGGGAAGGCGCTTTTCCCAAGATGGCTCTGCCCTATAAGTTAGGGGTTGGCGGCCCAATCGGCAGCGGAAAACAATGGCTATCGTGGATTCATATCGATGACATGGTGAGGCTTATTTCTTTCTGCTTGGAGCACGAAGCGATAAGCGGACCCGTCAACGCGACAGCACCCAATCCCGTGACGAATAAGGAATTCGGAAAGGTGTTGGCGAAGACGTTGCGACGACCGGATTGGTTTCCGCTGCCAGCTTTCGTGATGAAGTTGGCTTTTGGCGAGTTGTCCGTTCTCCTCTTGGAAGGCCAGAAAGTATTGCCGCGGGTATTGCTGGAGCATGGATTTGATTTTAACTATACAACGGTAGATAAGGCACTTGCAGATATTTTGAGGGTTTGATAATCCGGAAAACAGGGTTAACCCGGCTACCTCGCCGCAGCTTCCGATGATAAGTTTCGAGTCCGGAATGCTACCATAGCCACGGTCACTGCGCTAATGGCTTGAATAAGGAACCGCGGTCGTTATTAGTGAATAAGTTTGACGCTAATTTTTGGCGAAATAGCCATATCGGGGCTCGAAAGAACAAAAGTCCATAAACAACGAACAGTCTTCGCTAATTATGGACTTTTATTCGTTCGAAGCCTGATTGGTGGTCATTTACCCGCCAAATGCGTCAAAATGTTCTCTATTTAGAGACATTGGTTCTTTCCACGACGGGTAAGGGGGAACTGTAGACATATAGGGCATTGCCGACTGTTTAGGCATTTCAATCTTCTTTACTAGAGCTTTAGCGGTCATTCCGGACAAATAGATGACTCATTTGTTCTTTATTTGAGGGTCTTTATTAACGAACAATAGACCTAATTCCGTTGTTCATGCCCAAGCATCGGCCATCTTGGAACAGCAAAAACTGCTGCGAGCACATGGAGCAGGCGTCTTCTTCTCCGTATTCTTTTCATAGTTACCTCCAACATGAATAGATTTCCACTACGAAATAGCATACTGCTCTAATGTTCACGGAGTATTATTTCGTGATAAAAATCTTGTAAAAACAAAAAGTCCTTTTCAAACGAAATAAAATTGTGTACAATTAATTTGCACAAAATATATATGAGAAGGTGAACCTTTTGAACGTCCATGATTTTAGTGTCCGAACGATCCGCGGAGAAGAAAAACCGCTTTCCGACTACCGCGGTCAAGTGCTGCTAATCGTCAATACCGCTACGAAATGCGGGTTCGCCCCCCAATTCACAGGTCTTCAAGAGCTTCATGACACATACAAAGATCAAGGATTTACTGTTCTTGGCTTCCCTTGCAATCAATTCAGAGAGCAAGAACCCGGCGACGACGCCCAGGTCGAGCAGGCTTGCCAGATCAATTTTGGCGTGAATTTCCCGCTTTTCTCCAAAATCGACGTCAACGGCCCTGGCGCGCATCCTCTCTACCGCCATCTTAAACAACATGCATCCGGTCTTTTCGGTTCAGGCATCAAATGGAATTTCACGAAGTTCTTGGTTGACCGGCAGGGCAATGTCATCAAACGATTTTCACCAACGACAGCTCCTCATAAAATTGAGAGCCAGATCCGCAAACTGCTGGAACGATCAGCGGTCCACGCATAAGCTGGCTACCACGCAAAAAAAGCATCTAGACCACTTTAAAGTGGCTGGATGCTTTTGTGCTTACTCTTATTTATTTCACATACTTCTTCGCCTTTTCGATCGCTTCATCCTCTGTCGTTCCGGTTATGTAACGTCCATTAATAAAAATAAATGCAAATCGAGAACACGGACCGCAATATGACTTACAGGCCACTTTGACGTCAGCGTCCGGCGCAATAGCTTGAAGCTTCGGCAGGGCGGTCTTCACTTTCATGTGTTTGCATTTATCACAAATGCGAATATCATTCGGCATTAGTGATCTCCGTGGTTCCCCTTGCTAGGGTTCGTAATCATGAAGCCTTCTTCCGGTGTGTAGAAGTAGTCGATCCGAATACCGTCAAGAAGCGGTTCGTCTTTATCCAGCAGCACATCGATTCCTTTATCCGTGCTGACAACGACATCGTTAGTCGATTTATCGTCAAGACCCAAACCATAGTGGGCGTGGTCGCCATGTTTGTGAGTCACTTGTACGCGAACCGTTAAACCTTTGTTTTCTTCTTTGTCCAGCTCCAATTGGAGTACTTTTGCTGCATTGCGAGAAATTTTGACGTTCATATGTACACATCTCCTGAAACTAGTTTTATTCTTATTGTAAATAATCGGGACAACGAAATCAACCTTCGTTAAGCTTGCAACTTCAAGTCTCACTCTATAAAATAAATAGTAGCGGGAAAATTGAACACTAAATACAACATTGTAACTTACTTACCTCGAAGTTAGTGACCTAAACTTGAAAGGATGCGTTCTTATGTCTACCCTTGAGAATGAGAAAATCGCTCCACTCAGCAATTATATTCCCAAAGAACCTAATGTGATTGAATGCTCCATCGAACGGACGCTGGAAGTTATCGGCGGCAAATGGGCCTTTCTTGTACTTCGAGAATTGTTTTGCGGCACACGCAGATTCGGCGAGCTGCAGCGGCAAGTAGCCGGAATCAGTCCCAAATCGTTGACCGACACGCTTCGTCACCTTGAGGAACATGGCGTGCTGGAACGAACGGCATATCCGACCGTCCCCGTCACGGTGGAATATACGTTGACACCGAAGGGCGAGGATCTGCATCAAATATTGAAAGAAATGAAGTTATGGTCCGCAAAATGGACATAATGAAAGATTAGGGACCTACGTCAGAGGAGTGTTACTAGATGATTACAATTAAATCCAAAGAGCAAATTGAAAAAATGGGCGCAGCCGGCCGCATTCTCGCCGATTGCCATAAAGAGATCGCCAAAATGATTCGTCCCGGCATTACATCTTGGGAAATTGACCAATTCGTCGAAGGCTTTCTGGCCAAACACGGAGCTACGCCGGAGCAAAAGGGATACCGCGGCTACGAATACGCAACCTGCGCCTCCGTCAATGACGTCATTTGTCACGGCTTTCCGAAAAAAGAAGCTTTGAAAGACGGCGACATCGTCACCATCGATATGGTCGTCCGCAAAGACGGATGGCTGGCAGACTCTGCATGGTCATACGCGGTAGGCAACGTCTCTCCCGTTGCTGAGAAGCTGTTAAAAGTAACGAAAGAAGCTCTCTACAAAGGCATCGAAAAAGCGGTTCCCGGCAATCGCATCGGCGACGTATCGCATGCCATTCAAGTCTATGCCGAGTCTCAGGGCTTCTCTGTGGTTCGCGACTTCATCGGACATGGGATTGGATCAGAAATGCATGAAGAGCCGCAGGTGCCGCATTACGGGCCGGCAGGCAAGGGACCGCGCATCAAAGAAGGCATGGTTTTCACGATTGAACCTATGCTTAATGTAGGCAAATTCCATGCAAAGGTTGATCTGGACGGATGGACGGCACGCACGGTTGACGGAAGTCTTTCCGCTCAATATGAACATACCATAGCGATTACAAGCCAGGGACCGATCATATTGACGGAACAATAAAGTCTCTTTGGAGGTATGTAAGTGATTTCTTTTTACAAGAAATACTGGAGAACGGCCTTTGATATCGGGCTTATCGTACTCACAGTCTACTTATTCATGCTGTTATTCAGCTACCTGTACCGCATTGCGACGCCTATCTTCCTGGCTCTGATCATCTACTTGATGATCGAGCCTCTGGCTCGTTTTTTGCACCGCAAAGGCATGCGCAAATCGATTGCCTCAGCGATTTCAACGCTGCTCTTTGTATTAATCATTTTTGGCGCGCTCACGGGCGCCGCGGTTATTTTCACTAGCCAGATCATGAGCCTTGTCAACAAAGTCGATGATTACCAAGCCGTTTTTCAGAATCAGATTGTACATAGAATTAGTGAATTGAATGCGCAATTTCAAACGCTGCCGCAGGATGTTATCGACAAAATCAAGGAATATGCAGGTAATTTTGCCGCGAGTGCTTCGAAATTTATCGGCAGGTTCTTATCGGGGATGGTAAACTCGCTCACGTCATTCTCCACCTTCATGTTCAATTTCATCGTAGGCATCATTCTTGCCTACTTCCTCAGTATTGAGATTGAATCTTGGAAGAAGCTTGCCCATGACAAGACGCCGAATACGTTTAAAAAAGCGTATTATTTTCTAAAAGAAAATGTTGTCAAGGGTATCGTCTCGTACATAAAAGCGCAATTGAAGCTGATCTCGCTTACTTTCGCGGTTATCTTCATCGCGCTGCTCGTTCTTGGCGTGAATAACGCCTTCTCCATCTCCCTGCTGTCGGCTATCTTCGATGTTCTGCCGCTGCTTGGCGTTTCGACACTTTTCATTCCGTGGATTATCTATCTGTTCATTGTCGGCGATACAACTTTAGCCATTTGGCTGAGCGCTGTGCTGCTTGTCGTCATCCTTGTCAGACAGATCATGGAACCCAAAATTACGGGCGAATCGCTTGGGGTATCAGCATTTACGACACTAGCCTTTATGATTTTATCGCTTTCTTTATTCGGCGTTGCCGGCGTGATTCTCTCTCCTGTTCTCATCATTTTGATCAAGGCGCTTTACGATCAAGGCTACTTGCAGCGTTGGATTCGCAAGCCTGAAGATGAGTACACAGAAGGCAGCGCCCCTTATACCGGTCCATAAAATCTCCCTTTATTCTCTAAAAAAGCCCTCAAAATCCTTTCGGATTTAGGGGGCTTTTGTCATTGGATTTCCCTTGAATTGGGTCTTTCCTCCCCTTGCAATAGCTAACATGATGTGTTATATTAAAAGTGCGTCAAATTAAGGTTTTCACTTCAAAAAGTTGACATAGGAGTGATGAAAATGAGCAACAACAACGTCCAAATCCCGCAAGGAGAAGAAATTATCCGTGTAGAAATGACTGTTAAGGAAGCGCTTGCATTGACAGGCACTAAATTCAATCAAAACCACAAGCTAGAGACAGACGCTATCAAAAAATTGAAGCGTTCGTTGGCAGACAAATTGCTAACGCCTAACCACTAACCGCTTTACACATACACTGTAGTTACCTGCCCGGTGAAACGATCAAGGAATCGTTAGCTGGGCTTTTTCGTTTGGGTTCGTATCAATTTAGCTGATTTGCTCATAATAAATGGGCATTGCTTAAATCCATACAGTAAAGGAGTGAACAACATGACAGACAATAAGCAGCAAGGTCACGCAAGCCAGAATTCGACTACGCGCACTTCTGATAAAAGCAGTCAGAAAGGCAAGAAATAAGACTTCGCTACCAGAGTTCAGAAGTCTAGGAGGAACAATATGATCGACAATTTGGAAAGCAATTACGACTGTGCGAATGCGGGAAACGATCTGCACAGCTTAAAGGAAGAGCTTCAGCAGCTTCAGGTTCAAGACGCCTCTTCCCAAGAAGCTAAAGAGCATTTGAATCGGATTGAAAACCAGATTCGGTTCATTGAAAATAAGTGCTCCTTCCACCACAGCCATAAATAACGCCAAACAAACAGTCCATGCACCGTAAATCGGATGCATGGACTGTTTGTTTGGGTTAGGAAGGTTGCTTTACTCTTCGAATGAAGAAAGAAAGCACAAGGGCAACCCCTGTAATGCCTGTCGCAATAAGAAAAGCGTCATTGATTCCGTTAATCGTGGACTCCTTCATAGCGGATGCATAAATCAAAGTGGATATCAGCTTGTTCCCCGCCGCAACAGGAATATGAGCCATCGCGGCAAGACCTTGTCCCAGCCGAGACAGCTCTCCTACGATTACAGGATTCGTAGAGGTAAACGTGTTGCCGAAGTTCCCCATATGGAAGTCGGCTCTGCTGCTCATCACGGTAACGAGCAGCGCGGTGCCCAAGGACCCCGCAACTTGCCGTAGGGTGTTGGACATCGCCGTGCCATGGCTATGAAGGTGCCGCGGCAGCTGATTCATGCCCTCCGTCATAATCGTCATCATCATGAACGACATGCCGAACATGCGCAGACAATAAAGGACCAGAATGTGGCTATAGGTCGTATCCGACGTTAATCGGCTGAACTCCCAGGTCGTGGCCGTCGTGATGATCAACCCGACAACTGCAAGCCAGCGTACGCCGATCCGGTCAAAAATCATGCCGGCGATCGGCTGCATGACCCCCATGAGTATCGCCCCCGGCAACAGCAGCAAGCCTGAGGCGAGCGGTGTGAAACCGCGAATGTTTTGCAAATAAATCGGCAGTAGAATCATCGCTGCAAACATCGCCATGTTAATGATGGAGCTTACGATCGTCGTGAGCGTGAACACATTATACGTAAACACGCGTAAATCAATCATCGGCTCTTTGACCGATAGTTCCCGCCAAACAAACAAGATCAGGCTGATAATACCGATAGTCATGGTGCCCAGCACGCGCAAGCTTAACCAGCCGGCAGAGCCCGCTTCACTGAAGGCAAACAGCAATCCCCCGAAACCGACCGTTGAACATAGGAACCCCCAGAAGTCAAACCGAACTTTCGACATCTTCGTCACATTCCCCATCAAGAAGAAAGCAAGCAGGATATCAATGATCCCGATTGGCAAGACAAGATAGAATAACAAGCGCCACGTGTAGGTTTGTACCAGCCAGCCGGATAGCGTCGGACCGATTGCCGGGGCGAATATCATCGCAATCCCCATCATCCCCATCGCGCTTCCTCTTTTTTCCGGCGGAAATACGGTAAGAAATACCGTCATCATAAGCGGCATGATGATGCCAGCCCCCGATGCCTGTACAACCCTGCCGGTCATGAGAATGGCGAAGTTGGGGGCAACCGCACATATAAGCGCCCCAGCCGTAAACAAGATCATGGCCATCAGAAACATGAAGCGCGATCCATATCTTTCGATTAGAAAGGCCGTAATCGGAATCATAACGCCATTTACCAGCATATACCCGGTCGTCAGCCATTGAACGACATTCGCGGTGACGTTAAAGTCGGTCATGATATGCGGGATCGCCACATTGATCAGCGTTTGATTTAAAATGGAGACGAACGCACCGAGCATGAGCACGGTGAGCAGTTGCCCGACTTTGACTTCCGTGGTTCTCGAAGAAGGAGCTTCCGGTTCCGCCTTGTCCACCTGCTCATGATGGCCGTTCAGTTCCTCCGACATCTCCACGAGCGTGTGTGCCGGCTCCGGTAATGGTGAGTAACGCCCACTATGTAAGGCGTCGCGGCTTTTTTTTCTTTTCATGTACATCCAGTTCGCAGCAAGAAGAACGATCAAGCTGAATAAGACATACCCGATCACGTACAAGTTCATACGATCGCTCCCTTACTTATGGATGCGCACTGTGACGCTCATGCCTGGAATCAGCCCTAATCCGCGATTGCCTTCCAGCGAAATCGTGATCGGAACAACTTGCGTAACTTTCGTATAATTGCCGGTCGTATTCGTCGAGGGCATGAGCGAGAACGTTCCTGCTGTCGCCAGTCCAAGTTTCTCTACTCTGCCATTTAAAGTGGTACCAGGGTAAGTATCGAGATATACATCGACGGCCTGTCCAACCTTAACGTCATTCAGATCCGTCTCTTTGATATTCGCATTGACCCATAGCCGGTCTAAATCATAAATATAGGCTATCGGGATACCTGGCGAAGCGGTGGAATTGACAACCGCATTTTGTTGAACGATCGTCCCCCCTTTGGGGGCTGTGATATCGACCGTCCCCGTTGAAGTTAATACCGTACCAATCCGATCACCTTGCGCAACTTTTTTCCCAACGTCGCCGTTCCAATCTGTTAATTTCCCTCCCGTCGAGGCGGTAACGGTCACTTGTTCGCCAGTAATTTGAGCATTATTCGTAGACAAATAATTAATCGACCGATCGTAAAAATAGTACCCTAAAGCAGCTCCCCCAACGAGAACAATCAGGAGAACGACGTTTAGAATAATCATCCTTGCCGTTCCTTTCATGGATCCAACGCCCTTTCCGTGGTTTTCTTGCCAACAGAAATAATATCCCCCACAAAAATAAGGAATATGTGAGCGTTCGACTTCTACTGATCGCGGGTTAGGCGCCCATCGCCGGAAATCGGGATCTCGTCGCCAAGATAAGTCGGTTTCGGTTTGAAAACATGAACGAGCATAAAATCCTTGTTTCTGGCCGCGATTTCGCGAGCTGCGAACCTCGGCATCCCCCTGTAGGTTTGCAGGTCCGCTGCTACGCCGTAAGCTTCCAGGCCCATTTGTCTAGCTATGTACACAGCTCTTTTCAAATGATACTCCTGCGTAACAATAACCACTTTATGTACTTTGAAAATGTCACGGGCTCTGTACAAGCTCTCGTACGTGCTGAATCCGGCATGATCCAGAAAAAGATTTGCCGGCTCCACGTCATGTTTTTCCATAAACATGCGCATGGCATTGACCTCATCGTAATCCTTCTGCCCGTGGTCACCGCTGACAAGGACCTTGTCCGACGTTTGACTCCGATACAAGTCAAGTGCAACTTGAAGACGATCGTGCAGCATTGTGGATGGCGTGCCATCCGGCTGCACATAAGCGCCAAGCACAAGAATGGCATCCGCTCTGGGCGCCTGCTCAGCTGAGACCATATACTTTGCTCCGATACTTTCGACTCGCAAGTCAATGAAGCCGGCTCCAGCCGCTCCAATTACGCCGACAACAGCAAAGAGAAGGATACCTCTACGTATTCGGTGGTTGTGGCCCCACATTCATCTCACCTCTACGTATAAGACGGCAAATCCTTCTCTGATGTTCAATCAGTCGATGCGCTTTCTCGTAAGTATACACGGAACGCCTTTCCCTACGGCTCCCGGCTCCGACATCCTAGCTAAATATCGCAACCCTCTCGCGCATTGAGACTTGCATACTGCGCAAGTAGATGATTCAACAATTTTCATCGTGTAATGAATTCTGGATGAAACTATCTTTTTCTTAATTTTCTTGCCGCCGCCCTTGCCTTTAGTTGCCATACGCATACCTCCCAACAGTTTCCTGTCAACAGTATATGAGGCATGGGCGGAACGGTTCGTGCCGGGCAAGGCCTACTTCAGCCTACTTGTCTTTATATGACAGCCTAAAGCACCAGTCCCTCCAGCAATATAGGCACGACTTCTTCATATAGCAAAGGAAATGTTTCAGCGGGGAGCGGATTCACCCCAAAACCGACCTCGATCGTAAAACCGGGGCGCCTGAATTGTTGGATAAACCAATCTTTGTATCCCGCGTCGCTGTCCGTAAGCTTAACTGCTCTATAGCCGCTTACCAGTGCTAGCCTATCCGCGTATGGCTCGGATTCCGGAGGTTCATAACCGCGATAGTTCCAATAGATTTCTTGCCCTTGTGTATGCAGAGCCATGACCAGATCAAATGATAGTCTCTCTGTAAAATTCGCGATCGCAATGGCCTCCGGCTCCGTCAATGGCGCTTCACCGCCATAGTCGCGTTCACCCGGACCGAGCTGACCTCGCCTGGCGGCTTCTTCCTCCCAATGGGCGGGGAATTGATCGTTCAGGTCGACTCCGCGTATATTGGCCTTCCAATTATGGAAATCCGTCGAACCGCCGTTCCACCCCAGCAGGAGAGTGCCGTATGGGTGATCTGAGGTAACCCCTTGAAGGACAAGATCTACTCCGTCCGGATTCACCATGGGTACGAGCCATAATGTCGTTTCCGATAGGATCCGTCGAATGTTCATACCTCGCCAAGCTGTTCCTCTGGCGTAAGCGCACGAAAGATCTTCCAGAAACTGCATAAGCAGCGGCGTTGTAATCCATTCGTTCGCGTGAAAGGATGCGTTATAATGAATTCGCCTGGCTCCATGCCCGATACCAATGGCGGGAATGCTTTTGCCCATTACGCTATATCCGATCCCTTCGATTCGGAGGAATGGATAGATTCTGCTTAATCGCGTCAGTTCATTGCATAAAGTCCAATAACCATACCCTAGCACACCATCACCCCGCAGCTTGATGACTTGTCGTCAGGCTATGAATATGCCGGCATGCTTAAAATCATTCAACAGCAACTTTCCCCCGTTTTGAATAAAAATGAGTCTCGTATCATTTCTGACAGCAAAAAGACCGAGTAAGCTCGGTCTGCAGAGTCGTGCTATTACATGAAGTTGGTCACTTGCCAGACCACAGGCGTGATGGAGATTTGTTCTTTCAGCCATGATTGGGCAATTTGTCTGAACAATTCCGGTTCTCCGCTGCAAAAAAATTGATGAATGGGCATCAAGCCTGAAGATGCCAGCATGCCGTGATGATATAGAATGGTGCTAATCTCCCGAGCTGTTTCATCGGCTGATGAGATTAAGCTCACACCCGGCCCCATGACCCGCGAGATCGAATGCATCAGGAATGGGTAATGCGTACAGCCCAAGATCAAGCAATCGATGGGTTTGCCGACAAGGGAGCGCAGCGATTGTTCCACGATGACATTGGCCTCTTCTGCGTCAAAAAGTCCTTTCTCTACGAAAGGGGCCAGCATCGGACAGGCTTCACTATAAACCTGGATGCCTGGGGCGATGGTTCTAAGCGCCTGCTCATACGCCATACTGCGGATCGTCCCGTCGGTGCCGATGACCCCGACAACACCGCTTCTCGTCGTTTTGATGGCGGCTCTAGCACCCGGTGAAATGACGCCGAGCACGGGGATCGATACGCGGTTGCGAATATCTTCTATAGCGACGGCCGTTGCGGTATTGCAGGCAATGACAATCATTTTCGGATTAAATTGAACTAAATAATCTACGATTTGGCGAGTGAAGCTGCACACTTCCTCCGCAGGCCGGGGTCCATATGGACTTCGGGCAGTGTCCCCGAAATAAATCACTTTTTCTTGCGGAAGCTGTCTCATTACTTCTTTTACTACAGTCAATCCTCCGACACCGGAGTCAAGTACGGCTATCGCTTGCTGCACACTCATACGCTTCCTTTGCCGTTTGATAAAATGCTGAACCTCATAGTTAGACTATGAATGTCCAAGCTCAAAGGTACCTGGGATCACGTATCAGATTTCGGGAGATTAGCCTTATTTGTTAGGCTGAAGTTCATTCACAAGCGCGAATTCATAGCCTTTCTTCTTGATCTCTTTACAGATGCGGTCAAGCGCCTCCATGTTCTCTTTAGAGCCTTGATGCATTAAGATAACGTTGCCTTCATGCAGATTGTTCATAATGTCATTGTATGGATCTTCGGCTCCGTTTTTCCTCGGTTCCCAGTCGCGCATGGCTGTTGACCAAAATACCGAAGTATAGCCCATGCTCGAAACAAGGCTTAAGTTGTGCATGTTATAGCTGCCGAACGGGAAGCGGAAATACTTTTCCACTTCTTTACCGGTCATTTGCCTGTACATGTCTTCAAAATCGGTAATTTCCTTCTTTATCTGTTCATCTGTCATCTTATTAAAGTCCTGATGCGTCATCGTATGGTTCGCAATAAAATGACCGTCGGCGAGAAGCCGCTTTAAATATTCAGGATTCTTCTTGATATTGTTGCCGGAAATGAAAAAATTCGCCTTAACGCCATTGTCTTTGAGCGATTTGAGCATTAAGTCCACCTCGATCAGCGGTCCTCCCGCGTCGATCGTAAGATAAACCTTTTTACCGCTGCCTACCCACACAGCCTTTTGATCCGCAGTGAAAGATTTGGTTTCCTTCGGGAAATCAGGTACTTGCCCTGTTTTCTTCTTCATGTAATACCAAGAAAATGGGGTACGGTCCCCTGTTCCCGGCTGCCATGCCGGTTTAGAAGATGCCGCAGACTTAGGAGGTACAGAAGCTGTAGGTACGTCAGATTCATGCGGTGTTGCGTTTGGTGTTGCGATTGGTGTTACGGTTGGTGTTGGTTTCGGTGAGGAAGTCGGTTTTGGCGTGGAGGTTATAGGGATACCGGTAGTGCGGGGCGCTTCGGTTGCGGCTGCACTCGATTCCTTTTCGGTTGGAGTCGTGATCAAGCTTTTATCTGCACATCCGCCGATCAATGTTGCGCTAAGTACGATCAGCAGAGCGGCGCTTTTGGATATAGGGGTCATGCTGGCACCTCGTTCCTTCTATGAGTACTCCGGTACTCATTTCGACAGTGCCAGACAAATTACCTGCCTATTTTTCTCATTTAGTAGCTCGATACGTCAAAAATTGAAGAAGCGTGATGAGGATAAATGCCGCTCCGGCGAGCATCGGAATGGTAATAAAACCAAACCAGTTCAAGTAATCCACATCGCAAGGAACGGGGCCGCAAGCGGTTGCGTCTTCATGGAAGACGCCGGACTGCAGCAGCACATGATAGACGGAAATACAAGCTCCCCATATCGTCAAAGGAAGCACATAAATCGTGAGTTTATAATCTCTGCGGACGGATGCTATGCCTAATAAAATGACTAACGGATACATCAATATACGTTGATACCAACATAATTTACAAGGTAAAAAATGCATAATCTCTGAGAAATAAAGACTTCCTAACGTCGCAATCAACGCAATGAACCATGAAATGTGCATACCATTATCTTTCAACCATTTGTTAGACATTAGTTGCTGTCCTCCCTTTCCCCATATTATAGAAAAATATAAAAAAGAAGTCTAACAAAAAAACGATGGTTTCCATCGTTGCAGGGGTAGGATCATCAGCGTAGCGTAGCCGCAACGATGTTTTACATCGCTGTGCGGGGGAGTTCCCGCGCGACAGCGTATTAAGGCGATCTGCAACGATGGTTTCCATCGTTGCAGGAGTAGGATCAACATCGTAGCGTTGCCGCAACGATGTTTTACATCGCTGTGCGGGGGAGTTCCCGCGCGACAGCGAAAGATCAAAAGACTCTACCCAGTCATCTATGATGACTTTCGGGACAACCTCTTCATCATTTTCCTAGCTCACTTTAAACTGCGCAGCGGTTTGTCCAAGCTCTTGGGTTAAGTTATCGATGCTTTCCACCATGCCGGCAAGTTTTTGTACCATCGCAGATTGCTCTTGCACCGTTGCCGTTACCTCTTGTACGGAAGCAGATACTTCTTCACCTGAAGCGGACAAGCTTTGGGCCGATCCAAGGACATCATCTTTATCTCTCTCCATTTGGCCAACTTCATCGGCCATGGACTTAATTTGATCGGTGATGTCCGTAACATTGTCCAGGATCTCTTTGAAGCTCAACTGCGTTTTACCGACGAGCTCATCCTGTTGGACGGCAATCGTCTGAATTTCACCTACGCTTTTATTATTTTCATCCACATGTTCAAGCGTTTGCTGAATGATTGCGTTAATATCACTCGACTGTTTCGAAGACTGCTCGGCCAATTTGCGAATTTCACCGGCAACGACGGCAAACCCTTTCCCGTGCTCGCCTGCTCTTGCAGCCTCAATTGAAGCGTTTAACGCCAGCAGGTTGGTCTGTTTGGCTATATCGCCTATCGTACCGGTAATATTACGGATATGGTTAGAGCTTTCCGCGAGCAGTGCGGTAATTGACGAAATTTTTTGTACTTCCTGCTCATTTCTGTTGTTAATTGCAATCAGATTATCAATCACTTCTCTATTCGTATGGAATACCTCAATAATCGCCTCGGAACGCTCTTTAACGGATTGAGATCTGCTGCCGATAGCCGCGATTTTCTCTCCTAATCCATAAAATTTGCCAACGATATGTTCCGTCTCATGTGATTGCGACTCCATCGCTTTAGCGATTTCCATTGTTGTGACCGACGTTTCCCGAATGGATTGCGCGGTATGATTCGATGTTTCCTCCAGTTCATTCGTATTAACATTCAGTACCTCAATCGATTTATTCATATGAGCAATCAATTCTTTATTTTTCGCAGCCATGACGTTAAAACTATCGGCCAAATGCCTAAATTCGCTGGTGTACTTGCCTTCCGCACTGACGGTCAAATCTCCGGAAGACAATCGCTTAAACAAGTTTGTCAATCTAATGATTGGAGATGTGATAGATCGGGACAGGAGAAGACCGACCACGATAGCAATTAAGACTGCGACAACGGTAACGAGAATAATATTAGTCATTAATGTATGCAGCGGCCTCTGGATGTCACTGTAATCGTCTGCTACAAAAACCGTCCAATCCGAGGTCGGAATCTTGGAGTAGCGGATGTATGTATTTGTATTCTCAATATTGCCATGCGAAACTTCACCTGTCGCTTTTTGTTTCAGCACATCTGCATATATCCCGGATTCCAGCGGCTTTCCGATCATATCGGGAACCGAGGAATGGTAGAGTATAGTCCCACTGCGGCTGACCACAAAAATTCTGCCTTCCCCGTTAATTTGAATTCCTTTTAATTTGTCAACAAATAGAGAGGTATCCAGTGTACTGTTGAATACACCGATGACCGTACCGTCATCATCCTTAACGGGCTCAGCAAATACAACGATCAAGGAATTCGTACTCTTAGAAATAAGTGCATCACTCACGAAAGATTTGCCTTGAAGAGCTTCCTTGAAGTATTCGCGATCTGAGCGGTCGCCTTTGACCGAGTCCGGATTGCTGCCCGCGACGATCGTTCCCTTGGTATCAATAATCATCAAGGATTGAATCCCTTTTGTTCCTTGAACACTTTTCTGAAGTACTGCGTTGGCTTTTGCTAGCAGATCGTTTTTGGCCGAGAAAAAATCCTGTTCGGACAGTTTATTTTGAAGTCTGAGTTTTAATAAATCTTTGAGCGTGCTGTGAACGGATACTTGATAAGTGCTTTGAGCCTCCAATTGCACGATTGAAGAAAGGTTTTCTCCAATTCGGTCTGCGTTTGCATTCATCTGGTCTTTGCTTTTCATCATAAGCATGCCCGACCCAAACATATACGAGAATAGACTTGATCCCGCTAGTGCGAGTATGACCAAAAGGCTAATGAATACTGGCAATTTCACGCGCAGGGAGAGGTGAGAAAACGTCATACGGCTTTTCTTTTCTTTCGTTGTCTTCATGATGGCTCCTTCTTCTTTATCTGGTTGTGGGTTATATTCAAGTTTTAATATCGGTTTTTATGAATAAGAATTGAATATTGAAATTGTTGAATTATGCAGATATATGTCGAAATTTAATGGAATCATTGTTCCGTTATTGCCTATCTACAAAGAAAAACCATCAGGGTCTTCATTGAAGATCCCTTTTCATGTAAATCCATACGTTTGCGAATTTAGAAGGAAATTAGGTACGGCACTGTCCGCTTCAAATCAGTATCGATGGAAAACATCATTATGCGCTCGATCAGCGTCCCATAGGGTCGAACTCGCTAGAATGGCGAGCCACAAGTCCTCCCCTGAAACTTATACTTTCAATAAAATGCACAAAAAACGGACCAAATACAGGAACACATTGTTCCGTTATTGATCCGTTTTTTCATGATGCTCGCATTTTCGTTATAACGGAAATCTACGTTCCACGTTACGCTATACCGAAAAGCTATAGACAACTTCCTTCGTCTGTTTGACTAATTCGCCCCACTGGCCGGTTGGTACGAAATCCACGACCGCTTTGATCGGGATGCTTTTAAAATCCAGCTGCAGCAAGTCTTCCAGCTGCATCCGGTTGGTGACCAGGCGGGAAAGCCAGCCTGGCGACAACTTCTCCATCTGCTGCAAGCGGTAGATGGCGGTTTCGAAATCCTTGCGTGACGCGTTCACCGAACCGATCACGCACTTGTTCTCCAGGACCATGCTCTGATTGAGCATGTCCGATGCAATCTCCAGCTTCCGGTCAGCTGGAGTGACCCCCAGCAGCGCCAACACGCCGCCCGGCGCCAGCACAGCCATAGCCTCGAAGGCAAGCGGGCTGAAGCCCGTACATTCGAGGATCAGATCTATCGGCTTGCCGAGTCCATCGGCATAAGCCGTCAATGTCTGGCCGGAGCCTGCAGCGCCGGCCTGCTGATACACGGCTCCGCACGCCTGCACAAGCTGCGCTTGCAAGCCGTCTTGCGGAGACATCGACCACACATAAACGTCAAGCCCGAGGACGCGGCAGGTCATCGCCGCAAGCAACCCGAGCGGCCCCGAGCCCAGAATAAGCGCGGTCCTGGGCTCCCAGATCAGGCGCTGCTGCACGCGCTGCACCTGGTCCCAAACCTTCTCGACGATGCTTTGCGGCTCGACGAGCATGCCATGCTCCAGCAGGTCCGTCGGCACCTGCACCAAATACCGGGCTTCCTCCTTGTAATACTCGGAGAGGAAGCCATGCGCCCCCTTGATGCCCCGTTCCACGTATTTGCCGGTCTGACAGAAGTCGGCATGGCCATTGCGGCAGTTCACACAGCTTTGCTCTTTGCAGGGGCGCCTTACAATTGCGGTGACGAGATCCCCCGCTTGAAAGCCGCTGTCCGCCCCTGCTTCGGAGACGACGCCTAACGACTCGTGTCCTGTCGTCAAGTCGTCCTCCCCCTCCGGAGGTGTCCCGTATTTTTCCTGTAAAATCTCTCTATCGGTTCCATCCAATCCAACAGCCAGCACACGTACGAGCACTTCCTGCGGATGGCTTAGGACCGGCGTATCTACCGAATCCAATGCGATGGAAGGCGTCCCCTGCCGAAGCTGTTTAACCCGAATCGTCTTCATTGAGTGAGTACCTCCCATTAATGAATAGCCGGCTCGAGCACCTTGGCTTCGCTTGCATCGTTCGGCTGTTTGGTGCCTTTCGAGGTTAGCTGCTTTAGCTTGGACAAATATTCCTGCGTCACCTTGATAAACGATGCATGCGACCATGTGAGCGGCGATACCGACATCGGCGCCCCCGTGAACGGATGCACCTGCTCGGCCATGACACCTGATGGCAGGGCATGCTTGATCGCCCAGCGCATCAGATTTTCCGCTTCGATCAAATCATTCACCGTCTTGGCCGATGCCACCAACCACTCCGCGTACCAGAGCGTACAAATAAACCATGGATTACCGGGAACTTGAGCCACATCTTTCGTAACCTGGTGATAGTAGTCGTTCTCGTAGCGGGCAATGCCTCCGATTTCGGTATTCACCCATAATTTTTCTTTTAATGATTTCATGGTGTTCACGATTCGCTGATCTTCAAGCTCAAATAATCCAAAATCGAATAAGGCGTACATGCTCATATCCAACGTGTAGTCGGGCACGTAAGCTTGCGTCTCATGATTCCAAAACAATGCTCGTAAAAAACGCTTCTGATCTTCCGCATATAATTGCTGCTCCGCTGCTTTCTTGACGAGCCCGGCCGTATCAGCGTAATAAATCGCTCGTGCTTTATCCTGATGATATTCTGCGAACCGGGCCGCCGCGACTAATCCGGCATACACACTCGACACGGTGAACGCCAGTACTCCGTAACGCTCTTCCCATAGATCATAGGATGGCAGCGGCAATCCCGATGCATCACGGTAATGAACAAGAAAATCCGCAGCGGGTTTGACGAATTGTTCATAATCGTTTCTGGATTGCTCCATCGTGTTCGCAAGCTTATGGTGATGCCACATCGCATAAAGAACGAGTGCCGTCTCATCCTCCTGAATGGCTAGTTGCTTCGCTCCCTGCGCATTCACCCAGGGATGCCAGCTGGAGCCTACGGATCCGTCCGGATTGTACTTATGCATCAAATAGCCTTCCGGCGTCAATGTCTTGATACAAAAATCGAAAAATTTACGGGCCAGTTCATGATAGCCCGCTCGATCCAATGCATGAGATACCAATGCGCCGTCACGCGGCCACATATAGGAGTAGGAGTCTTTGGCGAATTTTAAAATATCCGAGTCGTTGGCGGCTACAATGGCTCCCCGATTGTCCAGATTTGTTCTTGTGATGAGCAAACTTCTCTTGTAAAATGAGTCCAAATCCGGTTTCAGCAGCGATAGCTGATGTTGGTCGCGATTCACCCATTTCACCCAATGATCGTGGGTGCGCTGCAGCAAAACTTGCGGAGTCGCAGTGCGGAGCAAACGCTCCAATCGTTCCACTTCCTGCTTACTCTTGCCAAAACATATCCAAAACCACGCTTCCTTCGCGCCCTTAGGCGGCAGCGTCATTGTCAGTTCGATAATGCCGTCGACTGAACCCTGTGCGATGGGATTGCCGCCAAGGTGACCGTCTTCCGCGTCGCGCCATGTCCCCTCCAGGCCGTGAATCCCCTTTTGACCCGTCGCATATCCGCTAGGCCCCGCCTTCATCTCGTCAGGCGATAAGCACGATAATGTCATATAACGGTGTCCTTTATAAAACACAAGCGAACTCAGCTCAGGATCGAAGAAAATCGTATCGCCGATCCCATTCCCATAAATTTGCAAATCCAGATGAAAATACAGTTTAACCGTCCGCTCAGCTTCAAACAAATTTTCCACTTTCGCCTTACGCAAAAAAACATTTTGCTGAACGTCCACACCATCCCTTAGCACCATCCGAAGACCGAGCCGTTCGTGCGTGCATTCTGCATTCGTGACAAGAGAATCCTGCAAATAGTTAAGCTTTTTGGAGACCTCCTGATGATCAATCCAGAAAAATTCTTCCTGACACCAAACGCCAAAATGCGAAAGATGATCGCTGGATTGATTCTCCTGCCCTACCAAAGGGAAGTACATGTCACGAATATTATAAGCAGCATCAAAGTTGATGAGCACATTCCCATTTCCTATGGGCAAATCTCTGGCCATATCATCAGCCCCTTTCCAAGGATGTTGCGATTAATTTTCCATGTGCAGAGCTTAAATATGCATCTGTTGTTACTTCACTGGAAGTAGTGGTAATTGGCACCAATCAAAGCCTCATGCATTTTCATTTCCAAGGAATTCGTTTACAATATGAGTCAAATGGAGGGATTCGTCACTATGCAGCAATTAGAAGGATTCGGTAAATTTTTGGAAAGCTTACGCGGCAAGATGTCCTTACGTGAAGCAGCCCATAAAAGCGGACTTTCACATGCTTACATTCGCGATCTTGAGCTGGAGCGGAACCGTTCGACCAACGAAAAAATCAAACCATCGCCTGTTACGCTGAAAAAGCTGTCGGATGCATACAATTTTTCCTACACCGAACTGATGGAAAAAGCTGGTTATCTGGAAAAAGAGGACAAATCTGAGAAGGAAGTCGAAATACCTTTTCAGGATGTTCTTTATATCGAAGTCAGTATGCGTGAGATCACCTACCATACGCATTTGAGCAAATTAAGCAGAAGCGTGAATTCCTTGATCGATTTCAGCGGTTTTCTCGACAAACTGGAAGAGCAAGGGTTTAAGAAGATGGATACGGATTTATTCGTAAACCTTCATCATGTGCAGAAATATGCCGAAAAAGAAGGTAAGCTTTATTTTGACCCCTTGGGGATCGGCAAGCATGTCGTCATCGCTGCCATACGGCAAAAAAAATATCATGAGCTTATTACACGCAGCGTAGCACGCAATACCGGTAAGAGCCTTGATTATCAATTCGAACGGGGTACTGGCGTCGAATCATTGTTTCCTTCACTAAAACGACCGATTTCATAGTGAAAAATCTGTAAATTCGTCATTTTTCGACACCATTCGCTTGATTGGTAAACAAAGGTATAATAAAATGTTAAAATATGTTTATCTATCGACTTATGGAGCTGATCGAATGTCACAGAAAATACCCGTTACCCGCGATGGAAAAAAAGGATCCGATTCGTTGCTTATCGATGCCAATAAAGTCGTTAAGATCGATAAGATCGGTCATCGGGATTACCTGATCCATACGAAGGACAACCAGTATTATCTGGACTTTTCGCTGGGTAGTATCGAAGAATGGCTCTATGAAGACGGCTTTCGCCTTGTGGACAGCAGCAATATTGTCAATATGAATCTAGTGAAAGCGTACGATGCGCGCAAAGGCACCCTCTACTTGGGAGACCCTGACGCCAAGAAAACGAAAACAGCATCAGCTGCACATATTCATAAGGAACACATTACGAATCTGATCTCGATGCTTCAGACTTCAACGAGCTGGGCGGCCAATGGTGAGCATCGACAAGCGGATATTCAACCTCCTGCCTTCGTGATGAATGAAGATAATCAGTTCTCCAGATCGTATGCCACCATCCGTGCGATGCACGCCAAACGGCAAGCGGAAGAACAGTTGGTTCATATGGCTTACCATGATTCTCTAACTAATTTGCCGAATCGGTTAAAATTCCAAGAAACACTTCAGACGGCGATCACCGAGGCTCATGCCTCAGGTACGATGCTTGCTGTTTTGTTCGTCGATTTAGATCGCTTTAAAATTATTAACGATACACTAGGGCATCAAGCTGGTGATCTCTTGCAGCAGCACGTCGCCGCGCAGCTCTCCGAATTTGCGGGAGACTCTCATTTCGTTGCTAGATTCGGAGGCGATGAGTTCATCATCCTGATGACCGGCATCCGTCACACCGAAGAAGTGCTGGCCTTTGCCGGCGGCATTCCGAATTGCATGAAGGATGCGTATTATTTTGAACAGCAGGAGCTTTACATAACGGCTAGCGTCGGAGTGGCCATGTATCCCCGAGATGGTAACGATGACCAAACCCTGATTAAAAACGCCGATACGGCGATGTACAAAGCCAAAGAAAAAGGCGGCAACACCTTTGAGATGTATCACCCGGAAATGAATATGCGTTCTCTCTATCGCCTCAATATGGAAATAGAGCTGCGTAAAGCCGTGGAACGCGAACAGTTCATGGTTTATTATCAGCCGCTTGTCGAGCTGTCGACAGGTAAAATTTTCGGCATGGAATCTCTCGTCCGTTGGAAGCATCCGGAATGGGGCATGGTGTCCCCCGGTGAATTTATTCCCGTTGCTGAAGAAACAGGTTTAATCCTACAGCTTGGGAACTGGGTCTTGAAGCAGGCATGCGCGCAAAATGCGAAGTGGATTGCAATGGGACTTCCTCCTTTATGCGTCTCCGTCAATATCTCGGTGAAACAATTCATGCAGAGCGGCTTTGTTCAGCTGATAGAAGAGACGCTGCGGACTTCCGGGCTTCCGTCCAATTTGCTTTGCCTGGAAATTACAGAAAGTGTCGCGATGAACAATGTGACCTTTATTCAAGATACGCTGGACAAACTGAAGCGGCTTGGCGTGCAAATCTCGATTGACGACTTTGGAACGGGTTATTCTTCTCTCAGCTATCTCAAGCGGTTCCGTGTACATACACTCAAGATCGACCAGTCGTTCATTAGAGACGTGACCACGGATGAAGATAACGCAGCCATTGTAACGGCGCTCATCGCGATGTCGCAGCAATTGAAAATCAAGTCCCTGGCTGAAGGCGTTGAGACTTTGGAACAGCTTCAATTCCTGCGAGAACGCGGCTGCAATGAGATTCAGGGCTATATTTTCAGCACCCCGCTGCCGGCCGAACAGTTTGAGAACATGATAGCAGAAAATAAAGTCCTATACCCCAACTGACGAAAAAAGGAAAAAAAGTTTGTGATTGATGAAACTTTTACTTCCTTTTTTTCGTTTATTTATAAGGGATTGTTATGTCAATGCAATGAAAGAGATGAAATCCGGATAGGAATGGTTGTGAAAATTTATGGCTATGCAGCAAGCAGCTTCCCAGCTCCCTCCCCGGCAGACCAGTAAACCGAGGCGCAAAAAATCCGCCGGACTGGGTTTCATGCTGGTTATGGTTATTAGTTTTACAGTGTTATTCTTGGGCGCTTTAGGCTGGTTTTTTCTGACTTCATCGGGAACCAATTTAAGATTCATGATGGCAGATACGCTCATTACAACTCAGCATCGCGACTGGGCCAAATATTTGATTGGCTCTGATGAATTGCAAAAACGGGTAGAAGCTTATTGGAAAAAATTCGACGATATGGGAGTTGAAAAAGACAAAGGCCTTGTCGACGTCGGGCACAAAGCAACTGCGCAGACGGTCGTCAAAAAAGATCTTGTCACGGTCGAGCCTATTTCCGGAAGCAACTTCAAAGGCTACTTGGTTACGATCTCTGACCCGAAAAAGCTGAGAATTGCCGTACCTGAAAAAGCAGGCAAGGGTGAAAAGGTTTCTTCGATGGTGAAGCGGACGGGAGCCGTCCTTGGCGTCAATGGCGGCGGATTCATCGATCCGAATTGGGAAGGAAACGGCTTTCAGCCCGAAGGCATTGTCATCTCCGGAGGCAAGATTTTCTATAATGACAAAGGCATGAATGGCTCGGTCCAAGTAGTCGGCATCGATAAAGAAGGCCGGATGATCGCCGGCAAATACAAAGTATCCGAGCTCGTGGATATGGGTGTCCAGGAAGCGGTTTCCTTCAGCCCTCGCTTTATCGTGAACGGCGTAGGACAAATCAAGAGCCAAGCGGACGGCTGGGGTATCGCTCCGCGCACCAGCATGGCGCAGACGAAGGACGGTTCGATTCTCTTCTGTATCATCGACGGCAGGCAAAAACACAGCATCGGTGCAACGCTTTACGATGTGCAGCAAATCTTCCTCGAGCACGGTGCGGTTACCGCTGCCAATCTGGACGGCGGAGCTTCTACCGTTCTTGTTCATAACAACACGATTGTGAACAAACCGTCCAGTGAATACGGCGAACGCTATCTTCCGACTGCCTGGCTTGTTTTCGACCATCCGGAAACGGCTAAGATTAAGAACGTCTGGGAAGGCCTTGATATTCGCAAGATTGATCCCTCCAAGTGGTAACATACCAAAACGCACGAAGCTCATTGAAACGAGCTTCGTGCGTTTTTTTAATTGCCGTCGTATAGCATGATTAATTTCCGATGATGACCAAATCTTCGGCAGCCTCAGAAGATTCCTCAAGCTCTTGGGCCAGCTCATCGACTTTTCTGGACTCTTTCCAGGAACGGACGTTTTCTACGACATTTGCTGCCGTATCTTTCGCTTTGCCGACCAATTCCGAAGTTTGAGCGCTCACTGTTTTCGCGATTTCCTGTGTCTTTTGGCTGACCGTACTTGCAATCTGAACGGTTTTCTCACTTACGGCTTGCGCTTGATCCGCGATGTCGCTTCTTAATTCGCGACCTGATTTTGGAGCAAACAGAAGTGCAGTAGCCGCTCCAAGCACGCCTCCAACGACAGCTCCGATGAGAAGATCTTTACCTTTTTTTTGATTTGACATTCGAATCCACTCCTTTAGAATAATTGGTCAGACCCGCTAGGTGTCTGATTTGGCATTCCTGTGTGCCTGCCATTTGTGCCATAGTTCGATGCCGGTCGTTGCCCACTCGATAGCGTCCTGCAATCGTTTCTGGTGCGTATGTATAACCTTTTCCGCACCATGAATCGATTCGTTCATCACGCGCGAGGCTTTGCGAAGCGCAGAAGCGACATCCCCTATAGCTGCTCCTGCCTGATCGATCGACTGAAAGCATGCTTGCAGCGATTGCACTTGCGCGTGAACGTCTTCGGTAAGCATTCCGACCTGCTTAATCAACCGGTCCGTCTGCTCTGCAGTAATGACTACGCTCTG
Organism: Paenibacillus sp. GCM10027628; assembly: GCF_042676385.1. NCBI lineage: Bacteria > Bacillati > Bacillota > Bacilli > Caryophanales > Paenibacillaceae > Paenibacillus > Paenibacillus sp. GCM10027628. Next base: position 87,820 of record NZ_JBHTHA010000052.1, read on the forward strand.
CTTTGCTTGGTCTGCTGCATCGCTTAACTTGCTCAGCATATGCTTGGCGGCAATCAAAGCCCGCACAGCGAAACCGACAAGTATGATAAAAGCGACAGCTGCACTGAGTGCGCTGATCTCCATCCATGTCATTGACCGGCACCTCCTAAGCTTTCCACATGGCCTCTTCTAGACGAATGCCTATGAATTACTACAGTATAGGCAGCTGCTTCTCGTTTTGACACAAAAATGGTGAAAAATTTGAGGGGACCTGTCATAATGTTAGATAAACTAATATAGGACATGTGGAGGATACTCATGAATCGCGAGCAAGGACTTAAAGAAATCGAACGTACACGCATTGTAGCGATCGTACGAGGGGTTAAAGAAGCCGATATTGCTTCAGTCGCTGACGCCTTGTTCCGGGGTGGCGTAACGGTTATGGAAGTGACGCTGAATACGCCCGGTGCATTAGGGATGATCCGTGAGCTGCAGAAAAAATTCGCCGATCGAATGTACATTGGCGCCGGAACGGTACTAGACCTGGCAGATGCGAAACAAGCCGTTCAAGCCGGTGCTTCCTTCCTCGTCACGCCGAATATGGACGAGGAAGTCATTCGCTGGGCGAAAACTGAGGAAATCCCCATTTTCCCGGGCGCTATGACACCGACAGAGATTGTTAAAGCCTGGAAAGCTGGAGCTACTGCGGTAAAAGTGTTCCCGAGCGCAAGTCTTGGCATCGCCTACATCAAAGAACTGATGGGCCCGCTTAACCACATTCCGATGATGGCAGTCGGAGGCGTAACTGAAGAAAACATTAAGCAATTTCTGAGCCTAGGCTGCTTCGGTTTAGGCATTGGCGGCTCTTTGATTAATTTAAAAGAAATCGAAGCTGGCCGGTTTGAATGGATCACGGACAAAGCCGCGCGATTGCTGGCCGCATCAATATAGTACAATACAAAAAGCCATCTTCCCCAAAACTTGAGGAAGATGGCTATTTATTTTGACGGATCATATACACGCACTTGCTTCCGCCTTTCGACAGACATTCTGTACGCTCCACATTTGCATCAAGGAGGTTCTGGAATAGCGAAAGCTCGCACTTACAGGCTTGTTGGAACAAATTGGCCACTTGCGTGATCGGACAATTATGTTCACTTAGCATGAACTCGCCATCACCTAGCTGGGACCATTGTACCATATAGCCATTCTCATTCTGAATGTGAGCCAGCTCAGCTACACGCTCTTCCAAACTTCCGGCTTTCATTCGCGCCTTATATCGAAGCTCCAATTTCTCTTGTCTGCGTTCGAACAAATGGTCGATTTTCTCTTGACCTTCGTCTTCCAGCAGCTCTCCTAACAGATCCACCGTCAGCTGCATATATTTCTTGGGAAATAATTCATCGGCTATAGGTGTCAAGGAATACACGCTTGTCGGTCTTCCCATTGCCTGTCTGACAATTTTCGCCTCTATCAAACTATCCTTCTCGAGCGAATTGATATGGCGCCTTACGGCCATTTCCGTAATTCCGAGCTGCTTCGACATATCATGGACACTTAGAGGCCCCTGAGTCTTGAGCATAGAAAGGATGACTTTGCGCGTGGATGTCTCAGGTTCATGATTCATAAGCTCACCTACCCTCGGAACTGCAATTTAGTCTCATTTTACAGCATCCGAAAGCATAAGTAAATTAATAAACAACTATGTATGTTATTCCATTTCCTTCTTGATAAAGGCTTTTACACTGGAAGCGAATTCTTCAAACGCTCCTGGAAGCTTAGGAATTAAAGGATGGAAATGTTCCCTATTCCAGTTCACATATTCCTGTACGAGAGGCTTTCTCAGCTTGACCAGTTCCAATAAAATCGATGTTAACGCCTCCGAATATGCGCCTTCACCCTGCACGATTTCGACAATATCCTCATAACTGCTCGCATCTCTTAAAATAAACGCATCAATTAACAAACTACCGACATCGGTTACCGTCTCAATTGCCAAATGAAGCACTCGTTCCTGAGCCATCTGCAAAATGAGATCGCCTTCGTCGGCACCCCATTGCTCTTCAAGTTTCTTACATGCCTCCGCCAGAACTTCTAAAAATTGAATTCGCTGATCAATTTGTTCGTGATTGATAAAATACATGCGCTATCTCCGTCCTCTTTTTCTCCATTTCGTCCATAACACCATGGCAAAGAAGGTCACGATGACCAAAAAAATCAACAAAACCGCCTGCATCACATACTCATAACTCATGTTGATTCACCCTTTTGATATACTCGTCATTCTTTCTCCTAATCAGTGTATCTCTCAGTCATGAGAGCGTCAAGCGCGCTCCAGACGCACGGAGACTCTATTGTTCTCTCATTTTATTCATGATAAAGTGGAAATGGTGAAAAAGGAGACTCGTATTCATGCAAATTCGACCCAAAATTCCTGAAATCGACTTCGTTAGAGCTATTGCGATAATAGCCGTTATTCTTATACATGGAACCTCCGCTGCAACCTTATTGCCTATGGGAACGGGGTCTCAGGCAATATTTTTCACGCTTAACCGCGCTTGCTTATTTACCGTTCCAGTATTCATCTGGATCAGCGGTGTTGTCTTATTTTATAACTACTACGACCGCTGGGATCCCCCTATGTCATTCTTATTTTGGACAAAACGGTTGCGGCGCATCTTGGTCCCCTATGTACTCTGGTCGATTTTTTATTACATTTATAACCAATATATGTATCATGGCAAGGCTAATTTTGACGCGATTTATATGCTCAAATTGCTCCTTTCGGGCAATGCCAGCTACCATCTCTATTACATGGTTATCATTGTACAGTTCTATATCTTATTTCCAATCATAATGACGGCAGTCCGTAAATTCCGGTTGCTCCGCCATGGATTAATTCCTATAGGCATCAGTATTCAAGCTGTCGCTTACACTGTGAATCATTGGGTGCATCCTATCCCTGAGTATGCTTCTTTTTTTGCAAGCTATTCGGCTCTCTTTGCTTTCGGAGCCTTTACCGGCATTCATTATGACAAAGTCAGTGCATGGACGGACAAGCATCGTGCTATGATTTGGGCGGCAATGTCCTTGGGAGGACTCGCATTTGTCGGTATGCTGCTACTCAACCAGTTCGGATTGGCCTCATTTGAAAATACGTGGTTTGAGCTGGCGCTGCTTGTGTACTGCATGGCTGCCGCGCTTTGCTTCGTCCAGTGGGGGCAGCGGGTGCATAAGAGTCACTCTCCACTCAGCACAATGATGTCCGGCCTAGGAGCAGCCTCCTTCGGCATCTACCTTGCGCATCCGGCGCTCTTAACGCTGTGGGATCGTTTAAAGCCTGCAAACGAGCATATCCTGCTCTTCGACCTGCACACCGCTTCCTCGATCCTCGTCGGCTTGCTGGGCTCGTGGCTGCTCGTGCTGCTTTATCGCAGCACACTGAAAAAAGGCAAAGGATCCGCCAAGTAAGCGGACCTTTGCCTTTTTTCATTTGAAGCGGGCTAACAGCGCCCAGCGTCGCTGCTGTCTTCGGCTGTATTTCGGTAAGCCGCGGTAAATATCCAGCGCTTCTCGGTAAGCGCGTCTCGCTTCTTCGCGTCGGCCCAGCCCTTGGTACAGTTGGCCGAGCCGGTAATAGGCTTCAACCGACGAAGAATGAACTTCGCGGAACCGTTCCATGTAGGCGACGGCTCTCTCAGGAGCAACGGATGCCAAAGCTTCTCCTAGGCGCAAATAGGGCTCGCCATATTTCACGCGAGGATTCAGCTCTAGCGCTTTCAGCATCAAACGTTCACCTTCCTCTAATTCGCCGAGCTTTAAACGGCAAAGTCCGAGCTCGTAATGAACGTCAGCCGAATCCTCCATCACGTTAAGCGATTGCTCCAGGTAGGGCAGCGCTTCGCTGTATTTTTTTCGTTCTAATAAAATTCGTGCAAGCTCAAGCTTGGACGAGGTGTTATGCGGATTGGCGTGCAGGTCTTGGCGCAATCGGGATGCTTTTCGACTGAGCTGAAAAGGCTTAAACAGGTTAGGTGTTAACCCTACGAATCTACGATCTAGCACATATAGAATCACGAGTAAAATAATAAGTGCAAGAAACGGATTGCCTGTTAAACGCCACAGTAATCCAAATGCAAGCAGTTTGGTAAGCATGTTGAATCCTCTCCTTAAGAAAAACTATCGATGCATACAATAAGCGAGTTATTGAGCCTCCCCTATACTACCATAATTTACATGCTTTGGTCATCAATGAAAAAAGCCGCCGGTTAATTCCATGCGACTCATTCGAGATTTTGCTCTAGTAATGCTATAATGAAAAGAAAAGGGAGTTATCATGATGAACGATCCGCGTAAAGAAGTTTGGCTAAAAAGGAAGCAACTTGGACGATCGAACTATCTAATCCGTTTTGGACTGCTGCCTTGGGGCCTGGGGCTCACTGTTCTTTTCAGTTTTATTGAATTCCTAAGTTTTCACGATATCAACTTGGTTTGGATTCCGATCCGACTGATCGTCTTTGCATTCGTCGGTTTTTTCGTGGCTAATGCCCGTTGGCAGTCGATGGAACGCCGATATGAGCCTACCATGTACAAACGATCCTAGAGGGTCGTTTTTTTCGTATAGGTCTAGTGCAGATAAGATTGCTCCCGGGTATCCTCCGTATGGAACAATGATGCTTTGCGCAGCAGCTTAAAATGTTCAGCCAACTCTTGGCGGATCTTGCCGAAATTCAATATGCCTTCCTTAAACTCCTCACGTTTGGCCCAAATCGTCTCTCCCGCCTCGTTTTGAAACAATTCCTCGGAAACATCTTCAAACGCTTTGTGCAAATGATTATCGTACCAGTCGATTGCGCCTGTCACATCTTTCCGAAACACATGGGTCATGTCAAAATCATTATCATTCGATTCTGTGAACTCCGCAAGAAAAACGTCTTTAGTGCCTTTTACCTTCACTTCTATATCTGCACATTGAACATCATTTCGCTCAATAAATCCTTTAATTTCCGCATGCTTGATTGCAGTCATACTGGAGCCCTCCTTATTAACGATCAAAGTGGTAATAGGAAGTATCTCCAAGATTGTTACCTTTTATCAGCGATTCGGCGCAAACCAGATCTTGCGAAAATCGACCCAACCCAGATCGTTTATACTGACTCCTTTTACGGAAGCATGGTAAGTCGTCTGCATAGATCGATGCAAAATGAATAAAAACGCTTTTTCTTCCTGCAGTACATCAACCATCTGATTCAGCCTATCAATGCGTTCCTGTTGATTGGGATTTGCCAGAAGCAGATCAATTTCTTCGTCAATCCATGCGGTGCGGCGATCACTCATATGCGCGCGTACGTAACTGTTAGATTGTTTAAGCGTCTGTATGATGTGAAGATCGTAATCGCTTTCCATCATGATGTGATACAAGATAAGATCGGCTGCGGTGACGGTTTCCAGCTTCATCATATCGGATTTACTTTGAGGGAACAGCTCAATGTTAATGCCGACTTTTGCACACTGTATACAAATCCAATCTGCATCCTCATTCTTTTCGGAATAGATGTACATGCTTACTTTCTCGCCGGAGTATCCCATATCGTCCAGTAACTTTTTAGCTTCAGCAAGATCCGTTTGATAGGGTTGGTTGTTCGCTCGTTCGATTCCCGGTATAAAACTACTGGCCGGCGCTTCCCTTAAGCCTCCAAGCTCAAGAATCAAGCGTTCCCTGTCGATAACAAGATCGACTGCTTTACGAAATAGGGGATGCTGCTGCGGCCCTTGCTTTTTCATATTAAAGGTTAATAAACTGCAGCCAAGGACGGATTGTTCGATCTGGTGCCATTCGGAATCTTTACCTACGGCTCCCACAGGTTTTCTGGAGTCAGACGGATCGAAAAGCACCTGTACCATATCCCAGCTCGGACCCACTTCGCATAAATCCTGCGGCAGCAGCCAAATCTCCACTTGATCCAGATGCGGTCTCACGCCAAAATAGCTGTCAAACGCGCGAAGCTTTAATATATAGTCATCATTGCGTTCCAAACGAAAGGGTCCCGTTCCTATCGGTAATCGAGCAAACATCGCTTCGTTGTCCCGACAAATTTCTTCAGGAACAATAGCTAGCGACGCATCAGCCAACTGCTGCAGGAAAAGCACGTTAGGGCGCTTCAGTTCGATGGCAATCGCATTACGGTGAAGGACCGTAATAGCCTCAATGCCGTCTGCGAGCCATCCGTGGCTAGCCGTAGTTCCGATTTCTCCGAGCCTTGAAAAAGAGTAGCAAACATCGTTTGCCGTCATCTCTCTCCCGTGATGGAATAAGACACCTTTCCGCAAATAAAACGTATAATGTAAACCGTCTTCACTGATTTCCCAGTAATGAGCCAAATGCGGCTCAACCGCCATGGTCTTGGAATTGTATTGAACCAACGTATCAAAAATCTGATTGATTAAATGACAATCGAACGCATAAAAAGAATGTGCCGGATCCAGCTTAACCAGCCATTTATAAACGGGGAAACGCAGCGTATCCTTATACCGCTCTTCATGTTCTACCGCACGATAACCGAAATTACTAAACAACCATTCAATAAAAGAATCCTGCAGCGACTCTCCCTTGCCTAACTGATGAATCAGCTCGATAGCGCCTTTGTAATCCCCACGTCCGGCTAGCTCCATGGCCTGCTTCGATATCATATCCTCGGCCGACACATGAAAAGTCAATTCTGAAGCATTGCCCCTGCCCCGTCCGGGCTTCCAGCTGATCCATTCTTGTTCCGCCATTTTCTTAAGCAGCAGCTTGACATTGCGGGTCGTACAGTACAGCTTATCCGCTAATTCCTCTAAGGTTACACGCTGTGCTTGATTCTCAACTCCGTGTTCAAAGCCGGCACGAAGCTCTAAATAATGGGTCAAAAGCTGCATCGCTGCCTCCGTTCATAAAAGGGGAAATTAATAAAGAAAATTATACTCTTTTTGTTCCCCTTATTCTAGATGTATGCTAAGAGCAACAGGAAATGAAAGGAAGGTGATATGGATGCAACCCACAGATATTTATTTATCGGAAAAATTGATGCAATGGCAGCAGCAAGAGCTGGAAAGAGAAGCGCGCGAGCTATGGAAATGGAAATCGTTCAAGCAGCGCAAGGTCTATGTAATGTTATCTAGTTTCTTCCTCTTCGTCTAATCCATTTTCTAATGCCTAGGCAGATCAGGACGAATAATATGGCAAATGCAACACCAATGGTATCCACACCAACATCAATTGCATGACCGGTTCTACCGGGTACAAAAGTTTGATGCCATTCATCCGTAATCGCGTAAAGCACAGATATCAACGAGGAGGTGAGCAGTGCCATGATGACATTCAGCCGTTTGGCCAGTAAGGCCAATGACCAAAGCAGGGCAAGGATAGCGTATTCGCTAACATGCCCTGCTTTTCTTATGAAGAATTCGATTAACCCAATCGGATCCTGCCATGATACTAGATCGTGATCATAAGTAAACTCCCAATGCGGGAGACTCTTCGATAATTTCATTCCCTCAAACCACGACGATAATAGCGGACGCAGGCTTTGCTGCTGGTACGTTTCCGCTGATTTGAAAAAAATAACCGCCATCCAGATGAGGGCAGCGGCCAAAAACAAATAGAAACGAATCGAAGACGCTTGGCGCATAACATCAATCTCCTTAGGGATTCAATTTCTTATGAATACTGAATAAAGCGAAAAATTCCAGAACCATTAAATTTACACAAGACACTCCGTAAAAAGCCATGCCGAACATCATTCGGAACCCCTCTGCACTTACCGATTTCCACCATAAAACAGCAGCAACCGTCAAAATCACATTGAAAGCCGTCGATATCCAAAACGAGAATGCCAGTCGATTCGTTCTCCGCATCAACCACACGCCCATCATAAAAGGCAGCGCAAAAGCCAACCCCAAGAAAATCCAGTACAGCACATTGTTCGACACTTCCGGTCACTCCCAAACGAGAACTTTTTATTCTATTAGGTTAGCATGAATGTCTGCTTGAAACAACGTTTGCTAGTGTTTGTAACAGAATCGTCCACAGCAATCGAGCATGAATTTAGCAACATAAATTTTTATTTGCCCAGGGCTTGCTCAATCGGCATTATTCATGTATAATACGAAAAGTCGACGTTAATTCGCGGGGCCTTAGCTCAGCTGGGAGAGCGCATCGCTGGCAGCGATGAGGTCAGGGGTTCGATCCCCCTAGGCTCCATAAAAAAGAAGCACTGCAACCTTTAGGTTGTGGTGCTTCTTTTTTATGGCCTAGGGCTGGAGCGAACCCCTGGTGGGGTTCAGTCCGTGCACAAGGAGCTTAATTGTACCCGGGGCCCCCGCAAAGTAATAGGAGTAAGCTTCAACGCTTGGCTTCACTTTGTGGGGTAAGAAAACGGAGTCTGAATCTACCGCTAAAAGTCCTCGTCAATACGCTTCGTCAGCCTTTAAATCAAAGATTCGGACATCCCCCTAGGCTCCACCAAATTTATCGTGACTTTGGTGCAAATAAGTAAACCAAGGTCAAAGAGCCGGGCTGGACTTATCCTTGTCCGGCTATATGTAATTTCCGCTCCCTAGTTACGCCTTTCCCGCGCGCCAGCGTATAAAGGCGATCTGCAACGTTGGTTTCCATCGTTGCAGGAGTAGGATCATCATCGTATCGTGGCCGCAACGATGTTTTACATCGCTGTGCGGGGGAGTTCCCGCGCGCCAGCGAAAGATCAAAAGACTGTCCTCAGTCATCTACGATGACTTTCGGGGACAGACTGTTGTATCAAGGTTTTTCGAATTAGGTATTACTTTAAGCAGGTGTGGTGTTTCTTCCGTCATATTTTTTCGTTTGATCCTAACACTGAGATGCGGTGCACACAATATGTCCGAAGCCAGCATCGTTTTTCTCGATAAAAAATAATCGCCTTGCTCTTATTCAAAAGGGCAGGGCAATTATTTTGCTTTGGTTCAACGAAGAGGGCTCGTTCCGCGCAATAGTCGTCACGTTGATCGTAATTTTCAATTTGCTGAGGACTGAGTCTCCTTACTGTAAGTTAGATCAGAATTTGCTCTTGCCGCCTCGACATGCAAGTAATTTTCCCTTCCCCACTGTCTTAGCTCTCTCATCGGCTGAAGTAAACTTTCCCCCAAAGGGGTGAGTGAATATTCGACGGCTGGGGGCACGGTTGGTGTAATATGGCGCTTAACCAGTCCATTCCATTCCAGCTTTCGCACCGTTTGAGTGAGCATTTTTTTGGAAATGCCCTCGATTCTTCTTTCCATTTCTCCGTATCGAATGCTTCCGTTTTCCAATGCATAAATGACGAGTGCCGTCCATTTATTGGAAATAATTTCAAGAACTTTGCTATAGCCGCACACCGCCAACGAGATGTCGGGTTGTTTTGTTTTGGCTGAAGATGTCAAATGATCTCCCTCCTTTGCACTTCGAAGTTCCCAGGACACCTTAAAGTGCCTACTTACATAAGTTTAGTTTATTTATTATTGTATGTCTATACCACCGGTGGAGCAACAATGGATATTCACTTTGCGATTATGATCCTTCACAATGCCAAGAGTGGATTCTTATTTTTTGTTTCGCCCGTGCACTCACAAGAAACGGAGTGAAGGCTATGCACGCCAACAACGCCTCATAAGCCGGCAAAGTTGAACATGAACAGCAATCAGACAAAAACTATAATTTCATGGGAGGAAATGAACATGCCGAATATTATTAAAGCCCGCCCTAAGCTCTATGTAATGGATAACGGTCGTATGAGTATGGATAAAAACTGGATGATCGCCATGCATAATCCCGCTACGGTCAGTAATCCTAATGCACCGACACAGTTCGTGGAATTTCCGATTTATACGGTATTGATCGATCATGCGGAAGGAAAAATTTTGTTCGATACGGCTTGCAACCCGAACTCGATGGGCGTCGAAGGGCGATGGGCCGAATCCACCCAGCAGGCGTTCCCTTGGGTGGCGAGCGAGGAATGTTACCTGCATAACCGGTTGGATCAGCTCCATGTTAGACCTGAGGAAATCAAGTACGTCGTTGCCTCTCATTTGCATCTGGACCATGCCGGGTGCCTGGAGATGTTCACGAATGCTACGATTATCGTCCATGAAGATGAGCTGAACGGCACGCTGCAAAGCTATGCACGCAACGATAAAGAAGGAGCCTACGTTTGGGCGGACATTGATGCTTGGATCAAAAACCACTTGCAGTGGCAGACCGTCAAACGCAATGAAGACAACTGGCTGAAGGCATCAAGATTATTAACTTTGGCAGCGGCCATGCTTGGGGCATGTTAGGCTTGCACATTGAAATGCCGGAAGCAGGCGGGATCATCCTTGCTTCCGATACCATCTATACGGCTGAGAGTTATGGTCCACCCGTCAAGCCGCCGGGCATTATATACGATTCAATCGGCTACCGGAACGCGATTGAGAAAATCCGCACGCTCGCTGCCCGAACGAATTCCCAAGTGTGGTTCGGGCATGATGCGAATCAATTCAAACAATTCCGCAAATCAACGGAAGGATACTACGAATAAGTAGGTCGTAAGAAAGAATCCGCAACCATCATGGTTTGCGGATTTTTTTGTTAAGGAGCCACAGGGAGAGAACCCCGGCAGGAACCTTTTATATAATGGAAGCTTCATAAATGTTCTGAATGGATTTGGCCAGCATCGCGTTGAATTCATCGTCGGTTTGTCCATCGGTTAGTCCCTCTGATAAGGCACGTGAGAAACTGGCGATCAGTCCGTGATTATGCGCCAGCTTTTCGTTGGCTTCCGCTTGCGTGTAACCGCCTGACAAAGCCACAATCCGTACAACATGCGGATCCTCCATTAATTCACTGTAGAAATTTTCTTCCGTCGGTATGGAAAGTTTAAGCATGATCTTTACGTCTTTGCTCAGGTTGGATAATTGAGCGAAAATTTCGTCCTTTAGCAGTTTTTCCGATGTTGCCTTATCCGCGCTGTAGATGTCAACTTCCGGTTCAATAATCGGAACCAGTCCCATCTCTACGATTTGGTTACCGATCGCAAACTGTTGCTCAACGACTTTTTTAATTCCGGCAGGATTGGCTTCCTTAATCAGCGAGCGCATTTTCGTCCCGAAGATGTTTCGCTCAGCCGCCCGCTTCAGAAGGTCGTTTAAGCCGGGGATCGGCTTCATTAGCTGAACCCCGCCTTCAAGATCGGCGAGTCCTTGATCGACTTTCAGAAAAGGCACGATGCCTTTCTTCTCCCAGAGATAATCGGCGGTAAATTGCCCGTCAATGAATCGATCCATTGTGTTCTCAAATAAGATCGCCCCCAAAATGTACCGAGAATCAAAGGCGGAACTTTTTATAATACGCGTTCTCATCTCGTGAACCAATTCATACATCTCTTCTTCATTGGAATATCTGTTTTCTTTAATGCCGTATTGCAGCAGAGCTTTAGGCGTACTTCCGCCACTTTGGTCTAACGCTGCTATAAAGCCCTTTCCCGTATGGATTCGATCCAATTGCTTTGTATTCATGAATGTTTCTCCTTCCCTCTCGTGGAATGATTGGACTCTCGAATCCTTTTATTATAGCACTTTTAAACCGTAATAAATCCATTAGCCCCAAATTTTGCAAACATTTTGCGTACCCTATTGAGTAAACATTATTCGTCTAATTGTTGCATTTTTGTGTATTTTCAGACAGAAACCAACAAAGAATCCTGTTAAGCTTGATTTATCATATAAAAGGTGGGGTTATTATGGTCCAAGTGATATGGGTACTTATTGTGATCCTTTTCTTGTTGGGCGCTTCCATTCATGACGGCCATAATGATCCACACGACAGTTAAGCTTATAACAAAACGAAGAAACCGCGCTATCTCCGTCTACAGTGATTGACGAGCATCCTCCTTATACTTTTGAATAAATCAACTAAAAATGTTCCAACATAAGCTTGTAATTCTTGTAAAGGAGTGACCGAGCTGGAACAACCCGAAAAGCATGAGCCAACAATCGCACCAGGTATGAATATGCATGATCCACTTGAAGAGAAAGCGACCGAAGAGGAAATTGAGAAAGGTGACTCTACTACAGTAACTCGCCTTTACTTGGATCGAACATCCGAGGATTAGGAATGTAATCTCGTTTCCTTCTCCGAAATGTATCTTGTAAGAAGAGGGAAAACCTCTTCTTTTTTTCATTTATTCCTCTGGTGCGACGATCGAAACGGCTTGTTGGACACTAAGCCCAATTCAGTAAAGGCAAGCATCCATCTCCTTTTTAGATGCATAGGTTGTTGTATCATTTCGTTGGAGGCGATTATTCAATGAGTTATTCCCCACAAACACATTATTATCATCCACACCATCCTCATCCTCACCACATGCACCCGCATTATCACCATATGCACCCGTATCATCCCCATTATCATATGCATATGCATCATCCGCATCACCATCATCCGATAGCCATTTATCCGGTTCCATATCCGCACCCGCATCACTATCCAACTACGTATCAAGGAAGGTAAGGTGGACAGTTACAAACAGGTCTCTGACATGGTGAATATCAAGGATAACAACCACCTATGCTGCACTGCTCTACCTAACCCCCGCTCATAAACAGGACTCAAATTGTTCAATTGTGCTGAATAATCCTCCTCGATTGGCAAATACTATAGGTCGTTATAATTTCAAAATCTGGAGGAGCTGTACAATGAAACACATCGTTAGAGATCATGTGGCAAGTGAAGCGGGTATATCAGAATTTCAAGCTGAGAAGGCCGTTGAGGCTGTAGTAGATTATTTCAAAACCAGACTTTCAGTTGATGTTAACAACGAAATACAAGGTGTCTTAAATGGCGTAGATCGCCATGAAAATGACTAACTCCCGTTAAAGGGAGTTTTTCTTTTTTTCATAGCTTGGCCAGGGATTTGCTCATAAACTTACCGGAACTGCATATAATGTATGGCTTGAATCCCCCATTGTGAGGTGTTGCCAGGTGTTCCGAATTTACGTCATTGACAGTGACGAAAGAACGATTGAGCTATCTTTCAAAGATTCGAAGGAATTATATAGATTTGCAGACGTTTTTATTGATCATGGCTACAAAGTACTCATCGAAAAAGATAATCAACATGAAGCTTTCCAGATGGAGAGGCATACCACGGAGGATTCGCTAATAAACGAATGAATTTTATCCGTTTTGTAAATAAATGAAAAAATCCCTGTCTTGTTGTTGCATTACTGCAGCAAAACAGGGATTTTTTGCAGACAATTATGAACTTTTCAGACTAGCGGTTGCCGAATCGTCTCCCTTGCCGCGGCTCATCAACCATAAGGTGAACCAGATAAGGAGAAATCCGAGCAGTTGTCCAAGTGTCAAAGGCTGGTGGAATACAATCCAATTAATCAGCACACCGACTGCAGGGAAAGCAAGTTCAGCCAACGTAGCAAAAAAAGCTTTCGTCGATGATAAACCTTTATAATAGAGCAGCATGCTCAGCAACCCTGGAAAAAACGCCTGAAACAGCAGATTCACGGCCAACAACGCAAGCCCGCCGGATGTGCCTTTCAGTTGCCAAGCGTCACCACTGGCCAAAAGAACAATGGTCAATAGGGGGATCGCCAGCAAAAATCGCAGCGAAGTGACGACTGGGAAATCCAATTTCTTCTGGAGCAGAAATTTCCCCATGACCGTAGATCCTCCCCACAAGCTTGCTGCGAGAATCGAGAACAAACAGCTCAGTGTCCCCAAATTCTTGAAACCAAGGGCAGGTGATGCAAAACCGAATGTCAACAAATACGTACCTAACAGAGCTGCAAGGATATAGAGAAAAAACTTGGAAGGCAAAGCCTCTTTAAGCATCAATCTAGCTAAAATAATTGCGAATAAGGGCTGCAGCTTTTGAAGCAATAGGATTGCATTCGCACTGCCATGGGCAAAAGCGGAAGTAAATAAGATGGTTGCAATGGCAGAGCCGCCCCACGAGATGAAGAGCAGAGCCCCGATGACGGCTAACGTTAGCTTGCCGGTTAAGGTTCGGCGGTGTTTAATCAATACAGGCAGAGCATAACAAGCTAGTAACAGATGCTCAATGAAGACGATCTGAGCGGATGTGAAGCTTTTAAGCAACAGGATTCGGAATAACGGATCCAGTCCCCATAACGTAGCTCCAAGCGCAATATACCAGATTCCGTTCATTCCCGCGATTCGCGATGATTTCATTGCCAAACTCTTGCTTTTAAAATTTACTGCATTATCCAATTCAAAAACCTCCAATGTGTTTTGCTTTTGCAAAACAAGTTTTGAATTGAACCTTCTGAAAGAAACAATGCCCCCGCTAGACATTCAACGGGGGCATTGACAAACAGACCTGTTAAAAATGTTATTTTTAACAAGCTGCTCTTCACCTTCTCCCATCCGGACTATAACCGTCGGCCTTGGAGTTTCACCAAGTCAGTCCCAGCCTTGTGAGCCGGGAGTCGCGGGCTTGAGATACACGTAAGTATCTTCACCGCCGGTAGGGAATTACACCCTGCCCCGAAGATTCAATTATGAAATTGTGTTGTAAACACTTACTTTATACAAGTAACGTTAAAATAGATATTAGCACCATAAATTGAAAAATGCAAGGATTTTTCATAGAGGCTCTTGAGCATGCTATGGAAAGATGGTTATCATCGTAACACACATGTGGGGATGTTGTCGCTAACGATATTTTTCATCTTTACAGATGAGTTGATGGAGGATTGACGGGTTTTCGCACCGTGCATGGCCTTGTGCCTTGTATATGTAGAACAAAACTAAAAAGCCGTCTTTCTCGTTGCCATGACGAGCAAGACGGCTTTTATTGCGACGATTTATTTGTCTCGGATCGGACCTGAATCATCTTTACCTAAGATTTGCGTTAATTCTTTCAAGAACATGTTAATATCCTTGAATTGCCGGTAAACCGAAGCAAAGCGAATGTAAGCCACTTCATCAACCGGGTACAATTGCTCCATGACGAGCTCGCCGATGGCCAAGCTGTCTACTTCCGCATGAGCGGTGTTGCGAAGCTGCATTTCCACTTCTGAGACAATGACCTCCAGCCGCTCCATCGATACGGGTCGTTTTTCGCAAGCACGAATCAAACCTCGCAGTACTTTCTCTCGACTAAATTCTTCCCGACTGCCGTCCTTCTTAATCACGATGAGCGGTGTTTCTTCCACCATCTCGAATGTCGTGAACCGGCGCGCGCATTTCTCGCACTCTCGGCGGCGGCGAATCGACTTGTTTTCGTTTGCAGATCGGGAATCGAGCACTTTCGTACCGTTATAGTCACAGAACGGACATCTCATTCGCTCTCTTCTCTCCTTTCTTTCCTGGCGTATTACCAGATGTTACTTGTTATGATCCATACAGAAACGCACATAATACAGTTACCAACGACAAGGAGGTGAACAGACATGGGCGCAGGACAATCCCGCAGCAACAATGTTTTAGTTGTTCCTCAAGCTAATGCAGCGTTGGACCAGTTGAAATACGAGGTAGCACAAGAACTGGGTATCGCTATCCCTCAGGATGGATACATGGGTAATATGGCTACTCGTGATGCTGGTGCAATCGGTGGTAACATTACTCGTCGCCTGGTGCAAATTGCAGAGCAATCCCTGGCTGGTCAATTCAAGTAATCTTGAATCCTAACCTCTGATTTCTGCAAACAAGAAGTATTGGACTTTACGCTCCGTTAAGGAGCTAGTCCAATGCTTCTTTGTTTTGGGCTCGAGCTTGATCATTCCACTGCTCCCCATACAGCTTCGTATACTTTTCATAATAATATAACACTCGCTGTACATAATGCCGCGTCTCGCCAAACGGAATTTGGCTGATATTGGCTTCTGTACCGTCCCAAATTTCATTTTGCTTCCATTTATTCACATTACCCTGGCCGGCATTATAAGCGGCGATCGCATAAATCAAATTCCCGCTATAATGTTTGGTTAGCCAATTCAAATACCAGGCACCAAGGTTGATGTTGACTTCCGCATTACGCAAATCTTCCTGTGATTGAGGCCCTAAATTGCCGGATTCCACGATCCACGCAGCCGTTTCCGGCATAAGCTGCATGAGGCCGATAGCCCCTTTATGCGATTCCAAATGAACCTTATAATTCGTTTCAACCCTAATAATGGCTGCAATCAAAAATGGGTCTATATGATGTTTCGCCGCGCTTTGGCGGATTTCCTTCTCGAAGTAAATGGGATACAGTTTTCTTCCGATAAATGTACTATTCATGAACAGGATCAGGACAAAACAGATCAGCAGAAGAGCGAAAACCCGCTTCTTGCGAAAAAATGTCATGAAAGCCCCTTCCTTATCCAAAACTGGTCGATCAATAGGCTTGTCTCTTCCCTAGTTCCACTATTATCAATCACAATATCGGCCAGCTCGCGCTTTTCTTCGATCGACATTTGGGCGGCTAGCCTTTCCTGTGCAGACACCTCTGTTAGACCGTCACGCTGAATAAGTCTTGCGAGCTGCACGTCTCTAGGTACATATACAACCATTACTTCTTGAAACATCGCAACGAGGCCGGATTCGTACAGCAGCGGCACATCGACAACAACCAATTTCTCCGGGTGTTCACGCTCCGCCGTTTCCATCTGTGCTCGCATCAACGCACGGATCGGCGGATGAAGCAAATTTTCCAATTGTTTGCGCGCTGACGCATCTGCAAAGACGATCTCGCCAAGTTTTTTGCGGTTCAAAGATCCATCCGGATGTAGAACCGCTTGTCCAAAATGCCCAGCAACCCTTTCCAGAACAGGGCTGCCGGGCTCAACAACATCGCGGGCTAATTGGTCCGCATCAACTAATATGGCGCCGCGGCTGACCAGCATAGCACTTACCGTACTTTTGCCGCAAGCGATACCTCCAGTTAACCCGATATTCATAAGGGGAGCTCCTTCGTGTTTTCCGCCAGGAAAACGATCATCGTCAGCTTACGTTAGAACATTTTCATAATACCCATCAAAATCAAGACACATCCCGGAAGAACCGACAGCTTCTTCATCCAATTCATCTCCGCATAGCGGAAACCGATGCGGAGTCCGATGGCGATGAACGTACCGCTGGATAAAGCAATAACCGATGCCGTCAATAAAGGAACGAATCCAATCAGAGCAGCTCCTATGCCGGCACCAAATGCATCTAATGAAAGCGCCAAGCCAAGTAGCGTAGCTTCAGAGGCCGAAATGTTGCCCGAGCGGTCCACGTCCGCAATGGAGGGCGTCCGCAAAATTTGGATGACAAGACCGAATCGTTTTAATTCGATATTCAAAATCTCTTTCGTCCTCTGGAGCGTATCCAGCGAATGTACCTGGAGTTCGCCCGTCTGTTTGGAATCGTCCATGTCCTGGGCTTCATGAGCCTTTTGCTGCCTCATCTGCACCAATGCCCAAATGCCGATCCCAATAAGAATCAAAGCGCCTATGCGTTTGGCAACCATCGGACTCATGAATGAAGACATCAAGACTCCGATTTGCATGGAGGCAAATATAATAATTCCCGACCAAAGCGAAATAATGCCGATGGAGAGGAACGGAATTCGGATTTTGCGCAGGCCATACATGACACCGACACCGAATCCGTCCAAAGAGACAGCAAACGCGAGAATAAGCAAAGAAACGGCAGGAAGCATAAAACCCCTCCTAAGAGTTATGCACCAGGTTCTACACACAACCTGGGCTTAGTACTCCATATCCTATGAGGAGGGCGGGCTTCGCGTGCCTACTTCTTGGATTTCTTCAGTACTCGCTTGCGTTTGAGCGGTTGGCATACAGGGCAAATATGTGTCCCTCTTCCGCCTACAACCGTCTTGTAGATCTGGCTTCCACATTTTTTGCAGGACTCGGATTGACGTCCATAGATGTTAAATTGATGTTGAAAGAGGCCGATTTCACCTTGACCGTTGACAAATGATTTAATCGAGGAGCCGCCGACTTCGACCGCTCCCCGGAGTGTGCGAACAATGGCTTCATGCAGAGCTTCAAGTTCTTTGCGCGTAAGCGATGAGGCTTCGCGTTCGGGATGAATGCCAGACAAAAAGAGGGACTCGTCTACATAAATATTCCCGATGCCGACGATATATTCTTGATTGAGCAGGAGCGGCTTTATCTTCGTCGAACGTTTCGCAATCCGCTCTTTGAACGCCTCGAACGTGAATGCTTCATCCAGTGGCTCCAAACCCAGCTTGTGCAAGGGAGGCTGCGTCAGTTCATCGCCTTTGGGAAACAAATGCATCGTTCCGAACTGCCGGACATCCTTGTACCGGAGTTCGGTGCCATCGGTGAACCGGAAGAGGACATGCGTATGGCGTTCCACCGGATCATCGCCTTGGTACAATCCGTACCGGCCTTCCATGCGCAAATGCGAGACCATCACATAGTCATCGAGCACAAAACGCAGGAATTTGCCCCTGCGCTCGATCGTTCGAATGGTCTGCCCTTGCAGCAGCACCTCGAAGAGATGAATATCATCCGGCTTCTGAATGATGCGGGGCAGTTTAACCTGCACATACTCAATGGTTTTGCCGGTGACGAGCATATTCAGGGTGCGCTTGACGGTTTCGACTTCAGGTAGTTCGGGCACCGGACATCACCTCTTGTGTTTTATTTGTGGATATTTAATTTCAATGAAAGTTTTAAAAGTCCGCTTTCAGAACCGAGAAGGTTGGACGAAATCCAGAGAACGAGGAACGGAGCGTAGTGGGGTACTACGTGAGTACCGCAGTTCCTGGATTTCGTTCAAGATTCGATGCCGAATAAGCATCCTGTGAAAACATCGTTATGAGATAAACCTATATCGAGGTCAATCAGAGACGAACGACCGCGTTTAGAGGTAGGTTTATTCGCCAATCAGACTATCGTCTGATGTGGACAAAGTGGTCTTATAAAACATCCTTATTATTTAGCGTCGTACCAGGTAAGGCCGTAGTCCACATCGGCACGAAGCGGAACGTCCAGCTTGAGCGCTGCGGCCATGACTTCAGGGACGATACGCTTCATCGTTTCGAGCTCCTCTTCAGGCACTTCGAAGACAAGTTCGTCATGTACTTGCAGCAGCATGCGGCTTTTTAGCTGCCCTTGCTTCAGGCGTTCAGCCATTTGCACCATGGCGAGCTTGATAATGTCCGCAGCCGTGCCTTGAATCGGCGTATTCATTGCTGTCCGCTCTGCGAACGAGCGCAGATTAAAGTTTGAAGCCGTAATTTCAGGCAGGTAACGGCGTCGCTGCAGGAGCGTCGTGACATACCCGTCTCTTCGAGCATCTTGGACGATATCATCCATATATTTGCGAACCCCTTGGAAGACGGCAAAATACTGCTCGATAAAGGCAGCGGCTTCCTTGCGGGTAATGTCCAAGTTCTGTGACAAGCCGTAGTCGCTAATGCCGTAAACGATACCGAAATTGACGGCCTTCGCTTGTCGACGCATGTTCGAGTCGACGTCGCTCTCGGCCACGCCAAAGACGTCCATTGCCGTCTTGGTATGAATGTCCATATTCTGAAGGAAAGCCTCCTTCAGCTTCTCATCCTGCGAGATGTGCGCCAGCACGCGAAGCTCGATCTGCGAGTAATCCGCGGCAAGAATGTACCATCCCGGCTCGGATGGAACGAACACTTTGCGGATCTTGCGGCCCTCCTCCAGACGGATCGGAATATTCTGGAGGTTCGGGTATTGGCTGCTGAGGCGGCCTGTGGCGGCGATCGTTTGACGGTAATAGGTATGCACCTTACCCGTCTCCGGCCGCACCTCTTTAAGCAGCCCTTCCACGTACGTCGACTGAAGCTTCGCCAATTGCCGGTAGTTCAGGATCTGCCCTACGACTTCGTGATAGGGCGCCAGCTTCTCCAGCACCTCGGCGTCCGTCGAGTAGCCGGTCTTGGTCTTCTTCCATGCGGGAAGACCCAGTTTCTCGAACAGAATCTCGCCGAGCTGCTTCGGCGAATTGATGTTGAATTCCAGACCCGCGAGGTCGTAGATGCGCGTCATGATGCTTTCGAGCTGCTTCGCAAGCTCGTCTCCGAACGCCTTGAGGTCGGCGGCGTCCACCTTGATGCCGCGCAGCTCCATCTCGGCGAGCACGCCGGCGAGCGGCAGCTCCAGCTCGTAGAAGAGGCGATGCATCTCGCCCTTCTCGAGCTCATCGCGCAGCACCGGGACGATGCGCGCGATCGAATGCGCTTTGCGGCCCAGGTGCTCGCTAAGCGCAGGCAGTTCCGGCAAGCGAAACTTCGCGCCCTTGCCGAAAACCTCTTCATCGGCCTTGATGCCCGGAAGGCCGTATTTGCTCGAAAGGCCGCTGAGCGTGAGATTCGATTCCGTCGGATCGAGCAGATAAGCAGCCAGCAGTACGTCGAAGTCCACACCGCGGAGGTGGACGCCATGCCAGGCCAGCGCCAGCTCCGCACGGTGCTGGTCGAACAGCTGCTTCTTCTTCGAAGCGTCGCTTAGCCAGTCACGGACTGGCGCACCCGCTTCGCTCATCAGCAGCTCAAACGGCATGTAGAGGCTCTTGCTCTCCGCATCCAAATATACGGCAATGCCGGCTATAACCGAATGATGCGGATTCTCTCCGATGATTTCTACGTGTATCGGCGCAGAATCCCCCATCGCGGAGAGCGACCTTTCTACACTGGAAGCCGTAACAATCTCAACTTCAAGGCTCTCTGTTTCCTCTTCGGCCGCAGCGCCTCCGGAGAAATCCATCTTTTCAAGCAGAGATTTGAACTCAAGCTTACGGAACATACCGGCTAAGGCTTGTCCGTCATAGCCATCGTAGCGGAATGAAGACCATTCGGTTTCCATAGGTACTTCACGGAAAATGGTCGCCAGCTCCTTGCTCATGATCGCATCTTGGGCATGTTCCTCGACTTTTTCCTTCATTTTGCCTTTCAAACTGGCCGAATTTGCGAGTACTTCCTCCACAGTGCCGAATTCATGAAGCATTTTGAGCGCTGTTTTTTCGCCTACACCCGGGATACCCGGGATGTTGTCCGACGTATCGCCCATCAAACCTTTCAGATCGATGATCTGGTTCGGGGTAAGTCCGTATTTTTCCTTAATTTCCTCAGGATTGTACCGCTCTACTTCCGTAATACCCTTACGCGTAATAGCTACGGTTACATGGTCGGAAGCCAGCTGCAGCATATCTTTGTCTCCGGAGACAAGCAGAACTTTCTCGCCTTTCTCGTCAGCGATTTTGGTGAGTGTCCCGATAATATCATCCGCTTCATATCCAGTCAGTTCAAACTGCGGAATTTGGAACGCTTTCAGCAGTTCCTTAATGAGCGGGAATTGTTCCGAAAGTTCTGGCGGCGTCTTCGCTCTCCCGCCTTTGTATTCGGTGTATTCTTTATGCCTGAATGTAATTTTGCCGGCGTCAAATGCGACCAAAAAGTGTGTCGGTTTCTCTTCTTCAATTAATTTGAGCAGCATGGTCGTAAATCCGTAAACCGCATTCGTATGCAATCCACTGGAATTGCTGAGCAGCGGTAAAGCATAAAAGGCTCTGTTGGCGATAGAATTACCATCAATAATAATGAGCTTATCCATAAGTGCGCACCCCGATTTTTCGCATACTCTCTTCATCATAGCATACGAAATAAAAATAAAAAAACGTATGCGCACATAAACATGTAAGGAAGCAAATAATCGGCTAAGCGGTCTTCAGAAGGAGGTTCTCCAAATGAGCCCTTTTTTTTCCCCGACACGCAAAAAAGTCATCTTTTTCGATATGAATAATACGATCCTGGATCGCAGACAGTGCTTTGATTCGGCATTTCTGGAAGTGATGAACGATTATACAGCGCGGTGGGAGCCGGACGATCAGAACTGGTCGTCGCAAGATGCGCTGCAAAGCTACAAGCTGGAATGGAGCCGTCACCGGAAAGCTCCCATTCGCAGTCCGATCTCTCCAGACGAACTGCGCCATGTTTGCTTGCGCAAAGCGCTGCAGCCATTTCCGGTTACCGTTAATCCGGCGTTTACCCGTTCATTTTTCGATCAAGTCGAGGAGCAGGAAGACAACTTCGTCGCTCTTTTCCCAGGCGTTGAAGATACGCTGGAGACCCTTTCGAAAACCTACAAACTTGCGATTATCAGTAACGGCAACAGGAAGCGGCTGCAGAGCAATCTGCAGAAATTGAGGCTCACGTCCTGGATCGACCAGGATCGTTTGTTCAGTTCGGAGAAGGATGGGCCGCGTAAGCCGCATCCGGCGATCTTTGAAGCGGCTATGAAGGCGATGGGCACCACAGCCAACCACAGCGTCATGGTCGGTAATTCGTGGCGCAACGACATTGTAGGAGCAACCTCATGCGGCATGGATGCCATATGGATACATCCGGGGAACATAAAGAAAATATCGGAACGGCGAATCGGCAAACAAAAAGTTGTCATCGTTCGTTCTTTTAAGCAGCTTCCTTACACATTTTAATTTGAGAAACTTATCCAATATTTTGAAAATAATAAATGCTTCCTTGATGAGCCTTCGCTTTCTTTTTCAACAGCGCCGCAGTCTGCGAAATTTGTTCAAGCGAAATGGGCGTTTCGCAGCTGCATACGACAAGCGAGAGCGACAGCGTAACGCCTTCACTTTGTACCGGATTACCGGTCCGGTCTCTGACAAAGTCCCACACTTCCCCCTCATAGAACATCTGCACGCCCTGATCAAAACGGCGAATCATTTCCTGACACAGCAGTTCCGGGGAGGAAGTGGCTGAGATCGCGATAAAATCGTCGCCGCCTACGTGTCCGACAAAATCATGCGGTGTCCCGCAAACGGCAATTGCCTGCTGCATGATATCCGCCGTATACTGAATCAACTGATCCCCTCTTTGAAAACCAAATCGGTCATTGAACCATTTAAAATAGTCCAGATCCGCATAAACCACATGAAATGGTTTATTTTCTAATAACCGCTTGTTTAGTTCCCTATTGATTTGCAGGTTTCCGGGCAGCCCGGTAAGCGGATTAGCGACCCGAGCCGACTCCATCCGCACATTCGTAATGCTTTCGAGTATCGTTCTAATGGAAGCAGAGCCTACCAATTTCCCCTTGCTTGTAATAATGACCAGATCATACAAACGGTGAATCGAACGGGAAGTGGCCATTTGAGATACCTGCTCAACCGCCATAAGCTCATCTACAATAAGAGGCGTATCATCCATAATGCTATCGATCGTCCGATTCCAGAATAAGGAGAACGCATACTGTCCAGTCAACTGTTGGAAAAAGCGGTCCCGCATCATAAGCCCGACCGGACTATCCCCGCTTACGATCACGACACCGACGGATTCCTGATTTTTTTTCAAATAATCGGCCACCTCGGAAATGACCGCTTTCCGGTCAAATACCTTCACAGGGGTTGCCAAATCCCCGATCATCCAGGTCATTCCGCTCCCTTCAACTTTACGGTGCTGCCATATAAGTGAGCGGTGGCTTTCCTCTACCTGGACCGGGCGCTCGGCAGGTCTCCCAAGCAAATAACCTTGCGCATAATGAACGCCAAGGCGTGACAGTTTAATCAACTCGTCCGTATGCTCGATTCCTTCTGCAATCAGTGAGATGTTCATTTTCTGCGCAAAGGTTACGAAAGTTTCCAGAATGTATTCCTTGACTTTATTCGTATGGATGCTTTCAATTAGCGAACGGTCGATTTTGATAAAATCCGGCTGGAGCTCGGCAATCGCTTGAAGGGACGAGTAGCCGGCTCCCGCATCGTCAATCGCAATCCGGTAGCCTTGCTTCCGGTAATGCTCCAGTATTTTTTTGGCCAGGGAAAAATCTTCGATCGAGCTTCGCTCCGTAATTTCGAATACGACATTGCTGGGACGAAGTCCATGCTTATGCAGAATTTCCAGCGTTTTACCGGGAACAAACTGCGGATCATATAACACTTGAGACGAAATATTGATAAAGAGAAGCTGCTGCGGATGTTCAAGAATCGAACCTTGAATCGCTTTCTCACGGGCAAGCTTCTCCAATATGTATAATTCCCCTTGCTGTTCAGCAAACTGGAACATTTCAAGCGGTGAATGAAAGATACTCCCCTTCGGCCCCCTCGTTAACGCTTCATATCCAAAGACATTCCCATCTTGTAAAGAAACAATAGGTTGATAGACCGAATAAATCGACTGCTGCTCAATGATTTCCTGAAACTGAGATATTGAATCTGACTGAACATCCATGGCTTGGCTATCATCCCTTTAAAGGCAGATTAAAAAGCCTGCTTGAGACTTTTTACCCACTCAAATTGTACTATATGCTTCTAGTACCTCTATCTTATCAAATCAAATAACAAGCTTTATTAACTTTATGTAAAATCAATGTAAAGAGTTGGCAAGAAAAAGAGGGAATTCGCTCTTTCTCCCGAAAAGTAAAACGTGGGATTGTCTAGGTGTGTGCTGAGGAATAGCACGGAAAGGAAATGAAATGGAACAACAAGTAAAAATCTTGGCGGTAGATGACCGTTATGAAAACTTGCTGGCTCTGAATAGCATACTTGCATCATCTCAATACGATATTGTTTCCCTGCAATCAGGAGAAGAAGTGCTGAAATACTTGCTAAAAGAATCGCCCGATCCTATTGCTGTGATCCTGATGGATGTGCAAATGCCTGGATTAAATGGATACGATACGGTCGAGCTAATTAAACAGAGGAAGTCTTGCCAGGATATTCCGATCATCTTCCTTACCGCACTTAGCACATCGATCGAGCATGTACTGAAAGGCTATCATGTAGGATCCATCGACTACTTGTTTAAACCCATACATCCGGATTTACTCAAAATGAAGGTGGATGCTTTTGTCAAACTGCATCGGTATCATCAGAAGATTAAATCACAGAGTGAACTTCTGCATATGCGTACGTTAGAACTGGAAGAAACGAATCAGAGATTGGCACAGGCGGATTCCCAGCTAAAGGAACAGAATCTGCTCCTCGAAAACTGGGTGGAAGAGCGAACCTCCGAATTGGTTGACGCCCATGAAAAGCTGATGAAATCTCAGGAGCATTTCAAGAAAATGTTTGTCTCTTCACCATGCCCTATGGCGATTCGCCGGATATCCGATCATACATATATTGAGGTCAATGAAAGTTGGAAACATTACACAGGATATGGGGATGAAATCATTGGTTCATCAGCGAATCTTATAAAGTCTGAGACCGGTGAAGATTTCCCCTTGAATCAAGTCGTACACAATTACAAAGTGAAATACGAAACCAAAACCAAAGAAATTCGCACAGCGCTGTTATCGACAGAAATTATCGATATTGAAGATGAGAAATGCTTATTGCAAGTCGCTATTGATATTACGGAAAATTTGCGGTATGAATCGGAGATGGCACGCCTTGCCCAGTTGAATCTGGTCGGGGAGATGGCCGCGGGCATTGCTCATGAGATACGCAATCCGATGACGACCATTCGCGGCTTTCTTCAATTATTCCGTGACGGTAACCGCAAGATGGAAAAGGAATATATCCATATCATGCTCGAGGAGCTCGACCGCGCCAACCACATCATAACCGAGTACTTATCTTTGGCGAAAAACAAGCGAACGCACCAACAAATGGAACACTTGAACCGTATCATTGAAACGCTTCAGCCCTTGATACAAGCGGAAGCCGTCATGTCAGGCAAACATGTTCATTTCCAGCTGGAAGATTGTCCCGAATTAAGTCTGGACGATAAAGAGATTCGACAATTAATTTTGAATATGTGCATGAATGGACTGGAAGCCATGGAAGCCGGATGCACGCTGACGGTGGAAACATTTCGGGAAGAAAGGCATGTTGTGCTTAAAATTTCCGACGAAGGTTCAGGGATTCATGAAGAGCACCTTGAAAAGCTGGGAAGACCGTTTTTTACGACCAAAGACCATGGCACCGGATTAGGATTAGCCATCTGCTACAGCATCGCGGCAAGGCATCATGCACCAATAGAAGTACAGTCCAGCAATAAAGGAACGACCTTTTTCATTCGTTTTGCCATTCCTACTCCAACCCTTTCGCTAGCTTAAAGCGCTTCCCCAAGTAAAAGCTTGCCGAAAGAATTAATCCGACGCCAACAGCGGTAGTTAGATCTGTCAGTACGGTCAAAATGAAAGTGACCAACAGAACTAACGATTCCGCTGTTTTTGTTTGCATCACATGAACAAACGCTCTACGTTCGCTCATATTCCATGCGACAACCATTAATACAGGCGCCATACTTGCAAGCGGAATAAGCGAAGCGTAAGGAGCAAAAAAGAACAAAACCAACAAAACAACAAGACCGTGCACGACTCCAGAAATCGGAGATACCGCACCATTCTTAATATTCGTTGCCGTTCTGGCAATAGCGCCGGTTGCCGGAATCCCTCCGAACAACGGGGAGATCATATTGGCAATTCCTTGCCCCATCAATTCCCGGTTGCTATGATGGGCGGTACCGCCCATTCGATCAGCTACCACAGCTGAGAGCAGGGATTCTATGCCACCTAACATCGCAATGACCAAGGCCGGTTTGATTAATAATTGCATGTTTGCAATGGATAGATCCGGGAAATGCAGGTTAGGCAAGCTATTGGGGATAGCGCCATAAGTAGAACCAATCGTCGCCACCTTATCGGGATAAAATAAAGTTGCAACGACAG
Organism: Paenibacillus sp. GCM10027628; assembly: GCF_042676385.1. NCBI lineage: Bacteria > Bacillati > Bacillota > Bacilli > Caryophanales > Paenibacillaceae > Paenibacillus > Paenibacillus sp. GCM10027628. The sequence goes on from NZ_JBHTHA010000052.1 coordinate 114,496, forward strand.
TTGAAATGAATAGCCCGACCAGCGGGCCTGGAATTTTCGGCAGCCGTTTAGGCGTCCATATGATGAATGCCAAACAAATGACAGCGGTTAGAATGCTATACCCGTTTAATGTCGAAAAATGAATGCCAAGCTCTTTCATATTAGCTAGAAAACCTTCGTGTTTTTGCAGATCACGCAAACCGAGGAAATTGGCGATTTGACCTGAAAATATCGTAACGGCAATGCCTGCTGTGAACCCAATCGTCACTGGCCGCGGTATATATTTGATCATCCTCCCCAGTTTGCATAAGCCCATCACAAACAGGATAAACCCGGCCATAAAACCAGCGATTAGCAGCTTTTCGTAGCCATACTGCAGCACAATGGCGAACAAAATGGGTACGAACGCTCCAGTTGGGCCGCCAATTTGGAATTTGGAGCCCCCGAATACGGATATAAGAATCCCGGCAACAATCGTAGTGAATAATCCATATTCAGGTTTTACGCCCGATGCAATAGCAAATGCCATTCCTAATGGAATGGCGACAATGCCGACAATTACGCCTGAAATCAAATCTTTCTGTAATGATTTCATATGATACCCTTGAAACCGGCCGCTGAATGAAAATTTCATATGTTACCTCACTTGGATAAATATCTGATTATTTGAATATATGTAAAATCATATATTCATATGACATTAACGTCAACAAAAAAAGACATCTCGGATATGTAAACCCGAAATGTCCTTTATTCATTATTCATTTTTTCCAACAAAGAAATTGCATTGATCAAATGGTTATCAAAAATCTGTTTAGCCACTTTCAGCAAGTCTTTAATTAAAGGATCTCTTAATGAATAGATGACTGAAGTTCCATCTTTCGTCCCTACAACCACATTTTTATGTCTTAGAATGGCAAGTTGTTGGGAAACCGCAGAGCCTTCGCTCCCCAGAATCGTCTGAATTTCGTTCACATTTTTGTCGCCTTCCGATAAGATTTCAAGAATCCGAATTCTTAATGGATGTGCTAATGCTTTGAAAAAATCAGCTTTAAACTGCTGAACTTCATGATACATCCTGTTCTCTCCTAATGTTTGAAGTTTTGAATATATAATATCACATTCCGGCCAAGCATGCTTTAATCAATCAACCTCTTTGCATGGAACAAATGGAAATTGGATTTGGGGGCCGACAGATAACAACTTCTCGTCTAAAGGAATAAAAAACATCGTTATTGGCATGATTTCATATCCCCTTCGTGTCTCCAACGATGTAATAAATCTTTATAGCCTCGGAAAGCGTCCCAAACGACACTCAGGAAGACGTGTCAAAAAAAGGGCTACCCCGAAGTCATACGAATGACAATCAGGATAGCCCCTTAATAATTCAACTAAACGTTCAAATCTTTCCGTTTACCGGTGACCATATAAATGACGCCTTCGCCGATATTGGTTGCATGATCGGCTACACGCTCCAGGTAATGGGCTACCAGCAGCAGATGTGTCAGTTGGCGATTCTTGATGTATTCCGCACTCATCAAGCCCATTAATTCTTGCATCACTGTGCTGTACAGCTTGTCTACGCGATCGTCCTTCTCAGCCAGCGCAGCCGCGCGATGCACATCACGCTCGGTGTAAGACTCTAAGCTCTCCTGCAACATTTCAATTGCGATTTCCGCCATTTGCGGAATGACTTCCAGCGGTTTCACCAATTCTTCTCCGGCGAAGCGGATGGTGATCTTGGCAATATCCACGGCGTGATCGGCTATGCGTTCCAAATCCGTAGCAATTTTCAGCGCTGTGCCGATAATCCGCAAATCGCTGGCCATCGGCTGCTGCAGTGCAATTAATCGCAAAGACAGCTCATCGATTCGGGTCAAATAATCGTCGATAACGTCATCGTTTTTGATCACCTGCGTTGCGGCCTTCTCATCCAGCTTGGCCAATGATTCTACAGCTGAGCGAACCAAATTTTGCGCGCTTTCTCCCATATCGAGCAATTCTTTTTGCAATAAAGACAATGATTGATGAAACCCCGGTCTTGCGTCCATTTAGTTTCGTCCCTCCCGCTGATTTAGCCGAATCTTCCTGTGATGTAGTCTTCTGTGCGTTGATCATTCGGATTTGTAAAGATTTTGTCCGTTTTATCGGTCTCGACCAGATAGCCATTAAGGAAGAACGACGTCATATCCGAGATCCGTGCTGCTTGCTGCATGTTGTGCGTCACAATAATGATGGTGTATTTCTCTTTGAGCGTCTGCGTCAGCTCTTCGACTTTCAGTGTCGAGATCGGATCCAGCGCCGAGGTAGGCTCATCCATGAGCAGCACATCCGGCTCGACTGCTAGCAAGCGTGCGATGCATAGGCGCTGCTGTTGTCCTCCTGACAGACCGAGTGCGGATTTGTGCAGGCGATCCTTCACTTCATCCCACAAAGCGGCTTGGACCAAGCTGCGTTCCACGATTTCATCCAGAACAGCCTTCTTCTTCGTTCCGTGAATACGCGGGCCGTAAGCAATATTGTCGTAGATGCTCATCGGGAACGGATTCGGTCTTTGGAACACCATACCTACCCGTTTGCGGAGTGAGACGACATCGGATTCGGAGCCGTAAATGTTGTGCCCGTCCACCGCGACATTGCCCGTAATACGGACGCTGTCGATCAAATCATTCATCCGGTTGAGCGTACGCAGAAATGTCGATTTCCCACAGCCGGAAGGACCAATTAAAGCTGCGATCGTCCCTTCTTCGATGGCTAATTCAATGTCGTGAAGCGCATGATTTTCTCCATAATATAAATTCAATTTGTCCGCTTTAATTTTATGCTTCGTTGCCATGTTTATTTCCCCCCGGACAGTCTTTTTTGTAAAATACGGCTTGGTATGCCTACAAGTAAATTGAAGATCAGAACAACGATCAGAAGCAGCGCGGCGCTGCCTTTAGCGATGTCTTTAGCGTCCGGCACCAACGCCTCCGCGCCGACATACCAGAGATGAACGGATAACGTCTCACCCATCTTAAGAGGGTTAAAATCCGGGAAGAATCGGGAAACCGATAACCCCGCCGTATAAATCAGAATGGCGGACTCGCCTAATGCGCGGCCGGCAATCAAGGTAATCCCTGTAATCAAATTCGGCAAAGCAGCTGGAATGAGCACCTTGCGAATCGCTTGCCATTTGGTGGAGCCCAATGCCAAACTTGCTTCCCAGTAGGATTCCGGAACGGTACGAATCGCTTCTTCCGTTACACGTACCATGACCGGCAAGTTAAGCAAAGCTACCGTTGCCGCTCCCCCTATGATCGAAAATTTTAATCCTAATAGATTTGCGAAAAGCAAGAAACCGAATAGACCGAATACGATCGAAGGTACGGAAGACAAAGCTTCCACTGAAATACGCACTAAATCGGTGAACCAGTTCTTTTGGGCATAGACAGCCAAATAAATACCTGCACACACACCGATCGGTATGGAAATTAGCAAGGACAAGAAGAGAACATAGAAAGAATTAAAGAGCTGCGGGCCTACGCCCCCGCCGGCCTTGATTTCCTCAGGCTTGCCGAATATAAAATGCCAAGATAAATGCGGGATGCCTTCGCCTAAGATTCGAATCAGAAACCAGGCCAGAATTAAAATAATGACAATACCGGAAGCCCAAAAGTAAATGGTGGCCAAACGATCCGTTGTTTTGCTGTTCATTTGAGTTCACTCCTTTTGGCCACGATGCGAATGATCAGAATTAAAGCAAGCGAGATTACAAGCAGCAGCAATGCCATTAAGTACAGTGCATTGTTCCACGTTGTTCCGTAATTCGTATTTCCCATATCTTTAACAATAGCTGTTGTTAAAACAGTCGTTGAATCGAGCAAAGATTTCGGCATTTGCGGCGAGTTCCCGATTACCATGAATACGGCCATCGTCTCTCCGATCGCGCGCCCCATACCCAGGATAATGCCCGTTAAAATGCCCGGTCTAGCCGCGGGGAGCAATACGCGCCACATCGTCTGCCATCTTGTCGCACCAAGCGCCAGTGAAGCTTCCTCCAGACGCCCTGGCAATGAACGAATTGCATCCTCTGAAATGGAGAGAATAGTCGGTAGAATCATAATTGCCAATATGATTGCTGCCGGCAAAATTCCATATCCAATACCGCCTGTCAATTTGCCAAGCGCAGGTACGATGACGGTCATCCCGATCAAACCATATACGACAGATGGAATACCGACGAACAGATCCGTCGCTGGACGTAAGATTTCGCGCATCCATTTCGGCGCTATTTTGGCCATAAACAATGCGCCGGACAAGGCTAATGGCACGGATAACACAACCGAAAATAGTGTCAGCAAGAGCGTGCTATATAAAAAAGGAAGGGCTCCGAATTTACCTGAACCTGGCGTCCAATCCGTTGAAAAGAAAAATTCTAAAGGACTGACTCCTTGAAACGTTTTGATCCCCTGCATACCAACAAAAACAATGATCGAGAAAATGATGATCGACACGAGCGCCGCACTTCCGACAAATACCCATTTCATCAAGCTATCCTGTCTATGCTGATCTCGAGTCCACTTCGTAATCATCGGACGACTCTTCTCCTTTACCGAACTTGTTAGCTTGTTTGCTACCGAATTCAATGGGAAATCCCCCTTCTATTAAATACACAATACTTTAATAATAGGTCATGATTGTAAATGGATCGTCAATGAATTGTTAAGGGAATGTAAAAATTTCAGCCTATTTTCGACAAAAATCCCCCATATAAACATAAAAATAGAGCGCTGCACGGATGCAACGCTCTGGTTGGTAAGCTATTTATTTAGCACCTAACAAGTCTGCTGGTAAGAATTTCAGATCGCGAACTTGTTTGCTTTGGAATTCTTTGCTTTTGATGTATTCGATGAACGCTTTAGCTGGATCTTTTGCTTCACCTTTTGTATACATGCGCTCGATACCAAACAATTTATAAGTGCCGTTTTTGATATTGTCTTCGGAGAATGCTACACCATCGATTTTCAATGCTTTAACTGTATCGTCGATGTAAGGAGTATCTACATAACCAATGGAGCTGGATTGACCGGCAACCGCTGTTTTCATAGCACCGCTGTTTTCTTGTGTAATACCGTCTTTCGTGAAGTCTTTGTTATCAAGAATGATTTGTTGAACCAATTTACGGGAACCGGAGCTGTCTGGACGGTGAACAAGTACGATTTTCGCGTCTTTACCGCCAACATCTTTCCAGTTCGTAATTTTACCCATGTAAATGTCAGCTGCTTGTTGCTTAGTCAGGTTGTCAATTGTTACATCTTTATTGACGATTAACGCGAATGGAGCAACAGCTACGAAGTTTTCTTTCAAACCTTTATCTTTATATTCGTCACCAGGCGCTACGTCGGAGTTACCGATATCGGAAGTGCCGTCAGCAACGTTTTTAATACCTGTACCGGATCCGCCTGCTGTAACGTTGATCGTTACTTTCGGGTTTTTATCCATAAACTCAGTTGCCGCTTGTTTGACTAAAGGAAGAAGTGCGCTGGAACCGGAAGCTGTAACAGTACCGGAAAGTTCTGTTTTTGGTGCATCGCTTGGTTTAGCAGATGCAGCCGCGCTTGCAGCAGGTGTTGCAGAAGCAGCATTTTTAGTTTCTGTTTTGGCGCCGCAACCAGCCAATGCCCCCATCATTAATACCGCGGAAAGTGTAAGTGTGATCCCTTTTTTCGACATGAACTTAAACATAGTTAGCATGTCCTCCTTGTAATTTTATCTTTCATGGTGTTAGTTGCGATTTTCATTTTTGTCGTCGAACTAACTTCCTAATACATCGTAATCCTTGAATGTAAAATCCAATCCCGCGAAACGTAAACGTAATGTAAAACTTTTTTTCGGGACTATTCTCCCACAGGGTTTTGGATAAATTTACATTTTATTAACAAAACTCGATGCTTTAGTTAATAGAAGCGGCCTATATTAAATAAGAAATAAGTCGATTCTTGTCTTTAGAAATCGGAGGGAATGACAATGAGGAAGATGAAAATCATTATGACTATGCGTTTCAAATTAATGGCCAGCTTTAGCGGAGTTCTTTTAATTTTCCTTGCAGTTGCCTTCTTTAATCTTTATCAGGTCAATCAGATTAAACAGCATATGAACGACCAGAATGATAAAGTGAAGCTGAAAGTCATGGCTCTCGAACTTAAAGAAAAGGTGCAGGAGCTGAATATCATCGCTTCAGGATTGGAGATATCCAAAAAGCCGGAATATATTTTGAGATATAACAAAGAAAAAGAGCCTTTCAAAGAAATGATCAAAAATATCGGCGATACTGCATCTTCACCGGAACAGCTACAATGGAGAAGCCAACTGATTCTTGCCTCCGTCGATTACATAAGTAACTTTGAATCTGCAGCCCAGATGGTGCAAGGTAACGGAACGAGTCCGAAGGATCTCGAATTGAATCTTCTTTATTTATATAACGAATCACAGGATCTGAAAGATAAGATATTTGGTCTTGTGGACAAGTTTTATGTAACTTATGCGCAATCCGCCGATCAAGCCGTCAGCAGCTCAACGAATGAGCTGGACAGGACCAGTCAGGTGATGCTAACAGCGTCCGCGATCGTTTTGATCGTTACGACGGTTATTGCGTTCCTAATCACGCGGTCGTTTACACGTCCTATCAAACGTTTGCAAAAGGCCGTTGCACTTATTGCTGCAGGAGATTTGACGCATACGATTAATTCCAAGTCCAAGGACGAGCTGGGAACGCTGAGCGACAGCTTCGATCATATGATCGTACAGGTCCGTCAGATGCTGAGTGCTACGCTGCAGATCGCTTCCTCCCTGTCCGAGCATTCACATGCCTTCCACCGTTTGTCGCAGCACACCGCTGCGGCTAACACGGACATCTTGAAGGCGATTCACGAAATCTCGTCCGGCGCGGACGAGCAAGCGATGAAATCAGAGCAAAGCTCGCTCATCATCGCGGAGCTTGAAGCGGAGATCCGTGACATTACCGCATTCACGAATCTTATGATGCGGGCCAGTAGCGAGGCTGCCGCGGGTACGCAGCAAGGCACGGATTCGGTTCGGGCGCTGAAAGTTTCGTCCGAACAATCGCAAGCGGTGCTGCATAAAGTCGATGCAGCCATGAAGACGCTAGCCGACAGCTCGAAGCAAATCGGCGCCATCGTTCATTCGATCACGGAGATTTCGACGCAGACGAACGTGCTGGCCTTGAACGCCGCGATCGAAGCGGCAAGAGCAGGCGTGCACGGCCGGGGCTTCTCCGTGATTGCGGAAGAAGTTCGTCAGCTGTCGCAGCAGACGAACGATTCGTCGAAGACGATTAGCAGCATCATTCAGTCGCTGCAAAAACAAATTCAAGAGCTGACGAGCTCCCTGCTTGAAGCTCGGGAGTCCACGGTGACGCAAAACCGCCGCGTTGTCGATACGCTCGGATCCTTTGAGGCAATTGAGAATTCGATGCAGGGCATCCAATCGCAGATTGAACAGATTCATCTAAAGATCGAGCATGCTCGCTCGAAGAATGATAACCTGGTTGACTCCGTTCAATTCGTAGCCGCCATTGCGCAAGAAACAGCTGCTGGCGTTGAAGAAGTGAATTCGACGTCGATTCAGCAGGATGCCTCGATCCGCCGGATCGCCGAAGCGTCTGACGATATTCTTGAACTGGCTCAGCAGTTATTCGCAGAAATCAGCAAATTCCAGATTGAAGAGACCCAAGTTACGGAGCAAAATGAAGTAGAACAGTTATATGTTAATACCCCTTCATTAGAAGAAATGACGGAAAACGTCGATCATGGGGAAACCACGAATCTTCCTGAGCCTGAAGAACAGTTGGAGCCGCTAAAGTCAACCGAAACCTCAACCGACAGTAATGAGCATGAACAAAAAGCAGAGATACAAGAACGCGAACCCGTACTCGCTGGCAAATCATAATCAGGAGAACTTACAGAGAAAAACCGTCTGGGGCTATCCGAGACCACTGAAAAAGTCCTGGCGTCATTTTCAAAGATGCAAAAAAGACCGTTTTTAGCCTATGAGATGGCTTTAACGGTCTTTTCGTCGTTTTCCTATATGGCATCTGCCCAATTCAAATCAGTAACGATGTAAAACAGCCCCTCTCACTTCCGCACCCGAAACAAGAGGGGCTTTTATTTTATTAGTGTACGAATCTTCCTGCCTCCGGAATCGCCATCTCCTCGAAATGCGCGGCCAACTCACTCAAATTTTGTGTCAACTCCTCGCCGCCGTCACGAGGCAGCGCCTTAATTCGATCCCCTAGATCAATACCATGATTGGGAAACAGCGGAGAAAGCTCGCTAACGAGACCGCCATCTACGGTAGAATCTCCTTTGGGGTAATCCTTTTTCCCTGTTAAATAAGGGATTTCAAGCTCATGCGCATATACGGAAACGTCCCATCGCTCCAACAAGTCTTCTATTGCTCCGACATGATCAAAATGACCATGGGTTAAGATGATAGAGGTAGGCTTATTATTGGGACCAAAACGCTCCTCGGCTTCCCGAATAATGCGCGCAGCGGTTCCAGGCATGCCCGCATCAACTAATACCCACTCCTTCTTCTCCCTATGGGTTTCGCCAACGAAACAAAGATTGACGATCTGGTCGCAATAGCAGGAGATGTCCACAGTCACTTCATGCCCCTCACCACTCGATAGAGTCGTTAGCGGGATAAACGTATCTTTGTAAGATGCATTCAAATCCATTTATCGTTCCCTCCAAGCCTGAGGTGTATGAAAAAAAGCCAAGAGCCGAAGGCTCTTGACCTCTATGATTCACTAGTATTCCTTTATTTTGCAATCTCATCCGTTGCTTTAAGGTTGCGCAAAATGCTGACCTCGACGCGGCGGTTTTTGGCTCTGCCATCTGTTGTATCGTTGCTCGCTATTGGGCGATATTCGCCAAATCCTACGGAATGGTAGGAAGCCGGATCAATTTTGCTGTTATTCAGCAATATTTTCATAAAATTCACTGCCCGCTTTGCGCTCAAGTCCCAGTTGGTTTCAAAATCTTGTCTGTGGATGGGGATATTATCGGTGTGCCCGGCAACTTCTACTTGATATCCCGGGTAACGGCTTAGCAGGTCAGCCATGGACACGGCCAAGGTCTGGGCTTCTTGTTTTACCGTTGCCGATCCGGAATCGAAGAGCGCCCGGTCACTGATCGTAATCGTTAACTTCTCGTTATCCAATTTCGTTGTCAGCTGTTCACTTAAGTGATTCTCTTTGATGAATGCATCCATGCTCTTCTTTAATTCCTCGAGATCCTTTTCTTCCTTCTGCAGCTTTGCAGCAAGTTGACTGTCCTGTTTGCCATCCGATTTCGGGGGATTTTGCTCTTTACCGTTGTTTTTCGTAGCATTTGCGTCTTGATTAATCGGAATCAGGTTGGACATGGAGAAGGGCGCTTCTCCTCCCGTGAAGGCATTATTCAAAGAATGCATAATGGAGTCATATTTTTTGGAATCCAACTGACTGGAAGCAAACAGGATGATAAAAAGAGCAAGAAGCAGCGTAAGCAAGTCCGCATAGGGAATGAGCCAGGTTTCGTCAATGTGTTCTTCATGATCCTCATGCTTCTTTTTCTTGCTCACTGTGGCGTGGCCTCCTTGGTTTCTTCTTCATAGGCCGCACGTTCCGAGTTGGCGACAAAGATCATCATTTTCTGCTTGACGGAGTTGGCGGATACGCCAGACTGAATCGAAAGCAAGCCTTCTACGATCATCAGCTTGATCTCTACTTCTTTCTTCGACTTCTGCTTTAATTTATTAGCGCAAGGGTGACAAATCACATAGCCGAGAAAAATACCGAACAAGGTGGCAACGAAAGCCGCTGAAATCAAGTGCCCCAGTTTCTCAACTTCGCTCAGATTCCCTAAGGCAGCAATCAAGCCTACTACTGCACCAAGTACCCCTAGCGTCGGGGCATATGTACCCGCTTGGGTGAAAATAGTTGCATATTTCTTATGTCTGGCTTCCATTTCGGAGATATCTTCAAGCAGCACGTCCCGAACGAAATCGGGATCGTTCCCGTCAATAATTAGCCGCATACCGCTTTTCATAAAAGGATCCGAAAGTTCTTCCGCTTGGGTTTCCAAAGAAAGCAATCCTTCACGTCGTGTAATCGATACCCAATTGATGAACGTTTCGATCAGTTCTTTTTTGGGCATCAGCTTTTGTTCGGTGAAAATAATTTTAACAAGTGTAGGAATCTTCTTCATTTCTTCAAGTGAAAATGCTATAAATAAGGCCGCTGCCGTTCCTCCGAAAATAATTAACATTGCCGCAGGATTCAGGAGTGCGGCTAAGCTTGCTCCTTTCAAAACCATCCCTACACCAATCGCAACAAACGCTAGGACGATACCAATAAGTGATGACTTCTCCATCTTCCTACACCCCTCTAAATAATCTGAAAAAACTCACGCCATCTCCGAAATTCCGACAAAATCTCTATGTGTGCACCTATAATAATAAATTTACTTACTATAAATGACAACAATTATTTGTCGAAAATATAGTTCTTTGGACTCATACAAACAGGAGTATGGAATCCTTGTCTTACATCTTTTATACTTGAAGCAGCAGAATCCCTTCTTAAATCGATATCATCAATACGAATTTTAAAAATTGGCAACTCTAAACTCGAGGAGTGATTCATTTGGAAAAACGAGATTTCGGCCGTACAGGTCAACGATTCCCGATTTTGAGCTTTGGCGCCCAGCGCATCGTCGATGAGCATAACTGCTCAGAAGCGGAAGCCATCCAGATTGTGAACCGGGCGATCGATGAGGGTATCACCTATTTCGATACCGCTCCAAGCTACTCGGATGGGCAATCCGAAGAACGGCTCGGCAAAGCGCTTCAAGGCCGCAGAAGTGAGGTTTGGATCGCGACGAAGACGCATGACCGGACTAGAGACGGCTCCTTGAAGCTGCTCGAAGCCAGCCTTAAAAGGCTGCAAACGGATCATGTCGAGGAATGGCGTCTGCACAACATCATGACAATGGACGAGCTTGATCGCTGCTTCGCCAAAGGCGGCGCGCTGGAAGCGCTGCTTGAAGCCAAGGAGCAGGGGCTGATTAAACACATCAGTATCAGCGGGCACACGAATCCGCGCGTCCAACTGGAGGCAATTGAGCGCTATCCGTTCGACAGCGCTTTGGTTGCTTTGTCGGCAGCCGATCATTTCGTCTACAGCTTCGCGCATGAATTCCTGCCTAAAGCCAATGAGAAAGGTGTGGCTATAATTGGCATGAAGGTCATGGCACTTGGCAAGCTGGTTCCTTGGTACGAGAAGGCGCTGCAGTATACGTTCTCATTACCGATATCCACAGCGATCGTCGGCATGGAATCCATGCAGCAGTTGGAGCAAAATCTGTCCATCGCAAAAAACTTCAAACCGATGAACGATGTAGAGCAGCTTGAATTTTTCAAAGAAATTGTCCATCTGGCAAATCCGGATGTTCTGCGCTGGAAAGCCAGCGAATGGATGTCCGGCGAGTGGTACGTCCGTTAGTCCTGTAATACGATTGTGTCGACATGGAAAAAGCCAGCAGATTTACACGCCTTCCTCATGGAAAGCAACGTAAACTGCTGGCTTTTTTCAATAGCATTGGATGTTTACTATTCTTCGAAAATTTTCGTCAACAGCTCACCTAGAGACTTTAGAGCCTGCTCCTCTTGCTCTCCATCCACTTCCAGCGTCACTTCCTCATTTTGCTGGATGCCCAGCGTCAGCATGCTGAGCGAGCTTTTGCCGTTCACTTTCTTTCCGCCTTTGATCACATGAATCTTGCAAGGAAAGGCGCTTGCCGCCTGCACGAACACTTTAGTCGGACGCGCGTGAAAGCCGGATGGATTTAGCACTGTATAAGTTTGAGTTAACATATCAGGTCACTCCTCTATCTTTTGTTTAACGAACTCTTGGATGCTTGACTGGCTGCTCATCGAGAGCGCTTGCTCCGCGTAACCGGCCCATTTTTGCCGGGATAACCCTTTAATTAAAGCGCGGGCGGGTAAAATCGAGCTGGCGCTCATGCTGAACTCATGGAGTCCCATGCCGAGGAGAAGCGGAATCGCGGTTTCCTCTCCGGCCATTTCGCCGCACATGCCTACCCATTTCCCTTGTTTCACCGCAGCTTGGATGACCATGCGGATCAGCCGCAAAATCGAAGGATGGCATGGTTGATACAAATAGGAGACATTCTCGTTCATCCGATCCGCCGCCATCGTATACTGAATGAGATCGTTCGTGCCGATGCTGAAGAAATCGGCTTCTTCCGCCAGGAAGTCCGCAGCAAGCGCCGCAGCAGGCACCTCGATCATGATGCCGACTTCGATGGTATCGGCAACGGCAATGCCTTCCTGAACGAGCTTCGCTTTCTCTTCTTGAAGCAGGCGTTTCGCTTCTCTCAGCTCTTCCATTACTGCAATCATCGGAAACATGATCTTTAGCTGACCATAGCTGCTCGCTCGGAGCAATGCCCGAAGCTGTGTCCGAAAAAGTTCCTGTTTATCCAAACACAACCGGACGGCGCGCAAGCCAAGAAACGGATTGCTCTCTACAGGAAGCTTCATATACGGCAGCTCCTTATCGCCGCCGATGTCCAGCGTACGAATGACGACCGGTTTGTTATTCATTCGTTCCAGGACGTGCTTATATACCTGAAACTGCTCTTCCTCGCCAGGGAGTGTGCTTCGCCCCATATATAGGAACTCAGTCCGGAATAAACCGATGCCTTCGGCCCCATTAGCGAGCACTTTCTGCAAATCTTCTACGCTGCCGATGTTGGCTGCTAATTCTACGCGATGGCCATCCTGCGATATCGTCGGTTGATCCATCAGCTTGCGCAGCTCCAACCTGCGCTCATCATAAGCCGCTTTGCGAGCCTGATACGCTTCCAGTTCCGCTTCGGAGGGATCGATAATCACCGTGCCTTCAACGGCATCCAGAATAATCATCGCTCCTGCTTCGATATCTGCAGCGGCAGTACCCACTCCAACTATGGCAGGCACTTCAAGAGAACGGGCCATAATTGCCGAATGGGAAGTACGTGAACCGATCTCGGTTAAGAAGCCGAGTACATAATCAAGATTGAGCTGGGCCGTATCCGAAGGCGTCAGATCCTCGGCAATCAGCACACAAGGCTCATGAATCGCCGATACCGCAGCGTAGGATACACCGCGTAACTTGCTCATAATTCTGCCGGAGACATCGCGGACATCGGAGGCGCGTTCCCGAAGAAGCTCGTTGTCCATCGAGCTTAACACTTCAATGAAGTTATTCGCCACTTCGTGAAGCGCATACTCCGCATTAATGCTGTCGTTCTCAATATTCTCGATGATCGCATCGATCAAATCAGGATCCTCCAGCAGCATCAAGTGCGCTTCGAAAATTTCCGCCTTCGCCGCACCCATCCGCTGTTCGGTCAACGCTCTGATCCCTTCGAGATCCTCTCCCGCTTCCTTCACCGCTTGGCGGAATCGAGCCGTTTCTATTTGAACGTCTGCCACCTTCTCCAGAGTGGGCACGTATTGTGCGTTATTCAATCGATAAGCTTTGGCAATGGCAATACCGGGGGATGCGGCAATACCGGAAAGTTGTTTCGACATCATTTTAGCCATAAGTAAGCTCCCCTTTCTTAAGATTGTACGGCTTGCTTTAATTCTTTATATTGGTTCAAAATCGCTGTATGCAATGGATGCTCTGCGTCCAGTGATGTGTATTTGCTAATTGTTTGGGCAATTCCATGTTCATTTAAATTTGCCTGTATTTCCGCCGCCTCAGGATCGGCTTTATCGTCAAACAGCAAGGCTGCCGCCATTGCCATCGGCAAGTAGATCGGAGTCATTCCCAGTTCGAGCGCTTGTAAAGCAGGACGTACGAGACGATCATTGCTCGAAAGTTTGCGGATCGGCGATCTCCCGACGCGTGTGACTTCGTCCGTCAAAAACGGATTTTTGAAGCGATCTATAATTTTATGGATATAGTCCTTATGTTCTTTAGGATCGAAGCCATATTTTTTCACAAGAATTGACCCTGTCTCTTCCATAACATGTTGTACCTGAGCTGCGATGGCAGGATCGGCCATGGCCTCTTGAATCGTGGCGAAGCCATGTAAATAACCAAGGTATGCCGCGGCGCAGTGTCCCGTATTTACCGTGAACAGTTTGCGTTCGATATAGGGTTCCAATTGATTGACATAGTGTACGCCTTCAATGCGACGAAACCCCGGTATCATTTGCGATTCATCCACGACCCACTCGTAGAAAGGCTCTACGATCACTTCCAACGGATCTTCGTTGTGCTGGATCGGTACAATGCGGTCCACAGCAGCATCTGGAAATGCAACGCTTCTGCTTACTTTCTCTTGCATTTCTGTACTCAGATGGCTGTACACATGCTCTTTGAGCTGAGAGCTGCCGCCAATCGCATTTTCACACGCGATGATGTGAAGCGGCCCCGCACCTCGTTCCACGCGCAGTTCCAAGCCTTTAGCGATTCCAGCAGCGATATGCTTTAGAATATTGACACCTACAGCTGTTGTAACGAGATCTGCTTGAGCTACGACGCTTGCAACATCCTCGAGATTCTTGCCATTGATGGCCGTCACATTCGATACATGGAATGTTTCTCGTGATTCATTCGCAAGTCGAACCGTGTAAGCCTTTTTCTCCTGCAGCAGCTCCACCAGACTGTCATTCACGTCCGAGAAACAGACTTCATAGCCTGCCTGCGTTAAAATGAGTCCAATGAAACCTCTACCAATGTTTCCAGCGCCAAAATGGACCGCTCTCATGATTCCATCCCGCTTTCAAAAATTTGCAGCATTTCCTCAGGCGTCGATGCCTTCATAATTCGCTCCAGGTTCTCCTCTTCCGAACAAATCATGGCGACATTGGTCAATATGTCCAGATGATCATTGCCCACCGCGGCGATGCCGATTACGAGGGTCGCACTTTCGCCGTCGCCGAAGTCTACGCCTTCCGGAATCTGCACGATAGACAAACCTGTCGAAACGATCAAGGACTTGGAATCCTGCGTGCCGTGCGGAATCGCGAGACCATTGCCCATATAGGTGGACAGCGTTTCTTCACGCTCCAGCATTTTATCGATATATGCGGCGGACGCATGACCGGCATCTACGAGCAATTGACCTGCCATGATGATCGCTTCATTTTTATTAAAAGGTTGAGCATTCAGTTTAATTTTGTTGATCGATAAGATACTCATAGTTGGTTCTCTCCCTATACCCGTTTTATTTTTTACTCTCTAGAAAAGCGGCAAGCTCTTGTGATAAATACTGTTTGATCTCTTGTCCGCTGCCCGTTTTGAGCAGCTCGATCATCTCCGGTATGAGCAGGTATGAGCTTATTTCGCTAAGCACTTCGAGGCTTTCTTTGGAAAGCTCCCTCGGTCCAAGCATAAGCAGCACTTGCCTTACCCCCGATGGCGCATGCCGATCCAACAACAAATCTTCCTTTAAACGGAATAGTGTAAAAGAAGGCACTTTTACCTGCTCGCTTCTGATATGAAATAAGGCCAAGCCCGTGTCCGGTATCACTTGACTGCTCTGTTTCTCTCTGGCCAGCAGCAAGTTAACAATCGGATCCACTTCATCGATGTAATCAGCTTGCCGCGCATATTCACAAATTACATGGAGCGTCTCTTGTAAACTGTCAAACGACCGGTCGAGGCGATGAATGGCGAATTGATCGATAATCCTGACGATTTCATTCACATATTGCTGAATACGATGCAGCCGGTGCGTCGTTGATTCATCGTCATACGGCACATCCTCTTGATCTTTAGCGGCATTGTCTTTTTCCAGCGTTACATTTTGAATGAACAGGCGCAGGCGTTCCGCTTCTTCTTTTGTCAGCAGCGGGCTGAGCTTAATATACTGCTCCTCGTTTAGAGGCAAATCTACCGTTGAAATAATTAAATCATACTCCGTTTCCGGTATGCGGGCAGCCTCGAACCAAGAAGCATGGCCGGCTATATCGATTTGCGGAAGCTCCTTGGTCAGGCGGACCGCAAGCATCTTCGAGGTTCCAATACCGCTTGTGCATACCAGAATCGCTCTAACATTGCGGCTGAACTGCTTTTGTCTCTCAAGCGAAGCCCCAAAATGCATGACGAGAAACCCAATCTCTTCATCCGGAATATGGATGTTCAAGATCGTTTCGTCAACGCTTTGACGAATGGCTTCGAATAAGGATTCATAATCTTTTTTAATTTGCGACAACAATGGATTGCGGATATGGGCTCCGGCTTGAAGCCGCCTTAACGCGGATTCCAAGTGACTGAGCAGGCCGTCTCTCAATGAACGATCGGCGCTGAATCTGACACCGCTGCGAGTTTCCATGTTGCGAATCAGCTTCCATACAATTTCCATATAGCTAAGATCTTCTGAAGGCAGCAATTGATTGGGGTGGGTGACTCCCCTTGGTTCAAGCAGTTCGGCTAAATAAGCGATTTCTGCAGTCGTAAGCTCAATAGGTATAACCTTAGATAAATGGTCTACCGTGTGGGTAAGCAACTCATTTTGGCGGATGGAATGATGCTCCGCGTGGAGTTCGATCGGCTTCCCTCGCTGAATTCTGGCAATCATGATCGAGATGTTGATTAACAGATTCGTATAATCGTTTTCCGATAACTCATTCAAGCCTTCGTCTTCAGCAAGCCAAAGCGCACTTTCCACTTTCGTGAAGTTGTCTTTACCGATCAATCCTAGCAGTTTGAGGACGATTGGCGTATGAGCATGATTCGCTTTTCCGAACAAGTCCGATTCGTCCAGATAGTTTCTGGCCAAATGGGAGATCATTTTCCGTTTATTGGTCTCGGAACCGCTCAAGCCAACACCGTATCCTCTCCTTCGAACGAGAATAAGATCGGCAATGCTCACCCATGCCTCCAGCTCATCCAAATCATGAGTAATCGTGGGAATCGTAACGCCGAGCTCATGCGACAAAGTGAATAGCTTCACGGGTTCTTCTTCATTCAGTAACGTACAGAGAATAAATAATTTGCGGTCCTGAGCAGAAAAATGGGCGGCTGTCAGGCCATGCAGCTCCCGCTTGAAGGCTTCTAGCTTTGTGGGATCCGCCTGCAGCTGGATGCCTTTTCCGGATTTCTTTTGCAGCGTCAGTCCGGAATCCGTCAGGATCGTCTCCAGCTCCGACAGCTCCCGGTGGACTGTTCTTGAGCTTACGCCTATTTCCGCCGCAATTTCTCCAGCTGTAATCTCATCTTTGCGACTTAACAACAGTTCCAGGATTTGACGATGCCTATGAGACAGGCTCATGCGCATGCTCCTCATGACAAAATGGATATAACGCCGGCGGTTAGGCCAGCGTTAGTCGTGGATATTAACTTAAGCGTTTGACAAGTTCATCATACTCCGGACTTTTCATAAAATTGTCAATGGAAATATGCTCGGCCTGCGGCGCCTGAGTACGAGCGCGGTCTGTTAAGGATTTATGTGTAATCACAATATCGGCGTCGTTTGGAATTTCGCTGATCGCCGTATTAATCACAGTGACGTCTACAGCTGCTTCTTTCATTTTTTTCCTCAAAATGGAGGCTCCCATTGCGCTAGATCCCATTCCGGCATCGCAAGAAAATACGATTTTATGCACTTCAGTTGCAGCTTTTACTTGAGCAGCCGCAGCAGTTGTTGCCGCCTTAGCAGGTGCTGTTGATGCGCCTGGCGCTTGTTTCATTTGTTTCATTTTCGCAGTCGCTTTCTCCAGATCGTCCTCTTCTTCCGTTTGTTTGCCTGTTTTCAATAGCAGCGCCGCAACAAGGAAAGAGACAATCGCAGCCGTAATGACACCCGTGAAGACCGAGAGTAAGCCGCCTTTCGGCGCCATTGCGATATAAGCGAAAATACTACCCGGTGATGGCGGAGCCACCAGACCTGCGCCGAACACGGAAAACGTAAATGTTCCCGTTACGCCCCCGGCGATTACTGCTAAAATCAAACGTGGATTCATGAGAATGTAAGGGAAATAAATTTCATGAATACCGCCAAAGAAATGAATGATAGCTGCACCCGGAGCGGATAGTTTCGCCGAACCGCGTCCAACTAACCAGTAGGCAAGCAGGATGCCTAGCCCTGGACCCGGATTGGACTCCAGCATGAACAAGATCGATTTGCCTGTTTTGGATGCTTGATCTAAAGCGATCGGGCTGAGCACGCCATGGTTGATGGCGTTGTTCAAGAAAAGAACTTTACCCGGTTCAATCAGGACGTTGGCAAGGGGCAGCAGACCTGCGTTTACCAGCACTTGAACGCCTGATGCGAGAGCTTTACTGACAACTTGAACCGCTGGACCGACTACCGAGTAGGCTAGAACCGCCAAGATCCCGCCGATAATCCCGGAAGAGAAATTGTTAACAAGCATTTCGAAACCGGATTTGACCTTGCCTTCAATTGATTTGTCAAACTTCTTCAGCACCCATGCCGCAAAAGGTCCGACCATCATCGCTCCAAGGAACATCGGAATATCGGTTCCGATAACTACCCCCATGGTTGTCACAGCGCCAATAACGCCGCCGCGTGTTCCATGTACCATGGTTCCTCCCGTATACCCGATAAGGAGTGGCAGCAGATACGTAATCATCGGCCCGACCAGCTTCGCCAAATATTCATTTGGAATCCAGCCTGTCGGAATAAATAATGCGGTGATAAGTCCCCATGCGATAAAAGCTCCGATATTCGGCATCACCATGCCGCTTAAAAAACGTCCGAAGCGTTGAACTTTTACACGGACCCCATCTGTTGATGCTTGTTGCTTTGCAGCTATTGTGTCCATTAGGATAACCTCCCTTGATCTGAATCATGATCTTATCGTAATGCAAAAGCGCTTACATGATCAATCAAATCAAAATCCCTTTTCGTCATGAACCTTGTTGACAACATTTTTATCAAAAGCCTGAATACGTAGCTCAAGCCTGCTCCATAAGGCATTCCTCTGTAGGGTTTCATTGTTGGAGACGATCGCACACATGAATTTATTGCCACTTCCTCAGATGTAGAGCGCTGCATATCTTTTGGATGGCTCATATCAACACTATCCCGTTGACTCAGATGGAAACATTCAACTTCCGAATGCCATGGGCGCTTCCACCGTGCGCGTAAGCCGAAGGCGTGGTGTGAGATGCGCAACGCATTGGTCACCTCCATAGAGAACAACTTTCGCTATTAAGGATACACTTTGACTCTATTCGATCGAAGAATGACACTTGCTCATTTCCTGGCACACAAAAAGCCGCGAGAGATTCTTATTCTCTCACGGCTTTTAACTTTTACTCCACAATTAACGCATAGACAATACCTGGCCCATGCACACCTATCGTTAAATCGTTCTCGATGTCCGCGGAGCGGCTCGGTCCGGAAATGAAGTGAATACCCGCCGGCCGGTCTTTGAACGCCAGCTCATCGAATGGCCTCAGCACTTCGCCAAGCTTCGTTACTAAGCGCTCCGCCGGTATGATGGCGATCAGCGTCGTCGGCAGCAAGCTGACACTTCGGCCCCGCGTTTGGCTTGAAGTGACCACGAGCGATCCGGTATAAGCAACGGCGTGCTCGACGGCTACGATGCCGATATCTGCGCCAGCAGCCTTAGCAACCAGCTCATCCTTTCCCTGTTCATCGGCTTCGCTTGAATTCCATACGGTGATGTCCGCGGCGGCGGTTTCGCCCAGTGCAGTTCGCAGCTCCGCAAGCTCCTCCTGATCTTGAATAATCAGATGCCTCGCTTGCGTTTCGGCGATGAAGCTCTCGATAAAGGCTTGAGCCTCCGTCATCCCATTCATTCTTCTCGTATGGCCACCGGCTTTTTGCCAATTGGCCATAAACAGTTGGATCCGCTGCTCCATCGGCAGGTCAACTTTCTCCCACAACTCGGGAGCTCCTTTAATCGACCGCGGCGGTGGTGTTTGCAGCGGACGTTGCCGGCCCAGCCGAGTCGAGATGTTTGCAAAGAACGCCTCCTGTTTCCGGAGGGATTCCTCATGCAGGCTTCGGAGAAAATCGGCGTCAGATTTAGCCATGATGTCCACCTCCTGTTCGCTGTGCAATCAGCTGCTCCATGCGGGCCTTCATGTCCGGATTCAATTCCGGAAGCGTGCCGTCCAGCTCCTTCTCGATGTCTTTCCACGATTCGCGGAAGGTTTGCTTCGGCAAACTAGGCGCGTAGCGATAGGAATTCCATCCTTTTAGCGGGCCGATCTTCGCTTTGATATAACCATCACGAACAAGAACTTTTTGCCCGATGCGTCCTAATTGGATGAGCGCTTTAACCCGCTTCGCATCGGACATGAGGAATTTGAAGCCCGACATACCGGCCTTCTCGACGAGATCCGCCCTTCCGCTTTCCACTTTGCGCTGGCGCAAATAGACCAGCATATCGTGCAGAGGAATCTTCACCGGGCAAGCCTCATAACAAGCGCCGCACAGGCTGGATGCACTGGCAATGTCGTCCCATTCGGCGACATTTTTGTTAAGCGCCGGTGTCAGCACGGCGCCGATGGGCCCGCTGTACACGCCGCCGTAAGCGTGACCGCCGATATGGCGATAGACCGGGCAGGCGTTAAGACAAGCGCCGCAGCGAATACAGTTCAGCAGCTCCTGGAACTGCGGATCGCCTAGCTGCAAGGAACGCCCGTTATCCAGGATGATGACGTGCATTTCCTCTGGCCCGTCACCATCCCGCTGCCGCTGCGGTCCGGAAATAACGGACATGTAAACCGTCAGCTTCTGACCCGTCGCGGAACGCGGGAGCAGTGTCGCCATGACTTCAAGATCGTCCAGGGACGGAATGATGCGTTCCATGCCCATGTACGTGATTTGTGTCTTAGGGACCGTACTGACCATCCGGGCGTTTCCTTCATTTTCGAACAGCACGATCGACCCTGTCTCCGCAATGGCAAAGTTGCAGCCCGTCATGCCGATATCGGC
This sequence comes from Paenibacillus sp. GCM10027628, assembly GCF_042676385.1. NCBI lineage: Bacteria > Bacillati > Bacillota > Bacilli > Caryophanales > Paenibacillaceae > Paenibacillus > Paenibacillus sp. GCM10027628. Next base: position 135,474 of record NZ_JBHTHA010000052.1, read on the forward strand.
CTCCAGAAACTTCTCGCGCAGCTTTCTGCGCACGAAACCAGCCAAAATTCCCGTGTCCGGCGGCAGCTCCTCGCCCGCTTCCTTCGACAATAGTTCGGCGATTTGATACCGGTTCTTATGGATCGCGGGAATAATAATATGAGAAGGCGTCTCGCCGGCAAGCTGGATAATGTATTCGCCAAGGTCCGTTTCGACAGCCTCAACGCCCAGCTGTTCAAGCGCATGGTTAATATGCAGCTCCTCGGATACCATGGACTTGGACTTCACGACGCTCTTCGCCTTCTTATCCTCGGCAATTTGCATCGTTAGCTTAACCGCGTCCGCAGCGTCGGCCGCAAAATGAACATGAACGCCCTGTGCTCTAGCATTCTCTACGAATCTAGCTAAATAGTAATCGAGATGCGCGATGGTGTGCAGCCGGATTTGACGGCCGCGTTCCCGCCATTCCTCCCAGTTCCCATGCTCTTCACTAGCTGCGAGCTTGCCGTTTTTCAAACGCTCCGTCGTGAATTTAACGGCATTGCGCAAAAATTCGTTGTTCAGCGCGACCTTGGATCTTTCCTTGACCGTACCGCCTACTTTATGTTCGCTCATGCGCCAGTTTCACTCCCTCTGCGAGTAATTCCGCCAGATGCATGACTCTCACAGGCTTGCCGCGGTGAAGCAGGTTTCCCGAAATATTCATGAGACAGCCCATGTCGAGTCCGACCAATACTTCCGCCTCTGTTTCCAGAACATGATCCGACTTCTCGGATACCATCGCACCGGAAATGTCGCACATTTTCACCGCAAATGTCCCTCCAAATCCGCAGCAGTCCTCCGCATGCGGAAGCGCTACGAGCTCCAAGTCGCGGATATTTTGCATCAATTCAAGCGGCTCGGACTTGACACCTAATAACCGGCTGCCGTGGCAAGACGGATGGTAGGTCACCTTGTGCGGGAACACCGCTCCGAGATCCTTTACCCCCAATACTTGAACAAGAAACTGCGTGAATTCATACGTTTTCTCCACCAGACGGTTTGCCTTGGCCAAATTAACCGGGTCATTTTCAAAAAGTTTCGGATAATAATGATGAATCATACTCGTACAGGAACCCGAGGGTGAAATGACAAAATCGCTGTCTTCAAATGCTTGCAGCAGCGTCATCGCCGAGCTCCGCGCCTCATCCCAATATCCGCTGTTGAAGGCCGGCTGACCGCAGCACGTCTGTACTTCGGGAAAATCGAGCTTCACCCCGTAGCGTGCGAGCAGCTCGACCATCGAAGCACCGACCCGCGGATACACAAGGTCACTCAAGCATGTGATGAACAAAGAAACTTTCATAAGGCAGCTTACTCCCTTCCTTGACCATCCTTGCAAGCATTCTTGCTATACAAAAAACCATCCTCAGTACTATAAACAGCATACCGGTGATGGAAGGGACGATCGCGATTAATTGGATTCTAATTGCAGGATGTGAACGCCTTTTTCACGGATCTGGGACACAAAGTCCTTATTCGTTTGTTGATCCGTAATCAAATGATGTATGTCGTTCCATCCGGCCACCTGCGTCAACGACTGCATGCCGAACTTGCTATGGTCGGCCAGGAGGTAGGTCTCGTCAGCGATTGAAATCATTTTGCGCTTTATCAGCGCTTGAAGTTCATTCGATTCGCTTATGCCTCGCTGCATGTGAACGCCTTTGCAGGATAAAAACAACTTATGGGCATGGTAGACATCCAGAGATCTCTCAGCGAGCGGCCCCACATAAGATAATGATTTCGGGGATAAAAGGCCGCCCGTAGAAATCACTTGAATTTTTTCTTTTGAGCTGACTTCTAAAGCTACTTTTATCGAATTCGTAATGATCGTTAACGGCATATCCGGGATGAGTTTGGCCATGTACCAAGCAGTCGTGCTAGCGTCCAAAATTATCCGGTCATCCTCTTGTATACGTGAGACGGCTTCCCTGGCAATTGCGTTTTTAAAGTCGGCATACGCCGTTTCCCTTTCCATAAAAGGAACCTCGGACTGCGCTTCCTTCACGCTCACGGCGCCGCCGTGGCTGCGCATCAACCTGCCTTCGCTCTCGAGCTTATCCAAATCCCGTCGGATCGTTTCTTCCGTAACTTGACAGAGCTCACTCAGCTCGGTGACGCGAATGCTTCCGCGCTCATTCACCAATTGAACGATTTTTTGCCATCTTTCCGCTACGAGCATTGTCTTCCCTCATTTCACAGTCGATCGGGATACCATCTCACCAAATATTGCATACGCTTCCTCCCAAGCCTCGCCGTCATCAGTAGGCGTATAGGTTTTCACAGGAAACGAATTCCGAATCAGCTTTCTGGCTTCGCTTAAATTGGCGATGTACCCAAGTGTTATCCATTGTACTACAAGGTTACCGAGGGCACTACCCTCAACAGGACCTGCCCAAACCTCACGCTGAATCGCGCTGGCCGTAAACTGGCAAAGCAGCTCGTTTTGAATGCCGCCTCCAACGATATGAAGGCCTGTATAAGATTTGCCAGCGAGCCGTTCGGTTCGCTCCAGAATCAGACGATATTTCAGCGCCAGGCTCTCCAACACGCAGCGGATGATTTCACCTTCCGTTTGCGGCACCCTTTGCTGAGTATCCCGACAGTACTGCTGGATTTGTTTCGGCATATGATCAGGATTCAAAAAGGCATCGTCATCCGGATCGATGAAGCACTGAAACGGTTTCGCCCGCTCGGCAAGCTTGACGAGATCGGCAAAGCTTAAGCTTTTGCCTTCCTTATCCCAAGCGCGTTTGCACTCTTGAATAAGCCAAAGGCCCATGATGTTCTTGAGCAAACGATTAGTGCCATAGACACCGCCTTCATTTGTGAAGTTCCATTCGAGAGCCTGTTCGCTCAGAACCGGAGCAGACGTTTCCGTACCCAGAAGCGACCACGTGCCGCAGCTGAGGAAAGCAAAATCTTGTTCCAAAGCCGGAACAGCAACCACAGCGGATGCCGTGTCATGCTCCCCTACTGCAATAACTGGAATGGAAGCGGTATCCAGTTCCTCACAAATCGCCGGGGTGAGCGAGCCTACCTTCGTGCCTGACGGTACGGGAGGCAGCAGAAGCTCAGCAGGAAGACCGAGTTGATCGAGAAGTTCCCTATCCCACTGACGGGAAGACGCGTTAAGCAGTTGGGTAGTCGTTGCATTCGTGTATTCGCTATGTTTCTCACCTGTTAAGAAGTATCGGAGCAGGTCCGGAATCATAAGCAGCGTATCGGCTTGCGCCAGAAGAGATGGGTTTCTCTCTTTCAACGCGAATAACTGATAGATGGAATTAAACTGCAAGAATTGAAGGCCAGTTTTGGAAAATAGCTTATCCCGGCCAATCTGCGAGATCACTTGCTCCATGACCCCATCCGTTTGATGATCGCGATAATGGTATGGGTTGCCCAGCAGCTCGCCACTAGCTGCCAGCAATCCAAAATCCACTGCCCAGGAATCGATGGCCAGACTCTCCACATCCTGCGCATAGCCCAGATGTTTTGCCTTGAGAATCCCTTGTTTAATCTCGTGGAACAATCGCAGAATGTCCCAATGAAGGCGGTCGCCCACCTTCACCGGATCATTCGGGAAGCGGTGAATTTCCTCGATCGTCAATTGGCCCGCTTCGGAATCAAGCCGTCCGACGATCGCTCTGCCGCTGCTTGCTCCTAAATCAAATGCCAGAACGGTCGATGGCTTGCTCACCAGCTCGCACCGCCTTTGCCGCGAACATTTATACTTTCATCATAGCCGCTATCCAAGTAAGCTCTCATCGGATCGACAGGTACGCCCATTTCTTCGCGAACCGCATGAAGAAGCGGCGTGACATCGAACTCAAATGCCTTGCGGACAGCATCCTCTGCGCCGAGTACATCCTGACGTTCTTGAGCGTCTTTCACTTCATCCAGATTGATCAGCAGCGCTTTGGCATACTGAGTCTGCACGTTCAGGACAGAGCGCAGCATCGCTGGAATTTTTCTTTCAATGTTATGGCTTTGATCGATCATATACGCGATATTGTCAGCCGCTTGACGTACGCCAGGGTTCGCATCGTTAGCAGCGTCAATTATTTGATAAAAAATAAGGAACAGCTCATACGGATTCACGGAACCCACGATCAAATCGTCATCACCGTACTTGCGGGAGTTGAAATGGAAGCCGCCGAGCTTATTTTCATCCAACAAGTAAGTCACGATATGTTCAATGTTCGTCCCTTGCGGGTGGTGTCCGGTATCGACAAGCACTTCTGCTTGGGGGCCGAGCTTATTCGCCAAATTAAACGCCATACCCCAATCCGCCAAATCGGTGTGGTAGAAAGAAGGCTCGTAGAATTTATATTCGATTAACATACGCATGCTTGGCGTCATCGCTTCGTACATTTCTTTGAGCGCTTCATACATCCACGTTTTGCGTTTACGAATATCTACTTGCCCTGGGTAGTTAGAGCCGTCAGCAAACCAGAGGCTAAGCACATTGGAACCTACGGTTTTGGCGATGTCCACACACTCCAGCAAATGATCCGTCGCTTTGCGACGAATTGCGGCATTCGAGTTGGTCACACTGCCAAATATATAGTCGTCTTCCTGAAATAAATTCGGGTTGACGGCGCCGATAGATACGCCCAGATCAGAAGCATGCTGTTTCAGTTTGGCGTAGTCGTCCACTTTATCCCATGGAATGTGGATGGCAACCGACGGACAGACGCCTGTCAGCTTATGCACTTGTGCGGCATCCTCGAATTTTTCAAAAGGATTGCGAGGCACGCCGTTTTGCTTGAACACTTTGAAACGCGTACCGGAATCTCCGTAGCCCCAGGAAGGCGTTTCCACCTTGAGCGCTTTCAGCTTGCTTTTAACGGCATCCAGATCGATACCTCTATGTTTTTGCTGCTCTTCGAAAAGTGTGTATGCGCGGTCGCTCATCGGATTGCTGCCTCCTAAATGGTATTTGGGTCTCCGCCAAAGTACGGAAACGCCATGGTTGTCATAAGGCTGTTTTCCGCTTGGGTGGCATCCAGCCTGCTGTACTGTACGATAACGGGAATATTGCTTTCCACTTCCATGGCGTAAGGTACGCCTTTGGGAATGGATTCACCGTTTTTAGCGAGAGATCCCGTTCTGACGTGCTTGGTGCGTCTTGCAGGAATGACGACCCCGATCTTCTCGATCGGGTCGCGGTCCTCAAAATAAACGGTAACTTCGATATGAGCATCTTCATAAGTGCAATTTAAGATACAAATGGATTCGTGACTTTCCAACTGACCTGAGCTGACGGTGGGTATATAACCATCAGGGATGTACCAGAGACAGTGCCCTTTTTGTAATGTTGTCATCGGCGATATTTCCTTGCTTAACGGGTGAATGCAGCTGGAACGCCGCCGTCCACTGTGATCATGCAACCTGTCGTTTTGTCCGCTTTGGAAGACGCGAAGTAGACGATCGCTTCCGCGATATCTTTCGGGAAAATGTTCACGAGCAGCGTCGTTCTTTTGCGGTAGTGCTCCTCGAGCTGATCCGGCTCGATACCGTAAGCGGCAGCCCGCTCGTTGCGCCAGCTGGAATTCCAAATCGCAGAGCCTTGCAGAACCGCATCAGGCAAAACCGAATTGACGCGAATCCCATACTCTCCGCCTTCTGCCGCAATGCAGCGGGCCAAGTGAATTTCGGCTGCTTTGGCCGTGCTGTATGCGGAAGCGTTTTTGCCTGCATAAACCGAGTTTTTGGAGCCGACGAAAACCATGCTGCCGCCTACGTTTTGCTTTTTCATGATTTTGAATGCCTCTCTCGCTACCAAGAAATAGCCTGTGCTGAGCACGTTCATGTTCAGGTTCCACTCTTTCAATGAAGTTTCATCAAAAGGACTGGACGTCGCAAGACCCGCGTTGTTCACGATGATATCGATCCCGCCGAAACTTAGGATTGAATCGCGGTAAGCCGATTCGACTTCTTCCTCTTTCGTTACATCCATTTTAACGGCAATCGCTCTGTTTTCGCCATATTGCTCATTTAGTTCGGCGGCGAGCTTTTGCGCGCCTTCAAGATTCAGGTCGGCGAGCACGACATGCGCGCCTTCTTTTAGAAGTTGACGAGCCGTCACGCTGCCGATACCGCCCGCGCCGCCGGTGATGAAGGCGATTTTACGCGAAAATTCGGCTTCAGCTGGAGCGAGAGTCAGCTTGTAAAGCTCAAGCGGCCAGTACTCTACGTTGTAGGACTCATTTTCACTGAGGGAAACGAAAGTGCCAAGCGCCGTAGATCCTCTCATTACGGAAATCGCACGGTGGTAAAGGGCTCCGCTCACTTGCGCCATCGCCCAGCTTTTGCCTGTGTTGATCATCCCGATCCCTGGGATCAGGATCACGCGAGGCGCTGTTTCGAAGATAACGTCGCCTTCATTTTTGTTCCGTTCAAAATAGGCTTTATACTCTTCTTTGTATGCGGCGATTCCGGCTTTCAGAGCGTCGGTGAGTGTTGCTGCGTCTTTGGAATTCGGGTTCCAGTCGATATATAAGGGCTTCATTTTCGTGTGAACGAGGTGATCCGGGCAAGCCGCCCCCACTTGGGATAATACGGCTGCGTCCTTGCTGTTGACGAATTGGAGCACATCGTCTGCGCTGTCGACGGTCAAAATCATCTTCTTCTCGGCGCTTACTGCACCGCGAACGATAGGCAGCACTTGGGCTAGAAGGTCATTGCGCTCTTGTTCGGACAAAGAGTCGTACTTCGTTCCGCCATAAAGATCGCTCTCTTGAACGCGAGCTTCGATGAAACTTTCCGCTTCGTTGATAATCGCCAGCGTCTTGAGGTAGCTCTCTTCCGACGTCTCGCCCCAAGTGACCAGACCGTGTTTCTCCATTAGCACCAGTTCGGCTTTTGGGTTATTTCTTACGCCTTCCGCGATCATTTTGGAAAGTGTGAAACCAGGGCGAACATAAGGAACCCATACGAAGCGGTCGCCGTAAATTTCTTTCGCCAGTTCTTTACCGTTATGAGCGCAGCAAAGGCTGATAATCGCATCCGGATGCGTGTGATCCACGTGTTTGAAAGGCAAGAATGCGTGCAGCAAAGTTTCGATGGAAGCTCGCGGGTGCTTGCTGTCGATCATGCAGTTGACGAGGTAAGCTACCATGTCCTCATCGGACATTTCATTGCGCTCATAAAGCGGACGAATGTCGTCCATACGCAGACCTGTGAAATTCTTTGCTTTCATCGTCGCCAGGTCGGAGCCGCTGCCTTTGACCCACATCACTTCCACAACACGTCCACGGAAGTCCGTTTCGATCGTTTTCATCGACGTATTGCCGCCGCCCCAGTTCGCAACAGCGCGATCTGTTCCCAGCAAGTTCGAACGGTAAACCAGTTCGTCCAATCCGCTTTTAACTGCCTTCGCTTTTTCCGTTTCCCACAAATTCGCTACCATAAGTACCCTCCCAAGTGTTTTCGATAGATGTTTGTTTTTGATGGTTTCATCGTAACACATCTTTGTTTATTTTTGAATATATTTTTATTTATATTTGTTTTTGGGGATTAAAACAAAACCAAACAAATGGAAATGGTTAATCTCCGCACCAAGAACCAATAGGGAATACAATGAGAAAAACCTGGCCGATGATGACCAGGTCCTTGTCTTAAGCCGTACGTTTGGGAACGAACTTGTCTTTGTAAATCGCCCATCTTCTCGTCTGGAAAGATGAAAAATATCGTTAGAGACACGACTGAAACCTCCCCACACGTCTGGAACGATGAGAAACATCTTTCCAGCATCGCCCAGCGGACAAAACTGCTTTCTTTCTCGTCTGTAAGCATTCAAAAGAGGCTGTCGATTTATTGTGGATAGTTTTGACGTGAACGGAAACATGCAGAGAAAGTATATGATTTTTCGGATTCATTTACAGAATCAAGGGACCAAATCGCGTTTTGTGAATGAAATTTCGAATAGAATCGACTGATTCGATGTGTGCTCCACTCATTATGTATGATTTTCGCATACATTTTTTGTGGTTTCCCCATTCCCTTTTTTGTCCAGCGACACGATCATACTTTCTTTAACGACATGAACATGCTTCCTTTACATAATGGGGTCACCCCACGAAATGGAAAAAATCGTACGCTAAGCAATGCGTTACATGAAAAAACCGGACTCCTCACAAGGGAATCCGGTTCTCGTAGTAGCAAGCAAGTTTAACTAACGTTCCCGTTAATAATCAAATTTAACCCAATAATTTATATTTAATTTTCGTTAAATTTGTGCTTACAAATATCGCAAAAACCTTTCATCCACTGAAAAAGGCTAAAATATTTTCGTATATAATCATCCACTTAAGGTGCGGAACAGCATAATCTGAATGGATGTATTCTGGCAAGTTTGGCTAGTAATCAATGTGACCGCAATTACGGCATCGATTCATCCATTTCCAGATTTCAGGGGAATTTTAAGGTGTTCTAAAGCTTTATTTTTACCATAATATTTCACAATACCACTCCATTAAATTTGAGGTTCCCCTTACGCTATGCGGTCTTTCCTAGTAGTTAGATTATTCTGCGGGACGGCGCGTTGATCTGCGGGGTTCGTAGCCGAATTCCGCGATGAAATCATCCATGGCATACAAGGGTTTATATTCATTACCTGGAAGTTTGTAATAATCCAGATAATAATGGTCTCCCAGTATTGAAGAGAGAATTTCCCGCGCGGGTATCGTACTGCTGATATCCGGTCCTACCAGGTTAAAGTTTCTTACGCCTGATTTGATTGGCGTATCCACGACCTTGACAATTCCCTCAACGACATCGCTTGCATACACATGTCCTAAGACGATAAACGGTACCGACATCCTTTTATCCTTCTCAATCAAGGGCGGTACCCAATCCTCGTTCGCTACCGCGCCAAAGCGTAAATTGATAAAATCCGTGTCAGGATTTACACGATGAAAATAACGGGTCAATTCCTCCACTAAGGCTTTGCTTAACCCATACGCATCTGTTGCCAGACAAGGATGATCAGCTTGAATCGGTAGCTTAAGCGGAATAAAATCATCATCCAAGCCGCCTACAGCTGCAATCGAGCTGGCCGTCACGAACTTTTTACACCCGCGATCGAGCAAGTACCGGTAAAGTCTTCTCGTACCCATCACATTGACAGCTAGTCCATCCTCTTCGGTGCAACCGCCGGTAACGGCAGCCAGGTGAATAACCGCATCGATCTCATGAGGATCCAAACCACGTAAATCCTCAATACTATCAAACGAACCTTGAACGTACGCTGCATCTTTTTTAAAGGGATGACATGACCGCGACATACAAATAACGTTATGATTGTTTGCCAAACTATTAACCAATTTCTTTCCGATAAATCCGCTTGCGCCCGTAATGAGTATATTCATCGTATTGCCTCCCAGTTAACATTCGCTACAGCATGTTGAAGTAAGTATAGCGATTTCTCAGCGATTAATCTATTGCTTTTATGCTTCGTTGTCATGGAGCATCTTCAAGTTCTTGGTCGGTATACTCCAATGGGATTATGGTCTAGAATTTCAATAAAGTCTGCCATGATAATATGCTCTTATTACACTTTTTTGTTCCACTTCGAGCTGTCTATTCTATTACTTCTTTGTTCCCCGCCATTGTAATGCAACCATTCATTTGCTAGACAGCGTCGTACTCCCTTTGTTAATCAGCCAATCGATCTTATGCATCTTCTCCCTATCCTTAAGCAAGTTTTGGTTATCGTCCCTCCGGCTGATGCTCAGGCTGCGTCGTCACGATGGTGCCATCCTGAAGATGAATCCAGGTTGAAAACCCCCTCTCGCCTGCTCGCATGCGTATGATACGTGCTCCGGTTTGAAACGGCCCTTCCACGTCTGCATACCTGGTTGTACGTCCGTAGCAAAGGCGGATCCCATGCAGTTCCCCGCAGAAGTCATTGCCGTGATCATGTCCGGCGAAGGTTCCGACCACGTCTCCCATTTCCACCATTGCAGCGAAAAGCCCCGTGTTTATCCACGGCGCACAAATTGTTTCGTGCTTCTCGCCATGGCAGACATGCATTTCCCAGACATCGGCGTATTCCGGCAGCGGAATGTGAAAAAAAGCCAACGAGGGCAGCGGCCGCCCGCCGTTGTCCTCAGTGAGTCGGCGCGACTGTGTTGCATACCACTCGATCTGGCTGCGGCGAATCCAATCGTAGAACCCGACCCCCACATATTCGTAAGGAGAGTAACTTCCTGAATCAAAAAAGTATAGGGATGAGGCTGCCTCGTTTTCTTTATCCGTAACGGTCAAAACAAAATTGCCCACACCGTGCACATTGGCCGGATCCGGCTTGGCATAGTTGTAGGGCATGGCCAATTGAATGGCATGCAGCTGCTCCCTCGTTATATTCGCTTCCGAATCATGGTTGCCAAATACAGCCGCCCATGGCGTTCCACTCTTTTCCGCAACGGAAACGGCGTTTCTAAACGACAGGTCGGCATTACGGGATCCGGCGCTGTTGATCACATCGCCTGCATATACAATAAAATCCGGCTGCTCCTTCCATACGATCCGCTCCATCATAGCCTGCATCTCAAGCTCCTCCTCATCCCGATTGCAAAATTCGACATCGGAGAACATGACTATCGTAAACGTGCCGTCATCGCGAAACCATAATTGTTTCTTCATATTTCCTCCCAGCAGAAAGGGCAGACGACTGGAACCGTCGACTGCCCTATTCTCATCATCATTTCGTTTTCGCCCATTCATCCAATTGCTTTTGTGCTTCAGCTTGAATTTTTTCAAGCCCCGCCGCTTTTTGTTTCGCGATCCATTTCGGAATGGTCGTTTCGGGATCCAATGTACCCGTTTTTACCGCTGACTCGAACTCGAGATTGACATTCGCCAATGCAGCGACTTCATTTTTGACCGGTTCCGGATCGAAGCTGAAGCCGAGCGTAGGCGAGAATTTCGCAGCTGAGTTGAATTTTTTGAAGTTATCCCACTTTTTCGGATCTTCGTTATCGTACAAATATGTATTCATCTGGTTGCCGAACATCCAGGCACTGTTCGAATAACCGACGGTATCGGCCTTCTGGCCGTCAGGCAAAGCGATGACATTGTCGCCTTTTTTCACGTAATGCTTGCCCTCGACGCCATAATCAAGAAGGTTCAGCAAATATTTGTCGGTGTACAGCATGTTCATGAACATCATGGCGCGTTCCGGATCCTTGGACGTTCGGGAGATGGCCAGCATTGCGCCTGTCACGTCGTCAGTCGTTGAATAGACGCTCGTCGTCTCCACCTGTACGAGCTGCATGCCGGTTGAAACCGTCATTTCCGCATCTTTACCGGGTTTTAAGGATGAACCCATGGCGAACGCTTTGCCTGCTTTCATCACATTCCATGCTTGGTCTTCTTTCATGGTTGCCGCATCTTTATTGAGATAGCCCGCTTTGTACCATTTATTCATACGCTTGGCGGTTTCCATAAATTCCGGCTGTTCGATGGCATTGAACACTTTCAAATCGTTCCCCAAAATCTTGATATTCGCGCCGGCAGTTAGCGTATCCCACAGCGTTGCGTCCGTCGTTCCCGTATATTTAGGGCCTATAAGCGGCGTAATGCCAGGCTCGTTCTCTTTCACCGTTTTCAGCATGGCTTCTACCTGATCAAGGTTGATCGGCTGCTTGCTAATATCAAATTTGTACTTATCCACCAAATCTTTGCGCAGCAGAAGACCGATTGACGCACCGATCTCTTTATTGGTCGGAACGCCGTAGTGCTTCCCTTTAATCAGGTTGCCTTTCATAAAGCCCTCGCCGACGGTTGGCGCTATATCTTTGCCGTACTTCTGGATCAGATCGTCGAGCGGCAGAAACTGCCCCTTGGAAACGTCCTTTCTGTACTCCAACCAGCCTGCAGTGAAAATGATGTCAAACTGTTCGTTGGATGCTTTCATCAAGTTCACTTTGTCCGTCCAAGGCCCCCAATCGATCGGCTTCAATTCGATGGTCGCGTTAATTTTCTCCGTCAAATATTTGCTCATCGCATCTTGGACCGTAGCCATGTCTTTCGTAGCGCTGCCGGGATATACCATCACCAGTTTATAAGGTTTCAAATCGGAATTTTTTGCGCCTGCAGCTGTTGCCGCTGCTGTACCTGTACTCGCCGCCGGTTTGCCGGAAGCTTCGGGTGCCGCCTTCGAACAGCCTGCAAGCAAGATCATTGCGGTCAATGTACAGATTAGAGCGGACGATAAGCCATTTCTGTTTTTAAACATGGATACCCCTCCAGTATGATTAATGCATATTTGTGCATATCTTGCTGCAAGCTGCCTGAACATAAGCTGAATTCTTCGTAGAAGCTTGCTCACCCCCTTCAAAGAACAACCGCCAGAGTTAACCTTTAACAGCGCCTACGGTAATGCCTTGAATATAAAATCTTTGAAAAAACGGATAAGCCAGGATGATCGGCCCCATCCCGATGATGGCCATCGCCATTCGCACAGTCTCTGTCGGCATCATGGAGAGCAGCTCTGCCGCTTTGGAACTGTCCGCTTTCATCATGAGGAATTGAATATTGGTTAACGTCTTGGACATCAGATACTGGAGATTGTACAAATTGGCGTTATCGTTGAAGATCATGCAGTTAAACCAATCGTTCCAGTAGGCTAAAGTATTGAACAATCCGACGGTGGCGAACACTGGCAGAGACATTGGGACGACCATTTGGAAAAACAGGCGAAACTCGCCGGCGCCGTCAATCGTCGCCGATTCCAGTACGGATTCGGGAATCGAATTTGCGAAAAAAGATCTCATCATGAGCACATTGAAAGCTCCCATGAGCAGGTTGGGCACGATCAGTGCAAACAGCGTATCCTTGATATTGAAATATTGGGAGTATACGATGTACCAGGGAACAAGTCCGCCGCCGAACAGCATGGTAAAGAAAATGTAGAAAGACAGGGTTCTCCTGAACGGCATATCCGCCTTGGAGATCGGATAGGCGTAAAGCGCCGTTAGAAATACGCTGATCACGGTGCCAAGAACGGTAGTTAAAATTGTGACGCCGTAGGCCTTCAGGATGGAAGCGGAGTCATTAACGAGAAATTGATAAGCGGCTACGCTAACTTTTTCAGGAAAAAAGGAATAACCGTTTTGAGAAATCGTTTTCTCGTCTGTAAAGGAAGCCATAACCACGAGAAGAAAAGGCAGTAAGGAAGAAGCTGTGAAGATCCAGAAAAAAGCGTGAATGACCAGCGATTGGACGCGGCCCGCTGCAGTATTCAATGTTGCCAGCCTCCTACAATGCTTTAGAATAAAGCGTCATTTTTATTGATTCTGCGAACGACGAAGTTTGCGCCTAGAATCAGTACTAGACATACCGCCGACTGATACAAGCCTGCAGCCGATGACATCCCTACATCCCCGAGCGAGATCAGGGAACGATAGACGAAGGTATCAATCGTGTTGGTTGTCGAGAAGAGCGGCCCGGAATTCATTGGAACTTGATAAAACAACCCGAAATCGGAGCGCATAATGCCGCTAATCTGCAGCAGCGCCATGGTGATGATAATCGGCGTAATGAGCGGGAGCGTGATGCGCGTCGCCATCTGCCATTTGCTCGCACCGTCTATTCGCGCTGCCTCATAGTACTCGGAATCGATGCCGATGATTGCGGCCAAATAAATAATGCATTGAAATCCGACGTTTTTCCAGATGTTAATGAGGGTAATGATATAAGGCCAATAATCGGCCTCATTGTACCAAGACACAGAAACATATCCGAACATGGGGAGAATCTTCTTGTTCATAAAGCCGGAGTCCGAACTCAGGAACGCATAAGCCAGATAGGCAACGATGACAGCCGACATCAGATGGGGCAGCAGCATCGAGCTTTGATAGAACCGGGATAGCAGCTTGTTCCTGATTTCATTTAAAAGAATCGCCACGCCGACTGAAAGTATTAAATTAATGACGATAAAGACGCCGTTATAAGCGAGCGTATTACGGGTGATGATGTAAGCGTCCGGCGACAAAAACAAAAATCTGAAATTGTCGAACCCAACCCATTCGCTCCCCCATATCCCTTTAGCGTAATTCAGTTTTTTAAAGGCGAGTACGATGCCGAACATCGGCAAATAGCAATTGATGAACAGATAAATGATGCCGGGAACGGTCATGAGCAGCAGCCACTTGTATTTTTTGAGCTGCCTTTTCGTTGCGGTCGACATAAAGCTTGCTCCTTTCTAACTCTCCATCAATCTCCCATGCACACATCTTACAAATTTCCGGGCACCTTCAGATACTTGTTTGATGACATTCGCCTAGCAGTTTGATGACATTCATGACAGAATGCGGTATTTGGGCCCCCGCCTTTATTTATCAAAAAATGGTTTTGTGCTACCATAGCAAATAAATAGGCAATTATTTCAAATGTGGGAGTCCTCTATGAACAATGGAAAGAGATGGCGCAAACTCACAGTGCCGGGAATCGTTTGTCTGTCATTGCTAACGGCCGGGTGTTCATTCAGACATGTTGCCCTTTCCCCAAGTATCCAGCCGCAGCCCAGCAAACTCGTTCTGGTCTATCCCGGAACGAAGGTCCCGAAGGATTTGCCGCTCGTTCAAGCCGAAATGAGTCGATATTTGCAGCGTAAAATCAATACCGTCATCGAGCTGCGGGTCATCGAATGGAATGCTTGGGCGGATAAATCCAAAATGATGAAAGCCGCCGGAGAGCCTTTCGATTTGATGTTTACCGCCGGGTGGGACAATTACGCCGATAGCGTATATAAAGGGCAATTCACCCCGCTGAATGAACTTCTGCAGCTGTATGGGCAAGGGATAACCGAAGCTCTCGGCAGCGATTTTATGCGGGCAAGCCAAATTAACGGCCGCAACTATGCGGTGCCGACCGTCAAGGAATTTGCCCAGTCTTACGGGCTGTTACTGCGGAAGGACTTGTCGGATGCCTATAAGTTCGACAATACCGGCATAAAATCGTTAAATGAGCTTGAAGTCATGCTTCGAACTCTCAAGTCAAATGAGCCGGGCCTCTCACCGCTAGTCGGGTCCCGATTCGCGAATGCGCTGTTGGCCAGCCGCTACGATGTATTGGCAGGCAATATTGGAATCGCTTACAGAAATAGCACCCCTCGCGTCATCAACATTACGGAAGATGCGGAATATGCAGACATCATGAGACGGATGCATAAGTGGTATCAAGAAGGTCTGATTCACAAGGATGCGGGCACGATGGAAGAGGATCAGAGCTGGTACCTGATCCGCAGCGGCAAGGGAGCCGCCATCGGGTCTCCTCTAAAACCCGGCAAAGACAAGGAAATGTCGGTGAGCCTTGGCATCGATCTCGTTCAATTTGCCATTTCACCGCCGATTACGACATCTGTTGAAGCGACCGGCGCCATGCTCGCCATCTCCCGCAACTCCTCCAATAAAGAGGCGGCCATGCGCTTTTTAAATTTGCTTTATACGGATCCTGCCTTGTTAAACCTGCTGGATTGGGGAATAGAAGGCAAGCATTATGTGAAAATATCTGACAACCGGATCCGATATCCGGAGGGTGTCCGTGCCAGTGATATTGGCTACAGCAACAATGCCTGGATGTTCGGAAACCAGAAACTGGCCTATTTATGGGAAAATGAAGATCCTCAGAAATGGCTTCATTACGACCGGTTTAACGAAACCGCCTTTAGGTCGGCAGCACTCGGATTCTTCTTTAACCTTGAGCCGGTAAAGACTGAATTAGCCAATCTGGCGGTCGTGGACCGGGAATACCAGAAAGGGCTCTACAGCGGAACGATTAATCCCGACCGTATATTGCCGCTTTATATTAAGCAGCAAAAAGAAGCCGGCATCGATAAAGTCGTAGCCGAAATGCAAAAGCAGCTTGACGCATGGATGCTGGAGAAACCGCCAAATGAACGTTAGCGATCGGAGGTACGGTCTAGAATTATGAATATCAATCGTTCGCTTCGTTTTAAATTGATCATCGGCTTCGTTTCCATCGCCGTTCCGCTCGTTCTGTTTCTGATCTACATCAATTTCTATGCTGTAAGTGTCGTAAGAACACAGGTAGCGGAATCGAACAAAACGTTATTGTTTGTTTACTCCAAACAGATTGATGCTATTTTGAATAAAGAAAAAAACTTTATGTATAACATCGCCGCTCAGGATCCGAATTTCAACTCGCTGGCTTCCCCTTCCTTAAGCGATGACGAGTACTTTTTGACCAAAGTGAGAATTCTGAACAATCTGATTGCCTATCATAACTACGAGCTTGGTGTCGATATGTTCTTCGCCTATGTTCCGAGCAAACACGATTTATTCATGACACAAACGGCCAATAACGGCTTTGAAGACGAAATGGCCATACAGAACACACTGCCTACCTTGCTGCAGGATATACCGACGGACAGTCCATATTTTCTCGGATGGAAACTGTTTACCTACAACAACAAATCAGCCTTGGTCCGTTTGCTAGATACCGGATACGGCTCCTATGTCGGAGCCTGGATCAGTCTGGACCGGCTGATGTCTCCGAAAGATCTGGCTGCGCTCTACCAGTTGGGAACGGTTACTTTTGTATCGGAAGAGCATCAACTTCTGTCAGAGTCGCCCAATTTCGAGCTGCGCGGAGATCAATTCACCGGATTAACGTTCGATCCCGGAAAACCGTATCAGCTTGTCGATGACGGCAAGCAGCGGTTCATGGTCGTCAGCTCCGAGCTTACGCAGAGCGCTTTGAAACTGGCCGTCATTATACCTGAGAAAAAGCTGCTGCAAAGTCTGCCGTCTTTTCAAAAGATCATTTTGCTCATTCCTGTCGCCGCTCTGATCACTTTGCTTTTCTACTTGGTGTTTTTAAACCGCATCATTTTGAAACCTATGAATTTACTCTTAAAAGGGATGCGTAAAATCGAGCACGGCAATCTCGATGTGCGCCTCGATCATCAATCGTCCAAGGAGTTTAATCTGATTAAAGAAACATTTAATCACATGGTGACGCAAATTCGCCAGCTCAAAATTGATATTTATGAAGAGCAGATCAAAGTTCATAAAGCGGAAGTCAAGCATCTGCAGGTACAGATCAACCCTCATTTTCTGATGAACAGTGTGAACATCATCTATAATTTGGTTGAAATGAAGAAATATGAATTAATTCAGCGGATGGCCGTGCATCTGGTCAGCTACTTTCGCTTCCTCACCCGAACCCATGTCTCGCTCGTCATGATCTCCGACGAAATGCAGCATATTCTGCATTATTTGAACATACACCAGCTTCGGTTTCCCGAGCGGGTCACGTACCATTTTCATATTTCCGAAGGGCTCGAGAAACTCCTGATTCCGCCGTTAATTATCCAACCGTTCGTGGAAAATTGTATGAAGCACGGCTTTGATTTTATGGATAAGCCATTTCATATTGAGATTGCGGTTTCTCCGGATGAGGCGGGCAAGCTGGCGATCATCGCGATCTCCGATAACGGATGCGGCTTTTCAGCGGAGAGCTTGGCTGATTTGCGCTCGGGGAAATATTTTGATAATGAAGGCGACGAACATCTCGGGATATGGAACGTCTACCATCGCTTGAGATTGCTCTACGGTCAGTCAATCATGTGGTTTGACAATAAACAAGGCGGCGGGGCAATGGTAGAACTGCATATTCCGCTTGCGAATCATGAAGGCTTGGGGGGATAAACTTTTGTTTAGTGCGATGATTGTTGACGACGAGATGTACGCTGTGCAAGGCGTACGCAATGGAATCGATTGGGCATCCCTGCACGTTACGGAGCTCTACGAATCATTCAATATGCGCGATGCTATCCAAATCTTTGAAACCCGGTCCATCGATCTCCTGATCTGCGATATTGAGATGCCGAAAGGCTCGGGCTTCGATCTGGTCGAATGGGTCAAGCGGCATTCCCGCGACACGGAAGTCATCTTTTTAACCTGTCATGCCGACTTTTCCTTTGCCAAAAGGGCCATTCAGCTTGAAAGCTTCGACTATTTGCTAAAACCGGTCGATTTTCAAGTGCTGCATGCGACTGTTGCCCAAGTGCTGGAGAATATCAAGCAAGATCGTGAGATCAAGCTGTTGAACGAGAAGTTTAATGAGATGTGGAAAAGAAAAAGAACCGTCATCAACGAACGGTTCTGGCAGGATTTGTTCAGCCTGCGCATCGCATGCTACAAAGAAAACGTCCACAGGCTTCTTGACGAGTATGATCTACGAATTGAGGCCGAATGCCCGATTCGGATCGTGCTCATCAGTATCGAAGATTGGGGAAGAGAATGGAGCGCCCGCGATGAGGAACTGATGGAATACGCGCTGCGTAATGCGGCTGCTGAAGTCGTTCTTGGCCATGGACCCGGGGAAGTCATCCAAACCCATAATGGCGAGAATGTCGTGATATTGTACGATTGGCCGGAGCAGCAATGGGAAAAAGAGCCGCTTTTGGAGCGGTGCAACCGCCTGATCGAAGCGTGCGGATCATATTTTGGGTGCAAAGTATCCTGTTACCTAAGCGATCATACGGATATTCCTACTGCTCATCAAACGTTCAAGGATTTGCTGGAAATGGAATTCAGCAATCTCCATAAAGCGACGACGGTTTATACGCTGGAAAAGGCGGGAAGCCATCCGGCTGAACTTAAGCTTCCTTCCTTTTCGATTTGGGCCATTCTGCTCGAAGAGGGCAAGAAACCGGAATTGGAGAAGCAATTGACCGACTACTTTCATGCTTTAAGCCAAGAAAAGGCTCCTGTTTCTCCTATACTTCAAGCCTTTTTCCATGGCTACTTACAGATGATCCACTATTTTCTTCATAAACAAGGCATCTCCGCATATGGCCTATTTAGAGGCGATGATTATGGCAAGATCAGCTTCCGGGTGCAGTCCATCGTTCAAATGCAGGCTTGGGCGCTTAACCTTGCAAGCATCGTTATGGACAAGATCGTTCACAACGACACTGATAACGTCATCGACCGGCTGAAGCGTTACATTGCAGACCATCTGGACGAGCCGATCACACGCGAAGACTTGGTGAATCTGGTGTTCCTGAATCCCGCATATTTATCGCGGTTATTTAAAAAGGAGACCGGCGAATCGATCTCCGATTATATTTTGCTCGAGCGGATGAAGCGTGCGAAAGCGCTGCTGGAGCACTCGTCCATGACGGTTTCGGACATCGCCAAGTCGTTAGGCTACCACAATTTTTCCCATTTCACGAAAATGTTCCGAAAAGTGTACGATACGAACCCGCAAAGCTATCGCCAACATTCAGCCAACTTGTAATGACTAGGCATCCGCCGCACAGCGGAAACCCATATGCCCGGTCGAGCTGTCGGGCGTATTGGAAGTTCGGGCTGCAACCCGGTAGCGGTTGCAGTAGGATTTGTGGCACAAGTACGAGCCGCCTTTTACCGTCTTGGCGGCGCCTTTGCCCGGGCCTTTGGGATTGTGCGAGGCGGCGGATCGGTGATGATCCGCACTGAACCAGTCCTCGCACCACTCCCAAACGTTGCCCGAAACATTGTACAGCCCATAACCATTGGGCTCGTACGCATTTACAGGCGCAGTCCCCGCATAGCCGTCGGATGCGTGGTTTACTTTCGGGAACAGCCCCTGCCAAATGTTGCACCGGTGCCGGCCCTCCACAAGCAGCGTATCGCCCCAAGGGTAGCGCTTCCGCTCAAGGCCGCCCCTTGCCGCATACTCCCACTCGGCTTCCGTCGGAAGCCGCTTGCCGGCCCAGCGGCAGTAGGCCTGCGCGTCGTGCCACGAGACGTGCACGACGGGATGATCCATCCGGCTCCGGATAGCGGAGCCTGGCCCCTCCGGTTGCCGCCAATTGGCGCCGTCAACCTTCCACCACCACGGCGCGTTATTTACGACGCCGTCAACGCTTTCCCTCAGTTCGTCAGGGACGAACAGGTGGAAAACATATGACCAGCCGAACTTCTCGGCCTCGGTCACATAGCCCGTAGCGGTGGCGAACCGCTGAAACTGCTCATTCGTCACGGCATAAGGATCGATATAGAACGGATCGAGCGTAAAAGCCCGGACAGGCCCCTCGCCATCCTGAGGAAATCCCTCGCCACTGTCATCTCCCATCCAAAATTCGCCGCCAGACAGCAGAATCATCCCTTCTTTGGACTTGGCACTCCCGGAAATCCTTGCCTCATTTTCTTGCTGATCTTCCGTCTGCGCGCCCCTACTTACCGAGCAGCCGCAAGATGATGACATTTCTGACACGAAGTTCCCCTCCATCTACCAAGCTTACTCCTCTTTTAAACGAGTATACAACTTTTTCTTTTTGGCAGATAGCTCTCCCTAAGGCTGGAATGGTTGCCAATAAAGTGTATCGTGTACACCAAATCAAAATCATACCGCCCGTTCGCACCTGCATAGGAAACATAGCGTATGAAGGACTATTTTAGACCTGACTTGGCGAAAACCCGGGGCGGCTTGATGGATCACCATATATTTTTGCGAAGTACGGAAGACAAAATGTGTAGCTCTTCGCGATACTTCGTCACGGTTCTGCGCGATATAGTAATGCCTTCTTGGGCTAAGACCTCTACGATTTTTTGATCGGAATAAGGCCACCTTTTATTTTCTTGCGAAATCAGCTCTTTGATTTTGATTTTAATCGTTTTTATCGATGTGGCATCACCTTCCCCCGTTTGCAATCCCGAGGAAAAGAAATATTTGAGCTCAAAAACGCCGCTGGGGGTGCGGATAAATTTGTTCTGCACCGTTCTGCTTATTGTAGATTCATGGAGCCCAAGCTTTTCAGCTACCATTTTCAATTTTAACGGTTTAATGCCGCGGACACCGATCTCCAAAAAAGCCGTCTGCTCTTCAAAAATAGCCCTAATCACGCGATACATCGTCAACATTCGCTGCTCTAGGCTGCGAACGATCCAACCTGCTGATTTCCATTTTTCTTTTAGAAAAGAATCGACCTCATCGCTACCTGCATACTGAAGTTTATCCACATAATCATGGTTAATGGTAAGCTTTGGGACAGCTTCAGGATTCATTTCGATAACGATATCTCCTTGTTCTTTATAAATAACTGCATCCGGTGTCATATACGGCTCATTGCTTTTGCTATAGGCGAGTCCAGGCCTAGGGTTCAAACTGCGGATATAGGTTACGATTTCCTTCAATTCCATTAACGGGATGCCGAGATGCTGCGCGATCTTATCCAGCTTCATTTGGGCAAGCAGCTGCAAATATTGGTCGACGACCTGGTAGGCGCCGGGTTTGGCAGACGGGTCTTTACCAATCTGCAAGAGTAAACATTCCTGCAAGTTTCTCGCTCCAATCCCTGCCGGATCAAGCGATTGAAGACAAGCGAGCGCTTCTTCGACTGTCGCTTTGGGGCAGTTCAAAAGCATGCTTACCTCCGTAATCGCAAGAGGCAAGTAGCCGCTCTCGTCCAAATTGCCGGCCAAAAAAGCGGCGATTGTATAGATGGGCTTAGAAACCTTAGCTATGCGCAGTTGGCTGCACAGCCACTGTTCGAGCGTTTCTTCGCCTGCCATTACCTTCCCTAGAGGATCTATGACATTCCCGGAGCGTGAGGACTTTCTGGATCTCAGGGAAGAACCCGTAAATGACTCCATTTCTAGTACGGGATTTTCCATAGCTTGCTCTTGAAGGTACTGCGATAACTCATAACTTGAAAGCTGCAATATATGAATGGACTGCTGAAGTTCAGGTGTTATCATAAGTTTCTGGTTCAGTTCTTGTGATTGATTCATACCCGTTTTCATACTTGACCCCCCCATGATGACACTTAACTCTATTCTTAGTGAATTCTATGCGCGACAGTAATGAAGAGACCGAGTTTAACTTGATTCGCATGCTGTCCCAAGAGGCTGACAACAAAACCTTATATTCAGCAAGCAAGAATTGTGCCAATCAAAAGATGCTGACGTGGAAAACAGAAAGGACAGGTGAACGATGCGTTCAACCTGCCCTGCAATACGTGAGGCTGCCTGCCTCACCATAGGTTATGCTTCCTTTAATGTACGCTTTGCACGAGCCCATAGATTGAGTTACATCTTATTAGAGTAGCAATTCCTATGCCAAGGTAGAATGAACGCCTTCCCTTTACTTCACTGGCACGGGTAAAAATAATTTGATGCAAATTTGAATAACTAGCTGCTCCTGCATAAATGATGCAAAAAAACCGCAGCCCAAAATTCATTGGACTGCGGTAATCGATTAATCGTCTATATGCCAGCGAGTATCATGCGCATCCGTATCCACAGTCTCATACTCCACCCGCCCGTCCTCTTGCTCGTCATCCGCCGTATTCTGCAGATCGAAGGCATTGATGGTGATGATTGGATATGACTGCGTATTTGCGAACTGCATCGCCTGTTGTTTCATAAATTTCGGAGAACCCTCGGTTTCCTCATCGTATACAAGGAGGATCCCATCGGAGTTACGCAGCAGGAACTTGTCCCGCTCCTTAAACTGCCACGGCCCTTCGTACTTCGTTTTCGTAACGCTGTTAACATAATTCGCCCGAGTAATCACGCTGCTGTAAAGATTCTTCTTCTCTTCGCTCCAGTTTTCTTCCTGATTCAAAAATGGTGTAATCACGGCTACCTTGAGCTCCTTGTAGGTTTGCCTAAGCTCCAGAGCCGCTTCAGCCGCCCACAGCTCCACACCCCATTGCCCGCTCACAATGACCCACTCCAATCCATCGTCAAGCAGCGCATGCAACTTCTTTTGAATTGCTTTTTTAATAATCGAAATGCCCGGATGCTTTAAAGAAAAGATGCCTAATTCCGACGCCTTATATCCCGTAATTAAAACCCGCTTCAATGATGGTACACCACCCTGTCCAATCTCCGATCCTCTTCGTTACAGGTTAGCACAGATGGTTCAGTTAATAAATAGCTTGAAGATATAAGGGGCATGTGCAATAATAAAATAAAAACTGACTGGTCGTTTTTTTTATTTTATTAACCGTAGTTTAATAAGTTAGGAGATGCCTATTGAAAACACTCATTTATCTCTATGTCAAAGCGTTTTCCGACTTCGGCTCCAGGATGGATATGATTGCTTTAAATGCCATGATTTATATGAAAACCGGCAGTGTGGCTTGGTTATCTGCTGCAATGATCGCTTCCATGATTGGCGGAATCGCGGCCAGCTTCGCATCAGGACTTGCTGCCGACAAATGGAATCGAAAAACGATCATGATCGTTAGCGATGTGCTGCGTGGCGTCGCCATATTGCTCTTGATCTTTTACCCGAATCCTGTATTCATTCTAATCGTTCGGTTTGCATCCGGTTTTATTGCCAGTTTCTTTCAAGTCAGCTATACGGCAGAGATCCCCCAAATTTATGGAAGCGGCAACATTTTAAAAACCAATGCTATCATTTCCAGACTTGGGTCCATTAGCATGGTTCTTGGATTTTTGATCGGCGGATTTTGTTACGAAGCATTCGGTTATGCAACCGTGCTGTTCATCGATGCCCTCTCATTTCTTCTATCCGCAGTCATCCTGTTTAAACTGCAATGGGATAGCGGACTTTCTGCTCAGAGTACCGTGCCCGGGGGCATATGGCAAAGTCTGCTTCACGATCTGAAGGAAACGGTCAAGTATCTACGCCTTCAGCCTTATTTAATGCTGGTGTTTATCGTTTACTTCGTAGATACTTTCGGCTCCGCTTCTCATAACCTGGGCTTTCCTCTGCTTGCAGAAGCTTTAAGACCGGAACGCCAAACGTTCATATACGGTATGATCTGGTCTGTCTGGGGGCTCGGGAATGTGCTCATGACCTATTGCTTGCCTTCGGTGAAAGCCATTCAAGCCGACCTTCATCGCGCTTATTTGATTTCCACTGTGTTCATGTCGCTTGGATTTATGAGCATTTTTATATCGGATTCAATGCCGATCGTACTGCTATGCGCATTTATAACGGGCATTGCCGACGCCTGTTCCGTAACGATTCAATCGACAATCGTTCAGCAATGTGATAACCATATTCGCGGAAGGATGGCTGGGATCTCCAATCTATTGAACTCTATTGGATTTGGCGGAGGATTTCTAGTCGCCTCGCTGCTCTTAAAACAGATTTCACTAAGTCGCATGGTCTGGAGCTTACATGGGATTGTTATCACATCGGCAGTCATCGTGCTTGTACTCTATATAGGCATGGTGAGAAGCAGCACTTCGTTAAGGAGGAAGACGGAATGGTTGCCGTAACCTTGGCTTTATGAGCCCGAGATACACGGGGTCGGATGTCCTTCCCTTGCAATTGGATTTGCCACACGGTATATTCAAAGTCATAATGCCATGATGTCTAGTCACAATTTCGAACATACGTTGGCATCGCATCTTAAAGGAGTAGATCGGTTTGCCAAAAGTGTCAGAAGCCTATAAGGAGCAGCGTCGCGATATCATTTTGGAAGGCGCATTGAACTGTTTTGCAGAAAAAGGCTATGGCGGAACAACTATTGATGATATCGCCATCCGTCTTGGCATCAGCAAAGGGGCGATCTATACCTATTTTCCAAGCAAAGAGGACATCTATATTCGTCTTATGGAAAAACGGATGAATGCGATGGTCGATGGCCTAAAGTCCAAATTTCTGCAACAACAAGATAGCGCGACAGCAAAGCTTCATTATATGTTTCAAAAATTTATCGATCAACCCTTAGATGACCTGCGTCGGTTGCTTACCTTTCATTTGGAATTTACGATCCATTCCTCGCGCAAAGAAGATATGCAGAATCGTCTGGAGCATAATTACAATAAAGCCTTTCAAATGATCGTAGAAATCATTGAAGAAGGTAAAAACAACGGCGAATTTAGAAAAGAAATCGATGAGAAGAAGGCAACCAGTCTGTTCTGGGCCGCACGAGACGGCATTGCCCTTCACTATCTGAGTGATGGAACGAAAGAAAATTTCAACCGAATCGTTGAAGAATGGAAAGAGATGCTATTTCGATATTTAGTCTAGAAAATAGGTATAGGAACTGTCTCGAAAGCGCGCAATCGAAAACGAATGACCTCCAAGCGAAAAAAATTGGTAACATGCGGTGAGAAAGTCACAATAAAATATACTCCTTTTGGCTCGCTCTTCCACAGATTCGAATGCACATCATGCAACCATCGGCCATTTTCAAAGAAATAAGGGGGTAACCTTCGGGTCACCCGCTTGACAAAGAACTAAGATCGTTATTAGCGAACAAGTTTGACGCTAAATTTCGGAGAAATAGTCATTTCGGGGCTCGAAAGAACAAAAGTCCATAAACAACGAACGATCTTCGCTAATTATGGAATTTTATTCTTTCGAGGCCTGATTGGTGGTCATTTACCCACCAAATGCGTCAAATTGTTCTCTATTAGCGACCTTTGTTCTTTCCACGGCGGGTAAGGGGGAACTGTAGACATAGAGGGCATTACCGACTGTTTAGGCACTTCATTCTTCTCTAATAGAGCTTTTACGGTCATTCCGGACAAATAGATTGATAATATTTATCCATAAATCGGCATCATGCACATTTACCTATGTTTCCTATCGAATTATAAAACGCACCTCTATCGGGGAGGTAAGTCATTTTCCAATAACGGAAAAGCCCTATCTGGCAAGGGCTAATAAATTACGAAATTGATTCCTTTGTTCTTAAATCTTCTAGATCTCCTTGTATTTGCCTCGCGACTACCCTGTTAAAATTTCACCAGACGATCAACAGCAACTGGCTGGCCTGTCCGCAGTGAAATGTTGCCTGCAATGCCTGTCAAAATCGACATGGCGCCATCTACATGGGAAGCCGCACGACGGAAACGGTCGTCGGACGGTTTGTCGAAAATATCGCGCAGCAAAATCGGATCACCGCCGCCATGGCCGCCAGTACCTTCTTCGATTTGGACCTGATAAGGCGCAGCGAACATCGGGAATACTTGAATCGTTTTATCCTTCAAAGCGCCTTCATCCTCTTTACGACCGCCAGAATTGACATACGATTGTTCCACGACCTTCATTTCAATTCTTCCTTTACTGCCGTTAATGTTAACATTGAATCCTTCCCAAGGCATATAGGCATTCAGTGAGTAGGTTAGAATCGCCTTGTTCCGGTAACGCACCATAACGCCCATCGTATCTTCGATATTGATGCCGTCGCCGAACACGCTTTGATCCCGTTGATAGCCGTCTTCATGCTCCGCATCCAGATACAGACCTTTGAGATGTTCGTTTTTATCCAGATGAAGCGCGAACGGATCGTTTTCTGCAATAGAATTGCCTGTCGCACGCTGGTAGAATTCAGTGACGCCGCGTTTTTCTGCATTTTCCCGGCCATAAAACATCAGGTCGCCCATCGCATAAACGGTCTGCGGCTGCGTATCCAGCCAGAAATTAACGAGATCAAAATGGTGCGTCGATTTATGCACCAGCAGCCCCCCGCTATTGCGCTTATCCCGATGCCATCTGCGGAAATAATCCGCCCCATGCTGCGTGTTCAGCAGCCATTCGAAATGCACCGAATGCACATCGCCAATTACGCCTTCCATAATTAATTCGCGGATTTTCGTATTATGTGGGGCATAGCGGTAGTTAAATGTCACGCGCAGCTGACGGCCAGTCCGTTTGATTGTATCCAATATCTCCTGGCACTTCTCTTCATCGACTGTCATGGGCTTCTCGGAAATAACGTCACAACCCAGCTCCATCGCCTTGATAATATAAGTGTGATGTGTCCGGTCAACAGAGGTAACGATCACATAATCCGGTCTCTCTTTGCGAATCATCTCTTCAAATGCATCCGACTTATAAGTTGGAACCGCGTGATAACCATATTGGTCGACCAGCAATCGATTGGTGAAATCCATTCTGGTCTGATTGATATCGCAAATCGCTGCCAACTCTGAAGTTTCTCGAAAATCCTTAACGATGGCTCCGTAGAAAAATTCCGCCCTTCCTCCGGTACCAACTAGCACATAACGTTTTTTCATTCAGGTAGTACCCCTCTCGATTCAGATGAACTGATAACATAAGCGTAATACAATATTTGCTTGGTTTCTAATCGAATATTATCTTTCGGTTAATATTCCTTGCATATTTTGCTATTATTAAGAAACCAGCATCATGAACCAAAGAGGTGACAACACATGAAAAATTACGAAATCGAACGGCTTCGCAGGGAAGGACCATTCTCCATGCCTGTCAATCATTTTCACGACCATTATGAAATCTACTACTTGCTCACGGGCCAAAGATACTACTTCATCCAAGATCGTTCTTACTTGATTCAAGAAGGCGACCTCGTATTTATAGACCGCAATGAGCTGCATAAGACACATCATGCGGATGCTCAACCTCATGAACGTATTCTGATTAGTTTTGACGATTCGTGGATTGATTCCATTGGGGAGAATGCCGCTGAACACCTCTTAGTTCCTTTTGCTCAAAAGCAGCACATTATAACCATGAAAGGGCAGAATCGCACCTTCATGGAGAACCTCCTGTTCAGCATGCTGCGCGAACAACAGCAGACGTTAAGCGGCTGGGAACTGAGCAGCAAAGCACTGTTGACTCAATTGCTCATCTTTTGCTCCCGATTCATTGATAAAACGAATGCAGCTCCCGAGCATCCACATGCGATGAACCCCAAAATCTTTGAAATTGTCGGATTTATTAACACGCATTATAAGACCCGGCTGACGCTGGCTTCCATTTCTGAAACGTTCTTTATTAGTCCGAGTTATTTTTGCCGCTCTTTCAAGGAAACGACCGGCTTTTCTTTCATCGAATACCTGAATAACGTACGAATTCGCGAGGCGCAGCGGCTGCTTAGGGAAACGAAGCTCAAAGTAATCGATATTGCCGATCAGTCCGGTTTCGATAGTGTCGCTCACTTCGGCCGTGTGTTTAAGCAAGTCACACAGCAGACCCCGCTTGAATGCCGTAAGCTCACGCGGGGCGTTAAATGAACAAATGGACTTTAAATCAGTCCACATACACGCGTATATGCTGGATTGCGCTATAGCCAAAACCTTTTACATTCCAATCTGCCTTCTCACTTTGAACGTTGCCGGCAGCATCCGTCGCTCTGACTTTAATGTCGTAGGCTCCGGAGACGGTTACTGTCCATTTCCAAATCCAACGCCTCCAAGAATAGGTTTCGTGCGGATCCATCCATGATGCAGACTTCCACGTTGATCCATCGTCTGTACTTATCTCAACCAATACGACTGGTGATTTACCCGATATTGCCGTACCTACGATCCAATGCTCTCCTTTGGCCAATACTTCCCCATCTGTGGGTCGGGCAATGGTTGAATGAAGACGAATCGTAGTCACCGGTTCTAGAGGGGAGGGCACTAAAGGAGTGCGATCGTATACATAGTCTATGACTTGGAAAGGGCCCTGAAACGGCTCCTCCGTGACTGTAATCCGGTGCAGCCATTTAACTGAAGCCATGCCGTACCATCCTGGAACAAGGAGTCTGGCCGGATACCCGTGGCGAAAGGGCAGCGGCTTTCCGTTCATGTAAAGCGCTATAAGCGTATCAGGATTCAGAGCCTGGTCAAGAGGAAGACTTCTCATATAGGAAACCACGCCAGGCCTATCCGTTCTCTCCCCTTTATCCATGCCCTCGAATATGACTTCACGCGCATTCGTTTGAATCCCGGTTACATGCAGCAAATCCGCAAGACGAACCCCAGTCCATATCGCATGACTTATAGCACCTAGTCCCCACTGCTCTCCGCGGGCTTTAGGATGAAAGAGAGCTCTTTTGTCTCCTGCACATTCGAGCGTGACAGGCCGCGTAACCATCGGCAACTTTAAAAGATCGTGATATCGTAAACACATTGGCTGATTTACAAGTCCATGGATACTCAATTCCCACCTGAGAATATCCACATACGGATAAGGAAAATGATTGCGGATATAAAACAGATGTTCCGGAGTGATTCGACTGGAGAGCGAAAGCATGGGGAATTCCTGATTCTCCGGCATCATTTTTCGAGTAATCAAGTAAGCCGAATACAACAAGTCATTCATCCTTTCATAAGAAGAATTGTTTAAGCTCTTATTAGAAGGTATGGGCAACTTGTTGAAATGAGACTCCCCGGTCGGGTCAGTGAATGAGAAAAAGACTGCCCCAAAGGTTCATATAACCTCTTGAGCAGCCGCAAAAATTAAAAACCGAAATATTGTTTGGCGTTGTTATAAGATATGCCCTCAACCAGTTGTTTCAACAGCTCCTCGTCGTTCGGGAACTCGCCCGCCTCCACCCATTCACCGAAGAGGTTGCATAGAAGTCTACGGAAATACTCGTGCCGCGTATACGATAGGAAGCTTCTCGAATCGGTCAGCATGCCAACAAATCGGCCCAGCAAGCCCATATTGGCGAGTGTCTTCAATTGCTGCAGCATGCCGTCTCTCGTATCGTTAAACCACCAGGCCGAACCGAGCTGGATTTTACCTGGTATGCCGTCGCCTTGGAAGCTGCCCATGAGCGATCCGAGAATATCCTGATCGCGAGGGTTCAGCGAGTAAAGAATCGTTCTCGGAAGCGCGTCGTCGAGAGCCAGTGCTGATAGCAAACCTGTCAATGCACCAGCCACAGGGCTGTCATTGATCGAATCATAACCGGTATCGGGCCCCAAAACTTGGAACATTTTTCCATTATTATTTCTGGACGCGTTTATGTGATACTGCATGGCCCAGTCGAGTTTCTTGTAGATGCCGCCCAAAAATAAGAGCGTACATGTCTTGTATTTTTTCTCGTCCTCTAAACTTACAGAATGACCTTGAAGGGCGCTTTGGAAAATCTGCTCCACTTCTTCTTTGGATGCAGCGGCATAAGGCACATAATCCAAGGCATGATCAGATACTTTGCACCCTACAGAAGCAAAAAAGTTAGCTCGATGCTCCAGAGCAGCCAGCAAATCATCATAATTGCGAATCGAAACGCCAGCTGCCTCTTCCAGCTTTCCGATCCAAGGAAGGAAGGTTGCCCGATTGATTTCAAGCGCTTTGTCCGGGCGAAAGGATGGCAGCACTTGCGTATGGAAATCTTTGATTTCTTTGATTTTGATATGAAATTCCAGCGAATCAACTGGATCATCGGTTGTGCAGATGACCGTAACTTTTGACATGGTGATCAAATCTCTGGCCCGCAAATGGCCTTGCGCCAGCTTCGCGTTAACTTTCTCCCAGATGACGGGAGCATTATTGGCATTAATGATTTCATGTACATCAAAAAAACGCCTGAGCTCCATATGAGACCAGTGGTAAAGCGGGTTGCCGATCGCCATGGGAAGTGTCGCCGCCCACGCCGCGAAGCGATCGTAATCGCTTGCGTTGCCGGTAACATACGCCTCTTCCGCCCCATTCGCGCGCATCATTCTCCATTTGTAATGATCGCCATACAGCCAAGCCTCGGTGATCGTATTGAACTGTTTATTTTCATAGATTTCCTGCGGGCTTAAATGACAATGGTAGTCGATAATCGGTAGATTTTTGGCGACGTTGTGAAACAAATGAACAGCCGTCTCATTCGTAAGCAAAAAATTCTCGTCTAGAAACGTTTTCATATAGCAAGATTCCACCTTTCATGAGCTGAATGATCTGCTGTCTATTCTAGACGAGTCCTGCCCAAAAATCTTGTGATTTTTTGCTTTCCTTTTGTAAAATATGCAGATATTGACTTAGTCGATCTTCGCTCCATAAGCGCGGGCAAATGCGACCGCTTGCGTCATATCCATTCGCGCACCTTTGATATCCAAAGACTTGAAATCGATCCCGTCCAGAATAGCGCCTCGTAAATCCGCTCCAGCCAGCTTCACTTTCCCCATTTGCGCACGTGTCAAATCAGCTTGCCTGAGATCGGCCTTCTCCAAGTTGCAACCGTTTAAATCCGCTTCCCGCAAACGAATGCCTGACAAAACCTGCTTCATCAAATTCGCGTTCCGCAGATTCGTATAGGACCAGTCACCGCCTTGAAGCGTTATGCCATCGAGCAATGCCTCAGCGAAATCGGAGCCGACCATTTTACAATCTACAAATTTGGCAACGAAAAGATTGGCGCCTTGAAACCGGCAGTTCGTAAAAGCCGAGCCGGTATGCACAGATCCGTTCAGCTGCGCGCCGGTAAAATCACAATCGATAAAATGCGAACCCATTGTATAGATTTCTTCCAAATGAGTGCCCCGGAACCGGCATCGCGTAAACGTACAATTACGCAATTCGCCGTCCCTTTGATCGGCATGACTAAAATCCTGTTCTACATATTCTTGATCGGTATATGAGTACATACTTGCATCTCCTAACAGCCATTTATCAATAGCGAAATTCATAGTCATATTGTATATGAAAGGAGACAGATTATGAAGTTTCGGAGAAAAACAAAAAAGCCAGCACTAGGCTGGCCGTCTCAATTGAACGAAGTTTATTCTGAAATTTTAAAGTTTTGCACGGAAGTTTGCAAGTTCACAGCCATATCGGATAATTGGCGTATAGCTGCAGTAATCTCCTGAATGGAAGCACTTTGCTCTTGCGCTGCGGCAGCTACTTCCTCATAACCTGCGGATTGTTCCTCCGTGATTCCGGATATTTTTTGCATCGCGTTGGAGATGGTCACAAAGGATCTTTCCGCTTTTTCTAACGAATTCAGCAGGTGATCCGTCCGACTGGAAAATACGGAAATACCATTAAATATAACTTTAAAATTCTCATAGGTTTCATTGATCCAGGTTTGCCCCTGCTCTACCGCCCGATTTCCCTGAAGAACACTTTCCATAACTAGCTGACTGTCATTTTGCGTACTGGAAACGAGCTCGGTGATCGAGCTTGCGGCATTCGTCGATTGTTCCGCCAGCTTCTTCACTTCGCCGGCAACAACGGCAAAACCTTTGCCTTGTTCACCCACGCGTGCCGCTTCAATAGAAGCGTTAAGGGCAAGCAAGTTCGTTTGCTGGGCAATCTCGGTAATGATATGAATAATTTCACCGATTTCTTTCGAGCGGTTCCCAAGCTGCCCGGCGGCTTCTTGCGAATTTTTCATTTCTTTTTGAATCACGTTCATTTGATGCAACGTTTTTTCAACGAGCTGTTGGCCCTCTACAGATTGCGCGCCGACTTGATGAGCCATAGTCTGCATCTCTTTGACTTCGGTGGTTACCTCTACCAATTCGTTATTAATATCGATGATCGAAGCCGTGCTATCTGAAATCGAAGAAACGACCTCAGCGACGCCTTCGTTCATGCTGTTCATGGATACGGCCACTTGCCCTGCGCTGGAGCTCGACTCATCCGCGGACTGGTACAATTGCACGCTGGTATTGGTGATCAGATTGGATGAAGAAAATATTTGACGGATAAGGGACTCCAAGCTGTGCCTCATCTCGCTAAATGCATTCGCCAATTTACCGATCTCGTCGACACGCTGAATAGAAACTTGTGCAGACAAATCTCCGGCAGCAACCTTTTCGGTCACACGCATCAGTTGGACGACCGGTTTCGTCACGCTGCGGCTAATCAAGTATGCGATTAGAGAACCGATGACCAGAACAATGAAGGTGATCATAAAAGTCGTCCACAACAGATCTTGCTTTGTTTTGGGAACGACCGAGGCATCCAAATCGATGCCGATAATTCCGATATTTTCATTTTTACTGTTTTTCAACGGAACAAAGATGGATTTATGTACGCCGTATTCATCCTTATAGATGCTGCTGATCGTAGGTTTATTATCCTTAATCGTTGCGTTCAT
Organism: Paenibacillus sp. GCM10027628; assembly: GCF_042676385.1. Lineage (NCBI taxonomy): Bacteria > Bacillati > Bacillota > Bacilli > Caryophanales > Paenibacillaceae > Paenibacillus > Paenibacillus sp. GCM10027628. The sequence continues at coordinate 168,229 of NZ_JBHTHA010000052.1, forward strand.
CTCAGGCGTAAAAGGATAATCGGTACCGAAATCGTCATCAACTCCGGTTAATATGACAATTTGCTCTTTGTTTTGAGCTTTTTTCAACACATACACGTTCTCGAGTGAATCTTCTTTTTTAAACTGCTCGAATTGTTGTTTGATTTTCGTATAGGCCGGATTATCTTTTCCGGTAATTCCATCAGCCCGGTCAGGTATGGAAGCCATGTATTTCGAAACGTTTTGAATATTGGACGTTAATCTGAGGACGAACTGATCCTCAAGCTTGGTTGTTAGTTTTTGGCTAACCATGTATCCGGACAAGGAAAATGCCGCGCAAATAAACAAGAGCAGGAGTAAAATACTGCCCGTCATTTTAACCGCGATACGTTCCCGGAACCAGTTGATCATTTTCATTGGAGCCTGCTTTGCCACTTTCATTTACCTCCCGCTCAAAATCGTTGATTCATAATGCTTTTCGTAGACTTGCGCTACGGTTTCTTTCAAATATTGAACAATTTCAGGCACGTGCTTGGTCTCTGTATAAGGAGAAATAATAAAAATCTTAGACGCGTATAAAGGAACCAAGCCGCCGTCTTTCGTCTGAACCATGAGATGCTTCTTGGTGTCGCCGAAGAAGATACGATCGCGATGATCCCCAAGCATTTCAAACAGTCGTTCGTTAAATTTGTTGCTCCGTTCGATTTCCAGACGGGTACACATGCCCTTCATTTCCGCCTGGAAGCCAGGACTGCCCTCCGGATATATACGAAATAAAGTGATGATGCCAGGGTTGTCACCATTGACGATTTCGGCTTGTGGGATTTCCCATTTCAACGCTTCCCTGAAAGCGAGATTAACCTCAACGAATTGCGCCAGCAATCGCTGATACCCTTGAATGCCGAAGGCAAGCAAAGCACCATAAATACTAATAGAACTCGCCATGCGCGAACACTCCAACGTATATCCGGTATGGTATTGCCCATATCCGCGGTGTCCGACATAAGGCGTTTCATCCGGATGCAAATCGACGAGCGTTAAATCGGCGGCATCCTTAAGCAGAAATAAGCTTGTCACATAAGGAGTTTGACCTAACTTTTGGAAATCGAAGCAAAGGGAATCGGCCAGTTTCAAATGTATCATCTTGCGTTGGATGGACTTTAGCGCTTGAACAACATCCGACTTAAACTCAAGTGGATTTGCAGTGAAGTCATAGTCGTTAAAGAAAGCGAAAAAACCGCCTAAAGCAGAATCTGCATGAATATGAGGTCTGGATAAGCCATGATGAGCGGCTACCTGCTCGGCCATAGCGTAAATTTGCCCTACATCGTCAATACCCATTGCGTCTGTCGTTCCGGTAGTAGCAACGATATAAATCGGAATTCCGCCGTTTGCAATAACTTCTTTCATTTTGTTGCGCAGATCGTCCACATCCATGGAACTGTCTGCATGCGTACGGACCCTTATCAATCTATCACTGCCTATGCCTGAAGCTTCCATAGATTTATATAAACTATAATGCGCGGCATCGGAACAAAAAGCGTACAAATTGTTGGGAACGCCTTTTTGCAACGCGTCCGGAACAAATTTGGCAATCGCAATCCGCAGACCGGAGAATACGGCTCCTTGTCCGCCCCAAGTCGTATAACCGCCGCTTTTCAGCGAATCGTACCCGATTAATTTGGACATCATGCTGATAACCCTTACTTCCGCTTCGGCTCCAGCGGGGCCATACACATCCCATAAATTATTGCCATTCACCATAAAAGCTGCAATCATGCCCATAATCCCAGGGATGCTTGCCATCGGCAAAATATTCGTTAGAAAATATTTAGAATGATAAGGATGATCATGCAGCAATTTCAATAACTCGGAATTGACATCCTCTAATGGAACGCTGCCGTTTGGAATCGCACTATTTCGAATGAGGTCATTGTAAAAATTTCCACTTCGATTTTTATGACCCTTGAGATTCACGCCATCCGGGTTTTTGAGCTCATCTACGCCCCTAACGATTTGTTCAATGAGCTGTAAAAACATTTGACGCGTTTGTTGATTTCCATCCTCACTGGGAAACAATTGCTGTACATTCGTCAGTCTCTTCTCTCTCATATTTTTCTCTCCTATCGATTGAGTTCGTCGTATGTAAACATCACAAAAAGGCGAACATGGATGTTAGCCCATATTTCGCCAATTGCTGAAGTGCAACTGGCTGACATATCCTTGTAGGATGTAGTCCCTCTAGCTTTGCGTCCCCATTTTTCAATAGGTTTGCCATTATTAACTTGTCAGTGAATATTTTTCAACGACAGTAATCGACATACAAAACTTTACAATTTCATACACAAGAATAGAGTATAGTACAGTCGTATGAATAAAACAACACATTTTTCCAATATTGTTTGTTAAGTTTTAATGCAGTCATGATATGACTTTTTTAACAAAAGACGAATGAAACCCCTTCCACATGGATAATAGAAGGGGTTTTGTCCTTATATGCGTGATCGTTAAGGAACCGGAACTCCCACGTCCGTACCGGCTTGAATCTCCTCAGGCAGCGCTTCAGAGGCGCTGGGTACATGCCGCGGCTTGAAATTTACGACATCGGAGGAGGAGATCGTAATGTACACCCTGCCCGGTGAGGCTTGAGCCCTAATCAAAATAGGTTGATTGTAATTGTTGGTGAAGCTGAAATCCGGTCCGCCCCAATTCACGGTAGCATCCCGCCCAGGTGGAACGTACGGTACGGACCTGCTATGCGAATATCGTTCCACGATTTTCAGACCGGCACGGTCTACCGCGTTGAAAAGAGTCGACGAAATCTGACAAATTCCGCCGCCTATGCCTTCGGAAAATTCGCCTCTGACAATGACTTTGGCTAGTTTATAGCCTTTTGCCGGTGTTCGAACGCCTACCACACGATTAAAGGAGAATGTTTCCCCGGGATAAATCACGACATTGTTAATCGCATTCGCAGCCAGCTTCATATTATGATAGCGATTATTGTTATTCGAATTAAAGTAAGTGACGTAATATCCGATCGACTGTACGCGTATTGTTGCAAGCAACTCACTGTCCACTTTGGGATAGATGGCTGACACAGGAGCTGTCATTTTCTTGGATTGTTGATTATAAAAAGTATCGTAGAACTCCTTTCGGAAGGCTTGACGATTCAGTTTTGCACCTGAAACTTCCTTCACGATGGCTCCACTTTCATTAATGGTGGCGTTTACGGGCGCCCGGAATATCTTTTTTTCGACGTCCTTGACTAGCACGTCTAATTTCTCCTCGTCAACCAGAGGCACATCGATAAATGGAAGCGAATAATCCGTGCGGTTCACATTCTTGATGCATTGTCCGTTCCGGTCGATGCATAGATCATCTTGCAAGTGATTCGGCTGAAGTAATAAAAATAGTCCAGCAATCCAACCATAACCCATAAACAAGCACATCTCTCCTATTCTTATCCAGGCTTGTACTAAATCCTAAATGGTAGTATATCCAATCTTTGTAATTTCCACTAAAAAAGACAACTCAAAGAGCCCCTTCTACGATGAGAAAGGGCTCTTGATCTAAGTAGGCGCTATATGATGATTTCCCTCCATAACGCTCGGGCGCGATCTGCGAAAAGCAGCGATTGCGACCATCGGTCGCTGCATTCATGCTGCCGGTTCGCATATTCATCCGTTGTGATCGCATAAGGTGCAGGGCCTAACTCGCATACAAAAGAGAACACGTCACCCGGTTTGGCGGCACTCCGCCAGTTACGCATGCCGCTTTGCCACCAGTGTTCAAAGTGGGGCATCATCGGATGTTCCCCTCTTTCTCCGACGTTCACCTGAACTTGCTCGCCATTGGACACTCTTGCATGAATACTGGCCGTGCGGGTGAGCAGGGTTTGCAGTAAGTTCTCGGCTTCCGGTCTAACGGTATGCATCTCGCCAGCGACGACATAATGGGAGAAATCAATCGTCAGCCGCAGATCGTCCAACCGGTTGATATATTGAACGGTTCGCAGCAGATCTTGGGTGATCGTACCCCGATGTGTCTCGATGAACACCGGGATTCCTGCATGTTGGGATACGCTGAGCAGCTCAAGAAGCAGCGCTTCCGCCGGTTGATCGGTCAGAAATGGCGTTAACACCTGGGCGTTAATGAAGGAGACAGGTCCGTAATTTTTTACGTTTTCGATAAATTGTTGCAGGTCTTGCGCGGTTCGCGGGTAGGCATTCACACTAAACGACAAGCCGTAATGATCCAGCATCCGCCGCCACGCCGCCGCTTCCTCAGGCGGGGGAACGAAGCCGTTAATTCCGTCAAAACCCGCTTCCGCGATGTGACGGAATTTCTCCTCAAGGCTCCATTCCCGGCCATGTTCGCCCAATCCATTCATCGCCCACCATGACATCTGGACGTCCAGCTTTGCTTCCACAGCGTTAATGGGGGTAGACCACTTCGAATTCGTCACCGCATGGACCTCCATTCGGATTAATTGCCAGGTCGACGGGAACGCCGTCTTGTCGATACAAGGGACGGTAGTGGTTGCTAATATGAGTCGCCGAAGCATTGGCATAATGGCAAATAAACGCCCGGCGGAATCGGTCCTTCGACTTATTCCGGTACGACCCGTGAATAAGGTTCCCGTTGAAAAACAGCACATCGCCTCGCTCCATGATGGCTGGTATGGCTTTTTCATCTTTCGGCGGCTTCACATAATGCGTCGTAAACGACTCTTTTGAATCTGCCGTATCGGGACAGGAGATGTCCAATTGATTCGTTTTCGGCACAACGAGCAATCCGCCGTTTTCTTCATCGGCTGCATCAATAGCGGTCCAAGCGGCTATACAATTGCCCGGTTCCACCTGCAGGTAAAAATTATCCTGGTGCAACGCTTGGCCGCGCGAACCCGGCGGTTTGTAATAAAACATACTTTGCGCGGCAAGCGCTTCTTCATCATACAAATCTGCTAGCACTTCCATAACAGGCGCATGAAGCATATACTTTTTCGCCGTTTCGTCAAAACGGTGCGGATGCATCACGCGCGGATATCGTTTGAGCGGATCGACCACTGTGTCTGCTTGCAGGTCCGGTTCGAAGTAACCAGGTACCGTCCGGTGGCTGATCACTTCAAAAGTCTCGTCAATCTCGGCCAAATTCTGTTCGGAAAACAAGCCTTTGACGATGAGATAGCCTTCTGTTTCAAACTGATGTTTTTGTTCTTCGGTAAGCCTGCGCAATGGCTGCGTCATGTGAATTCCTCCCATAATGAACAATCATGTTTCCTGTAACTTAAGCATAAAGAAATTCCCCGTCTTAAAGAAGTAACGATGATGCTAATTACTCACACAATCCTGCTATTTTGTTGCTAGAGCTGATGGTTATCCGATATGATGTTAATAAAATAATAGGGTATGGATGATGGAGGAATTAGAGTGGAATTTTCAGCTCATACGATCATCGCAGGACATTTCATAGAGACGGATACCTATGTAACCAAACGGCCGCAAGGAAGAAACGATTGGTTGATCACGTTCACCCTTGAAGGAGAGGGATACTATCTGACCTCTGGTCAGGAGCAAATTTGCCAAGCCGGCGATGTGTCCCTGCTCAGACCAGGTACGCCGCATCAATATGGCACGAGAAAAGGCCAAACCTGGCAGTTCGTTTGGGCCCATTTTCCTGCATCGCTCACCGAAACGAGCTTGCTGCCGGATAAGGAGCTGTTCATTCTTTCCATAGAAAGCGAATCGATTCGCGAGCGGATTTTTCAAGCTTTTACCCGAATACTTGGAGACTCTAGAGAACGGGGGGATTTCTGGTTTGAGTTATGCTGCAGCTCTTTGCGAGAAATCCTGCTCATTATGGCACAGAAAACTAGCAGAAAAGTCGACTCCCGCATCGAAGAAGTTCTTCACTTGCTCTCTGTACAGATGCGACTGCCGATTCGAATCGACGATCTCGCCAGAACGGTCGGGCTCTCACCTTCCAGACTGTCTCACCTTTTCAAAGCGAGCACCGGATATTCGATCGTGGATACGCTAAATCGCATGCGGATTCAACAAGCCGTTCTTTTGCTCGAGCATACCGATCGAAGCGCATCGGAAGTTTGTTATGATGTTGGCTTTCAAAACTACAATCATTTCACCAATCAGTTTCGCAAATGGCATGGCATGAATCCAAGTACATTTATGAGGAAACAAACGGTAAAAAAAATTTGACAGACTCAAAAGCTGAGGGTAATTTTAAGTTATACCATTAAAAGGCGGTGCCCGCGTATGGATAACGGAGTTGATTCACCCCGTTTGGGGATTGTCAAGGCAGTCAGCCTGAGTCCGACACACACGTTTAGCAAGCCGAATCAGTTTAGCATTGAACTTGTAGTCGGTCTTGGCGTCCTCGGAGACGCACATATGGGCGAAACGGTGAAACACCGCTCACGCGTAGCTCAAGATCCGACCCAACCCAACTTGCGTCAAGTACACCTCATTCATGCCGAGCTTCATGAGGAATTGCGGGGCGCAGGCTTCGAGGTGCTCGACGGGCAAATGGGCGAGAATATTACAACCCATGGCGTCGATCTTCTAGATCTGCCGCGGGGAACCAAGCTGCATGTAGGAGCCGCTGCTGTCATCGAGGTAACCGGCCTGCGCAACCCTTGCCCGCAGCTGGACCGATTCCAGACAGGGCTCAAGTCTGCCCTTTTGGGGGAAGATGCGGACGGCAATGTCATCCGCAAGGCGGGTATCATGGGCATTGTGCTTGCAAGCGGCCAGGTCCTTCCGGGAGATACAATCCGCGTCGAACTGCCCCCAGGACCGCATTTGCCGCTGGATCGAGTCTAATTAACTAAGCCCCACAAAGTGACGCCAAGCTCTGGAGCATAATCCGGGTACTTTGCGAGGACCCCAAATAAAAATTAGGAGGATATGTATGACTTTTGAAACCAATCTGGAAAAATATGCTGAACTTACCGTTCGCGTGGGTTTAAACATTCAGCCTGGGCAAACGCTTTGGATTAACGCCCCTATGCACGCCCCGCAGCTTGTTCGTTTCATAGTTAAGAAGGCTTACGAAGTTGGAGCCAAACACGTACATATCGAATGGCAGGATGATATTTGTACGCAAATTAAATATAAGTATGCTCCCGAGGAAGCGTTCCATGAATATCCCAATTGGAGAGCTCAAGCCATGGATGAGCTCGCGGCCAACAATGGGGCTTATTTATTGATCGAAGCAGCCGATCCCGAGCTGCTGAAAGATGTGGATACCAAACGCATCTCCGCTTTCTCCAAAGCCGCCGGCCCTAAATTAGTGAAGTGGAGAGAAAGCATGTCGGCCTACAAGATGACATGGTCGATCATTGCGGCACCTTCACCCGCATGGGCAAAGAAGGTGTTCCCTCACTTGGAGGAAGGCGAAGCGATTAACGCTCTGTGGGATGCCATCTTCAAAGCGACGCGGGTGGACCAAGAGAATCCAGTTGAAACATGGATCGCACATAATGCGACACTGCGCAGCAAACGGGAGCAGCTCAATGAAAAGCAATACCGCAAAATTCATTATCGGGCACCCGGTACTGAACTAACGGTCGAGCTTCCCGACAATCATGTCTGGAGAGGCGGGGCCGCTACCAACGGGACAGGAGGATTCGATTTCAATCCGAATATTCCGACCGAAGAGGTTTTCATCTCCCCTCATAAAAGCGGCACACAAGGTACCGTTCAAAGCACGAAGCCTTTAAGCTACCACGGCAGTCTCATTAACAATTTCACGCTAACCTTTGAAAACGGACGTGTCGTTGATTATAAAGCCGAGCAAGGTTTTGAATCGCTCCAAGCGATGATTGAAATGGATGAAGGCGCTCATTACCTAGGAGAAATCGCCCTCGTGCCGCATCATTCGCCCATCTCGAATTCCAACCTGATCTTCTTCAATACGCTGTTCGACGAGAATGCCTCCAACCACCTGGCTTTGGGCAGATCCTTCCCAACCTGTGTTCAAGGCGGAACCTCGATGTCCAAAGAGGAGCTGGAACAAGTCGGATTGAACGACAGTCTGATTCATGTTGACTTTATGATTGGCTCTGCCGACATGGACATTGACGGCGAGCTGGCGGATGGCCGCATCGAACCTATTTTCCGAGGCGGAAACTGGGCATTTTAATTAAGTAGGAGGGGGCGGCTAGCCCCCGACCTCTTACACCACCGTACGTACCGTTCGG
>NZ_JBHTHA010000053.1:0-536 GCF_042676385.1 Paenibacillus sp. GCM10027628
AAACGGTAGTGGACGAGGCGGCGAGAATCAAATTTCTTGGATTCTCATTCTACCAACGTAATGGAGAAACGCGGGTGAGAATTCACCCGAAATCCATCGCAAAGATGAAAGCCAAAATAAAGGTGCTTACGTCGAGAAGTAATGGAACAGGAAATGAAGACCGAGCAGAGAAACTTAGACGCTATATTATGGGATGGATAAATTATTTCAAAATAGCCGACATAAAGAAACTGCTCCAAACTACGGATGAATGGATGAGAAGGCGGATCCGCATGATCTACTGGAAACAATGGAAACGAGTGAAAACGAAGTTCGAAATGTTGAAATCACTTGGAATCCAAGAACAGAAGGCATGGGAGTACGCAAACACAAGAAAGAGCTACTGGAGAACTTCCAATAGCCCCATCCTCGCCAAATCCCTCGGAAATAACACGATTAAAGAACTCGGATTCTTATTCTTTTCAGATTATTATCGACAAGTCACAGCGTAAACTAAGGAACCGCCGTATACCGAACGGTACGTACGGTGGTGTGGG
>NZ_JBHTHA010000054.1:0-600 GCF_042676385.1 Paenibacillus sp. GCM10027628
CCTCTGACGGCGTTAATACAACTAACGGAATTGGCAAAGCATACGTTATTGGTAACAAAGCTGGAACTGCTACTTTGGCAATCAGCTTCGTAGCTGCCGACGGATCGACTAAGACTTTGACAACTCCAGTAACTGTTAAGTCTGATGCACTTGCAGTTTCGAACGTTACTTGGGATGACAAAGCCTATAACGATGGCTACACATTCAATGCCTTCACAAACCTTAATGTTACTGATAATTATGGTAAGACTTACGAAGACGGAGATGCTCAGCACTATAACTACTTGCTTGGCGTAACATTCTCTGTTTCCAACGTAAGTGCTGGATCGAATGTAACAGTTGACCAGTTTGGTAAAGTAACTGTAACTGGTGGTACTAGCGCAACATTTGATCTGACTGCGACTTCCGCAACAGGCAAATCTGCGACTACTACAATCTATGCGAACAGCGCTCCTACAACTCGTACCGTGCACTAATCTCTTTAAAAAGGAGACCCTTCGGGGTCTTCTTTATTTTGTTTATTAAAGTATTCCACTGATGTATTTTTTATACGTTTGATGGCTTAGCAAACATAATAGGTAAGTTGGAAAGCGGAACAAA
>NZ_JBHTHA010000055.1:0-634 GCF_042676385.1 Paenibacillus sp. GCM10027628
CTTTGTGCATCGCGGTGATGAGCGACATCGCCTTCAGCGAATGCCCGCCCAGCGCGAAGAAATCGTCCAGCACCCCGACCCGCTCGCAGCCAAGCACGTCCTGCCATATTTGCGCGAGCTCCGCTTCCAGCGCTGTCCTCGGCGCCACGTAGGCAGTGCCTGAGTCCAGCCCGCCCTCCGGTTTCGGCAGCGCTTTGCGGTCGATCTTGCCGTTGGCGGTCAGCGGGATGCGTTCCAGCTTCACAAAATGCGACGGGATCATGTACGCCGGCAAATCGCCGCCGATGTGCGCCCGCAGCTCGGATACGGTCAAATCCCCGTCTGCGATGAAGTAGGCGCACAGGTACTTTTGCCCTTGCTCGTCGTCCAGCGCCAGCACCGTCGCTTCCTGGATCCGCTCGTGCCGCAGCAGCTGCGTCTCGATCTCGCCGAGTTCGATGCGGTGCCCCCGGATCTTCACCTGATGGTCGATCCGTCCGAAATATTCCATCTCGCCGCTAGGCAGCAGGCGTGCGAGGTCGCCGGACCGGTACAGCCGCTCCTCCGGCTTGTAAGGATTCACGACGAACCGCTCTTCAGTCAGCTCCTTGCGGTTCAAATACCCGCGTGCGACGCCGTCCCCGCCTACGTACAG
>NZ_JBHTHA010000056.1:0-783 GCF_042676385.1 Paenibacillus sp. GCM10027628
CTCGCGTTCACTACCTTCTACAGGAAAAAGGTTTAGTTTATCCCGAACGCGTACCACAAACTGAATGCCATCCGTTACCCACTGCTCAAAATGCTGGCATTTCTCGTAGCCGCGATCCATCACATAGGTCACATCGTCCTCCAGGGTCAGTTCAAGCGCGACTATAGATTCACGGACGTTCACTGTAGAGGCAATCACCTTATCCGGAAAAACCATGTCCGGATCCGCGACCACCAACCGGACATGAAGACGGACACCGGTTTTCCGTGAACCGCATCGTGCCCAGTGACCGAGAAGAGGTGGAAGTGAGATATCCGTGGCATCAATCAGATGTAATCGTCCGATGGTAGGCGAAATCCCCTTTCCATGTTTAGTCCGATTATCAATTTGGGCGATGAGATCATAAAATAGCGTCTGCAGGGAAGCTGTACAAAGCGATTTTGTTTTGCGAGATAACTGGGCATCACTAATGGATTCAAGACCCACGGCTTGCTGCAGCTCCGGGTGCGCACGTAGCTTTTCGGTGATTTCGTCATAGGACGCAAGCGGTAACAATTGGGCAACGAGATGAAGCTCGATGGCTGTACCGGCGAACAGTTTTTTTGTCCGATGATCATCGAGAGCTGAACGATAACCCGACACGTTTAGTACATGAAGGCATTGACAAATGACTCGAATCTTTTTATTGTTATCCATGGGTAGGCTCCTTTTGCGGAGAATGATGGATAACGCGTCATTCTCTACAATAGGAGCTTTTTCCATGTCTGTCCACGAAAAAACCAT
>NZ_JBHTHA010000057.1:0-790 GCF_042676385.1 Paenibacillus sp. GCM10027628
TTCATTAATGCTGTATGAAAATAACAAACGTTTCCGTTAACGTAATAACTTAAGACTTACTCCTTCGAAAATCGTCTGTCAAAACACCGCTGAACCCCCAATTTTCTTCATCAATTTCTTGAATAACAATATGGGTATGTTCAGGTTTCTTGCCAAGTACATTGACAAGGGTCTGAGTAAATTCTTTAACGATTTGCGCCTTTTGCTCCCTACTAGCACCCTTCGTTATTTGGAGATTTATATACGGCATTGTGGCCCCTCCTTACACAATATATTTGGACTACTTAATTATATACGGAAATAAGTGGAAATAGTTTTAAATTCACCACGCTAATCTGCCAGTTAGCGGAGCGAGACTGCCGTCTTAGCCGAGGCAGCCTCGTGATGTAAGTTCAGAGCATTCGTCTCCCGTTAACTCAATCAATTTTTCACTTGAAGTACTTAAGATATCCCCAAAGAATAAAATCGGGATAGCTGCAAGAAAACATGCTATAGAGATACTGTCCCTTTGCTTTTTATCATTGGTGGTTTCTGTACTATTATTAGCTCGTTGGCGGTCACCTGATATCAGTGAGCCACTTGTAATAATTGTAGTGAGTATTAGAATTAAACCAATGCATCCCGATATTCGTTGACTAATACCACTGTTTAGAAATAATGACAAAATATAAATCAATAAAGTAACAATGAGTCCACTTATAAGAGATAGTTTAGCTAATTTCAAGTTTAAACGCCTCCCCTAAACCCTTACCCCCATATTACCACATATTGGAACTATCCTGCCAGTTAG
>NZ_JBHTHA010000058.1:0-793 GCF_042676385.1 Paenibacillus sp. GCM10027628
CTATATAGCCCCCTAATCCACTTGGACACTTTAATCCACTTCAGATACACTAAAAACAAGTGGAGGAACAGGCCCATGAAAAGAAGATTCCGGTGCCCAATACAGACGAAGAAGGAGTTTGTGGCAGAGGTGCTTTCAGGCTATCGTACGGAGGTGGTAGCCCGGAAGCACGGAATGGCTCCCAAGACGTTAAGCAACTGGGTTCGGCAATACCAGGACGAGGTGGATGATCTGATGACGAAAAAGCATGACGAAGCAGAAAAGCTGAAGCAAGACGCAGCCAAGCTTCAAGAAATAGAAAAAAAATACAGTGAAGCGGTGAAGCTGCTAGGCGAAAAAGAGCTGGAGATCAACATCCTCAGAGACCTGGTAAAAAAAAAGTATCCCGACTGGAAGTAGCCTTCTATTGGATCGGGGAAGGTTATCCTGTTCGTACGGTTCTGCGTCATTGTAGCGTGGCCCATTCTACGTACTACTATCGCCTCAAGCATCCGGAGCGCCAGCAGCCCCATAGCAGTGGACGCCCTGTTCCCGGGTATTCTTACGATAAACTCGGGAATGTCGTTTGGGATGCCCGGATTAAAGGATTTCTCCGGCAGCTCGTTAAAGGTCCGCATGCAGCGTGTGGCTACAGGAAGCTTACCATCCTGTTAAGACGAAAATACAACCTAATTATTAATAAGAAGAAGGTGTATCGTCTTTGCAAGGCGTTAAACCTTCTTGCTCCACAGCGACAGACGACGAATCCTGTACCCAAAAAGGTAGCTAATAATCGAATCGTTACAGGCCCCAA
>NZ_JBHTHA010000059.1:0-812 GCF_042676385.1 Paenibacillus sp. GCM10027628
CAAGCCATAGCTTCGGTGGCGTGTTTAGCCCCGTTACATTTTCGGCGCAGAGTCACTCGACCAGTGAGCTATTACGCACTCTTTCAATGGTGGCTGCTTCTAAGCCAACATCCTGGTTGTCTGTGCAACTCCACATCCTTTCCCACTTAACACACACTTGGGGACCTTAGCTGATGGTCTGGGCTGTTTCCCTTTTGACAATGGATCTTAGCACTCACTGTCTGACTCCCGGAATAAAGTTTGTGGCATTCAGAGTTTGACTGGACTTGGTAACCCTTGGCGGGCCCCGCACCCAATCAGTGCTTTACCTCCACAACTCATCTTCCGAGGCTAGCCCTAAAGCTATTTCGGGGAGAACCAGCTATCTCCGAGTTCGATTGGAATTTCTCCGCTACCCCCACCTCATCCCCGAATTTTTCAACATTCGTGGGTTCGGGCCTCCAGTGAGTGTTACCTCACCTTCACCCTGGACAGGGGTAGATCACACGGTTTCGGGTCTACGTCCACGTACTAAAGCGCCCTATTCAGACTCGCTTTCGCTGCGGCTCCGTCTTTTCGACTTAACCTCGCACGGGAACGTAACTCGCCGGTTCATTCTACAAAAGGCACGCCATCACCCATAGAGAGGGCTCTGACTTCTTGTAAGCACACGGTTTCAGGTTCTTTTTCACTCCGCTTCCGCGGTGCTTTTCACCTTTCCCTCACGGTACTGCTTCACTATCGGTCGCTAGGTAGTATTTAGCCTTGGCAGATGGTCCTGCCGGATTCCGACGGGGTTTCACGTGTCCCGCCGTACTCAGGATCCCTCTAGG
>NZ_JBHTHA010000062.1:0-977 GCF_042676385.1 Paenibacillus sp. GCM10027628
AAACAAAGGATATAATGTCGTCCAGGTGAATCCTGCTACGACAAAAAGAAACAAAGAGAACCGAGATAATTCTCCGTCTAAGAGCGACCCGAAGGATGCCCTAGTTATCGCAGATGTTGTAAGCCGAGGTTATTACTATGACTATACAAGACAAGCTGACGTATTCCAAAGGCTGCGCACCATGATGAGTGATCGGGAGTTCTGGGTTGCTCATAGTGTTCGGTTACAGAATCGGGTTATCCGCTGGTTGGATATTCGTTTTCCTGAGTATACATTGGTGTTTAAGGATTGGACTTGCAAACGTTCAATGGCCACATTGAAAGAATTGCCCTCCCCAAAAGATCTTGAAACTCAGTCCGTCACGGAGATTATTACGGCTTGGAGAAATCATATGAAAAGAGCAGGCGGCGCCACAGGCACTCAAATAGCTGCTGAGCTAATCGCAGTAGCTAAAAAGAGCGTGGGAGACGTTACAGCTTTGGAAGAGGCAAAGCAAGATTTAGTGTGTTTAATCGCAGAATATGAACGTATTTTGGAGTGGTTAGAGCGCATCCAGAAACAAATCCTAACACTGCTTAGCGAGATTCCTATGGCGAACCAGCTAAGATCCATTAAGGGCCTTGGTCCCATCTTTGTTGCAGCGATTTTGGCTGGTGCAGGTGATCTTAGGCAGTATGCACATGGACGTCAGCTACTGAGAAAAGCCGGTCTCAATCTGGCTGAAAGTATGTCGGGAAAACGGAAAGGGCAGATTGTCATTTCCAAAAGAGGGGATTCCACCTTACGTAAATATTTGTTTCTCGCTACCATACAGCTCATAGGTGTCAATCCCGTATTTAGGGAGTTACATGAGTATAACACTAAAGTAAAGCATATGAAGAAGCAGAGGTCCGTATTTAAACTTATGGGAAAAGTGGCCCGAATCCTGATCGGCATCGTCCAAAAAGGAGAAACATTTTTGCCCGAGAAGGCAAGTT
>NZ_JBHTHA010000063.1:0-1009 GCF_042676385.1 Paenibacillus sp. GCM10027628
CTTCTACTGCCAATGACGGCATAAATCTTTTTCGTTTGGAGCTTTTTACAGATATGAGCCGTGTAATAACCTGCATCAAGGGCGACTGCCTCGAGTGTCTGGTCAAACCCAAATTTCTTCACTTGCAGTTCAAGCCTTTCGAGATAAGGAGTCGAATCATGGACATTTCCAGGTGTAATATGTACATCGGTAATGATATTGAATTTATGGTCAACTGTCCGATGATCCAAATAGAAGAAGCCTTCCGGTTTGCCGTCTCGCATCATATAGCCACTCTCGGGGTCGGTCGTGCTCACTTTGGTCTCCTTAGTCTCGGTCACCTCCTTCCGGGGTTTTAGGGCTTTTTTCCATAGGCAGCTCGGTCTGCCTGAACCGCTTCGTCCAAGTCATCGAGATAGGTTTTGACGCTCTTTTCAACTTCTTGTTGAATGAATTTACGCTTGTTTGCATTGGCTTTGAGATGAGTCGAATCCGTCACGAGCACGCGTCCTGCAACCATACGCAGTTCAATGGCTTTAAACACAATGTGGTCGAAGATATCTTGGACAACTTGGGTGTCTTGGAGTCGCTTCCGATTCAGGCTAAGGGTGCTATGGTCCGGAACTCGATCTGTCAATCCAAGCCCAACAAACCAGCGATAAGCATTGTTGAGTTGTACCTCCTGCTCTAGCTGGCGTTCGGAGCGGATCCCGTATAGATAACCGATGAACATCATTTTAAAGAGCATGATCGGATCAATAGAAGGCCGCCCGTTATCCACGCAATAGTAAGGTCTTACTTTTTCAAGAATGAAAGAGAAGTCGATATGTTTTTGAACCTTGCGTAGTAAGTGATTCTGAGGAACAAGATCTTCTAGACAAACAAATTCGTAGCTGTTTTGCACATTCGGATTGGAGTGAAGCATGCAATCACCGCCTTAATAAGATATCTATATTATATCATATTAACGCGGTGAATGGATAAAGAATTGGAATGAAGAAAAGCCTGCTGAGGTTTCTCAACAGGCTGA
>NZ_JBHTHA010000064.1:0-1287 GCF_042676385.1 Paenibacillus sp. GCM10027628
GTGTTTTTTCATTCCCTTTTCCTTCGTATTGCTTTGATGCCATTGCCGGAACTGTGAGTGGTTACCGATCAGTTGTACAGTTGCTAGATACATGTACTTTCGTAGCATGGCATCCCCCCGTTTGGATAACGTAATCTGTCCCTTTCGTTTTCCCGAGCTACATTCCGCCAAATTTAACCCCGCTCTACGCAACAACTGATTGCCATGCGCATAGTTTTTAAGATCTCCTGCACCAGCTAAGATAGCTCCTACGAGGATCGTGCTTAGCCCTTTGATCGACTGTAACTGCCTAGCCACCGGGATCTCTTCCAGAAGTATCTTGCATTCTCCCTCAAGTGTTTGCAGCATGTTCTCTAACCGCTCATACTGCTCCACCAACCTTTCTATTTCCTTTTTTGCTTCCTCTAGCTCCTTTACACGTCCGACACTCCGCTTTGCTTCAGCTAAAAGTTCTGCCGCCTTCTGAATGCCGCGACTTCCACCTGCACGCTGCATATGTTGCTCTCGCCACTGTTCAATGACCTCTGTTGTCGTGAGCCCCTGTAATTCACTCGGAGTCGGGAACGCTTTAAGAGTTGCAACCGAACGACGGCATCTCCAGTCTGAAAAAACCTTGTCATACCCAGGAAAATGTATGTCTAACCAGCGTGTAATTCTGTTTTCCATGCGAATCCGATCCTCCAGCCAAAACTCTCGTTCCCCCATCAAGCTCCGCAATCTTTCGAAAGAGGCCGCTTGTGGCCGAACTTCGCTGTAATAGCCTCGGCTGACTAAGTCAGCGATGACCTGAGCGTCTTTGGGATCGCTTTTAGAAGGACAATTATCTCGATTTTCCTTGTTACGCTTCGTTGCGACCGGATTAACTAAAGCTACCTGCTGCTTCTGTTCCTCCAAGTGATCTGCAAACGTCCACCAATAATGGCCCGTCGGTTCCATTCCAATGATGGCATCTGTATACCCATGTTTCTTTAGCAAACGATGCATCCAATTTTGAAATGCCTCAAAACCTTCAAGTGAGTTTCTGAAGCGAAGTGGGTTATGAGTAAGAACAATCCCTCGATAATTTGTTGCGTGAGCAACATGAACTTCTTTCGCGATGTCCACCCCAATAATGAGATGTGTTGGGGAAATTCGTTCAATGCGTTGATTTTGAATGTGAATTTGTTTATGATTCATAGTAAGCGCCTCCTGGTGGGTATTTAAGGGCTTCTGACCCGTTGCAACCCCATCATACCGAGGCGCTCCTTTTTTGTCTAAGGCAATTTCTTAGCATTAACAGGAATGTTT
>NZ_JBHTHA010000065.1:0-1301 GCF_042676385.1 Paenibacillus sp. GCM10027628
ATGGTCATACCCCTGTCAAGTAGACAGTTGAAAAAAAGCTATGCTGCCAGCGCGTGTCGATATTCAATCGGCGCGCGCTGTTTAAGTTTAGCTTGAAACCGTTGATAGTTATAAAAGTAGATGTACTCCTCAATGGCTTGATGAATCTCGGATTCTGACTTACACTGTTGGAGATACAACTTCTCTGTTTTGAGATGCGAAAAGAAGGATTCGATGCACGCGTTATCCAGGCAGGTTGCTTTGCGAGAGTGGCTGCCTTTGACGCTGAGTGCTTCCAATCGTGTGTTGTACGCTTGAGACGTATACTGGAAGCCTTGATCCGAATGGAGTACGGCCCCACATACGTCTCTTTTCCTTGTCCACTCTTCAATCGTATCGAGCACAAGTTGTACATCGTTACGCTCGGATAATTTCCATGCCACAATCTCATTATTAAACAAGTCTTGGATCGCAGACAGGTAGTAAAAACGCGTGCCATCGGAAATATATGTGATGTCAGTGACCAACTTCTGCTGAGGTCCTATGGCATGGAACTGGCGCTTTAGTCGGTTCGGATAGATGACGGATGGCTTGTAGCTGAAGCGTTGTCTTTTCTTTCGAATAACGGACTGAATGGATAATTCCCTCATCAATCTCCATATCTTTTTATGATTAACACGGTACCCAGCTTCCCATAAGGCATTCATCATACGAGGGTATCCGAAGTAAGGATGCACAGCGTGGATGGCCATCATATGCTCCTTTAACTCGTAATCTCGCGCTTGTTTTTGCATGCGCGACGAACGTGTCGCACGCCATTTGTAATAGCTGGCTCGAGGTATACCCGCGATGCTTAAGAGACGGGTGACACCGTGTACGCTGCGTAGTTCCTCAATTAGTTGGTAGTGATCTTGCTGTTCGACGTGACCTCCTTTACCAGATTTGGATACCGCTTTTTTAAGTATTCTACCTGCGCTTTCAGGTAGTCTCGCTCTTCCTCTATGCAGGCGAATGTCTCACGGGGACGTCCTTTAAGCGGGTTGGTAAGTCCTTTACGCTCGTCAAACTTGTCTCCGTTTTGCCACTTCTTTACCCACACCTTCAACTGTGAACAATTACGTATCTCCAGCTGCTCGGCCATCACCTTGTAACTCGAAGATCCCTCCACATAGGCTTTAACCGCCTCCAACTTAAATTCTTCTGTATAGCTTTGAAATACCTGTCCCTTTTTAGCCATAAAAAAATCCCCTCCAAATTTCACTCGTTCCCTCATGATAACATGACGGTTTTTATTGAGTGTCTACTTAAAGGGGATAATACCA
>NZ_JBHTHA010000066.1:0-1313 GCF_042676385.1 Paenibacillus sp. GCM10027628
TTTCTCCCGGTTCACCTTAAGAAATAACTTCTTCTCGATGAAGGGAAGAATGTTTTCCAGAGTCCGTTCAGCGCTTTTCCTGCTTTTGCAGAAGATAAGCAGATCGTCCGCATAACGGACAAACCTATGGCCTCTGCTTTCCAGTTCCTTGTCCAATTCGTTTAGCATGATGTTGCTAAGTATTGGACTCAAGTTTCCGCCTTGCGGTACGCCTATTTCTGTTTCCTCAAAGCGATGTTTCACGACAACGCCAGCTTTCAGGTACTTATGTATGAGCGATATGACTCGTCCGTCTTTGATCGTCCTCGATAGCACCTCGACGAGCTTACTTTGATTCACCGTGTCAAAATATTTCTCCAAGTCCATGTCGACTACATATTTGTACCCTTGCTCTATGTTGTTCTGGCTTTTTCGAATGGCATCGTGTGCACTTCGCTTGGGTCGGAACCCAAAACTGTTCTCAGAGAATTGTTTCTCGTAGATGGGCGTAAGCACTTGGGCAATTGCCTGTTGAATAACTCGATCCACAACGGTTGGGATTCCTAGATTCCTTTTCTTTCCGTTCTCCTTTGGTATTTCTACTCTTCGAACGGGATTCGGACGGTATGCTTCATCCAGAATGGATTGCTTGAGTGTCTCTCCGTTTTCTTTGAGATATTGTAGAAGTTCATCTACTTTCATCCCATCGATCCCATGAGAGCCTTTGTTCGCTTTGACCCTCTTGAACGCTTGGTTCATGTTGTCTCTGCTTACGATTTCTTCAAGTAATCCCTTCTTCGACTCGTTTACGTTGGTGTTGTTGTTTTCAGTTATCCTTACAGGATTGTGCTCTCCCGCGTATCCTTCATGTTCCGCACTATCTTTCTGCGTGGAGACTTCCCTTGGAAGTTGGCTGCCCTTCGCTCCTGTTTTGGTAACTTTCATTGACTAAACACCTCCTAAGGTTCAGCCCTTCCCTCGAGCCGTCGACTGCTCAAGGTACTATGGCGTCTGCTGACTTCTCATGATAAATCTTGTTTCAACCGCGATTCGAATTTCATCTCCCCGCGTCCATGAGACCTCCCACGGTAAGACGATTCACTTTCCTTCCATGTACCCGCATCATTTACATTGGTATGTCTGTGTAGTTAATTGGACTTCGTTTTGTTGTGCAAACTCATCCCATACCTTATGCCTGATCATGTTCGTGTTCCTCGGGTCGGAATTTTGCCTCCAGCTTCCTTCAGATTCCACCTCACGATGGACACCCTTGCTCTTGGCTAGTGGTTGGTAACTACAAACCCCCACAGCGGACTTTCACCGCCTAGTTAATC
>NZ_JBHTHA010000067.1:0-1406 GCF_042676385.1 Paenibacillus sp. GCM10027628
GATGAAGTAAAATAGTTTGTGTACCAATATTTGGAGTATTCCCTTCAAATAAAAAGGCAGGGTATCCTCGGAATTGTCGAGATTCCATGAGAGAGGAAGAACCCTGCCATGAAAAGTATACCCAATTCCGAGTTTGCAGATCAATTGGCAAATGCTGTACTACACTTTGTTAAAGAAAAAATTGAATTCATCATGAAAGAAGAAATCGCCAACTTTCTCCACGTCGAACAGCCGGAGTCGAAGAATACTCGCAACGGTTATTATGAACGTACGCTCGATACGCGTTACGGTAAAATTGAGGACCTGAAAGTTCCTCGTGACCGTCATGGCGACTTCCAAACGCAAGTGTTTGAACCCTACCAACGACGGGATGGATGGCTAGAGGAAGCCGTCATCCGCATGTACAAAGGTGGGATGAGTACTCGGGACGTAGCAGGCTTCATTGAATGTATCATTGGCACTCAGTACTCACCGACCACAATCAGCAATGTAACCCGAACCGTTTTGGAAGACATCGAGAAGTGGCAGAACCGCCCTCTTCAAAAGCGCTACTCCGTCGTGTACCTGGACGGCTTGTACTTCAGCCTTCGCCGTGACTCCGTTGCTAAAGAGGTCATCTATGTGGCCATGGGCATCGATGAGGAAGGATACCGGCAAATTCTCGGGTTCTACGTAGGCGGCATCGAGAGCGCACATGGGTGGAAAGAGCTGTTGCAAAATTTGCATCAGCGTGGTGCCACGGACATCCTCCTAGGCGTGTTTGATGGACTCACCGGGCTAGAAGAAGCGTTTCACAGCGTGTACCCAAAAGCCGACGTTCAGCGGTGTGTCGTGCATAAGATCCGGAACACATTTCCGAAAATCCGGGTCACCGACAAAGTTGAATTTCTCGACGATTTAAAGCAAGTGTACCAGGCTGGTGATCGCGATGAAGCCATGAAACAGTTTTATCGCTTCGAAGCCAGATGGGAGAAACGGTATCCGCGAGAAGTCGCCTCCTGGCGAAACGATCTACCCGTATTGCTTACGTTTTACAAATACCCAGAGGCCATTAGGTCCCGCATCTACACGACGAACGCCATTGAGCGGACGGTGAAAGAAATCCGCAAGCGTTTGTATCCGATGAATAGCATTCCAAACGTTGAAGCAGCGGAGAAGATCGTCTACCTTGTCGTTTCCGATTACAATGAACGATGGTCAAAGCGCATCATTCGCGGGTTTGGGATGGAAGAAACCAAGCAACAACTCAAGCAAATGTTCGAGGAACGCTATGCGGGATCATTAGGCCATGAATAACTGGAAATAAATTGTAATTTTCGGTGGGGGTACCCCCACCCCTGAAAACAATCGTATCCATCGTTCCGATGGATACCCAGACCTAAATACACAAACTTCTTGACGCTACC
>NZ_JBHTHA010000068.1:0-1471 GCF_042676385.1 Paenibacillus sp. GCM10027628
GGACCCTTTGTCAAGGACACTTAAAAAAGAGGTTGTTCTAAGAACTTTAGGAAGCCAATAATAGATGATTCCTGTATTGTACAGGGGTCATCTTTTTTAATCCCCATTGATATCTATTATTATTGTAGTAGCGGATATAACGGTCAATCATACGTTGTAGTTCTTGTAATGATGAGGCACTGCGATGGTCAACATGGTCTTTCATGTGGCCGAAAAACGACTCCTGTGGTGCATTGTCCCAACAATTTCCTCGTCTAGACATGGATTGACCTAACCCTTTTTGCTTTAAAAGGGCTTGGTATTTGGGACTCGTATAATGACTCCCTTGATCCGAATGGATAAACGCATCCTTGTGCAGCTTCAGCCGTTTTTGCTTTACGAGTGCGTCAATCGTATCAGTAGCAATGTCTAGTGTAAGGCGATTGGATAGGTTATAAGAGAGAATTTCTCCTGTTGAGGCATCTAGTATGGTCGACAAATAAGCCGTCTCTGAGCGGCCATACGGTAGGTAGGTGATGTCGGTGAGCAACGCAAGCCCTGGAACACCTTTTCTAAAATCCCTCTCTAAGCTGTTGGGAAGTGTTCGATGTTCCTGAGTCGCCTTGGCCATATGTTTGTATGGATTTGGTTTTCTATGTGGACAAACGAGGTCAAATTTCTTCATAAGCCTGCGGATTCTCTTCAGGTTGTAGATTACGTCAAACTCGTTCTCAAGTGTCATCTTAATAGAACGAGAACCCTTTTTAAAGCCTTTTCTATGGAATGCTTTCTTGATAAGTTCTCCAGCTTTGACATCAGAAAGAGACCGCTCTAGGCGTGTACCTGCGGCTTGTATGTAGTTATAGTATCCAGAACGGGATACGTTAAGTAGATCGCATAGATAGCGCGTCATGCGTCCTAAACCCTGATCCACAGTCTCTTTAATAAGCTCAAATAACATATTCTTACTTAGACTTTTCCCGTTTACTACCAGCAACCTTTCTTTCGTGTCTAGCTTTTTTAACAGTTCCACCTGAGACTCAAGGAGTTTAATTTTTGCTTCCTGTCTTGCAATCACTTCATCCTGCGTTAGTTCACGCTTTAGAGGACGTCCAGAAGATTCCTTACGGGAGTCCGCTAGTCCAATAACTCCGTCTTTTTCATATGCTTTCCTCCAACGTTCAGCACATTGTTTTACACGTTGTTTTCCAATTATGTTTACATCAAACCCGTTATCTTCAAAGATTTCTCTTGGGGGTTTACCTGCCAAGTATTGATCGATGAACACCTGCTTAAATTCATCAGCATAGGTAATTGCTTTGTCGCTTATTCTGATCACGTATTTATTCGTTGATAAATTCATTTGGTCTTTTTCACTAAAGATTTTCTTAGACATGATATAAACCCCTCCGATGCTTACTCTAGTATACAAAAAAAGGTACCCATAGACCGAACACTTTTTTCAAAGTGTCCAGTCTATGGGTACCAGTCT
>NZ_JBHTHA010000069.1:0-1525 GCF_042676385.1 Paenibacillus sp. GCM10027628
AAGAGAAGAGAAAGGAGTACTCTAATGTATGTAATTCAACAAGAAGAGTTATTTTCCTTCGAACAATTAATGGGAATGCAATCGGAATCTAAATATTCCGCAATACTGGAACATCTTCCAATAGGTATGATCCTTCACGCCATTAACAAAGCAAGTCATCGTGGACGCCCCGAGAACATCAACACAAGAGCTATGATCTACTCCTTAGTCATAGGAAAGATGGAACACATGCTCTTTGTAAAAGACATTATCCATCGTCTTTCCACAAATGCTGAATTCAGACAACTTTGCCGATTCACCGGATCAGATCGCATTCCGAGCAAAGCTTCTTATTCACGTCTTATTACAAAGCTGCATCGGTGTGGGGTGCTTAGCGACGTACAAGACCAGTTAGTGATTCAGTCCATATCTGAAGGTTTTATCCGAGGCGAAACCCTAGCTGTAGACTCCTCTCATTTAGAAGCCTGGGACCGCAATCCGAAGCTAACCAAGCCTAAGAAAGAAACACCCGCTATAGAAGACGAACCATCCCTGTTGCCAGAGAAAGAAGTCTCGGTTCCTATGCCTAGTAAGCCCAGTAAGCCAAAACGCAGCAAGCGAGGGCGGGTTCCAAAAGCCGAAGCCGAAGCATGGAGACAACAAGTTGAAGCTTACGAAGCGTCACTATCGATCTTTGAGCAAAAGGTAGAAAACATGCTACCGTTCAGTTATGAGGATCTAGTAGCTGAAATGCCACAACATCCAAGCACTGGAGCTAAAGGTGAAAGAGGGCGCATCATGTATTGGTACGGATACAAAGCCAATTTGCTGGTCGATACGCGAAGTCAGTACATTGTTTCCGGGGAGTTTTGTTCCGGTCATGTCCACGACCAGCGGCTCGCCATTGTGCTCCTTAAACGGTTACAAAAGAAGCTTCCGATGCTGCAGGTCAAACACGTACTCGCCGATAAAGGCTACGACTGCTTAGCCGTTTACAGGCAAATTCGAGAACTGGGTGCATTCCCGCTCATTCAATTTATTCATTTGACCGAGAATCTACCTGAGGGAATGGATGGAAATTTCAGTCCGATCTGCCAAGCGGGGCATCCTTATCGATACGACAGCTTTGATTCGAAATACGAAACCCTTAAATATACCCGTCCGAAGGAATGTGAAGGATGCCCGATGGAACATACGGGCTGCCAAAAGATTCACAAAATTCGAATTGAACAAGATATTCGCCGTCATACAGTACCCGCTCGCGGCAGCGAATCATTCAAAGTGCTGTTCAAACGCAGAACTGCGATTGAGCGGGTTTTTGCTTACTTGAAACTTTACTTTGGCATGGGTTCCACTCGTCTCAGGAACACGCGATCACGGGTGGATTTTGATCTAAGTTGTCTAGCCTACAATCTGTGCAAATATGCCCTTGATCGACTCAACCAGCAATTAAACAAGGTTAAACAAGCGTCTTAATTTTTAAAAAATGTCCTTTTAAAATTGGACTAGTGCACGACCAAACAAATTGAATTATGAAACTGACTCC
>NZ_JBHTHA010000070.1:0-1534 GCF_042676385.1 Paenibacillus sp. GCM10027628
TAGCGGATTTCTTGTCGTCTGCGAATTTCGCAGTCGTTGCTACAGCAACAGTACCTTTCGTCAAAGCCAATTTCGCCTTGTCAGTATCTACTGGTTTGTTAAAGTTTACAGTAACTGTTTTTACTCCAGTTGCTTTCGCGCCAGTTACAGATACTTTACCAGCTGGTACGTATTGTTGTTTAGCTTCGTATGCGCCAGTCAAAAGCAAGTCGCGAGTTGCGTTGGATTGGCCAGCGAATTTACCGTCTGTACCGTTAGCCAGAAGTTTCAGTTCAAGAGCAAGTGCTACATAGCCTTGTGCCCAATCAGAAACAGTGGAGTCGTTACCTGTTTTTGCTTTAGCATCAGCATCTTTACCCAGTACGCGAACTAGGAAAGTAGCGAGTTGTTCTTTAGTTACTTTACCAGCTGGGTTGTAAGTACCTTCGCCGTAACCATCAGTTACGCCAGCTGTTTTCAGAGCTTCGATGAAAGGAAGAGCGTAGCCGTTAGCTGCGTCGTCAGCTTTAACATCGGAGAAACTGGAAGTTTTCAGGTCTTTGTTTACATCAAGACCCATGATCAAAGCTGCAACTTTCGCGAATTGAGCACGGTTCATTTCTTCTTTCAGACCAAACGTAGTGTCGCTTGTTCCGTCGAAGATACCAGCGCTAATCATAGCGTCAAATTTTGCTTTTGTTGCTGCATCAAGATCTTTAAGATCTGTGAAGTTAGCGGATGTTTTTGCAGTTGTAGTTGCTGCTGTGTCAGCAAATGCTACGGAAGAAAATACGGATAATGCCATTGCTGTAGAAAGAACTACGGATAAACTTTTCTTCATAACCTTTTTTTCTCCTCCTTGAATATCTTTCACTTTATTTGTGTTTGTTGCAAACATATTTGAGCTCGATTCACTCATTGTCAGGTTCACCCCCTTTCCAGAGTTGAGCAGCAATTATAACAAGTTCGCTTGCGACTTAAAAAGTCACATTGAAACTAGTAAACTAATACCAAAAAAGATAGTCATGCCATTGAATATTATACATTGGTCGAAATACGTCGTAAAGAGTTATTTTTGTAAAAACACTTTTATTTCTTTGTTTCAAAGTATTAAACGCGGTACTAATAAAAAAGTTGCGCTTGTTAAATATTTTTTTCTTTTTAGGAACTAATTTTTTAAAAATAATATTTTTACATTCCAAGGATGTTCTTATGACAAGTCTTTCAGATCCGTAAAGTCTGAGGATATTTTACCGAATGCAACGGAAGAGAGCATCGACCGAGCAACCTTTGCGGAAAGCACTTCGATTAAGCTTTTCGCTTTTCTTTTCCTCTATGTATTTAAATATTTTGTTATAAAAACTTATAGCTCAACGGGGCGCTGCGACTTTCGCGCATGCCTTCGTGTAGCTTCATGTCTATCAATTTTGCTACACATTGAATATACTGCCATCTATCCGAGAATTCATTTATGTTAGTTTGCTTGGATTCTGCTTTGTTCCGCTTTCCAACTTACCTATTATGTTTGCTAAGCCATCAAACGTATAAAAAATAC
>NZ_JBHTHA010000071.1:0-1583 GCF_042676385.1 Paenibacillus sp. GCM10027628
TTCGTATTATGAGGTCACCAGATATTTCTGGTCGACCTCATTTTTTTGAAGCCGTAAGATAACGGTAGCCGGGGATCGAACGATCGTGCCCGTGGGACTTGGATCCCGAGAGCTATTCAGTTCATCCCCCCTACTTGTTCAACCATGGTTAGGCTGGTTGGGACATTGATCCCGGATCACATGCGATAGTGTGGAAGACAAGAAGGCTAGGGGTTTCCGGTGAAAATACTACAGGAGTGATGTCATGAATCCAGTCATTGGTTTGGATGTATCAAAGGGAGAGAGCCATGCACAAGCTTTTTTAGACCGTGGAGTACCTCATGGGAAGACCTTTAGGTTTAATCATGATCTTGAAGGGTTAGCGTCTTTTCTAAATTATATTCGGGGATTGGAATCAGCTGCAGGTGTACGTCCCTCCATTGTTATGGAAGCAACAGGCCATTATCATAGCCCAGTTGTTCAGTTTCTGGATGAGCACCCGTATCTGTATATTGTCATTAACCCTTTAATCTCACATAACGCCAAAAAAACCAATTTAAGAAGGTTAAAGACGGATGCCGCAGATGCCCATCTATTGGGGGCGCTGTTTTATAAAGAAGAGTTTGAACCCTACAAAAAACGGGGTCAGCATCTCATGAACTTACGCTATCTAACTCGCCAGCACGAGTCCTTAACGGGTATGTATGTCCAAGTAAAACTACAATTTCAGGCCATTCTGGATCAGGTTTTTCCTGAATATCACGGTGTGTTTGGTGACCTTTATTCAAAGGTTTCCCTTCGATTTCTGGCTTTACACCCAACGTCTAAAGAGGTCCTAGAAATGTCTGAGTTGGATATTACAACTACAATCGGGAGTCTTACTGGACGCGGCAGATCCGTCCCATGGTGCTTGGAACGCGCTCAAATCCTAATGGCTGCGGCAAAACGAAATCCCTTTAAGGAGACGGCTTATTCAAGCCATTTGATCTCCATGCAGTTGCTTATCAAATTACTACTTCAATACCAGGACCATCTAACAGACCTTGATAAATCGATAGAGGCCCTGGCTGAAGAGTTATTTGAATATGATTTAATCCAATCGATACCCGGTATTGGCACTAAGATTGCTGCAACAATTTTAGCTGAGATCGGGGAGATCGATCGGTTTGATCACGCAAAGAAACTGGTGGCCTTTGCCGGTGTTGATCCGAGTGTTTTTTCATCAGGCAAATTTGTCGCTACCCAAAATAATATCACTAAGCATGGCTCCAGGAGACTTCGTACCGCGCTGTATCAAGCTGTACGGTGTGGCATACGTAGTAATAGAAATAAGAAATTAAGGGCTTATTATGATAAGAAACGTGCCGAAGGGAAGCTTTTCAAAGTAACGATAATTGCTTGTGTGAATAAACTCATCCACTGGATTTTTGCCATCTTGACTACTAAGGAAGCGTTCCGATTAGAGTAAGTCGCATGAAATAGAAATATATGGAATATCTTTCCGTGCTATGTGGGACGGCTCTTTCCCATGCCCTTTATTAAGTATACCACCACATGAATCTCCCATTAATAATTAAATATTGACAAGCTGTTAGCTGGAATAG
>NZ_JBHTHA010000072.1:0-1685 GCF_042676385.1 Paenibacillus sp. GCM10027628
AAAACTTCTAGTTTTTCGGAGTAGCTAAGAGAAACGATAAAAAGACGACCTTCATTCCCATTCTTTGGGGGTAAAGGTCGTCTTTGCATGATCTAATTAAGCTTGTTGGCTGATGGTTTTTACTTCATTAGCTTCAATATTCGCTTCAGATTAACCGTGAATATGGTCATAGCGCCTTGGAGTTTCATGCCTAATAGACCCGAGGATGTGGCTACATCATACCCGTGTCTGTGTTTGAGTTCGCTGTTTTTTGCTTCAATTTTGTAGCGTTCCTTAGCCATTGCCTTGAAGTACTCGCTTTCCTGGAAGACCATTTGTTCTGTGTGTTCACCAGACTTAATACTCACTGAGTAGGTCTTGCTTTTTGCTCCTTCGGTGTAGCATTCCTCTTTAAATGGGCACCTCTTGCAAACTTCTACATCGAAGTAATAGGTATCCTTTTGGTTTGTACCAACTCCCTTTTTTCCTGTTCGCGCTTTCCGAATCGCCATATGGCCTGCTTTGCATACATACATGCCAGCATCCTTATTGAACTGGAATTCGTCTTCTTTCTTACGGCCACCTTGCGTAATAAGCGGGTTGAGTTTAGCAACGAGTTCGATCTCATTTTCATTGGTGTATATAATATTGTCTTTTTCCGAATAGGCCGCATCTCCGATGACCGTTTTGACCTCCAAACCGGCTGTCTTGCTTTTCTCGATCAGCGTCTGTAACTGCTTTCCGTCATTCTTTTCCCCCGTCGTAATAACAGCTGCTGTAATAATGCGTTCTTCTGTCATGGCCAGATGCGTTTTGTATCCGAAAAATGAGGAATCCGCACTCTTGTGACCTACCATTGCATCCGGGTCTTCCGAGATTCGGAGCTGCTCAAGATCATCTTCGACCGTTTCTTTGAGCAGATTAAGTGGTTCTTTTATCTTAGGTAGCGCACATACGCCACCTTCCGCTTCAACGACCTCGATGAGTTTCTGGCAATAGGCGATTTCGTCCTCCAGCACATCGCTCGTATTCTTCGTCGGGAACTTGGTTTTGAGGGATTCATCGACCTTGTAGATGGCCTTCCTCAGTTTTCGAGAACGATCCTGCAGGATTTCCCGCGGGGACTTCTGATTGTAACGAGCTTTCGTATGCGTTGCATCGACAATGATTGCTTTGCTTTGGATAATGCCCTTTTCGATTGCGATTTCAACCGTCTTATTGATCAGCATGTCGAGCAGGTTCATGTCCTTTAGCCGCAGCTTTCGGAACTTGGTTAACGAACTGGCATCAATCACGGGCTCTTCTGGCGCCATACCTAAAAAGTATTTAAACGACATATCGTATTTGGACCGCTCGACGATGTCCTCATCGGACAATTCGAAGATCGCCTTTAAGAGCAGATACTTGAACATCTGAATGGGATCGATCGCATTTCTTCCGTTGTCCAGACAGTAGTTCACTTTCAATTCATCATACACAAACGAGAAGTCAACCAGCTCGTTTATCTGTCGAAGCATATTATCCTTGGGAACTACCAAGTTATATAGTTCGAAATACGGGCTTAAGATTAGCGTTTGTTGTTGTTGAATCATTATGCACACCTACTCCCCTGGGATGCTTTAATTATACAGAAAAAGGCACAATCTCCTCCAATTTCTTGGGTGACTGTACCTTTCTTACAACACAGGGACTTTTTCAGTGGCCTC
>NZ_JBHTHA010000073.1:0-1889 GCF_042676385.1 Paenibacillus sp. GCM10027628
AATTAAGTAGGAGGGGGCGGCTAGCCCCCGACCTCTTACACCACCGTACGTACCGTTCGGTATACGGCGGTTCATGAAATATTCCGCAAAAGTTTGTATCTGTCGTTCAAACTCCTCAAACCATTAGACATCCAGTATTGGTTATCTAACGTGGTGTGAAGAATCGGACTGCAAGCTATACGCCAATATTTCTTCCTCGTGTTACCCCACTCATACGCTTTCTGTTTGGTCACTCCGAGCGCAAGCAGGTTTCTCACCTTTGTTTTCGGTAGTTTCCATTGCTTCCATATACACATGCGCAGTCTTCTTCGAATCCACTCATCTAGTTCTTTGAAGATATTCGGTGTATCCGCTAAGGCGTAATATCCGCACCATCCCGTTAAGTATTGATTTAGTTCCGTAATCCGCATTTCCATTGGAATCGGACTTTTCCTCGATGTTATTTCCCTAATCCTTGCTTTAACCTTTTGCAGGGATGGTTTCGAGATTTTCACCTTTGGTTCCGCCTTATCCCAACTGAACGTGAAGCCTAGAAACTTCCGTTTCCATGGACGGTCTACCGCACTCTTCGTTTGATTCACTTTCAGTTTCAGCTTCTTTTCTATGAACTGCGTTACGGATTCCTTAACTCGCTTTCCTGCCTTCCACGTTTTCACGTAAATGTTACAATCGTCCGCATAGCGGACAAATCGCAGGTTTCGCTTCTCCAGTTCTTTATCCAATTCATCCAGTACGATGTTGGACAGAAGCGGACTTAGCGGGCCGCCTTGCGGCGCACCTTCCTCTGTTGGCTTGACGAGACCGTTGATCAATACTCCCGACTGAAGGTACTTTCGGATAAGTTTTAACAGCATCTTGTCTGTTACACGTTCCGCTAGCTTTGCCATCAGTCGGTCATGATTTACTCGATCGAAGAATTTCTCCAAATCAAGGTCTACCACGATGCGGTATCCCTCTTGCATGTATGTTCTTGCTTTCCTGACTGCGTCATGTCCTCGCCGACTGGGGCGAAAACCATAACTATATTCGGAAAATTCGAGGTCAAACAACGGAGTTAGTATTTGCGTGATTGCTTGCTGAATGAATCGGTCTGTCACGGTCGGTATGCCTAAAAGCCTTGTTCCCCCGTTCGGTTTCGGGATTTCGACCCGA
This sequence comes from Paenibacillus sp. GCM10027628, assembly GCF_042676385.1. NCBI lineage: Bacteria > Bacillati > Bacillota > Bacilli > Caryophanales > Paenibacillaceae > Paenibacillus > Paenibacillus sp. GCM10027628. Next base: position 1,153 of record NZ_JBHTHA010000073.1, read on the forward strand.
CGGACTGGACTCGGTTCGTAGGTTCCGTTTTCTATGCTTTCTCGAATGGTTTGCCAGTTTTGCTTGATGTGGTCTCGTAAGGTTTTTACGGACATGCCATCCACTCCGTGGCTTCCCTTGTTCTCCTCAACACGGTGAAGTGCCGACAGCAAATTTTCCCGTGACAATAATTGTTCCATCATTCTCCGATGCACTCCTTGCGTGAATTGTTCTTCTGTTCATGCCGCGCGTAAGCTCTGCCCTTCCGAGTACCCTCACGTATTCACCGTTACTTTCCTCGGATAAGCCCTTTCGGGTTGTCTGCTTTCATTGCTTGCGCTCGAAATTCCAGTCGTTCAATTCCTATTTCATGTTCAGCCCTTCCGCTTGCTATCGTCATAGCTTGCGTACTACGGCGTCTGCTGACTTCTGTAAGTTCAGCGTGCTTTCTCAAGCACGTTTACAGCCTTAACGCTGCTTGCTTACAGACCTCCCCAGGTAAGAACGCTATCTTCCTCTCCATCTATCTGCTTCATTTACTTTCATACGCCTTTGGCAGTACGGACTTTGACTTGTCGTGCAGCCTCATCCAACGTACGCTAGCCTGATATGAAGTTCGTGTTCCTCAGACCGGAGATTTGCCGCCGACTTCCTTCAGATTCGGCTTCGCAACCGACACCCTTGTCTTGAGCTATGGCTACTACTGCCTTCGCCATTCGGGACTTGAACCCTATAGATAGCGCCCATGCTGGGCGCAC
>NZ_JBHTHA010000074.1:0-3376 GCF_042676385.1 Paenibacillus sp. GCM10027628
ATACCACCACATGAATCTCCCATTAATAATTAAATATTGACAAGCTGTTAGCTGGAATAGCGTAATCTTCTTTATTCCTTTTTATCTTCTTCGAGTGTGTCTTATAAACTTAAATGAAATCCTCTATACTACTCCATGTTTGCTGTTTCCCTTGCGGTCTTGTGCTGCGGTCGTAGTAAAAATAGTCCAAGCACTACTGCGAGTGCGAGAAAGACTGAGAAGAATCGGAAACCAATGTTAGAAGCTTGAATCAGGGCATCCTTCGATTGACCCAACTCATAACCCTCGGCTCTAGATAACAATTGTGAAGCAACATCGGACTTGGCCACTAACTGAACAACTGCCAATGCAAGCGCTTGGCTAATAGCCCGGCACATGTTGTATACGGTCCAGAACATACCTGATGCAGAACCCGCTTGCTCTTGCGGAGCGGCTGATAGTACTGCTTTAGCAAGTGATGGCCAGGAAAGTCCGGTTGCTGCAGAAATGATCAAAAGCGGAACAATGACAGCTATATTCGACAGTTTGGGACCGAGCTGTCCAAGCATCAGTAGCGCGAGTCCGATTAGAAACGATCCGAGCAGAATCATTCTTGCTAGGCCAATACGATCGGCAAGCCTACCTCCAAATGGAGCTGTGAACAACTGGGGCACTGATAGCGGAATCAACAACAACCCCGACTCCAATGGACTGAGGTGTAGTGCGCCTTGCAAATACAGCGTGAGCAGAATGGTGACGGCGAAATAACCGATACAGTAGTTTATTGTGATTCCGAGCCCTATGGTGTATTCCCGAGAAGCGAGAAGACCCAAATGAAACAATGGATGCTTAGCCTTCTTCTCAATGAAAACGAAGGCAATCCATAGGAACAGCGCTGCTGCGAACAGTCCGAACGTTCTTCCCGATACCCATCCCCAAGTCTGGGCCTCGGACAAGGCGATAAGCAGTGCGGTTAAACCCGTTCCGTACGTCAACACGCCGGGCCAGTCAGTCTTCGTTTTTTCGCTCGATTTATCATCCTTTAGAATTACAATACCGGCGACCAAGCCAACGATACCGATCGGAACGACCGCGTAGAACATGGAACGCCATCCAAATTCGCCGATTAGTACACCTCCGACAACAGGACCAATGAGAGAGCCCGTCACCCATGCGATGTTGTTAATGCCAAGTGCGACCCCAAGTTTATTAGGCGGAAATGTTCGTATCAAGATCGGAGTGGATGCCGCCATCGCCATGGCAGCACCGGTACCTTGCAGAAGGCGAGCCGCGATCAGAACTGCGCCGGTGTCTGACATACCGCAAAAAGCAGTAGCAATCGTGAACAAAGCGAACCCCCATAGAAAAATGCGTTTGGTACCGAACATATCGGACCATCGGCCGGAAGGAAGGAGGAATACTGTACTCGTAATGTAGAACGAGGTGATCGTCCACATCCCCGTTCCAATCAAAAGATGCAAGTCCTCCATGAGCGGAGGGAGACCGTTAACCACAATCGTAGCGTCTAGATTAGTAATAAATGACACAAGTGTAACCACGAATAAAATGGACCATTTGCCCGACTGCTTGTTTTTCATCATCCTATGTCCTCCTCCACGCTCCCATTCTTTTCATGGTCAAGCAGCCATTGTTTCCGAGATAAACCTCCTCCATAACCGCCCAAGTCGCCGTTCGAGTTGATAACACGGTGACATGGAATCACAATCGCCACCTGGTTGGCTCCATTTGCTTGGGCTACGGCACGATAAGCACTTAGCTTTCCAAGCGCCGAGGCAATGTCGCCATACGAAGTCGTCTGACCCGGTTGAATTTCCCGCAATTGTTCCCACACCTTCTTTTGAAAAGGCGATCCAATTAGTTTCACAGGCGTTTTGAATTCTGTTAACTTGCCTTCGAAATAATCCCTGAGTTCCCTTTCAATCGAATCGATCGGCGGTGTGCTGCCCGGAATGACCGCGGATTTTGTCTTCCTTCTCAGACGTTCGATCTCTCGCTCCAATCCTCTGCGGTCTATAAATTCGAGTAAATATAGCGCTTGTTCATCAGCGATTGCGATCATCGGGCCAAGACGCGTATCCAACCACGATGCCTTTAAAATCTGTTGATTGCCCAGCCCAGCAGGTGCTGCACCCATAATGCGCGAAAACGCATCCCTGAAGCCGCTGCCGGATTCGTAACCTGCGGATAGCTGTGCTTCGATGACCGCGCTGCCTGCTCGGATATGTTTCAAGGCTATTCCCATTCGCCGAGCTCTTGCATATTCAACAAAAGTCATTCCGAACCTTTTCTTGAACTGGCGGCGCACAGTTGAGGCATCCACGGATAATTTTTGGAAGTCTTCGTCCGTCCAGCGGTGTTCCGGGTTTTCTTCCACCGCGTTGACTAGCTTACGAACCAACTCCGAGACATGGCCCGGATGAGACAGCGGACGGCAACGCTGGCAGGGTCGGAATGATGCCAGAAGGGCTTCCTTGGCTGTCTTATAAAATTCACAATTCTCAAATTTAGGTTTTCTTGCCGGACATGTAGGTCGGCAAAACACACCGGTTGTCTTAACTCCGACATAGAAAATGCCTTCATACTCGGACTTTTTATCGATAAGCGCCTGGTAATACACGAGTTTACTGTCGGTCGGTATCATTCTGCTCCTCCTCTTTAATGCAGTTTTGAATTTTAGGCCCTTACGGAATACAATTATGATTATAACGTTTCCGAAAAATAGTTCCGCCGAAAATCGGGCATTGATTTTTTTTCTATGCTGGTATATTTGACTAACTTGATTGGTGGTCGCAATAATAATATTCCCTTACATCCGTCAATTGAGAATATTAGCATTTTCACAATGAGGCACTGGAATAGGCATCTATAATCTCTGTATTCAAGTAATCACACACTGCCAAATTAAACTGCCCGTCCCTCGGTTTTAAGGGTTTATCTTACGTATACTCACTCATTCGCAGGATTTCATCACCTTGATTAATAACGATTGCCTGGAAAACAAACTCATTTGGATAAGTGGTCTATTATTTGAGCGTGCGGGAACAGAGGAACCGTAAAAGCCTTTCCCCTAAATCTTACTCAACTGCACGCATATTCCACGAATACCCTGGAAGTTTACCATCCCATGGCTCTACGGGTCTAAGCCCTTACATTCCATCGTCATACCTATCCAAGGTGTGGAGACCGATTGCGTTTAGCGGACGGGTCTAAGCCCTTTTCGGGCAGTAACTCGGTTCTCCGTGCTTTCTTTTTAAATCCTACGAATGAGTCAATCTACGTGGTTTTCAAAGTTTTATGCAGCTTGAGTAAAAATGAAACTTGCCTTCTCGGGCAAAAATGTTTCTCCTTTTTGGACGATGCCGATCAGGATTCGGGC
>NZ_JBHTHA010000075.1:0-16023 GCF_042676385.1 Paenibacillus sp. GCM10027628
CCGAACGGTACGTACGGTGGTGTAAGAGGTCGGGGGCTAGCCGCCCCCTCCTACTTAATTTCCAACCAGTCATGTTGGAGATCAATCAAGAAAAGTACTAAACCAATAATTTCTTATTGACTACGCACCTTCAAAGGTGTAAATTGAATATCAAGCTCTATATAGTTATTAGTGAATAGAATGTAGCTTAGAATAAGGGAAGAGTCCTTTCCTTATATAAGTGCATTCTTTTTTGCTTTTTTATGGAAACAACGGCCTTTAGCAAATAGTCATTAGAAGCCGCAACCTATATTACTAGAAAAGCAGGTGCGGATATGCTAATAACCGAACAGATGAAAGATCAAAACGTGGTGCTAGTGGGCGGAGGAGCATTAACGATCGAGCAGGTCGTTCAGGTTGCCCGCTTTAATGCCAAGGTCGAGCTGCATGAAGAGAGCATCCGCAAAATGGCGAAGAGCAGAGCCTATGTGGAAAAATTGTTGAGCGAGAAAAAAGTAGTGTACGGCTTGACAACCGGCTTTGGAAAATTCAGCGATACCTATATTTCCGGCGAAGACGCCAAAACGCTTCAGTTGAATCTCATTCGAAGCCACGCCTGTGGAATCGGCACGCCGTTCTCGATCGAAATCGCAAGAGCGATTATGCTGCTGCGCGTCAATGCGCTGTCTCTCGGGTACTCCGGTATACGTCCGGAGGTCGTGCAGTTGATGGTCGGGATGTTGAATCAAGGGGTGACACCTGTTATACCGGAAAAAGGTTCGCTCGGAGCCAGCGGTGATTTGGCACCGCTTTCACATTTGGCGCTCGTGCTCGTCGGTGAGGGAGAAGCTTATCATCTTGGCAATCGCCTGCCGGGCGGCCAGGCTATGAATCTTGCCGGGCTCGTTCCCGTAACTTTGGAGGCAAAAGAGGGATTAGCCCTTATTAACGGGACACAGGTCATGACGGCCGTTGGCACATTGGCTTGCCGGGATGCTATGAATCTGGCGAACTGGGCCGATTGCACGGTTGCATTGACTTGCGAAACGCTGTTCGGCGTCCGGGACGCATTCGATCCGTTAACCCATATCATTCGCCCGCATAAGGGACAACGTCAATCTGCGGAAAATATCCAACGGTTAACCTCCGGGAGCAAGCTAATGACGAACCAGGGAGAACGCAGGGTGCAGGACGCGTATTCCTTGCGCTGCGCGCCGCAGGTCCACGGGGCAAGCCGCGATGCACTGGCGTATATTGCGGAAAAGCTTGAAATTGAAATCAATTCGGCTACGGATAATCCGCTTATTTTTGTGGATGAGGAGCGAGTGATCTCGGGCGGAAATTTTCACGGGCAGCCGATTGCACTGCCGATGGACCATCTGTCCATTAGCGCTTCAGAGCTGGCGAATATTTCCGAACGGCGGATAGAAAGACTCGTCAATCCTCATTTGAATGAGAACCTTCCGCCTTTCTTAACGAAAAATGGAGGTCTTCAATCCGGTTTTATGATCGCTCAATATGCAGCTGCTGCGGTCGTTTCCGAGAATAAGTCGCTCTCTCATCCTGCAAGCGTGGATTCCATTCCGTCTTCGGGCAATCAGGAGGATCATGTGAGCATGGGAACCATTGCTGCAAGGAAAGCGACGCAAATCGTGGAAAATGCTTACGCCGTTCTCGCCATCGAGCTGTTGTGCGGGGCTCAGGCGGCTGATTTCCGCGATCCGCAGCTGCTTGGGCTCGGGACCAAATGGCTCTATGACCAATGCCGTAAGCTTGTCCCGGCCGTAGATGCGGATCGCGTACTTGCTCATGATTTCCAAAAGATAGCGGATTGGATGAGGCAAACGGATGTAGCTTTGAACATGTCGGATGTAGTAAAAATTCAATAGATCGATGTCTTAAAGCGTATGAAGGACCGTTTTCTGCTTCAGCTTCGGCTTTAAACGGTCCGTTTACAATATGGAAGTTATTGGTATTGGTGGCATGGAGGAAGAATCGACCTTCTATGCGAAGTTTTTTGTTTTTTTGGGGAACTTATATAGCAGAAAGGATGATTAGAATGAGCGACCCGAATGAAAGAAAACTTATCGACTGCAGTAATTATACGATGGGAAAGCTAACTTCTCTCTTAGTCATGCTGCACAATGAAGATGCTGGAGCGGATATTGAGAATGAAATGAAGAGAAGAGGATACAGGTATACCATTGGTAAGGTTGGCGCAATGGATTTGGTAAAGGTAGTGACGGCTATTGAAACCAGCGCCAAATCAAACAAAGTTATCGATCCGAACTCATATCGGGAAGTTCATTCCTTGTACCATGCCATTATAGAAGCGATTCAAGGGATTGGGAGAGGGACGGTCCAATTCGGGGATATTCTGCGGACGGTCGGATTAACATTTTGCATAACTAGAGGAACAGTCGATATCTCTGGATATTCCGGAGAATGGTTAAGTGTCTGCATTTATGGAACGATAGGCGCCCCTAAAAAAGGCTTCGAACACGATGTGCTAGGGTTTGGCTACAATCATATTTAACAGTGTAAAAAGTGATGATTGTGCCGCCCTTTTTCTGTCAAGTAACTGAAAGCGCTTTCCAATCAAACATCGGAAATGGGGTATACATCATATGGCAAGCGTAATAAAGGAAAGCAACAACCAGCTGAAGCGTTCCATGAAAAGCAGGCATATGTTAATGATTTCGTTAGGTGGCGCGATAGGAACCGGCTTGTTTGTAAGTACGGGGTATTTGATTAACCAAGCCGGACCCGGCGGTGTGATCTTGTCTTATTTGTCCGGCGGACTTTTAATGTATCTGGTCATGCTTTGTTTATCTGAACTGGCTGTTATTATGCCGGTGACGGGCTCCTTTCAGGTCTATGCGACGAAGTTTATAGGCCCGGCAACCGGTTTTACCATAGGTTGGTTGTACTGGATCAACTGGATTGTTGCCGTCGGTTCGGAATGGGTCGGCGCCGGAATGTTGATGAACCGATGGTTTCCTCATATCCCTTCCTGGATCTGGATCGCAATCGTCATCGTATTCATGTTCCTGTTAAACGCCTTTTCGGCGAGCCTTTTTGCAGAATCCGAGTTCTGGTTTTCAAGCATTAAAGTCATCACGATCGCTTTGTTCGTATTATTAGGAATCGCCGCGATTACGGGAATCCTCCCCTTCGAGGGCCTCAGTTCGGCTCCGATTCGTTCAGGCTTCGCCCATGATGGAGGATTATTTCCAAACGGTTTCGTTCCGGTATTCATGACCATGGTAGCCGTTAATTTCAGTTATCAAGGGACGGAGCTTATCGGTATCGCAGCAGGTGAGAGTGAAAATCCTGAAAAAGAGATTCCGAAGGCGACGCGAAATACGATCTGGAGAATATTACTATTATTCGTAGCGTCGGTATTTATCTTAAGCTCCTTAATTCCTTGGAAAGAAGCCGGTCTTACGGATAGTCCGTTTGTGCTTGTTTTCGATAAAATGGGAATTCCTTTTGCGGCAGATATCATGAATTTTGTTATTTTGACAGCGCTTCTTTCTGCAAGCAATTCCGGTTTATATGCTTCCTCCCGTATGCTGTGGGCGCTGTCAAAGAGCAATATGGCCAGCCCTTTCCTAAGCAAGCTAAGTTCCAGAGGCGTACCATTTCGCGCTCTGATTGTAAGCGCCATTATTGCTTCCGTAGCCTTGATCTCAAGTATCGTAGCCCCTGACACCGTATTTCTATGGTTGAGCGGCATCTCCGGATTCGCCGGAATTCTGGTCTGGATGGGGGTTGCCTTATCCCATTACTTGTTCCGCAGGCGGTATATAGCCGAAGGAAACCGCCTGGAAGATTTAAAATATAAAGTGAAGCTTTTCCCGTTTGTACCCATTCTTGCCATAATCCTATGTTTGATTGCATTAATCGGCTTGGCGTTCGATGAAGAACAAAAAATCGCTCTATACTACGGCATCCCTTTTACCATTGTTTGCTATGGTGTTTACTATCTGTTTTATCGTTCGAAATATGAGCAAACGGTCGTTGAACCAAGAGACAGGATCAGTGAGATCAAATAGGGCAGGGTGATTCGGACCATGAAACTGGATGCGGCCCAAGCGGCTTTTTCCAAACTTCTTATATCCGGAACGTTAATCCATGAAGCGGATTTCAATGATATGCGAGAGCGGCTCGGCATCGAATCGCGTCCTCAATTGGTCATTGTTCTCTCGATTGACCGTTATTCCGATTTGGCCATGAATAAGTCATTGTCGTGGAGTATCGAAATCGGGCAGCAACTGGTGGAAGCGATCCATGCGAGCTTCACTTTGCCTTTTTTGTGGGTATGGGTGGGGGAAGGGGTATTGGCCGTGCTCCTGGAAGTAAGCTCCGGTGGGAAGCCGGATCCCTCCTATAAACAAGTCATCGTCGAAATGGTTATGAAATTGCAAAATGACGTAGATAGGAAAGGGTTTTCCATTTCAGCCGGAATCGGCACTTATTACGACGCCCCCTACCAGCTGCACCTCTCCTATGGGGAAGCCAAAGCATCGTTGATCGACCGTTTTTTTCAAGGAAACCGGATCATTTTTCAATATGAACAACAAAGAAGCGCTCAAGAAGAACAGACCGAGTTAGTGTCTCATAAGGAAAAGGTCGAGCTGCTTTCACATGTCCGAATCGGCGATGAAGCCGGATCGGTAGCCTATATGATTATATTATTGGAACGGCTTGCCGGGGCGTATAAGCATAATGTAGACAGGTTCAAATCAGAAGCCTTCGATCTGATCTTATCGCTGTCGAGGATGGTTGTTGATTTAGGCGGGAACGCTTCGGAAATTCTATCGGACAATGCTAGCATGCTTCAAGACTTATACAGCACCATCCGTTATGATACATTTGCTCAAAAGCTTAGCTCGTATTGGAGGAAACTTGCGAGGCAAGCAGCGGACGATCATGCATTGGCGGTATCTCCTGTAATCCGGTCTGCAATCATCTATATTAAGGAGCATCATCAGGAAAAAATATTGTTAAAAGATATTGCACAGCATTGCTACTTGAGCACCTATTATTTTGCCCACTTATTTAAACGAGAAACGGGTTTAAGCTTTCTAGGTTACTTAAATAAAGTCCGGATCGAGAAGGCAGCTTATTTTTTGGAGAAAACGGAGTTTTCCGTACAAGACATTGCCGCCCATGTCGGCTTTCAAGACGCGAACTATTTTGCAAGGAAATTTAAAATGGTGATGGGCTGCAGTTCCACGGACTATCGGATAGCAGCGCAGTGTACGGTATGAGATCCAATGACGTAAATCGAGGCTATCCTTCTGGGACAGCCTCTTCTTTTTTACATGGTTGTCCGGCATGAACAGAACCTTATTTTCGTGCTACCTTTCAGCAAGTTTGGCTAGATTCAGACGCACTTGTTTTGAGTATGATGAAGACATGGAAAGCCATACATCTTGCAGTTATCCATTAACAATGAGGGGAAATGGGATCATGTACAACTTACGTGAAGAAAGTCTTCATATGCACAAAAAGCGTACCGGCAAACTCGAGCTGCTTGCCAAGGTTCCGGTAGGAACGGTACGTGATTTAAGTCTCGCCTATTCTCCTGGAGTTGCAGAGCCTTGTAAAGAAATTTATAACGATGAAGATAAAGTATATGATTATACCATGAAAGGTAATCTCGTTGCCGTCGTTTCCAACGGAACGGCTGTGCTCGGATTGGGCAATATCGGGCCGCATGCGGCGATGCCGGTTATGGAAGGCAAGGCTTTGCTTTTTAAAGCTTTTGCAGGGGTGGACGCCATTCCGATTTGTTTGGCTGAAAGCGATAAAGACAAAATCATTGATACGGTCAAGCAGCTTGCGCCTTCCTTCGGCGGGATTAATCTGGAAGACATTGCCGCACCGGATTGCTTTGAAATTGAAGAGCGGTTGAAAAAGGAATGCGGCATTCCCGTTTTCCATGATGACCAGCACGGAACGGCAATCGTCATAGCTGCCGGACTGATCAATGCCCTCAAACTCGTCGGCAAAACGATGGAGCAAATTCGTGTTGTCGTGAACGGCGCAGGCGCGGCCGGCATTGCGACCATGAGGCTTCTGGGGCATATGGGTGTGAAGGATATCGTGATGTGCGATACGAAGGGCATTCTTTATGAAGAAAGACAAGAAGGAATGAACCCTTTCAAGCAGGAAATCGCGTGGATTACAAACCGAAGAAGAATAACCGGTAAGCTAGCTGATGCGTTAAAAGAAGCGGACGTTTTCATTGGCGTATCCGCGGCAGGGGCATTGACCCGGGAAATGGTCAGCTCCATGAACCGCGATTCCATCATATTTGCTCTGGCCAACCCGATACCCGAGATTATGCCTGAGGATGCCAAAGCCGCCGGAGCCGCGGTCATCGGTACAGGCCGTTCGGATTTTCCGAACCAGATCAATAATGTGCTCGCGTTTCCGGGAATTTTCCGCGGTGTACTGGACGTGCGGGCAAGTGAGATTAATGAGAAGATGAAGCTGGCGGCCGTGTACGCGATTGCCGATTTGGTTCCGGAACATCAGTTGAACCCGGATTATGTGATCCCGCATCCGTTTCATCCGATGGTTTCTCCTCATGTGGCTGCCGCAGTCGCTCAAGCTGCGATGGAGTCGGGGTGCACGCGAGTCCGCATGAACCCGGATGAAGTGCGTAAGAGAACGCAAAAGCTTGTCCGGAAAATCGATGCGGTAAGTTCGTATTCTTCCTGGTACGTGGACATGACAGAGTAAGAAATCTCTCAAATTTACATCATTAATTAGCTTCAATAGAAAAGTACCGCATCGAGTTCATGCGGTACTTTTTTCATTGAAGCTTTTCAAGGACTTTGTTAATGACGTTATCGTACTACCTGGTTTGAACAGCAAGTCCACTAAAGGAAATGGGTCCAACAACGTCAGCTCTTGTATTCGCTGTTAGGTTTTCTGCAGTAACCGCATAAACATGATTGCCTGATCTTACATTCCTATCGATTGCCTGGAATGTAACCGCATAGTTTTGTTCAGAGCCGGCCGATTCAATACCTTGGATTGTATTAAAGATCTCTATGCCATCCCGAAAGATTCTAAAGCGAATTTGCGCTATGCCAGTGATCCCTCGAACACCGACGGTTGCTATTAATTCAACTCGATTGGGTTGAGCATTCACAGGAATTCTTAGTCGAATTGCTGCCAGGACTACTCTTTTTGGTGAGCGGGGTATCGTAAACGATCTGGATAAGTTAAATCTACTTCTTGGCTGAACGGCATCTTTATCAAGAATACGAACCAATTAAATCATCTCCTTTTTGGTTGATTCTACAAGATATGTTGAAAGGAAGATGTTTGATTGGATGGGTTTATCATATTTTCATATATTTAATGAGGTCGCCTTATCGCGGCTTTTTTCTGTTGATGAGATAGTTCGAAAGGAGAAACTTTTCCATATTTTATACGTCAATACTACAAAAAGGAAAAGTGGTGATCGATCATTAAACGTCGCAGTATTCTTTTGACTGGGGTGGCATTGAGCGCCTTATTGGCTTGTTGGTCAACGTTTCCCGGATCGGCGAAGGCACATCATGCATCTTGGGTAAACAACCTGTTTTTAATGGAGGATGTCTCGATTTATAACGATCATGTGAACCCGGGAAAGCCCGTCGGCACTCTGTCCGCTTACCAGTCCGTGAAAGTTGTTACAACTGCTAATGGGAACGACGATCCCCAGTGGTATTTGGTGGAAACCTGGCTTGGCAGCAAATGGATCAAAGCCGACAATCGAATGGTAAGCGGGTATTTGCAGGAAGCGGATCAGGAGATTACGACGATATTCGTTGCTCCGCTCTACGACCACCCGGACCCTAAGAGCCTCACAAACCTCAGCGTTTCGCCGCAGAAGCTCATTGCTACGGCGTCACTCCCGTACTCTCCGTTGGAATTTAGTGATGTAAGCAGCTTTGAGGGAGGGAGTGGGGGATGGTACCGGATTGACACTTGGCTTGGAGAAAAATGGATTTTGAAGCCGGCGTTGTTGGAAGATATTAAAGAGAAGCCGGTTTCCTACAATCTCAAACTGACCGGTCAGGAGCATGTCTACTCGTACCCGTTTGCGGTCAAGCGGTCGGAGGAAACTATCAACCCGCAGGTCGTGCAAGTGATTGCCGAATGGGATAATCGGACGGGACCGACGCAAGGCGACGTGTGGTTGAAAATTGAACTTCCTCAAGGGAAACGCTGGGTTGTTCCGCAAAATCCAACACTTCGCGATTACCTTGAAGTGAAAGAATCAATCACTTTGCAGACGAATAGCCGCTATTTCGATCAACCGAACTTGTACATGGATGAGAAAGGATCGCTTGAACCCGGAACCTATGATGCTTTTGAAGTATCCGGAGATTGGGTACATATCCATACGGCGCAAGGTAAAGTTTGGGTCAATCCGAAGCGCGCTTTACTCGAGCGCCCGGTCTGCATCGTCAAAACGGACGAGAAAATCGCCTTGACGAAAGACACCAAAACTTTCAAGTATCCGTTAACGAGCGAACCCGCTCATTTAAGTGGTTATTATGCGCCGCAAACCGTTCAAGCTTTTGAAAAATGGACCTCGGAGACGGGAGACGTATGGTATCATTTCCATGGCACCGGCCTCGACGAATGGGTAACAGGGATGTAACACCGATAGTGCCTAACTATACTCTAGATAACTATCTAACAAATATTTCAGTACTTTTCAGCTTTAGGGAACTTCGATATGATACTAGAAGTAGTAGCGTTATCTCAAACAAAGAGGAGTGGGAGATATGAAATATCGGAGATTGGGCGGAAGCGGTTTGAAGGTTAGCGAAATCAGCTTAGGAAGCTGGTTGACCTATGGAGGATACGTCGAAAAGGAAAACGCAGTTACTTCCATTAATAAAGCTTACGATCTTGGCATTAATTTCTTCGATACGGCCAACGTATATGAGAGAGGCGAAGCCGAAAAAGTCGTTGGGGAGGCGTTAAAGCAGTATCCCCGCGATTCTTATGTGCTTGCAACGAAAGTCTTTTGGCCGATGGGTGAAGGTCCGAATGACCGCGGATTATCGCGCAAGCACGTTTTTGAGCAGCTGCATGCCAGCTTGAAGAGACTTGGCACCGACTATGTGGATATTTACTATTGCCACAGATATGACCCGGCAACTCCAGTTGAAGAAACGCTTCGCACGATCGACGATCTGGTCACGCAGGGCAAAATTTTGTACGCCGGGGTTAGCGAGTGGACCGCAGCGCAAATAGCGGAAGGGCTTGCCGTTTCCGATAAATATTTGCTGGATCGCATCATCGTCAACCAACCGGTTTATAACATGTTTAATCGATACATCGAAAAAGAAATTATCCCCCTCGGGGAGAAGCAAGGCGTCGGGCAAGTCGTATTCTCGCCGCTGGCGCAGGGTCTTCTTACGGGTAAATACAAATCTGTGACGGATTTTCCGCAGGAAAGCAGGGCCGCGAAGCTGGAAAATATGCGTAATGGTATCACCGAAGATAAGATCGCCAAAGTCGTTCAGCTCGCGAATATCGCCGGCGAATTGGATATTACGGTAGGCCAGTTGGCGCTTGCCTGGATTTTGCGCCAGCCGAACGTGGCTAGTGCGCTCGTCGGAGCGAGTCGTCCCGCGCAAGTCGAAGAAAATGCGAAGGCCTCCGGTATCGAGCTGCAACAAGACGTTCTCGACCGAATTGAAACGATTCTTGCCTCATAAATAGGTTTGAAACATATAACCAAGAAAAAGTATGTGATTCGAAACAAAATTTCACTAATTCTTCATAATTTCGACGACAAATAGTTACAACGTTATATTGTTTCCTGTTTTATAATAGATCTTGTCATTCTATTGAACAGGAACGGAGATTAGTGAAATGGAGCTATTCCTCTTGGAAAAGATCGAAGCCATACGTCTTCAAATGGTCGAAGAAGCACTCGTACAAAGCAGACTTACGCATGAAAATGTTGTTGCAATTAGCCACGAGCTGGATAAATATATCGCTTTATATCAGAAGCTAGGAAAGAATGCAGTAATCGAACAGCATGAGCAGTTCGTAGTAGCAAACTAGCTGGTGGAGTCGCTTATTAATGACGAGCGACTCCTTTTTGCTTGATAAACTACTTATTAAAAGAGTGCATCTTAGGGGGATTTTATTTGGAGTGGCAGGAGCTTGAATATTTTCAAACGGTAGCTCGAATGGAACATATGACCCGCGCTGCCAAGCTTTTATGCGTTTCCCAATCCGCTCTCAGCCGCTCGATCTCCCGTTTGGAGAAGGAACTGGGAGTACCGCTATTTGACAGGCAGGGCCGTACGATAACGCTTAACCGTTACGGTCAATTATTTTTGAACCGGGTACACCGTATTATGAAAGAATATGAAGAAGGTAAGCACGAAATTGAGGATCTGCTGGATGAAGAAGCGGGGGAAGTCGCATTGGGCTTCCTTCATACGCTTGGCTCCCATCATATTCCGGATTTGATTGCCGCGTTTCGCCGTGAATCGCCCAAAATCCGTTTTCAGCTCAATCAGAACAGCACGGCTTCCCTTTTACAGCAGATGCGTGAAGGCACCATCGATCTTTGTCTTCTCTCTTCTCCTAACGACGAAGGTAATAGTGACATTGAATGGACACAGTTATGGAGCGAGGAACTGTTCCTTTTTGTCCAGAAGCAGCATCGATTGGCGGATCGGGGCTCTGTTGTTTCTTTACAAGAGATCGCAGATGAGCCAATGATTTCTTTTAAAAGCGGATATGGGCTGCGTAACATTATTGATACATTATGCAATGAAGCAGGCTTTACCCCCAAGATTGCTTTTGAGGGGGAGGAAGTCCATACCGTTGCAGGGTTGGTGGCTGCAGGATTGGGTGTAGCCCTTATTCCTGATGTGAAAGGACTGGGCGGTAATGATGTAGTTAAACTTAGTGTTAGCTCCCAGGAATGTCGCCGCAATATCGGTGTTGTCTGGGTGAAAGAACGATACTTGTCTCCCCCAGCCAAACGATTCATACAATTTGTGAAGAATTATTTCTAGAGTGATGCTGGGATCGTTCCGATACAACGGAAGTTAAAACATAAGAGACCAGCATCGCAAGCAAAAGCATGCCGGAGATCATGCCAACAACCCCGTTCCAATGAAACCGGCTCCAGAACAGCCCGCCGACCGATCCTCCAAGGCTTGACCCTATATAGTAAAACAGCAGATAGATGGAGGACGCTTGCGCTTTCCCCACGATAGCTCTGCTTCCCACCCACGAGCTGGCCGTAGAATGGCTGCCGAAAAACCCAAAGGTGAAAATCCCCACTCCGAGGATGACAACAGCCAACTGAGCTGAAAGCGTCAGCAGGATTCCGGCCAGCATCAGGGTGACATTGATCCATAACACTTTCCGGCGTCCGAACCGGTCGCTCAATCTGCCCATCCAAGACGAGCTAAATGTACCGACCAGGTATATAACGAAGATCCAGCCTACCAGGGTTTGAGAAAGAGAAAACGGAGCTTCGATTAAACGGTACTCCAGGTAGTTGTATAGCGTAACAAAACTCCCCACCAATAATGCGCCTAACGAGAACAGGCAAAGCAGGCCTCGATCACGGAATTGTGCGGCAAATAGCCGAAGAATAGGTTTAGGTTCGATTGCCAGTACCTTAAAATGCCTGGAAGAGGGCAAGTTTCGCCAAAAGTACAAACTGGCAAGCAAACTGATTACGGCTAATATCCCGATGCCCCATCTCCATGAGAATAAATCGGTTATCGTGCTGACGGATACGCGTCCGAATAATCCCCCGACTGTATTCCCGCTGATATAGAGTCCCATAGCGAAGCCAAGACTTCTGGCTTCCATTTCTTCAGCCAAATAAGTCATTGCCACGGCAGGCAGTCCGGCAAGAACAATTCCTTGAATCGCACGGATGATCAGCAAGCTATTAAAATTGGGTGCGAGCGCAGCGAATATGCAGCATATGGACGAGGCGATGAGTGAACTGACCATCATTGGTTTTCGACCGATGCGATCGGATAAGAAGCTTGCGAAAGGCAGCGAGATTGCGAGCATAATCGTGCTTATTGATAAAGACATGCTGGCTACGGCAGGAGAGAGACCTAATTCCTTGGAGTAAACCGGAAACAGCGGCTGTACGCAGTATAGAACGGCAAAGGTTGCAAGACCTGCAGCAAACAACGAAAAACTGCTTCGCTGGTATTCTTTGGTTCCACGTCTAAGATAACTCCGGTCCTCCGTCATATCCTTGCTTCCACTGAATTTCGTTGGCACTGCAACGTTCATTTGCGTTCAACCCTTCCGAATTCAAATTCAATGTAATAAGCATACTTTGGAAAGATTGTTGTGTAAAATTCATTTTTATCAATGATTTGATGCATTTCAGTAATTGATTGAACGCGTCGCGACGTATGCGGATATATACCTTCTCACATTTACTAGATAAATAGTTTTCGGGAATGGCACCTTCCTGTATAATGAATAGCTGATCTATGCAACAAGAGTCTATACATCGAGGTGTTCATTTTGACTACAGAAAAATTTTTCAAGCATCCTTTAGGGATTGTGTCCGCAGCTACCTTGGCGACACTCTTATGGGGGAGTGCCTTTCCGTTTGTTAAACTAAGTTACGCTGAGCTCCACATTGGTAAAGCGGATTGGTCCGAGCAGCTTTTGTTTGCCGGCTATCGTTTTATTTTGGCCGCGATACTTATTCTATTGTTTATGGCAGTCATCGGGAAAAAGGCTGGATATCAACGGGGGACGCTGCTGAAAATCGGGAAAATCGGTCTTTTTCAAACTTTTTTGCAATATCTGTTTTTCTATTATGGGGTGAGCGCAAGTACGGGGATTCAGGGCTCGATTATTGCAGGAACGACCTCATTTTTCCAAATCATTCTAGCCCACTACATGTACAAGAACGACCGGTTGAATATGAAAAAAATGATCGGTTTAATTATGGGGTTTGGCGGAGCCATCCTGGTCAATATGACCAAAGGGGATCTGTCTTTACAAATGGGCGTCGGGGAAATTTGTTTGCTGGTTGCGATGTTTTTCGGGGCGCTGGGTAATGTGCTTTCCAAGAACGAAGCAAAAGAGCTGGACGTCCTCTATATGACCGGTTGGCAAATGCTGCTTGGGGGAATCGCCTTGTTTGTGGCCGGTGCGGCTTTTGCAGGGTCGATCGTTCTTGATTTTACTTGGACAACGGTATTAATGCTGCTGTATTTAGCTTTTTTGTCGGCAGTCGGCTTCGTCCTCTGGAATAATGTCATGAAGTATAACAAGGTCGGGAGCATTTCTATGTATTTGTTCTTGATACCGGTATTTGGTGTTATTTTGTCCGCGCTGATGTTGAATGAAGAGCTGCATCTTATCGTGCTTGTCGCGCTCGCGCTCGTCGTTTCGGGTATTGTGATTGTGAATCGGCCAAAGCGTGTCTCAGCCGTCGAACATATGCCTGAGGCGCACTGAAAAACATGATATTAAATCACGGAGCAAGGCTGCCAACGGATGATCCGGGGGCAGCCTTGACGTGTTATTCCCACGGATAAGACGTAATCAAATAGTCCGCGAATTTCTTGCTTCCTTCCCTTCTGGTTTTACGCATTTCTGCCCGGTGGTTTGCGGTCTCGTACAATTTTCGTTCCTCTTCGGTTTCCGGCACAATGCGGGGAACGGGGACTGGATTATTGCTTTCATCAAGTCCGACAAAGGTTAAAAACGACGTCGCGGCAATGTCCCTCTTTCCTGTGCGTAAATCTTCCGTAATGACTTTGACGAAAACTTCAATGGACGTTTTACCCGTCCAAGTTACAAAGGATTCCAAAGAAACGCAATCCGTCGGCCGGATCGGTTTCAAAAAATCAACGGAGTCCGTGGATGCTGTAACCGCCGTCACCCTGCAAAGTTTGGAGGCCGTAATGGATGCGATATCATCGATTTGGGACATGAGCTTTCCACCGAACATCGTGTTGTGGTTATTGACATCGAGCGGAAACACCCTGGATATTTTGAAGCATCTCGTCTCCCTTACGTATTTCTCTTCCAACAAAATCCCTCCATCTAAGCTTGTTAATTATAGAATACCCAGAATGTCACCGACCAAACTTATGATCTAAATGGAACGAATACCCATTGATTTATAACCTGAGGTTCATTTATATTGTTAAAGGAAAATTAAAATTAAATACAAACCCTCATCAACCTAGATGAGGTAGAGGTCGCGATGTTGAAGAGTACATCGGAGGAAGTCCAGTAAGACTAACGATTCCGATGAAAAGGCAACATTGCCGAAGCCGCACGGTATACTGACCGTGCCCGGCTGGGTCCGTTTCCGAAAGGGGCGGAACTGTCATACTGCTGAGTCCAAAGCAGTATGTTGTGCTATCTTGAAACAGGATAAATGAGGGAGTAGAAGCTGCCTGACTTATTTTTGAAGAAAAGGCGGCTTTTTTGCGTTAAAACATATTAAGGGAGCGTATAAAATTGGAAGAGAACAAATTACGAAGAGGTCTGAAGTCGCGCCACATGACAATGATTTCGCTAGGCGGATCGATTGGAACAGGGTTGTTCCTAGCCAGCGGCGGGGCGATTCATGCAGCCGGACCAGGCGGCGCGCTTTTAGCTTACTTCATTATCGGAATTATGGTTTATTTCTTGGTAACTAGCTTGGGAGAAATGGCAACATATATGCCTGTATCCGGCACATTCAGTACTTACGCAACGAAGTTCGTAGACCCATCCCTTGGCTTCGCGCTAGGGTGGAATTATTGGTATAACTGGGCTATTACAATCGCGGCAGAGTTGTCCGCGGCGACGTTAATTATAAAGTTCTGGCTGCCTGACAGCCCGTCGTTCTTATGGAGTGCCCTATTCCTCGCATTAATGGTAGGACTTAATTTATTGTCTGTTAAAGGCTACGGTGAGTCGGAATATTGGTTCGCAATGATAAAGATTGTAACAGTCATTGTGTTTATCGTTATCGGTTTGCTCATGATCGTCGGTATCTGGGGCGGAAAAGCGATTGGATTCAGTAATTTTACAACGGGCGACGCGCCAATTTCGGGCGGCTTCCTTGCAGTACTTGGCGTTTGTATGGCTGCGGGCTTCTCTTTCCAAGGAACAGAGCTCGTCGGTATTGCAGCAGGGGAATCCGAGAACCCTCGGAAGAACGTGCCTCGCGCGATCCGAAGCGTGTTTTGGAGAATACTGCTGTTTTACATCTTGGCTATTTTCGTTGTTGGTATGCTGATTCCGTATACCACAGATACACTCGCTAGCGACAGCGTAGCGGCAAGTCCGTTTACGATTATTTTCGAAAAAGCAGGCTTAAGCGTAGCAGCCTCTGTGATGAATGCCGTTATCTTAAGCTCGGTTCTATCCGCAGGTAACTCAGGCATGTACGCTTCCACTCGAATGCTGTGGGTATTGGCGAAAGAAGGCAAAGCGCCTAAATGGTTCGCTAAATTAAATAAAAGCGGGATTCCCGTCAACGCCCTGCTCGCGACAGCAGCAATCGGAATGCTTGCTTTCCTTGCTTCTTTCTTTGGCGATGGACAAGTGTACATGTGGCTGTTGAACGCGTCAGGAATGTCTGGGTTCATTGCATGGCTTGGTATTGCGATTAGCCATTACCGTTTCCGCAAAGCTTACGTTGCACAAGGCAACAAAGTAGCTGACCTTCCATACCGCTCGATGTGGTTCCCGTTCGGGCCGATTTTGGCGGGCGTGATGTGTATGATTGTCATTATCGGTCAAAGCATTAGCGCGTTCTCGGATGGCAAAGTGGACTGGACGTTCTTATTCGCTTCCTATATTGGAATTCCATTGTTCTTGATCGTATGGCTAGGCTACAAGTGGAAGTACAAAACAAAAGTGTTAAAACTGGAAGAATGCGTTTTGGATCCTACAGAAGAATAATTGAAAGAGAAGAGCAAGGGCTTAACCGATCTGGACCCTTTGTCAAGGACACTTAAAAAAGAGGTTGTTCTAAGAACTTTAGGAAGCCAATAA
>NZ_JBHTHA010000076.1:0-16199 GCF_042676385.1 Paenibacillus sp. GCM10027628
AAAAAAGGTACCCATAGACCGAACACTTTTTTCAAAGTGTCCAGTCTATGGGTACCAGTCTAAAGCAGGCTCCTCACTTTAGTTATCCTTTAATTCAACGTTCTAAAAGCATAGAAAAGCTTTGTTTTTTTTGAAAAAGATGGATCCCCAATTCCAGTAACTTAGAATTAATTATCTTAATATTTAATGGTATTAACAAAAATTGATTAACATCATTAAACATAACATCAAACACTACACTGATGTGGTTATAATAACAACTGTATATTACTATTAAAAATCTAAGTACATCAAACTACTCACTGCCTAGCTTTGTTCACCATCTTTTACTTGTAACAATCGTAAACTATTGAGTGTAACAATCAGCGTTGCTCCCATGTCTGCGAAAATTGCAATCCAAAGCGTGAGCCATCCTGGAACGATTAATAATATTGCCACCACTTTGATAAGCAGCGAGAACGTGATGTTTTGTTTGATGATCGCGAGTGTTTTGCGGCTTAAACGCATGGTGTAAGGCAATTTCCTTAAATGATCGCCCATTAACACAATATCCGCTGTTTCAAGAGCTGTATCGGTTCCTGCTCCACCCATTGCAATGCCAACCGTCGATGCCATTAGGGCAGGAGCATCGTTAACCCCATCACCCACCATTGCGACATTGCCATACTGCGAGCGAAGCGTTTGGATGTATACTAATTTATCTTGTGGTAATAATTCTGCCTTCACTTCAGCAATGCCAAGACGCTTGCCGATAGCATCAGCGGTTGCTTTATTGTCGCCAGTGAGCATGATGGTTTTTTTAATGCCAAGCTCATGCAGTTTTTGAATGACGTCTCTGCTGGAATCGCGAACTTCATCGGCTACCGCAATAAGTGCTAGGATTTCTTCGTCTGTTCCGAGTACCATCACTGTTTTGCCTTGGTATTGGAGCTCGTCGATTTGGCTTTTTGCTTTTGTTTCAATGGCTGCGTGAAGCTCAGCGAACAGATTTGGACTGCCAATATAGTATTGCTTCCCGTCCACCTTGCCTTTTACACCTTTGCCGGTGATGGAGCTGAATTCTTCTGCATCGGCTGTAAAGTCCACCCCTGCTTCTTCAGCTTTTTGCAAAATCGCAGATGCAAGTGGATGCTGCGAGCCTTTTTCCAAAATCGCTGCTATTTTTAATAATTCATGCTCATTTTCGCCAACAGCGATAAATTCGGTTACTTGCGGCACGCCTTTTGTGAGCGTTCCGGTTTTATCAAAGGCAACAGCGGAGATCCGTCCTGCTTCCTCCAGGTGAATACCGCCTTTAATGAGCACTCCTCGTTTTGCTGCGTTACCGATTGCCGTTACAATCGATACCGGCGTGGAGATAACAAGAGCACAAGGGCAGCCGACAACAAGAAGAGCAAGCCCGCGATAAATCCACGCCCCCCAAGCCCCACTCATAACCAGCGGGGGAATAACCGCAATAAGCAAAGCCACAATCATAATTACTGGCGTGTAGTATTTGGCGAACCGGTCAACGAACGCTTGTGAGGGAGCCCTCTCAGCTTGTGCTTCTTCCACCAGGTGAATGATTTTTGAAATCGTCGTATCCTCCACCGTTTTCGTTACTTTCACTTCCAGCAAGCCTTCTTCATTGAGCGTACCTGCGAAAACCTCATCATCGATGGTTTTAGTAACGGGAATCGATTCACCGGTAATGGCTGCTTGATTGATCGTAGAGCTCCCTTTAATGACCAGACCATCCATCGCAAGCTTTTGTCCAGGCTTTACTATCATGACATCGCCTACGACAATATCATCGACTTTGACCAAGAGCTCCACACTGCCCCGACGAATCAAAGCCTCTTTTGGTGAAATATCCATTAGAGAGCGAATCGATTGACGAGCTTTCTCCATCGAATACCGCTCCAGCACTTCGCTGATAGCAAAGAGAATGACGACTGTCGCCCCTTCTCCCCACTGCCCGATAGAAGCAGCCCCGATAATGGCAATGGTCATTAACACATTCATATCAAACTGAAGCCGGAATAGGTTTTTGATGCCTTTGATAAATAGTTCATAGCCGCCGATCACTATCGATGTAGCATAGAAAATAAACGAAAGCGAATGGTCCGCGCCTAAAAAATAACCCGCAGCAAGCATCAAAACAGACACAAGCACATTCCAGTTTTCCTTCCAAAACGGCTCTTTCTTTTCGATGTCACGCTGTTTTTCCGGTGTCACCCTTAGGCTTTCAAATGCCCCTGCTTTCTCTAATTCCGCTACTGTCGTGTTACCATAAACGGTTATTTTGGATGCTCCGAAATTGACTTGTGCATCCTGGACACCAGGGAGATTTTTTACATTCTTTTCAAAAATACCGGCACAGTTTGTGCATGTAAATCCTTGAACGCGATACACGGTTTTATCTTCTGCATGATTTTGCATATTATTGTCCAACTGTCATCAACTCCTGACTATGCGTCGAGGCGAGCTTGATGAGCTGCCGCACTTGTTTATCTTCCATGGAGTAAAACGCCAGCTTTCCATCTTTCCGGAATTTGACCAGGTTCAATTTTTTCAACGTTCGAAGATGATGCGATGCTGTTGCAAGCGAGGACCCGATGATATTTGCCACATCACAAACGCACAGCTCATCTTCCTGACATAGGGCAAATGCCACTTTCATTCTTGTTTCATCGGCGAGTACCTTAAACATGTTCGCCATGCCCGAAATATCTTGCTGTTGCAGTGATTTTTGTACCCTTTGCACCTTTGCTTCATCAAAACAATAGAGTTCACACGTATCTTTTTCAGTCATGTAAGCACCGCCTTCATTCAAACAATGGTTTGAGTATATTATTATAATACTCCCTATTTTATATTCAATCAAACAATTATTTGAATGAAAAAAAATAAAAGACAGCATGCGAATTAGTTGAGACTAATTCACACGCTGTTATTCGTACTTCCACTTTAGTGAACAATTGAAGATTGCTGCCCGTTAGCGTGGACAGTTTTCCATTATGGCTCTGCGCTCGTTTTTAAAAATCCGACGTCACCGAAGGTCTACGCTGCAGCAATTTATATGTTAAAGGAATAAACGCCAAGCTGCTAAAAGTCGAACTGACCATTCCGCTTACTACGACAAGCCCGAGTGTTTGTGACACGATAGCATCTCGGCCGCCGAATATGCATATGGGAAGCAACGTCAGAATCGTCGTAATCGCCGTCATGAGCACTGGGCGGACCCGTGAGATCGTCCCGTGCATGATGGCCTCTTCTTGTGGCATCCCTGATCTCAAATTCCGTTCGATTTTATCGACCAGGACGATTCCGTTCGTCACCACAATGCCAGACAGCATTAAGAATCCGATCATAGCCGCCATGTCCCATTCTTTCCCGAATAGCATCATGCCAATAATTCCGCCGATGTAGGCGAACGGGATGCAAATCAAGACTGCCGACGGCGCGCGCCATCCGCGGAAAAAGCAGCTGATGATCAGCAGCACTAGCAATATCGCAACCGCGAGTGCACGCGCGATCCCTTGAATCATCTCATCTGCTTGAGCGGAAATGCCGTTGATCGAATAACGGACGCCCGGAGCAAGAGGAAGTTGCTTCAGCTGAGCTTCGACCTCCCCGGAAACGCGTTCGATATCCCGCGAAGTAATATTGGCGGTCACAACGTCAAACGGGCGTCCCTCCCGATTCCGAAGCACTGTCCGGTCCGCTGCGGGCTCAACAGTAACGAGCTGATCCAAGCGGTACTTGGCACCTTCCTTTCCCTCAAACGTCTCGTTGCCCAACTTGCTGAGCAATCTCATGTCCGCAGCCTGACCGAACGATTGGCTATTGTGGCCTGCAGGGCCATTGAGCAAGTCAGTCTTCAGTTCGATCGGAATTCGTTCGGTTGTCGAGACTCGGAGTTCCATTTTAGTGACCGGAGCAAAGTATCCTCGCATCCTGGCAAAGATGTCGCCCGGATTTACTCCCGCTTGTTCAATGGCATCTCGGTTTAGCACGATTTGAAATCCGGGATTCGATGCTTTCAGATTGGACGTACCGGCAACGTTCAGGCTGGGGATCATTTGCAGCTTGCTGCGGATGAGCTGGGCAGTCATCCCCAGAGTAACGGAATCCGCACCTGTCAGATCTATTTTCAACTGCGAGTCGTCTCCGGAAATATTTTGATTCGTTACGGTACACACCGCATTGCCGGATACGGCGTATAAAACTTTTTTCAGCTTCAATACCATGGAATCCGGGTCCGCTCCTTGTTTGAGGTTTAACGATATATTTGCGATACTACCTTCCTGAATCCAGGCGCCGCTAGCATCGAATACATCATCAAATTGGGGAGCACCGCTCACTCCTGACGTGGAGGCGTATCTTTGAATCTCCGGCACCTCCGCGATTGCTTTCTCCAGCCGCTTGACCACGGCATCCATTTCCGCGAGCGTTGTATTTTCTGGCATTTCCACCTGTACGGCGATTTGGCCTGTTTGCGCGGACGGCATTACATTGACCGGAAGATTCACGGCTCCCGCTATAGCAACCGCTAGTAATATGCATAAGATTGCGCAAAGCTTCCTGGGGTGCCTGAATACTCGCTCAAGAACGTTCTTAGCTGCTTCTTCAATCTTCCGGGACGATGGGGCGTAAGCCCCCTTCGGTTTCCGCAGGCGGTAAAGAGCCGGAACTACTAAGATCGAGACGGCAAGTGAAGTTAACAGTGCTGCCACGACAGACCAAGCAAATCCTGTAAAGGCTGAGCTGATCATTCCTCCAGCCAATGTGATGGGCACATACACCGCGACCGTAGTCACCGTAGAGGAAACGACGGCCGGCAGCATTTCCCGCACCGCGCCGGCAAGCGTGGACAGCTTCGCGCTATCTCCGGCTTCTTCGCTTCTTCTATGCATATTGTCGATAATGACGATCGAATCGTCAATCACTCGCCCCATCGCCACAATAAGCCCGGATACAGTCAAAATATTTAGGCTAAAGCCCATCGTATCGAGTAGACCGATCGTAGCAAGCAGGCAAACTGGAAGCGATAAAGCGACAAGCAACGTCGATTGAACCCGGCGGAAAAACAAAAATACGCTAAGTACCGAGAACAAACAGCCGAACAAGCCTTCCTTCAGCAAATCGTTCAGAGCCGACCGCACTTGCTCTCCTTTGTCGAAAAGGATATCCAGCTTGACTCCTTCCGGCAAAACCTTCAGCATAGACTCGATCCTTTCGCGGACCCGTCCGGTATACTCCGTAATATTGGCGGAAGGGGTTTTGAGAATATCGAAGACGACGCTAGGCTTCCCGTCAGTTCGGGAGATCGTTTGAAGACCGATCGTATTGTGAGTTACGTCAGCTATTGAAGACAATGGGACCTTTCTACCGTTACGCCCTTGTATCGGGTAATTCTTCACATCCTGCTCCTGCAAATCCCAGCCCTTCACCAGTACAGATTGCGAATCGGTTCCGCCCATAATCGTTCCCCAAGCTTCGCCCGGAAGCGCCTTTGACAGCTCCTCTTTCACTTCCTCCATCGTTAAACCGGCCGCCTGTAGATCATCCGTCCGTATCGTCACCGTATAGCCGTTCGTTCCGGCTCCGGTAACCTGTATGTCACTCGTTCCTTGCAGACTGCGCAGATCGTTCGCCACTTGCTCTTGAACCACGGTCCTAAGCGCCTCTTCGTTCACTCGGTCCGGTGTGCCAGACAGGCAAATTCTCATCACGGGAAGAGAGCTCGAACTGATTCGGGTAATGACAGGCCGCTCTGACCCGCTCGGCAGAACGACCGTTTGTATCGCGCGTGATACATCACTTTCCATCCGATCCATCGACGTACCTGAGGCAAAATCGAGATGGATGTATAGTCCTCCGTCGAAGCTGTTCGTTTCAACCGATTCCACTCCGCTAACCGTACGGACCGCCTGTCCGAGCGGTTTGGCAAGAAAAGCTTCTACCTCTGCGGAACGAAAGCCGTTTGCCGTCACCGATACCATCAAGGTCGGATTACTGATAGGCGGTAAATAATCCCGATGTATGCGATAAACGGAGAAGCTCCCCCATACAACGATCAGGATCATAAAGGTAACAGCTAGAAAAGTTCGTTTCATCATACTTTCAATCCATTTGGTCATCCGGAATCTAGCCTCACAATCATTTCAAAAGTGATTCTACGCAGAAATAATAAAAGTGGTCAAATACGCAGCAGCGGTCTTCACATGAAGCCGCTGCAAAGTTTTAGTTATGTTTTTTCGGGTCGGGCTTGGCGCCGTTCGTCGTTTGCCAGATGGCATCATTCAGCTTGTCGCGATCTGCCGCATCCGGACTGGAGAAGTCGAGAGTCTTGGAGATTTGCGCATTCGGAGCGTCTTCACCGTTAAGCCGGTCGAGCGGATATTCCGGAGATACAGCCTGATAAGGCGTAAAGTTCGGTGTTGCAGTGAATGCCGCTAACATCGGAATCGACGAAGCGTCGAATTGAGTCATAGGTTTTAACCCAAGAATCAGTTCCATTGTCCTAAGCATCGATGTCGTATTATATGGAGTGCTGTCTACTGCCCCGGTCTGCGTATAAGGGCTGATTGCCAGAGCTACGATTCTGTGTGCCTCCACATGATCAACTCCGCTTTGTGCATCATCCTCGATCACGAAGATCGCTGTGCTGTTCCAAAACCTCGAATGACTGACGGTCTCCACTAACTTACCTAGTGCCAGATCGTTAGAGGCCATCATCGCTTGCGGAGTCCGATATCCCGGAAATGTGCCGGCCGTATGATCGTCGGGCAAATAGACCGTTTCTAGCTGCGGCAAATTGCCGTTCTTCTCGTAAACTTTAAATTCTTTCTCCCATTCCGCATATCGCGTCATATCGGATAAGCTTAGATCCCATCCGCCGTAATAAGGGTCATAATTCCCTCCGAAGTCAGTCGTATATTTATCATTAGGGAAAAATTGTTTCGTCTTGGCGTCGTAATTTTGCATAAATAGACCGTAATTCCGGAAGGTCAAACCCGATTTTAAAGCCATGTCCCAAAAATAACCCTCTTTGGATCGGGTAAACGGCGCCCCACTCGGCTCACTTCCTCCTCCACCGCCTTCAAAGTCGTAATCCCGGTTCCGTCCGGAATAATTGGCAAGCCAGTTTTTCTGCACGTAGTCGTTGGCTTTTCCGGCCGTTGACCAGTTTTGCCCGTCAGCACTTACATCGGATACGGCATACAAACGATCCAGAATTACGAACTGATTCGCCAATTTGTGATGATTCGGCGTGATCGTTTTTGCGAATTCCACAAGACTCGGGTCACCGTTTCCACGCTCCAAATCGCCGAGAATATCGTCGTAGGTACGATTTTCCTTAATTACGTAGATGACATGTTTTATAGGCGAGTCTTGGCCGATAAAACGTGGAATCGGGAATTGCTGCCCATCGGAAGCCGCCGATTTGGCGAGTGAACCCTCCGAAGGACGATTGTTGTATTGTACTTGTTTCGTATACTCTTGAAGTCGTTCATTCGAAGGAATATTTATAATGGACAAGGTGCCCGTCATCATGCTGCCTACCCATTGAACCGGCTTGTTATTCGGCCCGGAGCCCATTCCTTTGGCGTTCAGGACAAGAAGCTTCGATTCATCCTTGGAGAGGAAAACCCCCGTTGGATACCATGCTGTAGGAATTAGTCCTGTTATGGAGTTGCCGGAAGCAATGCCAGCTTGATCCAATTGGATGACTGCAACATCGTTGTTTCCCGCGTTGGCAATATACAGCTTCTTACCGTCGGAGCTCACGGCAAGCGCATCAGGTTGGCTTCCTGTCGGAGCATCAGGAGCGGGCGACAAAGGAATGTTCCCAACTACCTGGAGAAGCGAAGGATCGATGATTGTAATGTCGTCGCTATCGGAATTTGATACATAGATCAGGCCGTTAATCGGATTTTCGGCAATGGCATTAGGATGCAGACCGACCGGAATTAGCCGCTTCAGCTTCATACTTTCGGCATCAAGCGCGGTTACGCTGCTTTCTCCCCAATTACTGACATAAACAGTTTTACCGTCTCTGCTTAGCCAAGGGGTATACGGACTCTTACCTACAGGTACTGTGAATTCGATTTTCTTCGTCTCCAAATTGATTCGAGACACAGAATGGTCTAAATTATTAGCCGTATACAGCCGATTGCCATCAGTCGAAATGGCGATTCCTGCCGGATAGAAGCTTGTTCCGCGAGAATCCCGGACTGGGATCGAGTCTTGTTCCGATAGAAGCCCATCCTTAAATTGGTAGATTCTTATTTTATTGTTGCCGCCTGCCGAGGCATATAACTTAGACCCTTCAGGACTGAACACAAGTCCTAGATAGAGGGCTTCAGGAGCATTATAGGATAGACTTTGCACAACTTTGTTCGCAGCGATATCAATCACTTGCAGCGTTTGTTCGGCCACACCATCATTCGAAACGACAAGATAGCGGCCGTCCGGACTTAGTGCTCCTCCCATCGAAAAACTCCCCAGTGTCAATTGTTCTCCAGCCGGAGTGAGCTGCCAGCCCGTTGTCGTATTCACCCCATTGGTGATAAGAGGCGGGGCTTTCGTATTAGGCATAACAGCAGTAATCGCACTTTGCTCCACGGAAGTCGCACTTGAAGATGCTAACGGTGATTTGCTTTCCGCTATTTTGGGATAAATGGAGTATGCGGCGTAGGCACTTGAACTCATGGCGAGACTTAACAACGCGCATACAAAGAGCCACTTTTTCTTGCCAAACGTTCTCATTGGTGTCACTCCGCTCTCAACAATTTTTCGATAACATCATCATCATAAGAACGGAGTGTAAAGCGGGTTACCGTAAAATATTAACGTCGTTCTAAGAAATCTTATGATTTATGTAAATGACTAGGCGCCACTTATCGCGGTTGTAAAGTCAAATGAAGGCACGGACCCTATTGGATCCGTGCCTTTTTCGTTGAACGCTATCTTTTATTAATAATCGCGACGGTGCAGCGGGAGATACAGATCAGTTTATCTTGCTCGTCAGTGATCCTGATATCCCAGACCATCGTTTTGCGTCCTTTGTGAAATGGGGTAGCGACCGCGGTCACGATACCGTCACTTTTGCTCCGGAGGTGGTTAGCGTTAATCTCCAGCCCTACCGCTGCATATTCTTGGTTGTCTATATTGATGATAGAGGCGATGGAAGCCGCCGATTCCGCCAATAATACCGAAGCACCGCCGTGCAGGATGCCCGCAGGCTGATGGGTTATCGGACCTACCGGCATGGTCAAGACTACGCGATCCGGATGAAGCTCCGTGTACTCAATGCCCAGCGACGCCATCGCCGATTTTCTTTTTCCTTCTTCCATATGCCGGATAAAGGCGTCCTTATCCATTCCATAATTTCTCAATATGGCATCAGCTACGATCACTTTAACCAACCTCTCCTTGGAGTCAGTTCCATCCTTTTGCGATAATCGGTTTCTTTTTGTTATTAAAAAACCTAGCTATTAAACTTAATTCCTTTTTTCGTTTGAGAGTGAGTTTAAGACCTTCAATTAGTAGCCTTGATCTCAATTCGTCGCGACGATTAAGCGTGTGTAACCTCTTTATGAACTGTTTGTCCATAGTGACCATCCCTCCCAATTAGCTTAAAAGAGAAACAGGACTTCTGATTTCAGATACATATACATTATAATCTAGTCCTTGGTTAATGTTTGTCACATTATAGATGAGGACAACACTTGTTTTGTCGACAATTGGAGACTGACTGACCGTGTTCCTCCGGGTGAATTCGAGGAGTAAGCTTGTGTAATATATGCTCGCTTGGCACATAGATTAAAACAAAGAAAGGCGTCACAACAAAAGTGTCGTACTATTCTTACTCATTATTAAGGAGGCAACAGTATGTACAGGAGCAATAGTAAATTTTTATCTATCACCGCTTGCTTCTTGTGTGCATCCATGTTATTCGGTTGTTCCAAGGGTACTCAATCTACCAACACTACTTCAAGTAGCCCGACTCCAACAAGCGAGAATAAGGCGCAAGCTACAAAAAATGCCGAAACCCCTCAAGCAACCGAAACAGCAAAAAAAACCATTACCATCACGTATAGAGACGATGGGACCGGTGAGAACGGAACGCTGTACAAATGGATTAAAGAGGTGGCATCCAGCTATGCGAATAAAGATGTGGTCATCAAGCAAACGCCGATTCAAGCCTCCGAAGGGGATTACTTCGCCAAAATTGCGCTAGCCCTCAAATCCAAAGACACGGCGCCGGATATTGTAACGGAAGACACTTTTATGATAAATTCCGATGCGAGCGCCGGACTCCTTTCTTCCCTGGATGATAAAGTAAAAGGCTGGAGTGATTGGACAAACGGTTCCTTTATCGAAGCGATGAAAAAAGGGGTAACGGCCAGCGACGGTAAAATTTACGGCGTACCGTATAACACCGACTCCAGGGGCCTTTGGTATAACAAGCAAATTTTCAAACAAGTGGGACTGCCTGAGGATTGGAAACCGAAAACCTGGGACGAAGTGTTGAGCGCGGCAAAAACAGTCAAAGAAAAAGCGGCGAAGGACGTTGTTCCTATTTGGATGAACATGGGCAAAGCAACCGGGGAAGCAACCTCCATGCAAACCTACGAAATGCTGCTTTACGGAACCGGCGACAGACTATACGACGATTCTAGCGCAAAGTGGATCGTGAAAAGCCAAAGTATTTTGGATGCGCTTACCTTTATTGACAGCGTTAACAAAGAGAAGCTTGCACCCCCTCTGTCTAAAGTGCTGAACGGGCAGGCCGGCAATTCTTCT
Source organism: Paenibacillus sp. GCM10027628 (assembly GCF_042676385.1). Classification (NCBI taxonomy): domain Bacteria; kingdom Bacillati; phylum Bacillota; class Bacilli; order Caryophanales; family Paenibacillaceae; genus Paenibacillus; species Paenibacillus sp. GCM10027628. The sequence continues at coordinate 10,798 of NZ_JBHTHA010000076.1, forward strand.
TCGCGCGAGTATTTGCCTAAGGGCAAGCTTGCCATCTCATTGGACGGATCTTGGATTACAGGCAACTATTTGCCGAACGGCGCTGCGCCGTGGCCGGAGTATAAAGACATTCTAGGCTTTGCCCCTATGCCGACAAGCAAAGGTCAGACTCCGGGTTCCATTACGCTAGCGGGTGGATGGGCGCTATCTATTCCCAGCAATGCTCAGCATAAAGACGAAGCCTGGGACTTTATCAAATATGCGCTGAATAAAGAGAATACCAAGAAGCTTGTGATTGCAAGCGGCAATATTACGGTTCGGGCTGATGTGGCCAAGGATCCGGAATATACGAAAATGCCGTTCAATGAAATCGCAACGCAATATTTGCAAAACGCAGAATTTAGACCTGCTCGTGACAAATATCCTGAAGTGTCTACGCAAATTCAGACCATGGTGGAATCTGTGGCGACAGGAACCGCTCCTGCGGATGCAATGAAGAAATATCAGCAGGACGTAACTCGAATTGTTGGAGAAGACAAAGTCATGGTGAAGTAACGGTATTCATGCTTGCCCCGGCCCTATAACCGAGAATGCGGAGGCTGGGGCAAGCCCCATTTGCCGAATCATCACCACGAAGAAAGGAGAACCAAGGATGAGCGGTGCGGCAATCCCTTTATCACCTAGAAAAAGAACCAACACATGGTTATATTTTTTATTTCCCTCGGTAGCCGTTATGCTTGTTTTTTTTATTTATCCGATCTTGCTAACGTTTTACTACTCTTTTACGAATTTGGCTTTAACCGGCGCTTCGGCAAAGGAACTGAAATTCGTCGGTTTAGACAACTACGCCCGTATGCTTGCGGACCCAACCGTTCGAGTCAGCATCTGGAATACGTTAGTCTTTTTGATCGGCTCCGCTGTGGTCGGTCAACAAGTGTTGGGATTTATTATCGCGCTCTTGATGAAGCATAAGAATAAAACGTTTCGCCGTCTAATCGGAACCGTTGTTTTGGCCGGTTGGGTAACTCCTGAAATCGTATGCGCGTTATGTCTCTATAGCTTTTTCGGAGACGAAGGAACGTTAAATGCCATACTGGGGATCGTCGGCATTCCTGCGGTTACTTGGCTGTATACCGTACCCATGCTCACGATTATTTTGGCCAACATTTGGCATGGCACAGCCTTCTCCATGCTAGTGTTTCAGGCGGCGCTTGACGATGTACCGAAGGAAATCGAGGAAGCGGCTCTCGTAGATGGGGCATCCCGTTGGAAAATTTTAACCACCATTATTCTTCCCTACATTAAAGGAACGATTACGACCAATATGATGCTGGTTACTTTACAGACTTTGGGCGTCTTCGGGCTCATCTATGCGATGACCGGCGGAGGTCCGGGCACTGCAACTACCACTTTGCCGATCTTCATGTATAACCAAGCCTTTATCAACTATCAGCTCGGTTACGGTACAGCCATTTCCCTGCTGCTCCTGATTATGGGAATTGTGTTGAGTTTGTTTTATATCCGCTCTTTAAAAGAGTAAATCTACGAGGAGACGTCGTATGACTGAGATATACCGCAAAGTCCTTTATCGCGTCTTGCCTTACGCAGCGCTTACCTTCATCGGTATTTGTTTCCTGCTCCCGCTTTTATGGGTGCTTGTTGCCTCCGTAGACCCCAACGCGATGCAGTCGCTTAAGCTCCCCAGCTCGGTGACGGCGGGCAACTATATCGACGTGATCACCAGCCGCTCTAATCAGCGCGCCTTCCTGATCGGGCTCATCATGTCGCTTGGTCAAGCTCTGCTTGTCGTTCTATTAGGTTTGCTAGCGGCCTATCCGTTGTCACGATATCAACTGAAGTATAAGAAGCCGTTCATGCTGACCATTTTATTCATGACCTCATTGCCAATCACCGCAGTCATGGTTCCCGTGTATCAATTATTTTTGAGCTTAAAGCTTTATGACAATATCGGAGGCGTGATTCTCTTCCACGTTGCCTCCTCGATGCCGTATGGGATCTGGATGCTTAAAAACTTCATGGATTCCGTTCCGAACGAATTGGAAGAAGCAGCTTGGGTCGACGGAGCGTCGGTCCTTATGGGCATCCGCAGCATCGTGACTCCCCTGATGATTCCGGGTATATGCACCGTAGCCATCTTTACCTTCTCCGGAAGCTGGGGCAATTTCTTTGTTCCCTACATTCTCCTGAATACACCTGAGAAGTTCCCGGTCGCGCTCAAGCTCTATCAGTTCTTCGGGCAGTACGGCATGGTAGATTACGGCAAATTGGCGGCTTTTTCCACACTCTATGCAATTCCGTCAGTTGTCATGTATATTCTTTCTCAGCAATTTATGTCCAAAGGCTTTGGTCTTCAAGGCGGGACCAAAGGATAGCGCGAATGCTTTTTGCCGCTTCCCTATGAAGCGTATGAAGACAGGCCCACTCCCCATTTCGGGATGGGCCGGTTTTCTTTTGTGCGATGCGCAATTATACTATCCCCTTGTTAACGAAATTAAGGCCACCGCTCATCTCGGCAGCCACATTGCTATTGTTTTACTATTTTTTATTTATTAAGTCTTCTAATAACACCCCGTTAATCTTCAATCCAGATATATCGCAATCGCGAATATCCATATTTATTAAATTACAGTTTGTTAACTGTACGTTAGATAGATCACAATCTATAAAGCTAATTGGTTTGTAAACACCATTAGGATTGTAATTACCATCATCTTTCATAGGGAGTACAACATTACGAAATTCTGTACCAAATAAATGAACATGGTCAATAACAACATGGCTAAAATTAGCATTTTTGATTTCAGTTCCTGAGAGATTAGCATCTGAAATTTTTAACTCGGACATATTTACATCATTTAAGGCCATTCCACTCATATTTGCATTATTAATTTGCGTTTTTGCTAAGTTGACATTGTCAAAATTTAATTCCTCAGCTTTAACCTTCTGAAACCTCGACCCAGAAATGTCCGTCATTTCAACATCTAAACGTTCAATTTTTATTTCCATAATCAACAACCTCCAAATCATAAGTATAAAATAATATGATTCAATATAGCTTTGAAAATCCCTTTTTTACCATCCCCCTTTTTGTGACTAAGGAGAAAATTAGAAACAACATTATGGGCTCGATTTCATTTATTTTTATATCTGTTAAGATGAATAACATCGTTAACGCATCGATCAGCGAACGTCACATAGAGATGAACTCGCTCTAGCTAGATGAGGACAACACTTGTTCTGTCGACATTTTGGGACGACAAAAAGATCGGAAATACCATCCCGATCCCACTTTTCAATCTGAATTCGATTATGCTATGTCTGCCCAATTATGTGGTTCTTTAAAATTATCGGTTCTAATATTTTCGGCGAATCAGCCCTCTAGGTCATAGGCTGTGGGATGGCGCGGCTGGTATATCGAGAGATCAGCGCCGCTGGGAAGTTTGATAAAAGCGAGGCGACCCCAACCCTGGTCGATGATCGTCTCCGAGATCGTAACGCCCTTAGCGATCAATTCCGAGATTGTCTTCTCGATGTCCTCGCACATCAAGTAAAATTCGTGTTTAGCCAGCACGTCTGTAGGATGTACGGCGATTTCGGCAGGAGGCAGCTTGAAGATCAACCAGCCACCACCGGCGTCAACCCCAGGCAACCCAAGCACGTCGCGGATGAAGACCCGGTCGGCCTCCGCGTTGGTACTGTAAAGAATGATGTGTGCTGCATTGATCATGTATTCCCTTCACTCTCCTATTCATCGACTGTTACGTTTCCTCGTTACTTTGCTCTTCTAAAGGAAGTCTAATACTTTACTTTTCTCAGTCTATTGGCACGCTGAAAAGGCTGCCTTTCCGGCAGCCCTGAAATCATTATTTATGCTCGACGGGGATCCAGACCTCGCAATAGGGCATCCCACTCTCTGCAATTCCATACATTTCGAACTGAGGTCCGGACAACGGCTCATAAGATGACGTAGGAAACCATTCGGTGTAGATGCGCTTCCACAAGTTTTGAATTTGGGCAACAGTCTGGTCAGGGATGTGCTCCTCTGTCGTGAAGACGGCCCATTTTAACTTAGGGATGTCCACAACCTTATATTCTTCACTCGCCTTCAAGCCGGACTCCGGTGTGAATCCGCAAATCATATACGGAAAGCTGCTACTGCCTGCCTCTTCCTCGCGGTAACACATAACACCATTCACTGGCATGATGCCCCTGCTAGAATCATTCCATACCTTGCCTGATGCTTTCCCAATACCGCGCCGTTCATTCGTTTTAGCCAATCCATACCGTTTATATGGCCTCCTTTTCATATCCTAATCATAGAGCTTGTTCTTCCGGGCTTCCTAACTATTCATGCACCTATCTGCAAGGTCAATTTAGGACGATATCCCGAAGGGACGTACTTTTTCCACCAAGATACTTGCGAATTTACTTAACTAATGTCGGATAAAGGATTAGAGCCAATAAAATCGAGGATTGAATCATTGACATACACCGGATTCTCTCTAAGCATATGAGGTCTGTGACTGCCCCCCTGAACAACAAGGTATCGTGATCCTTCAACCAGGGAACTCAAATATTTTATCTTGTCTTTACCAACGAACGGGTCATCTTCTCCCGTAATAAATAATGATGGACAATTAATGCTACCTAGCTGTTCCTTCGTAAGTTGAGGATACAGACGCCAATCCTTTGCAGCCTGTCGCATATGCTCTTGCCAATTTCCTCTGTGTGCTTCTTCGTGTCTTTCAATCATTTGATTGATGGTATCTTGTTTCCTATGTTCTATAAGCCATTCCGGTTCAAATTTCTCTACACCCGTTGGATCAGCAAATCCGCTAGTGCCAATCGTAGTTAAAGAAGCAACTCTTTCAGGATAATTAACTGCACAATATAATCCCACATTCGCTCCCAAACTGTAGCCAATAATATGCGCCTTTGAGATGTTAAGCGCATCAAAAAAATCTATTGTATCTTCTACAAGTTGCGGTGTGCTCCATTCAAGGCTATCGCATTTAGTTCTTCCATGGCCTCTGAAATCCGGATAATAACAAGTGTAATTTTTTTGAAAATCAAGTAATTGACTTGCAAACGCTAATATCCCTTTTGAATAACCACTGTGTAAAAAAATTATGGGTTCACCGATACCCATTTTTTCATAATAAACATCCAAATCTTTAAACTGTATGTACGGCATAACAACCTCCCACACATATATTGGTTCTTTTCATTTTTTTCTACTGCCTTTGATTCAAAAACAGTTGTTCCAATTGTATACCCAAATACTGGATAGGTCACCAAGAAAGTAACAATCATTGAGTCGCTATCCTGCCCGTTACTTTAATAAATCGGGTAGGAGGCTACCCATTAGTTGAGTAGCCGACCCCCCACACCACCGTACGTAC
>NZ_JBHTHA010000077.1:0-19059 GCF_042676385.1 Paenibacillus sp. GCM10027628
ATCGACACGCGCTGGCAGCATAGCTTTTTTTCAACTGTCTACTTGACAGGGGTATGACCATTTCAAGAAGCTTTGACGGCTTTTTCGTTTTTGACATTGAAAATAAAAAGAACGATTTCTATGCTTAGGGCAAAGCTCATTGAATTCGCAGACCTTATATTATAAACTAATACCTATCTTGCCTTATCTTGACATGAGGCGTAAGCAAGTTTATAGGAACAGGAGAATGACAGACGATGACGGCTAAGCAACGTGTGCGGATTCGGATCGAGAGCCGCATAGGTAGCGAGACAACGGTTCAGAAGGCTAGAGGCGACCTTTATCCCAAGGGGGAGCATACCTACATCCGCTACGAAGAAGAGCCGAATGAACTCGGGCGAACCGTGACGCTGATCAAGCTGGAAACGAATCAAATCCGAATCATCCGGCAGGGCGATGTGCAGGCGGAGCAAACGTTTGTAGCCGGCGAGAAGCGGGTAGGCTTCTACCAGACAGCCCAAGGAAGAATGGAACTCGAAATTGAGACGCATGAGCTGACATCGGAGGCCGAACAAGGGATTGGCATAACCAGGTGGAGCTATGATTTATATGCTTCAGGCACACACGCAGGACATTATCGGATCAAGCTGTTGATTCAGGAGGAGTAACTTATAATGGATGTATTAAATCAAGTCAAAACGATCGTTAAACAAGCGATTACGGACGCCGTCGTAGCCGCGGGCATCATTGATGCCGCACAGATGCCGGAGATCACTCTCGAGGTGCCGAAAGATAAAGCGCACGGTGACTTCGCAACGAATGTCGCGATGCAATTGACAAGAATCGCCAAGCAAAATCCAAGACAAATCGCAGAGCAAATCATCGCCAACCTGCAAAAAGAAAAGGCCTATATCGCAGCTGCGGATATCGCCGGACCGGGATTCATTAATTTCAAAATGAACAAAGTATACCTCTACCCGCTGATCGCGGAGGTTGCAGCACAAGGCAACCGTTACGGAGCCATTAACGTTGGTCAAGGACTTAAAGTTCAAGTTGAGTTCGTTAGTGCGAACCCTACCGGATCGCTGCATCTGGGACATGCTCGCGGAGCGGCGGTTGGCGACGCGCTGTGTAACGTGCTCGATCTCGCCGGATACGACGTATCGCGCGAATATTATATTAATGATGCCGGCAACCAAGTGATGAACTTGGCCAAATCAATCGAGGCCCGCTATTTGCAAGCGCTCGGTCAAGATGCAGAAATGCCGGAAGACGGCTACTTCGGCGAAGATATCAAAGGCTTTGCCGCTGAACTGGCTGCCGAAAAAGGGGACAGCCTTCTGAGCTTGCCTGAAGAGGAGCGCCGTCAATATTTCCGTTCCTATGGACTGGAGAAGGAACTCGACAAAATCAAGCGCGATCTTGGACGCTTCGGCGTTCAATTCGATCACTGGTTCTCGGAGACCTCCATCTATGAGGATAATCTTATCCCGGGCGTGCTGCAGGAACTGCGCGACAACGGTCACGTGTATGAAGAAGAAGGCGCAACGTGGCTGAATACGGTGCCGCTCGGTGACGACAAGAACCGTGTTCTCATCAAGAACGACGGCTCGTTCACTTACTTGACGCCGGATATCGCTTACCACCGCAACAAATTCCAACGCGGCTTCGACCGCTTGATTAATATTTGGGGCGCCGATCACCACGGCTACATCCCGCGGATGAAGGCCGCCATGACGGCGCTGGGGTTTGAGGCCGACCGTCTCGTTGTGCTGATCGCGCAGATGGTAAGCCTTTTCCAGAATGGGGAAAAGGTGAAGATGTCCAAGCGTACCGGCAAGGCAGTTACGATGGAGGACCTTATGGACGAGGTCGGCGTCGACCCGATCCGTTACTTCTTCACGATGCGGAGCATGGATTCGCATCTGGATTTTGACATGGACCTTGCGGTTTCTCAGTCCAATGAGAACCCTGTGTTCTACGTGCAGTATGCGCATGCACGCATCTGCAGCATCTACCGCCAGGCGGCAGAGCAAGGCATCGAGATCCTGCCTTTGGAGCAGGTCGACCTGTCCCGCCTCACGGCGGAAGCCGAGTTCGACCTGCTGCGCAAAATCGGCGAGCTTCCCGAGGAAGTCGCAGTGGCGGCCGAGCAGTATGCACCGCATCGACTCATCCGCTATGTCTATGAACTGGCGAGCCAGTTCCATAGCTACTACAAGGGCCACTACGTCATCACCGATGACGCGGCCTTGACTCAGGCACGCCTCGCGCTGCTTGGCGCGCTGCGCACGACGCTCGCCAACGTGCTCCGCGCTGTTGGCGTATCGGCTCCGGAGCGGATGTAAGCTCCGTTCATGAGAAAGGGATTAAGCAGAGATCGTACTCTGCTTAATCCCTTTTATTTTTACAAAGTAAATGATGCCGTGCTGACTGTGGGTAAATGAGCATTTATTTTGGAATCACATTTTCATTATGCTTGGCTGAAGTTTACTCTTACGAGTCCGTCACCTTAGTCAGCTGATTTTTTTGCAGAGAACAATACTTCGCTAATAGAGACCGTCGAGACGCTAAAAGAAGTGCGAATCCCCGCCTAGGGGTAATTAGAGACCAAAAGACCATAAGTAACGAACAAAATTCTTTAATTAAAGACCTTTGTTCGTTCGAGACCTGTTTGGAGCATGCCTCCAAAGAATTTGCGCCCAAAAGGTGCTCTATTAGCGACTCTCATTCTCTAATCTGCTGGCTGGCTATACCTGCCTTCAATCATTCAAGGGTAATTCTGTTTGACAATCATTCTGCTCTTTGCGCACTCTAACGCCCTTTTGGGGCGCAACAGGAGCGCAACCTCGCCTCCGCTCTTCTATAGCGCCCCAAAAGGGCGCTACAATCCCACGCTGCGCACGCGTTTCCCGCGCGCGCCAGCTACCTCAGTGCGCTAAGCACCCGCCGGGCATTAATCTGCCCGGGGCGCCAGCGCACGCTATCGCGTTTGCTGAGGCTGCTGGAGCAGCGCCTCAGGATGTTCTTGATCTGCATCGGCCCGAGGCTCGGCTTGACGGACAGCATCAAGGCGATGACGCCGCTGACATGGGCGGTGGCCATCGAGGTGCCGCTCAGCTCGTTGTATTTGCCGTGAAGCCAGGCAGAGTATATCCGCTCTCCGGGCGCATAAACATCGATTTGCTTCCCTCGGTTGCTGAAGGGAGCGATTTTGCCTAGACGTGTCATCGCACCTACGGAGATGACTTGTGGAAAACGGGCGGGATAATCGACCGTTTTGCGTTTGCCGTCATTGCCCGAGGAGGCGACGATCACTTTGCCTTTGTAGTACGCATTCATGACGGCTTGCTCGAGAGACCGATTGTACGTTTTCATGCCGAAGCTCATATTGATGACATCGAGATCGTTCTGCACGCACCAATCAATACCTGCGATGATGTCGGATACATAAGCGCTTCCGTTGTAATCGAACGCTTTGACCGGATGAATAATGGACCTTGGCGCAACGCCCACAATACCCATATGCCGACCGGCAGCGGCTATCGTACCCGCTATATGTGTACCGTGCCCATTATCGTCAAAGGGCAGCATGCTGCGGTTCAATAAATTCACACCGCGCGCAATGGATGTGCGCAAATCGGGATGATTGTAATCGATACCGGTATCGATGACGCCAATGCGAACGCTCTGGCCGACCGACTTCCCCCATGCTTCCGGCGCACCGATCTGATCGACTCCCCAAGGGATGATCTGAGAGCCCGCGAAGATACCAGCTCTGCGAACGGGTATTCTTCTTCCGATAAATTGATGAACGGTTACACGGATGTCTTCTTCGATGACATGGGCGCCAGGGGTGGTTTTCAACTTGGAATCGGCGCGAAGTGTGCAGGAAAAAGCATGAATAATACGAAGGTCGCGAACTTTGGAGAGGTGGGTGAGGCTAGACTTTAATTGCCTCAGCTGGGATCTGCAAGCATAATAATCCTTGACCGATGGGAAATGGATAATGTGCTTTTTATCGGAATGCGTGGTGAGACTGATTTCCTCATGTAGCAGATGAAGAAAGGTGGCTGTATCCATGATACCATCCCCCCCGTTGACAGCGTAGATTCTAATCTCCCCTATCATATGTACAGGTCTTCCTGCCTGACCGTGTCATCGCCTCATTATGAAATAAATGGGTGCGAAGCCGTGTCAGATGCGTATGTTTTACATAGGATAAATAGAGAGGCGCAGCAGGAGTGTCTCTTTCTCAGGTGGTGGAAACGGAGCGCCGCAGGCGTACCGATTCCTGAGGATACAGTCGCAAGCGAAGGGGGACCTTCGCTTGTTTTATTTGTCCCTCATCTCACTCTCCGTGTGATTCCAAAGGGATAGTTGCATTTTTAGAAAAAATAGGTTTTACTTAATGAAGATATTGGATAAGGTAGATAGAAGAACTTGAACAAGACGGTCGAAGGGATGTGCCTTAGATGGGTAGCGAATATACACTCAAAATCACCGCGGAACAGGCGCGAGAAATGCCGATGGTGGATTTGGCGTTTGAATTGCTGAAATCGGCGAATACGCCTTTTTATTATCGTGACCTGATGATGGAAATTGCAAAAATTAAAGGGCTATCCGAAGATAGTGTCATGCAGGTAATTGCCCAACTATATACAGAAATCAACATTGATGGACGTTTTGCTTGTGTGGGTTCGAACCTGTGGGGCCTCAAGCGTTGGTATCCTGTTGAGAAATCGGACGATGCTGTAGGTAACGCGAAGCGTCCTCGCATCATCAATGATGAAGATGACGATCTGGATGAGGATATCTACGCAGAGGAAGAAGAAGATACCTACGCAGAGGAAGACGATTACGATGCTTTCGGTACCGAGAACGAAGAGGAAGCCGAAGAGGATTCCGAATTCTTCGAAGACGAAGAGATCGAGGAAGAAGATCTGGGTGACGCTGAAATTGAAGAGTCTGAAGAAGATCTGGATGAAGATCTCGACGAAGATGAAGAGGATGCCGACTTTGAAGATGAGGACGAAGAAGACGATAAATAACTTGTCTTGACAGCCCCTATCGGTTCAGAGTAAACTATTGCATGGGCTTTAAAAGAATCTTAACAAATCGCGAGAGCGTTACAAAAGTGCCCCGTCACTACGGGTGTCACTTTTTTGTTTTTTTATGGATGTTTTTTCACTTCGTTATCATGAAAACCCCTGTTTTGCAGAAACTAGAAGACAGGGTGTTCAGGTGCGTACAAAAGCCAGTTGTCTGGCGTTATCACAAAAAAAATCTTAGGAGGCGTACATAGTGACAAAATACATTTTCGTAACGGGAGGCGTTGTCTCTTCCCTTGGAAAAGGAATTACGGCAGCTTCCTTAGGAAGATTGCTGAAAAACAGAGGTCTGAAAGTAACGATTCAAAAGTTTGATCCGTATATTAACGTGGATCCGGGAACCATGAGCCCTTACCAGCACGGTGAGGTGTTTGTAACCGATGACGGTGCGGAAACGGACTTGGACCTAGGCCATTATGAACGCTTTATTGATATCAATCTTTCCAAAAACTCCAATGTTACGACAGGTAAAGTGTACTCTTCTGTTATTACTAAAGAGCGTAGAGGCGAGTATTTAGGCGGAACCGTACAAGTGATCCCGCACATTACGAATGAAATTAAAGATCGTGTTCTCCGCGCTGGCCGCGAAGCGCAATCCGACGTTGTCATTACCGAGATTGGCGGTACGGTGGGCGATATCGAGAGCTTGCCGTTCCTCGAAGCCATTCGCCAAATGAAAAACGACATCGGCCGCGAGAATGTCATGTACATTCACGTTACGCTCATTCCGTACATCAAAGCCGCCGGCGAAGTGAAAACGAAGCCGACTCAGCACAGTGTCAAGGAATTGCGTGGTTTGGGTATCCAACCGCACGTTATCGTTTGCCGCACCGAGCATTCCCTGACGGAAGATATGAAGCGCAAACTGGCGCTGTTCTGCGATATCGATCCGGCGGCAGTCATTGAATGTAAGGATGCTGAGACCTTATATGAAGTTCCGATGATGCTGCGCGAGCAAGGGCTTGATGATTATGTGGTCAATCACTTAAAACTCAAAACCAATGAGCCGGATATGACGGAATGGGAAAGTCTCGTGCGCAAGGTTAAATCCTTGACACAGACGACGGAAATCGCCATCGTAGGAAAATATGTAGCTCTGCATGATGCGTACCTCAGTATTGTGGAAGCGCTAGGCCATGCGGGCATTGATAATGATTCTGAAATTAGCATCCGTTGGGTAAATGCTGAAGAAGTGTACGATCATAACGTAGATGAGCTATTGAGCGGAGTTCAAGGTATTCTTGTACCTGGCGGCTTCGGCGATCGCGGAATCGAAGGCAAAGTGTCTGCTATTCGTTATGCGCGCGAGAAGAAGATTCCTTTCTTCGGCATCTGCCTCGGTATGCAGGTAGCGGTTATCGAATACGCGCGTACCGTAGCCGGGCTTAATGGTGCGAACAGTTCGGAGATTAACCCGACAACTGCTTATCCGGTCATTGATCTGCTGCCTGAGCAGAAAGATATCGAGAATCTGGGCGGTACGATGCGTTTGGGCTTGTACCCTTGTAAATTGGTTCCGGGCTCTCTCGCGGCGCGCTCATACGATGATGAGCTCGTCTACGAAAGACATCGCCACCGGTACGAGTTCAACAACGAATACCGTGAGCTCATCGAATCCGCAGGTCTGCGCATTTCCGGCACATCGCCGGATGGCCGCCTGGTGGAAATGATCGAGGTTCCCGATCATCCTTGGTTCCTCGCGGTGCAATTCCATCCGGAGTTCACATCGCGTCCGAATCGTCCGCAGCCACTGTTCCGCGAGTTCGTGAAAGCGGCATTGCAGTTGGCTCGTTAATTATCGCTAACCACCTTGCTTCCTGTAAAACCTCTTATTTGTAAAACATTTCAATAAAATTTTGTTCCCCGGAAGGAAAACGAAAACGGATAGCGAATAACATACACTCAAAGAAAATGGGAGTTCGTTATTCGTTTTTCGGGAGGGAACCAAGCTTATGAAAAAGAAAGTATTGATTGTCGATGATCAAAATGGAATTCGCGTACTACTTATGGAAGTGTTCAGCAATGAAGGATACGATACCTATCAAGCATCGAACGGTAAGCTGGCTTTAGAGATTGTCAAGAACTCCTCGCCCGACCTTGTTCTACTCGATATGAAGATTCCTGGTATGGATGGTTTAGACATTCTCAAGCATGTCAAGGCAATTGACCCTTCCATTAAAGTGATCATGATGACGGCTTACGGTGAGCTTGACATGATTAAAGAAGCGACGGACCTTGGCGCAATCATGCATTTCACGAAGCCTTTCGATATTGATGAATTGCGAATGGCGGTCAACAAGCAATTGAATAACGAATCTAATAATAGTTTTGCAGTGGGATCCTAGATTTTTAGGATCTTTTTTGTTGTTCGTTTTGGGGGAATTGTTTAGGGCTTGGTTATCATTTGAAAATATATGTGCTATAATAACTCAGGTATGACAAAGAGCGGTTTACGCATCTACTACAGGTTCTAGGAGGAAGAGAAACATGGCACTGGTTTCAATGAATGAGTTTTTACCAAAAGCAAAAGCAAACAAATTCGCGGTGGGTCAGTTCAATATGAACAACCTGGAATTTGCTCAAGCAATCGTGGACGCAGCAATCGAACTGAAATCCCCATTCATCTATGGTGTTAGCGAAGGCGCACTGAAATATATGGGTATCGAGTTTACGGTAGCTATTGCAGAAGCAGCAGCTAAAAAATCCGGACTGCCGATTGCCTTGCACCTGGATCATGGCAGCTCCTTTGAAGTAGCAATGAAATGTATCCGCGCCGGATTCAGCTCCGTTATGTTTGATGGTTCCCACTACTCCTTCGAAGAGAACATTCGCTTGACGAAAGAAGTTGTGAAAGCTGCTCGTGCAATGGGCGTATCCGTTGAGGGTGAGCTTGGAACAATCGGCGGCGTTGAGGATGATATCAGCGTGGACGAAGAGCATGCAAACCTTGCAAAACCAGAAGAAGCTATCCGTTTCTATGAAGAAACAGGCGTTGACTGCCTGGCGATCGCAGTAGGTACGGCGCATGGCATGTACGCTGGCGAGCCTAACATTCACTTCGATATTATCGAAGCTGTATCCAAAGCTATTCCAGTTCCTGTTGTATTGCACGGCGGATCCGGCGTTCCGGACGAAATGATCCGTAAATCCATCGCAGCAGGCGTTGGTAAAATCAACGTGAACACAGAAAACCAAGTGGCTTGCACAGAAGCGATCCGCGAAGTGCTGAACAAAGATGCGAAAGTATACGATCCTCGCAAGTACCTCACACCTGCCCGCAAAGCAATGGTAGAAGTGGTTAAATCCAAAATTCAATTGTTCGGAAGCAGCAACCAAGCTTAATTCCAACTGTATAGATGTTGTGGGAAATGCATGTCTAATCATGTGTTTCCCTCTTCTGTTTTTTCACGGGACAGCTCTGTCCATTCACAGCAAGTAGGCACCTGATGTAGGGGGAGAATCATGTTGGAAAAATTAATGGTGGTCGGTGGCCGCCCACTACGGGGAACGATTCAAATCAGCGGAGCGAAGAATAGCGCTGTCGCTTTAATTCCGGCTGCAGTTCTTGCAGAGACGTCAGTAACTTTGGATAATCTGCCTCATCTCAGCGATGTGGCTACATATACAGAAATTTTAACGGATTTAGGCGCGACGATTGATTGGAATGAGGATCGTATGACGATTGATCCGAGTTCGATGAAATCTCTTCCGATGCCGAACGGTAAAGTGAAGAAGCTGCGGGCTTCCTATTATTTAATGGGAGCATTGCTTGGTAGATTTGGAGAGGCGACAATCGGTCTTCCGGGCGGATGCAATTTTGAGCCTCGTCCGATTGATCTGCATATCAAAGGGTTTGAGGCGCTGGGCGCGGTAGTCAGCAATGAAAATGGAGCATTGAAAATTCGCGCGAAAGAGCTGCGCGGCGCGAAGATTTATTTGGATATGGCCAGTGTCGGAGCTACGATCAACATCATGCTCGCGGCATCACGCGCCAAAGGATTTACTCTTATTGAAAATGCGGCCAAAGAGCCTGAAATCATAGATGTTGCTACGCTATTAAACTCCATGGGCGCCAAAATTAAAGGCGCAGGCACCGAAACGATCCGTATCGAAGGCGTTACGGAAATGCACGGCTGCCGGCATTCTATCATTCCTGACCGTATTCAAGCAGGTACTTACATGATTGCTGCCGCAGCGACACGCGGCGATGTTACCGTGGATAATGTGATTCCGAAACATATGGAAGCTCTTACTGCCAAACTGCAGGAAATGGGTGTACATATCTATGAAATGGATGAATCCATTCGCGTGGTAGGACAACCGGAATATGAAAGTGTAGATGTGAAAGCCCTTGTCTATCCCGGATTCGCGACGGATTTACAGTCGCCGATGGCAAGTCTTTTGACACAAGCGCGCGGAGTTAGTATATTAACCGATCATGTTTACAGTAATCGCTTTAAGCATATCCCTGAACTTGTTCGCATGGGGGCGAAAATGAAAGTCGAAGGCCGCTCTGCCATTATCGAGGGTTCTCAGTTGAGTTCGGCCAAAGTCAGAGCAACGGATTTGCGCGCGGGAGCTTCTCTTGTTATTGCCGGTCTTAGTGTTCGCAGCGGTGGAATCACCGAAGTATCCGGTGTCGAGTTCATTGACCGGGGTTACGAAAATCTGGTATTTAACCTGTCTTCGCTTGGCGCTGAGGTTTGGCGCGAAACCGAGGAATAAAGTTCCATAGAACAGGCAATGCTAGAATCCAATTGAAAATTTAATAGTTTGGTGGTCGAAATGAAATGAGCATGCAACTTGCTGAGCTTGAAGTCCTCAAGCTTACCGATTTATATAAGCTGGCCAAGAAACACCAGATTCCGTATTACGGACAGCTTAAGAAAAAAGAACTTATTTTTGCTATTTTACGTGCACAAGCTGCCGAAAGCGGTCTGATGTTCATGCAAGGTGTCCTAGAAATTCTTCAGGAAGGATTCGGTTTCTTGCGACCGATTAATTACCTGCCGAGTTCGGAGGACATCTACATCTCCGCTTCGCAAATTCGGAAATTCGATCTTCGTTCCGGGGACGTTGTCTCCGGGAAATGTCGACCTCCGAAGGAGAATGAGCGATATTTCGGTCTCCTGCAGGTAGAAGCGGTCAATGGGGAGAAGCCGGAGACGGCGGCCGAACGCTTACATTTTCCAGCCTTAACGCCTCTTTATCCGCAAACCCGAGTGATTCTTGAAACTACCCCTAACAAGCTTTCTACGCGCATTATGGATATGCTGGCACCGGTCGGACTCGGCCAACGCGGTTTGATCGTAGCCCCCCCTAAAGCTGGGAAAACGTTACTTCTCAAAGAAATCGCCAACAGTATTTCCACCAATTACCCGGATATCGAACTTTTCGTTTTGCTCATTGACGAGCGTCCTGAGGAAGTAACGGATATGCAGCGTTCCGTCAAAGGCGAGGTTGTGGCTTCAACGTTTGATGAACTGCCTGAGAATCATATTAAGGTCGCGGAGCTCGTATTGGAACGCGCGATGAGGTTAGTCGAGCATAAGAAGGATGTTGTTATTCTTTTGGATAGCATCACGCGATTGGCCAGAGCGTACAACTTGGTTGTTCCGCCAACAGGCCGAACGCTGTCCGGCGGTATTGACCCGGGTGCATTTCATCGTCCGAAGCGTTTCTTCGGGGCGGCACGTAACATTGAGGAAGGCGGCAGCCTGACGATACTCGCTACGGCATTGGTTGAAACGGGATCACGTATGGATGACGTCATTTATGAGGAATTTAAAGGTACGGGTAATTTAGAACTTCATCTTGATCGTAAAATGGCGGAACGCCGCATCTTCCCTGCGATCGATATTCGCAGATCCGGCACGCGCCGCGAAGAGGCGCTGCTCGGTAAAGACGAACTCGAGAAGATTTGGGCACTGCGCAAAGGCATGAACGACTCGCATGAATATACGGAAGCTTTTATCAAAAAGCTGGCCGATACCAAAACCAATCAAGAGTTTTTGGACTCGCTTGCTTCACCTTCTGCCGGCACAGGATCAGGTGGAAACAAAGGCGGCAAAGTCAAAAACTCCGCATCCTAAAATTTTAGCTAAGTATAAGCCTACGAAGAAAGTTTTCTTTAGAAAACTCGGATAGCGTATCTGCCGCTAGTTTTCTTTAAGAAAATGCTAAGGAGTACCCCTATGAACTTGGTTTACGCTGACTCACAAGGTAATGTTTTCGATCATCCCGATTATTTGGCGCTTGGTCGAAATGCTGAAATGATTACAGAAATTTTGGAGGAAGAACTCATCCCGCTGCCCGAAGGGGCAACGCTGGTAAGTCTTCCTTTCACACGTCCGGTCGGGATTGACGCGGAGACAGGAGATATGAAACTCGTTGAGGGAGATTACCACGCCGTTGGCGCGCTTCTTCCTCAAGGATTCACAAGGCTGCTGCTTCCCGGTTATATCAAATCCGATAAATCCAAATTGCTGCCTCTGTTCGGCTACACTGCCGTCGTATGGAAAGAAGATGGCTTCTATGTCGCCGCTCGTCAAAGCGACAATCCGTACTACTGGAACCCTGTGAACTGTGATCCGGGCGAGCTCGAAGTTGAAGTCAAGCGTCTGGTTGCGAAGTATCCGGACAATCGTCTCTACCAGCACTTGTCGGGCTGTGCACTGGGCTATGAATGCCTAACTGCATCGAATACCTTCCTGCAGCGCTGGGAGGGAGCGGTTCCCGTCTCTTACTCGTGCAACGCGGGCTGCTTCGGGTGTATCTCCGAACAGCCGGATGACAGCGGATTCCCTGCCCCGCAGACACGGATGAATTTTAAGCCGCAAGTCGAAGAAATCGTGCAGATCATGCTTGAGCACCTTCGTACGCCGGAGAGCATCATCTCCTTCGGTCAAGGCTGCGAAGGCGAGCCAAGTACGCAGGCGGCGATTATCATCGAAGCGATGAAACAAGTACGCCAGCAGACGAAGATGGGCTACATCAATATCAATACCAATGCGGGGCTTACCGATCATATCCGCGGCATCGTCGATGCCGGACTGGATCTCATGCGTGTAAGTACGATCAGCGCGCTTGACGACCACTACAACGCGTATTACAAGCCAAGAGCCTACACGCTTAAGAACGTAGAGAAGTCGCTGCGTTACGCGACGGACAAGGGCGTCATCACATCCATCAACTATCTCGTTTTCCCAGGGGTTACCGACCGGGAAGAAGAGATCGAGGCGATGATTGATTTTGTGCGCCGAACCGGATTGAAACTGATTCAACTGCGCAACTTAAATATTGATCCTGAAAGTTATCTCGGCATCATTCCCAAAGCGCAAGGCGAGCTGCTCGGGATGAAGCAAATGATTGAGATTTTCCAAGAGGAATTGCCGGATGTAGTGATTGGCTCCTATACACATACGCCTGAGTTTTACACCAGAGAGCGCTCACTTGCAGCCAAGCTTTAAACCATTGCTTACCACGAGGATTGTTATTGCATGTAGACTTCGAAACGTGATATAATGCGTTCGTGTCAATATAACTCTGTTTCAGCAAATGATTCAGGGCAGAAAGAGGTGAACCCTAACATGAAAGCAGCGATTCATCCTACTTATCATGTAACCACAGTGACTTGTGCATGTGGTAATGTGTTCGAGACAGGCTCCATTAAGCAAAATCTTCGCGTTGAGATTTGCTCTAATTGCCATCCGTTCTACACAGGTAAACAAAAGTTTATCGATGCAGGCGGTCGTGTCGACAAATTCAAAAAGAAATACGGCATCTAATTGGCATCAATTACTTGACTGCCAATCGGCATAAGACAACCTCCCTTGGTCATCCTAAGCTTAGGCTTAGAGTCCATAGGGAGGTGTTTTTATGTTTGCAGGTATGTTAAGATTTGCAATTGCTGCTATGCTAGTGACGAGTCTGGCCGGCTGCGGCAGCATGAATAATCGGGCTACAGATGACCAGACATACAAGGCAAAATCGTACCAGAACGACGGATATCTGGGATTAACAAGCGTCAACCCCAATGATCCCTTGAACCCGACCTACCATCATTATGATGACGATACGAATTTAATGAAGGCTGTTTTGGCCCAGCTTCCGGGTATTGATACGGTGAACATAACCGTCAACGGACCGGTGGCTCGTGTGAAAGTAAAACCTAAGTCTGGGCTGACCGACGCTCAGGTTGATGAACTTCGCTCTCAGGTGCAAATGGCACTGAATACGAATATGCCTCGTTATAATATTAGAGTGAAGATGGTCCGATGAAATAGGTAGGTTTTACCCTCGGTTGCTATTTGCTATCGAATCGGCTATACTTATTTTTACCGTGCTAGATGGGGAGGTAGCGGTGCCCTGTAACTCGCAATCCGCTGTAGCGGGGTTGAATCCCTGTTAGAGGTACTGTGATGTGAGGTCTGGCTTTTACACGTGGTGTTGAGAGTCGGGTCCTTCGCAATGAATGCTTGTGAACCCGGTCAGGTCTGGAAGGAAGCAGCCGTAAGCAAGATGTTTCATGTGCCGAAGGGTTGCCTAACTTGAGCTAACGGTAAGAGTACGCTCGTATCCCTTTATCAATAACAGGTGCACGGTTTCACTTTAACAAACGCCAAACGTCCACACTAGTGGGCGTTTTTTCTTTAGTCATAGGTATGTTTACTTTTGTTTAATTTTGATATACGTTTTTCTCTTCTGAAGGGGAAGGAAAATTCTTACTGTAGAGAGAATGAATATATGATCATTTCAATTAATTGGAAGCGCTTGCGAAGTCGGTTGGATAGAAAAGGGGTGCTGCAGAATTGACTAATCATAACGCCGGGCATTACATGGTATCCATGGAAGAAGTGCGAAAGCTGCTGAATCATAATGTGCAGAGCAGTATGCTTGTTGTGGATGGAGAAGGTACGGTTACTCTAGCAACAGACCAGTTATTGAAGTTTTCCGGTTATTCCGCTGAAGAGATTACAAGCATACCGTTTTCCCGGCTGTTCAAGGTGAGGGCATCGCTTAGCGAGTTGTATGATTTTTACTTTAGTGATGAGTCAGGTCCTGTGGAATGGCCGCATGGATTCCTGATCAGTAAGAATGGGGAAATGATTCATTACCAATTCTCAATGATCAGGCTCATGAAAGATGAAAAATTAATCTATTTGATGGTCATGAGAAATCAATTGGAAGGTTCGCAGTTAAATTTGCTGCAGCGCTTTTCAGACGCCTTTTTGAAAGACGTCAATCTGGGTGTTTTGCTAATCAGTATGGATTACACACTGGTGGATATAAGCGATATGGCATGCCGAATCCTTGGATTGGAACGCGAAACCATCTTGAACATGTCCTTGGATGAGGTGTTTGCCACCGTTCCTTCCGAACATCGATTAGTGCAGCGCACGATTTTGAATGGCATGGTTGTACGCAACTATGCGGTTTCGTGGACGAACAATCATGAACGCTTCGAACTATTGCTCGACTCCAATGTGCTCAAAGATAATCAAGGGAATATGGTCGGCGCCTATATTATTTTCAAAGATGTCACTAATATGAGGTCTTTAGAGGAAATGGTGCAGCGCAGTGACAGGCTTGCGATGATTGGGCAGATTGCCGCGGGAACCGCTCATGAGATTCGGAACCCGTTAACCTCAATCAAAGGCTTTCTTCAGGTGCTCCGGCGTACATTTGAGGATCAGGGAATGAGCAAAGAACAAAGCTACACCGAAGTCATGCTCACTGAAATTAATCGAATTAACGAATTGGTAAATGAATTTCTTTTGCTCAGTAAGCCTAAGCACGTTTCATATGAGCGAATTGATTTGTCTGAGGTTCTGCGAGGCATTTTGCCGATTATTAATAACGAAGCGATTCTATATAATGTGCATTTGCAATATGAAGCGTCCTACCATCTGCCGGAAGTTATTGCAGATCAGGAATTGCTCAAGCAAGTATTTTTGAATATATGCAAGAACGGTATTGAAGCTATGTCGGACGGAGGGGTATTAACGATCTCAGAGAAAGTGGATACGGTTGAGCGCAACGTATGCATTGATATACATGATACAGGTTCAGGAATCCCAATGTTCGTCATTGATAAAATTTTTGATCCCTTTTTTACGACCAAAGATACGGGCACCGGGCTCGGCTTGTCTGTCTGTCAGCGGATTATTCATGATATGGGGGGAAGCATTAAGGTAGCCTCCAAAGGTTATGGAACTACTTTCACCATCGTCATTCCCTACGCCTGATCCTCTATTTCATCCCTAGAACGGTTATAGTATAATAAGTTCAATAGTTCTATACAGGATTATTGGAGAGGAATTTTATGGCCCATATTGCTTTATATCGAACTTGGAGGTCCCAGACGTTTCGTGAAGTCGTGGGACAGAAGCACATTACGCAGACGCTACAGAATTCCTTGAGAGAAAATCGCCTTACACACGCTTACTTGTTCAACGGACCACGGGGGACCGGTAAGACCAGTACGGCCAAAATATTAGCGAAAGCGGTCAACTGTGAACACGGACCTGCCGAAGAACCTTGCAACGAGTGCTCAGCCTGCAAGCGAATAACGGAAGGAGCTGTCATGGATGTCGTTGAAATCGATGCGGCTTCCAACCGCGGTGTCGAAGAGATTCGGGACATTCGTGACAAAGTCAAATATGCACCGACAGAGGTAAGGCAGAAAGTGTACATCATCGATGAAGTGCACATGCTGACGACTGAAGCCTTTAATGCTTTATTGAAAACGCTGGAGGAGCCTCCTGCGCATGTCATGTTCATTTTGGCTACGACCGAACCGCACAAAATCCCGGCCACGATCATTTCCCGCTGTCAGCGGTTCGACTTCCGCCGTGTTTCCATGGAAGAACAAGTTCAACGGTTGCAGTACGTATGTGATCAGGAGCAGATTTCCATTAGTGAGGAAGCGTTGCATTACATCGCGCGATTGTCCGATGGCGGAATGCGGGATGCGCTAAGTCTTCTGGATCAGGCAGCTTCTTTCGCTACGGGAGAAGTGCAGCTTTCTGATATTTTGTCCATCACCGGCGGTGTCGCGTCAGATCAGTTTAAGAAACTGGTGCTTGCCATCAAAGATCGGGAGCTGGGCGCTGCCCTCGAACTCATCGATACGTTCATGCAAGAAGGCAAGAGTGCCGACAAATGCATCGAGAACTTGATCGATTATTTCCGTGATTTGCTTATGGTACGCATGGTGCCGAATTCACCTGTCATCACAGAGCGTGTGTTTGATATGAACGAGCTGCGGGAAGTTGCCGGTCATTTTTCTCCAGCCGAGATGATGGCAATTATCGAAACACTCAATCATTATCAGAGTGAGATGAAATATTCCGTTCAACCCCAGACCCTGCTGGAGATTTCGATCATGAAAATATCGGGAGGCGCCAGGGGGGCTGAAGTTGGCCACTTGTCCAGTGACTTGGCGTCCGGTGGGGGTGCTTCGCCGCAGGGCGATGTCATCGGACAGTTGACCAAAAAGCTGCAGCAACTTGAAGATCAGCTAGCAGGACTGGTAAAATCGGGATTAACGGCTGTACCGGCCGATTCGCTTTCCAAGCAGACGCCCCAGAGGCCGTCACTGTCCGCGGTACCGGCTAAAAAGTCAGGCATCAAGCTGGACGGCTACCTGAAAGCTGTGGATGCTCCGGAAACCAAAACGGCTCTTATGAAATGGAGCCAAATCCTCGGTCTGGTGAAAGAAAAGAAAATCACCGTTCATGCATGGTTTGTTAATGGTGATCTTGTTTCTACACTCGACGATACCGTTTTGGTTGCTTTTAAGAATGAAATGCACCGTAACACGACGGAGAAGCCGGAAAACAAGCTGCTCATCGAACAAGTGCTTACTTCCGTGCTTGGCAAGCCGTATCGTCTTCTTACCGTTATGCGTAAAGAATGGGATGACGCGCAGAGTGAAGCCACAGCAGCACCGGAAATTATGGAACTAGAGCCTGAAGACGGATCCGGCGCCGGCGGTAAACCGAAAGAAGAATGGATTTCCGAAGCGATACAGCTTTTTGGCGAAGATCTGGTTACAATCAAAGATGAATAAGAGGGAGCTACCTACCAATGAATAACATGAACCAAATGATGAAACAAGTGAAGAAAATGCAAGAGCAAATGATGAAAGCCCAAGAAGAACTGGGCACCAAAATGATCGAAGGAACAGCTGGCGGCGGTGTGGTCACTGTCATGGTGAATGGGCACAAAAAAGTTCAAAGCATTACGATTAAACCCGAGGCAGTAGATCCGGATGATGTGGAAATGCTCCAAGACCTCGTTCTGACTGCCGTGAACGACGCGATGACCAAAGCTGAAGAACAAGCAAATAAAGATATGGGCAAATTCACAGGCGGCATGAACATCCCTGGTTTGTTCTAATCATACCTTGAAGAGCAAATCTGCCAGATGAAGGAGAACTTCCGTTGTATTACCCCGAACCGATATCCAAATTAATCGATGCTTTCTCCCGTCTGCCGGGGGTAGGACCCAAAACGGCGGGGCGCCTGGCCTTTCACGTCCTTCGTATGAAAGAAGAGGATGTGACCGATTTCGCGAAGGCGCTGGTCAACGTGAAACGTAACCTTCACTATTGCTCAGTCTGTTGCAACATAACGGACATCGATCCCTGCCGCATCTGTCAAGATAAGAGCAGGGATGGTTCCGTCATCTGTGTCGTTCAAGAGCCCAAAGATTTAGTAGCGCTAGAGCGGACCAAAGAATTTGAAGGGTATTATCACGTACTGCACGGTGCGATTTCTCCTATGGAAGGCATCGGCCCCGATCAGATTCATATCGCTGAGCTGCTCAAACGATTAAGCGATGAGAAGGTGCAAGAACTCATTCTCGCTACCAACCCGAATATCGAGGGAGAAGCGACGGCTATGTACCTTTCGAGATTGGTCAAATCCTTTGGACTCCGTGTAACGCGCATTGCGCACGGTTTACCGGTCGGGGGCGACTTGGAGTACGCGGATGAAGTGACGCTGACCAAAGCGATGGAAGGTCGCAGGGAATTATAATTTATTTTGAGTTTGTGAGAGAGCTGAGTAGGCTCTCTTTTTTGTTGTTTCAAAAACATGGTAGAGTTCTATTTTTAATGCCCCTTCAATATGTATAAATGAACACTTCATGAATACTAGAATGGAGGGGAAAGTGCATGAAACCAGCATTGCAATGGCCATATGGGAAAAGGAGCACAACCGCTAAAACAGCAAAGGAAACGATCTTGAAGGACAAGCAGATGCTTGTTCTTGAAATACGCAAGGCGCACCAGAGCTGGGTAGCGGCACAGGCTCATTTTGAATTTGCGTTAGATAAAGATCAAGTGGATTATGCGATTTATGCCCTGGAAGCAGCGGAAAAACGGTTTGAAATGTTAATTAAGCAGGCCAAACAATCGGGAATCAGTTTAATCGATACCGATCGCTTGATGGAGGTGTAAACCGTGTATCTCAAGTATGTGATGTGGGGTTTGCTTGTACTATCATCTTTTCTCCTGTTATTTACTTTGGTTCGAAATCGCCGCGCGGGCAGATGGCTGTCCGCTATTGCGCTGAATGTTGCTTTTGCAGCCTTTATCTTATATGTATTGAATTTATTAAGTGCTTATACGAACTTCGATCTCCCTATAAATACTGCTACACTAGGGACTGTAACTGTACTCGGAGTTCCAGGTATTCTGCTGTTGATTTGTTTGAAGCTTACACTGCTCTAATGGTAGAAAAATACATTGGATTTCGGGTTGACTCTCGCGGCCCGTCTGTGGTATCTTATTAAATGTCGCCGCTGAGAGGCAGCGAAAGTAACTTGAGAAAAACAAGTTGCAAATGAAATGTAAGTATGATATATTAGTCTTCCGGCTTTCGCAAGAGAGCGGGATGGACGAGCAAGATTGTTCTTTGAAAACTGAACAACGAGTGAAGAAGCAAGTCGAGCAATCGACTCT
>NZ_JBHTHA010000078.1:0-21130 GCF_042676385.1 Paenibacillus sp. GCM10027628
ATACTTGTTCACGATGTACGCGGTGGAATTGCCGATCGGCCGCCCGATCGGGATGCTGCCCACGTAATCGCGCTCGATCGGGAACGTCGTGGAGAACGTCGTGTTCTCCGTCGGTCCATAGCCGTTGATCAACCGCAGGCCCGGACACTTGCTCCGCACGTGGTTAATATGGCTGGGCGATAACGCATCGCCACCGACCAGCAGCTGGCGCAGACCGGCGAACATTTCCGCATTCTCCTGCGAAAGCTGGTTGAACAGCGGAGAAGTGAGCCACATCGTCGTGATACGGTGTTCGGCAATAAACGCGCCGAGCTTTTCGCTATCCAGAATAACGCTCTTATCGGTCAGGTACAGCGTGCCTCCATTCAGCAGCGCGCCGAAGAACTCGAACGTAACGGCATCGAAGCCAAGCGCACCCGTTTGCAGGATGCGTTCATCCGCACTCCACTGCACGTAGTTCGCATCTTTAACCAGCCGCACGACGCTGCGCTGCTCAATAAGCACGCCTTTCGGCTTGCCCGTGGATCCGGACGTATAAATCACATATGCCAGATCGCGCGGTCCGCTCTGTGGCTCTAAGTTCTCTTTACGGCCTCCGACTGAGGCCTCATTAAGGTCGATCACATATTCGGCGAACGTCGCCTGCGCCTTCCGCCGCAAATGGTTTTGCGTCAACACGATGCTTGAACCGCTGTCCTCAAGCATGAATTTCAACCGCTCCTCAGGCAGCTCAAGATCAAGCAGCAAATATGCGCCGCCCGCCTTCAATATGCCCATCACGCCGATCATCAGCTCGATCGAACGATCCGCCAGCAGGCCAACGACCGTGCCTGCGCCGACGCTTTGCTTCCTCAACGCGCTTGCAAGCTGATTCGCCCGTTCGTTCAATTCCCGATAGGTGAGCTGCTTATCCGCGCAGACGACAGCCGGGTGATCCGGCGTCAGAGCCGCCTGCTCTTCAAACAGAACCGATATGTTCTTGCCTCTCGTATAGTCGGTGTATGTATCATTGAATTCCTGGGCAATTTGCCAGGCTTCCTCATTAGGCACCATGCTTAGCTCCGCCAGCATCAGATCCGGCACTAAGACGATTTTTTCTAACAGGCATATGAAATGGCGAGCCATTCGCTCCGCAGTGGCCCTCGTAAATAAATTCGTGCTGTAATCCAGCTGGAATGCCAGCTTTTCCGCGCC
The DNA here is from genome assembly GCF_042676385.1 of Paenibacillus sp. GCM10027628. Taxonomy (NCBI): domain Bacteria; kingdom Bacillati; phylum Bacillota; class Bacilli; order Caryophanales; family Paenibacillaceae; genus Paenibacillus; species Paenibacillus sp. GCM10027628. The sequence goes on from NZ_JBHTHA010000078.1 coordinate 1,195, forward strand.
TTCACGCACTTCCAGCGTCAAATCGAACTTGGCGATGCCGTTTTGCCAAATGTGCGGAGTAAATGCTAAGCCGGTCATGCCTGATCCACCCTCTGTGCCAGGACCGGGATCGATGCTTTGCATGCTGAACATCGTATCGAATAGCGGATTGCGGCCGGGATCGCGGCGAATATTCAAACGCTCCAGCAGCATCTCAAACGGATACTCCTGCGCTTCGAACGCTTGAAGGGCGAACTCTCTGACTTCCGCCAAGAAAGCGCGGAATGTTTTTGCGCCTTCCGGCCGGCTGCGCAGCGCCAGCGTACCTACGAACATCCCGACGACAGACTCCAGATCCGCATGTGAACGGCCGGCCGTCGGCGTTCCGACGATGAGATCTTCCTGTCCGGAATACTTGGACAGCAGCACATTGTAGGCGGCAAACAAAACCATATACAGCGTCGTCCCGGTTTCAGCTGCCAATCGTTTCAACGTGCTCAGCAGTTCGGTGTCCGCTTCCCAGCGAACGTGGTCCCCCTCGAAACTCTGCACCGCCGGTCGCGGAAAGTCGGACGGCAGCTCCAGCTGCGGCAATTCCCCGGCAAACGAATGCAGCCAAAAAGCTTCTTGCTTCCGCATCGATTCGCTATCCAGCTGTTCCTGCTGCCAGACTGCGTAGTCTTTGTATTGGATCGACAGCTCCGGCAAATCCTCCCCGCCGTACAGCTGTACAAACTCTTTCACGATTACAGACATTGATACACCGTCCGAGATAATGTGGTGCATATCATACATGAACAGATGGCGGCGATCCGGCAGCTCAACAAGTGCCGCACGAATCAAAGGCGCCTTTTGCAGATCGAACGGACGCATAAAACCCTCAACTACCCGTTCAATGATTCGCGTATCAGTAGCGGCAGCTCCTTCGGCATCAGTCAGACGCGAAAATTCCATCGCGAAATCAACGTGATCATGAACGATTTGCACCGGTTGCCCATCCATCATCTCAAAAGACGTGCGCAGTGCTTCATGTCTGCGTACGAGACGAGAGAACGCCCGCTCGAATCGGTCGCGGTCCAGCTCGCCCTCCACGATAAACACGCCCGGCATATTGTAGCCGATGCCGGCATCATCCAGATCTCGCAGCACAAACATCCGTTTTTGCGCGGACGAAACCGGATAATACGGTTTTCTTCCCGCAGGCTGGATCGCCTTGCTGTCATCCTCCTCAGCTTCACGGATCTTGCGGGCCAATCCTTCCGCCGTCGGCGATTCAAACAGCGCGCGCAGCGGGATGTTGACGCCGAAATGCTTGTTCAAGCGCGTCATGAGCGTCATCGCCTTCAAAGAGTGTCCGCCAAGACTGAAAAAGTTGTCATGAATGCCGATGCGGCCTATCCCCAGCACTTCCTGCCAAATCGCGACAAGCGCTTCCTCCACGACATTCGTCGGAGGGACGTACGGCGTTCCCGAAATGAAATCCTCGTCCGGCTCAGGCAGCGCACGGCGATCTGTTTTGCCGTTCGGCGTCACAGGCAGCTTGGTCAGCTCCATGAAAAACGACGGAATCATATATTCCGGCAATGCTTTAAGCAAGTACGCACGCAGCTCGAGCGGTTGGATCGGACGTTCCGCAACGTAATATGCGCACAAATAAGTCCCGCCCTGCGCATCTTTCCGGTCCAGTACCGCAGCCGCCGTCACCGATGGATGGTTGAGCAGCTGCGATTCGATTTCGCCAAGCTCGATTCGGTGTCCGCGGATTTTCACCTGATGGTCGATACGGCCGAGAAACTCGATATTGCCGTCCGGCATGAAGCGTGCCAGATCACCCGTTCGATACATGCGCTCGCCGCTGCGGTATGGGTTCTGAATGAACTTCTCGGCCGTCAGCTCGTCGTTGTTCCGGTAACCGCGGCCTACGTTATCGCCGGCAATGAACAATTCTCCCGGTGCGCCAAACGGCTGCAACTGCAGTCCGCTATTCAAAATATAGATGCCGTTGTTCGCAATGGGCCGTCCAATTGAAGGCAGCTCAGGAATGTTACCGCCGGGCTCCATTTGAAAGATGGTGACGACATGCGTCTCCGACGGTCCGTAATGATTGTGGATATGCACCCTATTTTTTTGCAAAAAGGAACGAAGCTGATTCGTAACCACAAGCTGCTCCCCGGCGGTAATGATATGCCGCACGCAGGACGGAAACCGGCTCACGTAGTCTTGCTCGTTAAACATAAATTTCAGGAAAGAGACCGGAAGGAACAACACTTCAATTTGCGCTTCTTCGATCAAATGAAGCAGTTTATGAACGTCGCGCTTCGTATCTCCGTCGATCAGATATAATTTCCCTCCCGAACACAGTGTTGAAAAAATTTCCTGGTAGCACACGTCGAAACTCATCGTCGTGTACTGCAGCACCGTACTGCCGTAATTGACATTATCATGGCGAAAAACATGGTGAAGCAGATTGACCATATTGCGATGCTCAAGCATTACGCCCTTCGGCTTCCCTGTCGTACCTGACGTATAAATAATATAAAAGAGGTCATTGCCGCTGCCGTTCAGATCGAGATTTCCGTCGTTAGCGTCATATACGCTAACGCTCGTCATATCAAGGATTTCTCCGCCAAAAGCCGCCTTGCCGTACAAATGGCTTTGGGTGAGCAAAATCGAAGCGCCGCTGTTGTGAAGCATGTAATTGACGCGTTCTTCCGGCAGCTCCGGATCGATCGGTACGTAGGCGCCTCCTGCCTTCAAAATCGCCAATATGCCGACTACCAAATCCGGCGAACGTTCCACCATGATTCCGACAGCCTGATCCGTGCAAACATGTTTACCTTGCAGCGTTCTGGCTAACCGGTTTGCCTTTTCGTTCAAGTCGCGGTACGTCAACTCCAACTCCCCGAACACGATAGCCACACGATCCGGCGTTTTCTCGGCCTGCTCCTCGAACATCCGATGAATCGTCAGATTGCTTGAAAGTTCCTCCCTCGTATCGTTCAGGTTCAGAAGGAGCCGCTGTTCTTCATCGGAGACGATAACAAGATCCCGCAGGCGAAGCTCAGGTCGTTCCACGATCGTCCTGGCAACCGTGTTCAAATGCTTTTCGATGCTCCGCAGAAACCGGGCGTCGTACACGTTCGCATTATAGTTCAAGCGTACGGACAGCTCTCGGCCCGGCATAACCAGCAAGTTCAAATCGTAACTCGTCTGTTCAACCATGCTGACATCGGTCGCGTCAAAGCCCAGCTGGCTTTCAGCACTCCCGTTTTGCACGGACTCTTCCACGGGATAGTTTTCGAAGACGAGAATGTGATTGAACAGATTTTCCTTAAGCGGACTTTGCGCCTGCACTTCGGCAAGCGGCAAATAGACGTAGGTTTCTGAAGCAAGCGCATGCTGCTGCACGCTTTGCAGCACATCCGGAAACGTTTGATCCGCAGTCGAACGTACGCGCACCGGGATTGTGTTAATAAACAAACCGACCATTTTCTCAATGCCGGATACCTGTGAAGGCCGTCCGGAAACGACGGAGCCGAATACGACATCATCGGCATGACTGTACCTTTGCAGCAGGATCCCCCAGATCGTCTGGAAAACGGTGTTGAGCGTCACCTGATGGCTGCTGGCCAGCTGCTGCAGCTGCGCAGTCAGCTTTTCATCGAAACGGATGGTCATTTCCGCCTGCTTATACGGAAGCGCAGTTACGTCCGTATCCGTGAACGGAACCTGCGGCACAGATGCCAATTGTTCGTAGCCGGACAATGCATCAGCCCAAAACCGCTTCGCCTCTTCCTTGTCCTGGCGTTCCAGCCACTTGATGTAGTCGCTGTATGGATGCGTCCTCTCCAATTGGATCGGCGCTTGTTCACGAAGCGATGCATAGACCTGAAACAGCTCGCCGACGATGATGCCAAGGCACCATCCATCCATCAGAATGTGATGGTGGCTCCAGAAGATCTGATACTCGCAATCCCCCGTCTGAATGAGGGAGACCCGCATCATGATGTCTTTCGACAGATCGAATCCCCGCTCCAGATCCTCCTGTTGAAACCGCTCAATGAATATTCCGCGTTCCTGTTCCGGCAAACCGCTGATATTTTCGAAATGGACCTGAATCTGCCGCTCCTTCAGCACGACCTGCACCGGACGCTTCACTTTCTCATAGAGGAACACGGTACGAAACACGTCATAACGCTGGACGATCCGGTTTAAACTTGCCGCAAACAAGCCGATATCGAGCGTCCCGCTTATGCGGATGGACATTTGTTCGAAATAAGCGTTCGTTTTGCCCTGTGCGAGCAAGTAATGAAACAGCATGCCTTCCTGCATCGGAGATAAAAAATACATGTCCTGGACGTGTTCTTTTTTAAATTGACTCATACAGCGGCTTCTCTCCTTCAGAGATAGTCATGATTACAGCTTTTCACCAAGCAATTCGAAAATATCATCGACCTCGTCCGTCGTAAGTCCTTTGGAGCTAAAATCGCTCGCGGTCCGCTCGCTTTCTTCCTTGTTCATACAATGCTGGATGATGCGGAGCAGATGATGTTTGAACGCTGCTATTAAGCGCTCTATGGTTGATTCCTCATACTGCCTAGGATTATAAGAAATGCGGAAGCTCAATTCGCCGTTCGCCGCCATCCCGTTCATTATGATCGGATACGTACGATGGGAATCCGGGTTCATCGGCTCTCCCATGTCAAGCTTGGATGGGCCGAACGCGTCGTGGGCGAGATCCGAGTCGAACTGGCCGAGATAGTTGAAGCAGATTTCCGGCTTCAGCCTGAATTGCAGCCCCGAACGCTTGTCTTCCGGCGTCAAATATTTCAGGATGTCGTACCCGATGCCCTTATTCGGGACTTGTCTAAGCGTCTCTTTCACAAGCTTAATCACTGCGGATATATCGTCTGCATCCTTCATATCCAGCACGACCGGATACATGGAAGTGAACCAGCCGATCGTTCGGGAAATATTGACGTCTCCCATGATCTCTTCGCGTCCGTGGCCTTCGAGCTGAACGGCAATCCGGTCGTTCTGCCCCCACTCCTGAACCGCTAATCCTAGTGCCGTTAACAAAATATCGTTCACTTCCGTGTGGTACGCATGATGAATATGTTTAAGCAGATGTTCAGTCTCTTCCATGGAAAGCGTCATTTCCGCCGTTGCGCTTTCCCCGAGCGTACTCGTTTCAACCGCAAAATCTTTATACAAACGGTCGATTTGCATGTCCTCCAATTGCTTCCAGTAAGCAATTTCCTGCAGCAATTCCTTGCTTTCCGCATAGATCGTTAACTGCTGCGACCAATACATAAACGAATCCGTTTTTTCCTGAAGAACGGCTTCCTCACCCTTAACTGCGTGCGCATAGGAGGCTGCCAAATCTTCAAACAGAATACGCCACGAGATGCCGTCCACGATCAAATGATGTGCGACAAGCAGTAAATGATCGCCGTCGTTTGTTTGAAACAATGCCGCTTTCCATAAAGGACCTTGACTGAGGTCAAAGCTTCGTTGTATACGATTCGCTTCCGCCGTAATACGCGGTTCAACCTCAGATGAATCCGTACCCGTAAAGTCAAAACGTTCGAACCCGATCATCTCGCCTTCCAGATCGCGGTTAAACTGGACGATCCTTCCGTTCATCACGGTGTAAACCATGCGAAGGGCGTCATGATGGCATGCAAGCTGCCAGAGCGCTTTCTCCAGCGCTGCTGAATCGAATCCGTCCTTCATATGCAGCATGACCGATTGATTCCAGTGGTGCTGATCCGAAAACCTCTCATTGAAAAACCATTGCTGAATCGGAGTCAGACCCACTTCCCCGGTCACGGTCTCCTGACTAATCTGTCGCGAGACCCGCGAAACCAGCTCACTCAGCTCTTCGATAACCGGGTAGCGGAACAGGTCTTTCATTTCCAGCTGCAGCCCGTGCTTGAACAGACGTGAGGCTACCTGAATCCCCTTAATCGAGTCGCCGCCGAGATCGAAGAAATTGTCACGGATTCCGATCCGCCCCGTTCCCAGCACTTCCTGCCAAATCTCTACCAGGATTTGTTCCAGCTCGCTTCGGGGCGCTATGTATTCGGCGCCCGTCTCTAATCCGCCTTCCGGCTTCGGCAGCGCCTTCCGGTCGACCTTGCCGTTGGATGTCATCGGGATTTGCGGAAGCCGCACAAAATGCGAAGGGATCATATAAGCCGGAAGCTTCTCCGATGCATGAGCGCGCAGCTCGGATACGGTCAGTTCCTGATCCGACAGCAAGTATGCGCAAAGGAATTTTTGCCCTTGGCCATCGTCCTGCGCCACCACGACAACCTCACGAATGGCCTCGTGCGTGAGCAGCTGCGTCTCAATCTCGCCCAGTTCGATCCGATGACCGCGGATTTTGACCTGGTGGTCGATCCGTCCCAAATATTCCATTTCTCCGCCGGGCAATAATCTGGCGAGGTCGCCGGATCTGTAAAGCCTCTCCTCCTGCTTATATGGATTCGCCACGAACCGCTCTGCCGTCAGCTCCGCACGGTTCAAGTACCCTCGTGCAACGCCGTCTCCGCCCACGTATAGCTCACCCGCGACGCCGATCGGAACGAGCCGTTGCTCGCTATCAAAAATATAGCCCGTCAGCGTCGGAATCGGCCTGCCGATATTACTTAAACTCGTCTCCATATCGCGTTCCGTTATTTCTTTATAGGTGACGTGCACGGTCGTTTCCGTAATGCCGTACATGTTTACAAGCTGCGTCTGCGGATATTTCGCCTTCCATGGTTTCAGCATGATCGGATTGAGCGCCTCGCCGCCGAAGATGACATAACGGACACTCAGACCGTTATCCGGCCGTTCAAGCTCCTCGTGGATCAGCGCGTAGAACGCAGTCGGCGTCTGGTTCAACACGGTGACGCCTTCCTCCCGCAGCAGCTGTGCGAATGCTTTCGGGTTCTGAGCCACCGTCTTCGAGACGATGACGCAGGTGCCCCCGTAAAGCAATGCACCGTACATTTCCCAGACAGAAAAATCGAAACAGAAAGAGTGAAAAACGGTCCATACGTCACCCGCATGAAAATCGAACTTCATCCGGTCATTCACCATCAATCGCACAACATTGCGGTGTTCGATCATGACGCCTTTAGGCTTGCCGGTCGTACCGGACGTATAAATGATGTAGGCCATATCGCCAGGCCGGTTCACCGGCTTCAAATTTGAGCCGTCACCGTTGTAAAGTGCCGCGTCGCCACTATCCAGTACTGTCCCGCTAAACGGCACATTAAAGGTCAGATGCGGCTGCATCAGCAGCACATGGGCCCCGCAATCGTCCAGCATAAACTGCAGCCGGTCCTGCGGATAGTCCGGATCGAGCGGCACGTAGGCGCCGCCCGCCTTCAGGACGGCGAGGATGCCCACGACCATATCGAGCGAGCGTTCCACGAGCAGGCCGACCCTGCCGTCCGGCTGAACGCCGTGACTTCGCAGTTGCCGTGCCAACCGGTTGGCACGCTCATTCAGCTCGCGGTAGGTCATCCGTTCCCCGCCAAAGACGACCGCATTACGATCCGGCCATAACGCCGCCTGTTCCTCGAACATGGCATGCAGCGTCATACCATCCGGATAGCGGGCTGCCGTGTCGTTGAAATCGACAAGCAATTGCTGCTTCTCCGCTTCGCTCATCATATCCATGCGCGAAAGCGTCTGATGCGGGTCTGTAGCCGCAGCCTGCAAAAGATTCAGAAAATGATCGGCGATACGCTGAACCGTTGCCTTCTTAAACAACTTGGTCCGGTAAATAAAGCAAAGCTCGACCCCCGCTTCGTCTTCTCTTGCTTCAATCGTCAAGTCGAACTTCGCGATCGGATTGTCCAGTCCGCTTGGCGAAATCGATAATCCGTCCAGTTCCATCGCTTCGAGTTCAAAGTTTTGCAGAACCAGCATCGTATCGAATAGCGGATTGCGGCTCATATCTCTGCGCACATCGAGCTTTTCGACCAGCGTTTCGAACGGATAATCCTGATTTTCGTAAACTTGCAGCATGTTCCGCTTGACTCCATCCACAAACTCGGCAAATGTTAGCTTGCCTTCCGCTTGATTGCGAAGCGCCAGCGTTCCTACGAACATGCCGATTACCGGCCCAAGCTCGGGATGAAACCTGCCTGCAACCGGTGTCCCTACGACGATATCTTCCTGTCCGGTATATTTGGCAAGCAGCACTTTGTAAGCCGCGAGCATAACCATAAACAATGTTGCGCCAGATTCCGTAGCTAGCCGTTTTAATGCTTCGTGCAATGGTTTGCCGGTATGAACGATGACTTTGTCACCTTCGAAACTCTGTACCGGCGGACGCGGTTCATCCGTCGGGAATTCCAGCACGGGAAGATCGCCGCTAAACGTCTCGAGCCAGAAAGCCTCCTGCCGTTTCATCGCTTCGGATTCGAACCATTCCTGCTGCCATACGGAATAATCTTTATATTGGATCGCAAGCTCCGGCAAGCTGTCCCCTTGATACAACAGCATGAATTCCTTGACTAAAAGCCCCATCGAGATCCCATCGGAGATAATATGATGAAGGTCGAACAAAAATAAATGACGATCTGCGGCCAAGCGTACGAATTCTACGCGTAATAAAGGCGCCTTGCTTAAGTCAAAAGGGCGTATGAAATGCTTGAGCAACTCCGCTCTATCCGCTTCGTTCGCTTCTTTGATGTCGACAATCAGATCAACTTGCGGACGTATGATTTGCACAGGCTCCCCGTCCACCGTATCAAAAGAAGTCCGCAGCGTATCGTGCCGGGCCACTAGAGCCTGGAACGCTCCTCGCAACTTTTCCTCATCGAGCGGACCTTCCATCATCATCGCCCCGGGCATATTCGAACTGGTTCCATCCGGGTCAAGACGATTCAGCACGAACATTCGCTTCTGTGCGGAAGATACCGGATAATAGTCCCGCCGTTCAGCCGGGCTGATTGCTGTATGGGATTGCTCGTCTGCGCCATGAATATAACGAGCCATCTGCCGGATCGTCGGCCTCTCAAACAAAACTTTGATCGGCACTTCCACCTTCAGCTGCTGATGAATTTTCGATATGAGCATCATCGCTTTCAAGGAATGGCCGCCATTGTCGAAAAAGTTATCTGTAACGCCGATCAATTCCGTCTTTAATATCTCTTGCCAAAGCGGCAGCAAGTTCGCTTCCGTCACGTTAGCCGGCGCTTCATACGCAGCAGTGGATTTCGGTTCCCCTTCGGGCTTCGGCAGCGCTTTGCGGTCAATTTTGCCGTTTGGCGTCAGCGGCAGCCGCTCCATCCTCATAAAGTAAGAAGGCACCATATAGGCCGGAAGTTCCCGTTGCAAATCGTCCTTCAGCTCAGTAGCCTGTGCCTCCGCTTCGAGCGTATAGTACACGGCAAGCGCTTTTTGCCCTCCGCCGTCTTCGACATCGATCACAACCGCTTCTTTCACCAGGCGATGCCCCGCAATCGCCGCTTCGACTTCTCCAAGTTCGATGCGATAACCGCGTATTTTAACCTGATGGTCGACACGGCCGACAAATGCAATATTGCCGTTTGGCAGCCACAAGGCCAAATCGCCGGTTTTGTACATGCGGGTACCCGGAACGAAGGGATTGTCGATAAATGTTTCCGAGGTGAGCGCATCTCGGTTCCAATACCCTCTGGCCAGGCCAGCGCCCGCTACGCACAACTCCCCCTTGACCCCGACCGGCAGCAGCTGGTGATGGAGATCCACGATATAGACCTGAGAATTCGCAATCGGATGGCCAATCGTCACAGGTGCCCCAGGCTCCAGGTTGCGGCAAACGGTAGAAATGACACTGTTCTCCGTTGGTCCGTACTCGTTTACGATTTCCGTTCCCGGGAAAATTCGTTTGCTTTTTTCCAGCAAAGATGCTGAAATGCTCTCGCCTCCCAAAGTCACGGCTTTCAGCGATGAAGGGCTATCAACATCCATCGTTTCCAAGATCGCCGCATACAAGCTGGGAACGCAGCTAAAATGGGTGATCCGTTCCGAGACGATTAGCTTTTTCAAGGCAATCGGATCTTTCGCTTCTTCGTCCATGGCTATCACAACCGTCGATCCGGAGGCGATCGGAGCGAAAAAGCTGCTCACAAAGGCATCGAACGAGAACGATAAAAACAGCAGGATCTGGTCATCCGCTCCGAAGCCATACTCCTCTTTTCTCCAGCGGATCGTGTTCGCGATGGCTTGATGCTCGACCATAACGCCCTTCGGCAAACCAGTCGTTCCTGACGTATAGATGATATAAGCCAAGTCCGTCGAGCTCCCAGACGACGTCAAATTAGAAGCATCTGCCGGATAATTCGCTTCGTCTTGCAGATCCAGGTATTCGCAGCCGCTTTCCTTGATCTTATGTATCCAATTTCTCTTGCTTAAAATAAGCCGGGCACCGCTATCTTCAAGCAAATAACGGATACGCTCAGCAGGATAGTCCGGATCACAAGGCATATAGGCTCCGCCTGCTTTGAGAATAGCTAACAAGCCGACAGGCAATTCTAAGGACCTTTCTGCCAAGATAGCTATAACGGAGTCCTTGCCGATGCCTTTTTCTTGTAATTTCCGGGCCAGCCTGTTCGCTCTTTCATTCAGCTCACGGTAAGTGAGACTCATCCCCCCGCAGACGATCGCTTTTTGATCCGGCGTTTTGTCCGCCTGTTCTTCAAAAAGCGCATGGAGCGTTTGCCCCTGCTCCTGTGGAAACCGTATTTCCGTATCGTTGAAGGAGTTCAGAATTCGTCTTTTCTCTTGCTCGGTCAAGATATGGATATGCTTTATCAGTACCTGGGGATCGGCGGCGACCTGCGCGATGACCTGCTTCATATGCCCTTCGATGCCGCTTATCCAATCCGCAGCGTAGACGGCGGCATTATAGCTGAGCTTGATCGTAAGTTCAGCACCCGGCGCAACGACGATATTCAACGGATAATTGGTCTGCTCCTCGACCTGCACATCGTTGATAGCGAAGCCCAGCGTCTGATCCCAGACGTTATTTTGCAGCTCTTTGGCGACCGGGTAGTTTTCAAAAATAACGATATGATCGAATAAATCCTGCTTGTGTCCGCCCTGGCTTTGAATATCGTACAGCGGAACGAAATGATAGGGCTCCGAAGCCAGCGCATTGCGCTGTGCTTCGGCAAGCAGACTGCCAAACGATTGATCGCCTTGATAGGCCATCCGAACCGGAATGGTGTTAATGAACAATCCGGCCATTTTCTCAATGCCCCTCACTTGCGAGGGGCGACCGGATACGACAGAACCGAATACGACGTCGTTCGTATGGCAGTATTTGCTTAAAAGCAAACCCCATATCGTTTGGAAAACCGTATTTAACGTTGTCTGGCAGCTGCCGGCGAGCTGAGTCAGACGACCTGTCGTCGTTTCGTCGATAACGAAGCTGATCTCTTGCTTGATATAAGAGCTATCATCTGGCGCCGTCTTTTTAGGAAGATGAACGGATTGTTCATAACCGTCCAAATACGTTTGCCAATAAGCGAGCGCTTCGTCCTTATCCTGCTTTTCCAGCCACTTGATATAATCGCTAAAAGGATATACGGCTTCCTGCGCAAGCGGCTTGTTATTTTTCAGCGCTTCATAAATTTGAAACAGCCGGTTAATCACAATGCCGAGTCCCCACCCGTCCATCAATATATGATGGTGGCTCCAGATGAACCGGTATTCTTGCGGCGCCGTCTGAAAAACGGCAATGTGCATCGGGATATCTTTGGCCAGATTGTAACGTCCGGCATGTCGATCACGAATATAGGCCTCAAGATAGCGCTGTTGTTCCTCTGCATCCAGATGACCGATTGGTTCAACATGCAGCTTGATCGGACGATGGTTTAGAACGACCTGCCTGGGCCGCTGCAAATTTTGATGGACGAATACAGTGCGCAAAATATCGTACTCGGCAATAAGCCGGTTAAAGCTTTGTTCAAATAATTGGGCATCCAGCTCGCCGCATAGGCGAGCCTGGAGCAGGTTATGGTAAGCGTTCGAATCCGGATCCATGATCGTATGGAAGAGCATCCCTTCCTGCATGGGCGTGAGCGGATACACTTTTTGGATTGTGTCTGATTTTTTCATTATTCACCTCTTTGGAGCTCGCACTCCGGATTCATGACTCGAAAATATCAACCAAACCATCAAGTTCTTCCATGGTGAGCTCGTGATCGCCGAGGTCGCTCGGGGTCATCTCGGTTCCTTGTTTATGCAAGCAGTGATCCATAATGTCCAGCAGATGCTTTTTAAACCGGTCTTGCAGCTGCAAGATCGTCGTCTGATGATACTCTTGGATATTGTAGGCAAAACGGACGTTTAGTTTTCCGCCTTGAATCAAAGCCGTGACGTCAAGCGTAAACAAACGTTCCGCATCCGGGCTCATCGGCTCTCCCGTCTCGTACGGAGACACGGTAAACCATTTTGTCGTCACATCGGAATCGAACTGACCTAAGTAGTTAAAGCCGATTTCCGGCTTTTGCGCCATGTTCAACCGAATTTCCTCAGGTGCCATATATCTCAGCAGATCAAATCCGATGCCTTTGTTCGGTATGCGCCTTACATGTTCTTTGATTCGTTTAATCTGGGAGCCCCTATCATCGGGGCCCTTCAAATCAAGGACAACAGGGAACTGGGCTGTGAACCAGCCGACCGTTCTCGACACGTTAACCCGCCCTGCCAAATCATCACGGCCGTGCCCTTCCATATTGACGATCAGCTGGTCTTGCAGCGTCCATTCTTGAACGCTTAAGCCTAAAGCCGTCAATAAAAGGTCCTGAACATCCGTATGATAGGCATGGTGGACCTGCTTCAACAATTGTTCCGTCTCAACCTCGCTCAGTTCAAAAGCCGTGCTTCGCGTATGGATGAGCTTCGATTGTTCCGCTTTTTTGTCTCTCGGCAGCATGGTCCGGGACATATCGCCCATTGACTGCCAATAATTCCGTTCCTTTATCAATTCCTTACTTGCGGCATAGGCCTTCAATTGGTTGGTCCATACCGGATAGGCATCCGTCTTATCCTGGAACACAATGTTCTCGCCATTCATCGCTTGTTCATAGCCGAGCGCAAAATCTTCCAAAATAATGCGCCAGGAAACCCCATCGATGACGAGATGGTGCGCAGCGATCAGCAGATGGTCGCCGAGTGTCGTTTTGAACAATGCTAATTTGATCAAAGGCCCCTCGTTCAAATGAAAGCTCGCTTGCAGGAGGCCCGCTTCTTCGGTAATAACCGAAGCCTCATCGGCCTGATTTCTTACATCGATCACGTTCAAATGCACCAACGATTCTTCCAGACCTCGGATGTGTGCGACAACACTATCGTTTTCAACCAGGAATACCGTTCTAAGCGCGTCATGATGCGTCATTATTTTGGCAAACACTTGGCGCACAATCGATTCCTTAAATCCATGCGTGCCCTGCAGCATGATCGATTGATTCCAATGATGCATATCGGTGAACCGCTGTTCGAAGAACCACCGTTGGATCGGTGATAACGCCATTTCCCCTGACACCGGATCCTGGCTGCTCTTGCGGCCGGCCTTTTGCACGTACGAACTAAGCTTCTCAATAACCGGATTTTGGAACAGATCTTTCATTTCCAGCATCCAATCATATTTGTACAACCGCGTCGATACTTGAATCGCTTTGATCGAATCGCCGCCAAGCTCGAAGAAATTATCCAGGATGCCGATCGGGCGAACGCCAAGCACTTCTTCCCAAACTTCCGCGAGCAGCCTCTCCAATTCATTTCTAGGCGCTAAATAATCCCTACCTTGGTGAGTTCCGCCCAGTTCCGGCTCCGGAAGCGCCTTGCGGTCAATTTTACCGTTAGGCGTAAGCGGCATTTGCTCCAGCTGAATAAAATACGTCGGCACCATATAATCCGGCAGCGCTCCTGACACATGCTCTCTCAAGTTCGAAATTGGCGCTTCGGAAATGCCTGTAAAATAAGCGCATAAATAATGATGTCCATGGCGGTCTTCCCGCGCGATGACGGTCACTTCTTGAATCCGATCATGACCCTGTATAACGGATTCGATTTCCGACAATTCAATCCGGTACCCTCTGATTTTCACTTGATGATCGATCCGGCCCAAGTACTCGATATTCCCGTCAGGCAGCCAACGGGCAAGGTCTCCGGTATGATAAATATGTTCGCCTGGTGCAAAAGGACTGTCCGTGAATTTCTCGTCTGTCAGATCCGGCTTATTCACATATCCTCTGGCCAATCCGACCCCGCCGATGCATAATTCGCCCGGTACGCCGATCGGCTGAAGCTGGTTATCCGCACTCATGATGTACGTCTGCGTATTGGGAATCGGATACCCGATCGGAACCGCGCCGGCATTCAGCTTCGCCGAGTCCGCACACCAGACGGTCGCACAAATCGTCGTTTCCGTCGGACCGTACGCGTTGTAGTATTGCACCTTACCTTCCCACCTGCGGATCAGATCGAACGAAGTGGCGGAGCCGGCGGTAATCAGCTTCTTGAGCGGGCTCATCCGATCCGGATTCAGGTGCGTCATATAGGTCGGCGGCAAGGTCAGGATCGAAATCCGCTGCTCGGTGACATAATCTTCAAATCTCGTATAGTTGCCGATGATCTCTTTGGACAACACGTAGAGCGTAGCCCCCGTCAGCAGCGCCATAAACGTTTCCCAAACCGAAGCGTCAAAGGAACTGCTGGCAAACTGTCCGATCCGGTCATTTTCCGTCACAGCGAATTGATTCTCAAAAAAGGCTTGTAAATTGGCAATGCCCGCATGCACGAGCATGATCCCTTTCGGCTTGCCCGTCGTACCCGACGTATAGATGACATAAGCCAAATCGTAGGAAGTGCTCGTAATACCCAGGTTAGCGTCATCCTGGATAACCAAATCCATCTCCTCAAGCGCCGCTACTTCGCCTGTAAATCCTGCAGGGCGATCCTTCTGCGACTGCGTAACGATCAATGGCGCAGCGCTGTCTTCCAGCATGTAGCGAATCCGGTCCGCCGGATATTCGATGTCGATCGGCAGATAAGCCCCTCCCGCTTTTAGAATGGCGAGCATCGTGACGATCCAATCCGCGGATCGCTCCATCATAACGCCGACCATGCAGTCGGTTGCGACGCCCTTCTCGCGCAATACCCTCGCCAACCGGTTAGCTTTGGCATTTAACTGACGATACGTCAACCGCTCGTTTTCCCATACGACCGCCACCTGATCCGGCGTTTTCTCTACCTGACGCTCGAACAGTTCTTGTATCGTGCAATGCTGCGGATAATCGGCTTTCGTTTGGTTGAAGTCGTCGATGATTTGCTTCTTTTCTTCCAAAGAAAGCATGTCGATCTGCGCTAACTTCGTATCAGGCTGTACGGCGATTTCCTGTAGAATGCGAAGGAAATGCTGCCCAAAACGCTCCATCGTCTCCGGTTTGAACAACGCCGTGCAATACTCAATTGTCAATTCCAAGCCGTCATGATCCTCAATAGCCAGCATGGTCAGGTCGAATTTCGATGTCGTATGCGGGACTTCATGCGGGATAAACTTCAATGGCTGGATGCCGATTGAGGTGTTCCCGATATTTTGCATAATGAACATCGTATCGAACAGCGGATTGCGGCTTAAATCGCGGTGCAGATCCAGCTTTTCCACCAGCGTCTCGAACGGATAATCTTGATGCTCGAAAGCCGTAAGCGCCTGTTCCTTCACTTCGGCCAAAAACTGCCTGAACGATTTGGAGCCCTCAGGGCGGTTCCGCATGGCCAGCGTATTGACGAACATCCCGATCACATGTTCCAAATCCGCATGCGATCTGCCGGCGATTGGCGTTCCGATCACAATATCCGATTGATTGGCATATTTGGAGAGCAGCACATTGTAGGCAGCGAGCAGCACCATATAAAGTGTCGTCCCACTCGTCGCCGCCAGATGCTGAAGCTGTTTCAGCAGCGCTTGATCCGCTCTGAACGCTCTACTGTCTCCGGTAAAGCTGCGCATGGATGGTCTTGCATAATCCGCAGGCAGATCGAGCAGCGGAATTTCGCCGTCGAACTGGCTGAACCAGTAGGCTTCCTGCGCTTTAATCGTTTCCGACTGGAACAGCCGGTTCTGCCATGCCGAGAAATCCTTGTATTGAATCCGGAGCTGAGGCACCGGTTGCATTTGGTACAGATGCACGAATTCCTGGATGAAAATGCCCATCGACACCCCGTCGGAAATGAGATGGTGCATATCGAACAAGAGCAAGTGGCGTTCTTCCGCAAGCTTCACAAGTCCGACTCTGAAGAGGGGCGCGGTCTTCAAATCGAACGGTCGGACAAACCGCTCCACGAGCTCATCTGTCGATGGCAGTGAATTCACCGGAAGCTCAATATCTTCCACTTGAAACTCAATGGCAGCATGCACCCTTTGGACCGGTTCTCCGTCGACCGTATCAAACGAAGTACGAAGCGTTTCATGCCGGTCTACCAGGCTTTGGAAAGCTTCTTCAAACCGCTGTGCGTCCAGCTTTCCTTCGATCGTCATGGCCCCGGGCATGTTGTAGGTCGTGCTGCCGCTATCCAGCAAATTCAAGATAAACAATCGCTTCTGTGCGGACGAAAGCGGGTAATACGGCTGCTGCGGCGCCGGCTCAATCGACTCAAAACGCGAAAGGTCCGTCTCCTGAATTTGCGAAGCAAGTTCCTGGATTGTCGTTGTCTCAAAGATCGTCCTTAACGGTACTTCGACTTGGAATTCTTTGTACAGTTGAGAGACCAGCGTCATCGCGCTTAACGAATGGCCTCCAAGATCAAAGAAGTTGTCGAGCATGCCGATCTGTCCGATTTCCAGTAAATCCTGTAGGATTCGGATCAGCTTGACTTCCGTAGCGGTGAAAGGAGCGACGTATTCTTTTCTGACCATTAGATCCATATCCGGCTCCGGCAGCGCCTGCTTATCCACTTTGCCGTTCGGCGTCAGCGGCATGGCTAACAACTGCACGAAGTAGGACGGAACCATATAAGCCGGCAGCTTTTTGCCGACGTGTGCCTTGACATCGTCAAGTGTAAACACATCATCCGCGACGATATAAGCGCATAGATACGCATTGCCGCGAGGGTCGTTCTTAGCCAGCACAACCGTTTCGTTAATGAGCGGATGCTGCAGGATCACGGATTCGATCTCGCCGAGCTCGATCCGGTAGCCTCTCACCTTTACCTGCTCGTCAAGACGTCCGATGAAATCGATCGTACCGTCCGGCAACCTGCGGGCAAGATCCCCCGTTTTGTACATCCGCGCGCTTCCGCTCGCACCAGCTGAGAACGGGTTACGCACAAATTTCTCGGCAGTCAGATCTTCGCGGTTTAAGTACCCGCGTGCAAGACCGTTGCCGGCAATGCACAATTCGCCGATAACGCCGATCGGCTGGAGACCGCCGCCTCCGCTTACAATATAGATTTGAGTGCCCGCTATCGGGCGGCCGATCGTGATCTCTTTATTGGCATCCAAACCTCTTTCGTATGTTGCAACAACACTGTTTTCCGTAGGCCCGTATTCGTTAACCAACTCGATATGCGGGTGGAGCTGCCTGCTGCGTGAGACCACGGTGCCGGTCACCTTTTCCCCTGCCATCGTCACGATGCGCAGCGAGCTTGCTTGTTCTGCGCTCATGCATTCGAGCAGCGCCGCATACAAGCTTGGCACGCTGATGAAATGCGTAACGTGATGCGCAGCGATTTGCTTTTTCATGAGCAGCGGATCTTTCGCTTCCTCTTCCAGCGGCAAGATAACCGTTGCTCCGGCAATGATCGGCGTGAAGAAGCTGGTCACGAAGCCGTCAAAGGCGAAGGAGAACAACTGCAGCACCGTATCACTCGTATCGAGTGCGTATTCGCCTTTTCGCCAAAGCAGGTTGTGTGCGATGCTGCGATGCTCAATCATAACGCCCTTAGGCATACCGGTCGTTCCCGAAGTGTAAATGATATACGCCAGATCCGTCGGCTCGTTGACCATCGGCAGATTCGACCCATCTGCGTGATATTGACGCTCGTCTTGGATATCGATCCACGTGCCATCGAAGGCAGCAGAAACATCTTCACTCCTCATTGATATCAGATGCGGCTGACTCAAAACGAGCTTGATTTGGCTGTCTTGCAGCATGTAACGGATTCGTTCTTGCGGATACTGCGGATCGATCGGCACGTAAGCACCGCCGGCTTTCAGAATCGCGAGAATGCCGACGACGAGCTCAATGGAGCGGTCGGCCATAATGCCTACGCGCATTTCAGGAACGACGCCCTGATCCCGGAGCGTCCTTGCCAATCTGTTGGCTTCGGCGTTTAGCTCCGCATAGTTCAGCATCCGTCCTGCGCATACGACTGCAGGCTGGTCAGGCGTCAGTTCCGCCTGCTCCTCGAACAGCCCATGCAGCGTCTTTTTGTCCGGCAAATCTGCACGGGTATCGTTAAATGCAACAAGCAATTGGTGCTGTTCCGTTTCGTTCAGTACCGTCATGTCGGCCAGACAGATATCCGCGTTCCGAACCGCGTTTTGTAACAATTGAACGTAATGGCGCCCGATCCGTTCCACCGTTGCTTTATTGAACAATTTCACGGAATAGTCGATCATCAATTCCATTTGGCCGTCCGCTTCTCTGGCTTCAAACGTGAGGTCAAATTTGGCAATGCCGTCATGTATGGCGGCAGGCATCAATTTCAAGCCGTCGCCGGAATCATCCGGTTGCGAGTGCGCACTTATGTTTTGCAGGATAAACATCGTATCGAACAGCGGATTTCGGCTTAAATCCCGTGCAGCGCCAATTTGTTCCACCAGCCGCTCGAACGGGTAATCCTGATGCGTGTACGCTTCAAGCGCTCGATGTTTCACACCTGCCAAAAACTCGCGGAATGTCATCTCTTCATGGACATCGTTCCACATCGCCAGCGTATTCACGAACATGCCGAGCACGCCCTCCGTATCCGGATGCGATCTTCCGGCAATCGGGGTGCCGACAACAAACTCCTGCTGACCGGTGTATTTGGCAAGAAGCACGTTGTAAGCCGCAAGCAATACCATGAACATGGTGCTGTCGGTTTGTACTGCAAGCTGCGCGAGCTGACGGCAAAGCTCGTTTTCGACGACGATTTGAACTCGGTCGCCCTCAAAGCTTTGCACGGCAGGTCTGACATAATCGGTCGGCAAATTGAGAACTGGAATTTCTCCGGCAAATGCATCCAACCAATAGGATTCCTGCTTTTTAAATGCATCCGTTTCGAACCAATCGTTTTGCCATACGGCAAAGTCTTTATACTGAATGCCCGGATCGGAAAGCCGCTCGCCTTGATATAAGCGAACCCATTCGTCCATCATGATCCCTACGGATACACCGTCGGAAATAATATGGTGCATATCGACCAGGAAAAGTTGGCGTCCATCGGCCAGCTTCGCCAAACCCGCTCTAAGCAGCGGAGCTCTGTGCAAATCAAATGGGCGTACGAACGCTTTCGCGACTTCGACAAGTTCCGATTCATTCGCATCTATCGTTTCAACCAAAAATTCGATGTCCGTGTGAATGCGCTGAACCGGTTCGCCGTGCAGCGTTGCAAACGAAGTTCGCAGTATTTCATGTCTGGCAATCAGCTCGTTCATAGCCGCTTCCAGCCGTGCTGCATCTAAAGCTCCCTCAATGATGAACGCCTCCGGCATGTTATAACCGGTGCCCATCCCTTCATATTCGCTGAGAATGTACATCCGCTTTTGCGCTGATGAAACCGGATAATGATCATTCTCGTCCGTCATCCGCCCGATGGATACATACGCCTCTTTGACGGCCGTTTGGATATAGGCAGCGATCGCTTCGACCGTCGGATGCTCGAACAATATCTTTAGCGGCACTTCCACTTCGTAAGCTTTGTGCATCGCGGTGATGAGCGACATCGCCTTCAGCGAATGCCCGCCCAGCGCGAAGAA
>NZ_JBHTHA010000079.1:0-22863 GCF_042676385.1 Paenibacillus sp. GCM10027628
CGAACGGTACGTACGGTGGTGTAAGAGGTCGGGGGCTAGCCGCCCCCTCCTACTTAATTTAATTAACAGATATACTTAGAAGGACTAAGCGAAGGTATATTTGGTGGAAATAATGGATTAACTATTCGGTTTAGGAGAAATCTTCATGTTCATACTTATCAAAGGTTCAGGCAGACAGGATGCATACATAGAAAAGTTATATATAAGCACACCTAATAGCGTTCTCTTCCAGTTCGGCGTCAACATGCCGATGGTTAGCGTTAAGAAAACATACGGCATTGTCGAGCGCACGGAGGAGAGCCGAAGAGACCGCATTGTACTTCAGCATGAACTGCAGTACCATTTTGACCAGCTGCTTCTTGAAGTCCCTTGTGATACGATTTTCGTACATGGCGATTTTGCGCCTGTTGAAATTTCCGTTTTGAAGGAACTCGGTCGAGTTAATGCCGATCGGTTTACATTTATCGTATCCGTCCATGACGATGCAGTGCCAGCGGGGCACATTCTGATCGAGGAAGTAGAATAGAATAGATAACGTACATTAGAATCGGTGACGAGGGTAGTCTTGATGAGATATCCACAAAGAGTAGTTCTAGTATGCTGTGGATAACTTGAATGTACTGGGCCAGAGATGCCGCCGCAGGAATTGCGCGTAGCCGCGATGTTAAGACGGTTTTACCGTCTTAAACTGTCATCCGCCCTGCGCAACTGTGGCTTTAAGGCGGTTTAACCGTGCTAAAGACGCTAGCCGCTGCAGGATGTGCGCGTAGCCGCGATGTTAAGACGGTTTTACCGTCTTAACTGCCATACGCCCTGCGCAACTGTGGCTTTAAGGCGGTTTAACCGCGCTAAAGTCGCTAGCCGCGGCAGGATGAACCAGGAGGAGCCGCCAAAGCAGCTGTTTTTGCAGCAACAGGCTGCAATCACTTTTTAACTATCTTCTGCCCTGCTTTGTCTGCTATGCTAGAAGCAGAGAAGTGCCTGCCAGGGAAGAAAGTGAAGTGAAATATTTGAATCAAGATTATCAGTTATCGGTTCAAGAAGTGCTGGAGCGGCCGCATTTTCAGCATGCTTACATAGCCGCAGGGAAGCAGGGACTTCATCGTCTGGTGCGATGGGTACATATCATTGAAGTCATACAATTTGAGCAGCTGCTGCAAGGCGGGGAAATGATACTCACGACTGGAGCCGCCTTCAAGTCGGACACTCAGTTGTTCAAGACTTATCTGGAGCAGTTGATAAATAGAAATGTGTCCTGTCTTTGTATTGAAATGGGGCATTACCTGAGTTCGGTGCCAGAAGAGTGGACGGAAATGGCGGAAATGCATGGCTTGCCGCTTATTATTTTTCCGCAGGCGGTGCGATTCATTGATATTACGCAAGATATTCATGCGCATATCATTAATCAGCATCATCAAGCGCTGCAGGACTTGGAAAAAATATCGCGCGAATTTCATCGCATGACGCTGACTTCGCAGGGTGTCACTCAGGTGCTTCAGCTGTTGCAAACTAGCACGAAAGCACAGGTCATCTACGTGCCGGCGGAAGGGCAGCCCAAATGGGTTCCACACGCTTCAAGCCGCGAGTCCAAACGTTGGATAGAACTTCTACACAAACGTCTGGATGAGAGCCCGGAGGCAGCCCATCCGGCATCGCCCTCACAGATAGAGTTTGAAGGACAGACGATGATTGTGCAGCCTGTCGGCGCCATGGGCAAAACGTGGGCGCACATTGCTATCGTACTGAACAGCAGGCCCAGGGAGTACGAGTTCCTGATTCTGGATTCGGCCTCGCTGTCGATTGCGCAGGATTTGCTGCGCAAACGTTATATGGAAGAACGCAAGCTCTATTCCCAGACGCTCTGGGTGGATGACTTGCTCCATTTGCGCATTCGCGATGAAGAGCAGATCAAGGTATTGATAGGGCCGGACTTCAAACGGCTCAATGCACTGAATTATCACGTGTGTCTAATTGAGTTCGAGTACGATCAGGAGGCAAGATCCTCCTCTGGTGACGAGGGTGTCGAGTCATTAGGCATACATTTATCGCTGAACGTGCGTTCTGTTTTCGAGCAACATGCGTTTCATCCGCTCATCACGCTGCAGAACAATCGGCTCGTTGTCATCGCTTTCGATCAGGCTCCAAAGAAGCCTGCAAAAGAAAGATTGCAGCACGTCTTTCAATCTCTTCAGCAAATGAAAGCCGAAGAGCAGGTCAAGCTAGTCATTGGCGTCGGTCAAGTCAACCGGAGCTTTATGAATGCTTATATTAGCTATCAGGAAGCGATTCAGGCGATTTCGCTGTCATCGACCTTACAGACGAACGCGCTGTACTTCGATGAGCTAGGCGTTTTCCAGCTGTTGTTTCATATCGCTGACAAGCAGACGCTGCAGGCTTTTGTACGGACCCATCTAGGGCCGCTCATCGAGCATGATCAGACGAGAGGCAGTGAGCTTTTAAGAACGTTGAAGGTGTATTTGGATAATGACGGCTCCAAGCAAATCGTTGCGCAGCAGCTGTTTATCGTCCGTCAGTCGCTCTATTACCGATTGGAAAAAATCGAAGAGCTGCTCGGCCATGATTACATGTCGCCGGAAAAACGCTTAGCGCTGCAAGTTGCGATCCGTGCTTTTCAGCTTTTGAACCCTGAAACGAAAATGTGAAAAAAGTTTGTAAAGTTTCCTTACAATTTGTCTAATGGAACGTTAGAGGATTAATTCTATACTTGGAGACAAGTACAGATTGATCCTTTTTTCATGGGGTCGCGAGCGAGAGGGAGAATGACGATGATTATTGGCGTACCTAAGGAAATTAAAAATAACGAGTATCGAGTCGGTATGACACCGGGTTCCGTGCATTCTTACACAAGTGCTGGACACACCGTATGGGTGGAAACCAATGCCGGTCACAGTATTGGATTTACGGACGAGGATTACGTACAAGCAGGTGCTGCAATCGTTTCCAATGCTGCCGATGTATGGTCTGCGGAAATGGTTGTCAAAGTGAAAGAACCGCTGCCGGAAGAGTACGGCTATTTTCACGAGGGACTGATTTTGTACACGTATCTGCATCTGGCTCCCGAAGCGGAATTGACACATGCCCTGGTGGAAAAAAAGGTAACAGCAATCGCCTATGAGACGATCCAGCTGGACAACGGCAGCCTCCCATTGCTGACGCCGATGAGCGAAGTGGCCGGTCGCATGTCGATCCAGATCGGTGCGCATTTCCTGGAAAAAGCGCATGGCGGCAAAGGCATACTCCTTAGCGGCGTTCCGGGTGTAGAGCCGGCCAAAGTCGCCGTTATCGGCGGCGGCATCGTAGGTACGAACGCAGCGAAAATGGCGGCAGGTCTAGGCGCCGATGTCACGATCGTCGATCTGAATCCGGATCGTCTACGCCAATTGGACGATCAATTCCAAGGGCGTGTGAAGACGGTGATGTCCAATCCGTATAACATCGCAGAAGTGGTGCGTCGTGCCGACTTGGTCGTAGGCGCCGTATTGATCCCAGGCGCGCGTGCACCGCGGCTAGTCACGGAAGATATGGTGAAGACGATGAGTCCGGGCTCCGTGATCGTCGACGTGGCAATTGACCAAGGCGGATCGATCGAGACGATCGATCGGATTACGACTCATGATCAACCAACTTATGTGAAGCATGGCGTCATCCATTATGCGGTTGCGAACATGCCGGGGGCCGTAGCGAGAACATCAACACTCGCGCTCACGAATGTGACAACGCCATATGGCTTGCAGATCGCTAACAAAGGTTATGTTCAAGCGGCTTTGGACAACAAAGCGATTGCAAAAGGCATTAACGTCTTAGCCGGTCATGTTTCTTACAAAGCGGTAGCCGAGGCGCATGGTTATGCGTATACGGATGTTTATTCACTTTTACAATAGAATAAGGTAAAATAGATGGAACTGGCTTCTGCTCATTTTGCAGGGGCCGGTTTTTATGTTTATCAACATTTCGCCTTGAGGATTACAGAGGAGAAGAATTACGGATGGATTTCAATGTGAAAAGGATCAACTTGCTGGCTATAGTGGTTGGATCAGCCATTATTGCTTTTGGGATGAATTATTTTAATATGGCTAATGGTCTGGCGGAGGGAGGAATAACAGGACTTGCTCTTTTGCTAAAATACGTTATGGGCTGGAACCCGGCGTGGACGAATCTCTGTTTCAATATTCCTCTCCTCTTGCTTGGATGGCGGCTTCTAGGCAGGACAAGCTTGATTTATACGATCACGGGGATGCTTTCCGTGTCTTTGTTTTTATGGCTGTTCGAGAGTTTTAAAATGCCGCTGCCCGATCCATTGCTGGCCTCGCTCTATGCAGGAGCAATCGTTGGGTTGGGCTTTGGAATCGTGTTTCGCTTTGAAGGAATGACAGAGGGGACAGATATCATTGCCCGGCTTGTGCAGAACCATTATGGCATCGGCATCGCCAAAACGATTTTTGCCATGGATTTCGTTGTGCTGGTGCTCTCGCTCATTTATTTGGATTTGACGCGTGCAATGTATACGCTGGTGGCGATCGTAGTGGGGGCGAGGGTGATTGATTTCGTGCTCGAAGGTTCATCCGGTGCGAAAGCGGCATTCATTATTACGGCCCGGCCTGGGGAGACGGCCACTACGATCATGAAACAACTGAATCGAGGGATTACATTTCTGGAAGGCAGAGGCGGTTATACCGGAAATCGCAGGGAGGTCATCTACTGCATCGTTAGCCGCAAAGAAATCGTCAAGCTAAAATCCATTGTGCATCGGGTCGATCCGGCGGCATTTGTTACGTTTAGCGATGTGAAGGAAGTCGTGGGCAATGGCTTTTCGGAGGAGTGAGACGTACGGAGTCGCAGCTTTGCCATGGGTCCCTGAAAAAAAGCCCCAGTACACATCATGTACCGGGGCTTTTCCAAATGATTTAGAACGCAGGCACGATCGCGCCTTTGTACTTGTCTTCGATGAATTTTTTCACGTCAGCGGAGTTCAATTCTTTAGCCAGCTTTTGCATCGCTTCGGAATCTTTGTTATCCGGACGGGAAACAAGGATGTTCACGTAAGGCGAATTTTTATCCTCGATGAACAAGGCGTCTTTTGTCGGCATCAAATTCGCTTGAAGCGCGTAGTTCGTGTTGATCAACGCCAGATCGAACTCGCCGATCGTACGTGGCAGCATAGCAGGGTCTAATTCTTTGATTTGCAGTTTTTTGCTGTTTTCTACGATATCTTTAACGGTTCCTTTAATACCAACGCCGTCTTTCAGCTTGATCAGACCGTTTTTCTCCATGAGAGCGAGCGCACGGCCGGCATTGGACGGATCGTTAGGAATGGCAACGGATGCGCCTTCTTTTAATTCAGCAACTGATTTCACTTTTTGGGAATAAGCGCCGAATGGTTCGATATGAACGCCGACAACTTTCACGAGGTTCTCATTTTTATCTGCGTTGAATTGATCCAGGTAAGGCTGGTGTTGGAAAAAGTTCGCGTCCAGCTGTTTTTCAAACACTTGGACATTCGGTTGCACGTAGTCGTTAAACTCGATAACTTCAAGGTTAACGCCCTGTGCTTTCATTTTGTCTTTGATCGAGTTCAAAATTTCCGCATGCGGAACGGACGATGCACCCACTTTTAGCGTAATTTCTTTAGCTCCTGCAGGAGTTGCTGATGCTGCCGGTGCTGCACTTGCAGCTGGGGATGGGCTTGCAGCCGGTTTTTGTCCACAGGCTGCAAGTGCAACCATGAGGAACAAAGCGACTAGCGATACAGTAAGTTTTTTCATGATGATTTTCTCTCCTCTTTATCTATTTTTTATTAAATCTTGTGACGAGCCGGTCACCGACCGTTTGCAAAATCTGTACGAGCACGACCAGAATCACGACAGTCACAATCATAATATCGGTGCGGAAGCGCATGTAGCCGTAGCGCAGCGAAAGGTCGCCGAGCCCGCCGCCGCCAACGACGCCGGACATAGCGGAGTAAGAAAGCAGGGCGACAGCCGTCACGGTGACGGCTGAGATCAGACCCGGGCGCGCTTCCGGCAGCAGGACGCGCCAGACGATTTGCCACGGCGTCGCGCCCATCGATTGCGCGGCTTCAATGACGCCGCTCTCGATTTCGCGGAGAGCGGATTCCACGAGCCGCGCCAGGAAAGGCGCGGCAGCAATGACCAAGGGCGGGATTGCGCCCTTGACGCCTATGGTCGTATTCACCAGTGCCTTCGTGATCGGGAAGACCGATATCATCAAGATTACAAAAGGCACGGAGCGCAGTATGTTAACGACGAGCGAAAGTACGCCGTACAATGGCAAGTTTTGAAGTAGTTGGCCTCTGGATGTCAAAAAAAGGATAATGCCAAGCGCCATTCCGATGATAACAGTGAACAGCAGCGACCACCCCAGCATGACAAGCGTATCGCTTGTCGCTTTGCCGATCTCCGGCCAATTAATGTCCCAGGTCATATTCATGGCGTGAGCACCTCCACATCGATTCCTTCCTGCGTCAGTTTGGCAATCACCGTATCGATCTCATGCTTGTCTCCGCCCGTTAATTCAACGACGAGCTGACCATAGGGAACATGTTTCATGGCAGAAATCGTGCCCTGCAAAATCGCGAATGATACACGGGTTGATTTTACCGTTTCAAAAAGGATCGGTTCATAGGTTTTGCTGCCAATGTAAGTGATTCGAATTCGCGTACCTTGCTTGGCTACTTGCTGGTGCGCAGTTTCATCGACGGAAGTGAAACCGAGATCCGATACTTGTCCTACGAAATCCTTTGTCACTGCATGCTGCGGCTTCAAGAAAACGTCAAGCACCTTGCCGGTTTCAACGACCATTCCTTTTTCCATGACGGCAACCCGATCGCAAATCGCGCGGATCACCTGCATTTCATGCGTAATCAGGAGAATCGTGATGCCTAACTTCTTATTAATGTCCAGAAGAAGCGCCAGAATCGAATTGGTCGTCTGCGGATCAAGCGCAGAGGTCGCCTCGTCGCAGAGCAGAACGTCAGGATGATTGGCAAGCGCCCGGGCGATGCCTACACGCTGCTTCTGACCGCCTGACAACTGATTCGGATATTTACGGGCATGTTCTTGTAAACCGACCAGCTCAAGCAGTTCTTGAATTCTAGCGCTAATGGCGGACTTGGACATGCCGGCTAGTTTTAGAGGAAAGGCGATATTATCCGCAACGGTTGCCGAAGAAAGCAGGTTAAAATGCTGAAATATCATACCAATCTTACGGCGCTTCGCTTGGAGCTGACGGCCGTCAAGCCGCGTCATGTCTTCTCCATCAATTTGAATAGTCCCGGATGAAGGCCGTTCGAGCATGTTCACACATCGCAGCAGCGTACTTTTGCCGGCGCCGGAATGTCCGATGATTCCGAAAATTTCACCACGTTCGATATGTAAGTTGATCTGCTGGATGGCAGGTATACGTCCGGGCACATCGTCATAAACCTTTTCCAATTGCTTGATATGAATCAGATGAATACCCCCACTCGTACAGAAAATTAATAGATTTTATATTTTGACCAACGGTAGCCTATTTTATAAGAAAATGCAACCAGTTGCAACCACCAGGATATGGAAAAAGGATTGCTTACTTCAGATTGACGATGACGATGTTAGTCTATACACTGTATTTAAACGTTTCAATTACAAATCACAAGATTCGGCATAATCATGCTGAGCCATTGTGATTTTTCACGTAAGGGGATGAATCCATTGTCGGATATGCAGCAAAGAAAGCAAGAACTTATTGGCAAAATTGCCGTAAAAGCGTTCGAACAACCCTTAGACCACCATGATCTTTGGTTTCAAGGAGATATCAGGGACAACTATTATTATGCTTCCTATTTGTACGCGGCCTCGATGAATGATGGCTTAACGATCCATTTTAATAGAGAGGATGCAAGATTAAAAGCTGAATTAGTTTTACAACGAGTACTGGAATTGCAAAATCGGGATCAAGCGAGCCCGACATACGGACATTGGCCGCTCCACCTAAGGCCTACGCCCAAAGAAGCACCGTTCAATAGCCTGCCCGTGGAGTTAATGGGGAGCTTGATGGTTTACTTTTATCATCATTATAGAGAATCAATGAGCTTACCTTTGCGAGATTCCTTCAAAAACGCGCTTTTTCATATTTATAAAAGTGATTTTTACCGTAAGCCGCTCGAGCATTACCATCATCATGAAGCTAAATATACGGCTGCTAAGCTGATATTTGGACAGTTGTATCAGGATAAAGAGCTTTTGGAAGATGGTTTTCAAAGCTTGCGGCTAACGCTCGAACGCATCACCAAAATCGGCATGTCCGAATACGGCGGATTGCCTTGGTTCTGGCACTGGGTTCAAGCTTTTACATGCGCTTGGGAACTGGCAGAGGATATAGAGATCCGGGCAGCCTTGGAGCGAATGTTGGATTATTTGTGGAGCGTGCGAGCCGCCTATTACTTACGGGGCGCATGGGTAGGGGCCCACTCTCGAGGATGGCCTCATGATATTCCACAAGACCGGAACTTACTGCTGGACTACGTTCAGTTCGGCGATTTTAGTTTGCCTGACGATATGCCTCGCACGGAATACGCGGGATTCTTGACCTATGAAGCTCCTGTACAGGCTAAGAGCGAGGCCCTTAACAGGTCCGTCCCGGCCGAGTTGAAAATCCGGGTGCCACGACCAGCCGCAATAGCCGAGAATGATGAAGATGATCTTCACAGCTACGTATATTTCACAGAAAACTTTGCCGTCGGCGGGATGTGGGAGCGTGCTCTAGAGTTTGACAATGAACAGCATCGCTGGGATGTAACGGTACCTTTGGGGGCTGTAGACGGTGTGAATCGGCTTTTCTTCTTCCATCCTGGACCCGGGTATTCGAAAGGGGATCTACGCCATCAAAGCGAGTACGCCGAAGTGTTATTTCATAAGCAAACAGTCGCTGCGTTTTATGGAATACCTGATGGAGAACCCGAGGAAATCATTGGCTGCTTGCCTAATGGAGAGTGGATCGAAGAGCCTAACGCCTTATTCGGCTATTGCGGAGGTGTTTTTATAGCGGTTTACATACAGTGTCCTTATCAAAGAGAAGTGCTTGCCGACCGTTCTGTGGTGACAAGCTCTGGCAGCATGAATACGGTTGTTGTGGAATGTGTCGACCTTGCAGGCGCAAGTCATCACGGGGTATCTAATTTGCAGCAATTTGCTGAAAAGATGAGATGTAAGCAACCACATTTCAATTCTTCATATGAAAATAGTTGCAAATTGATTTATAAGACTTTGCAAGAAGAGTCGTTAGCCATTATGATAGATGAGCAGGGCGAAATTTCCAAATTTGTGAATGGTTCAACTGTTGATTTTAAGGCTTATGCCTATCATTCTTATACATAGAAAAGAGGATGTACCATGCCACTAGTCGATATGCCGTTAGAGAAGCTTATGACTTACGAGGGGATCAACCCACGCCCGGATGATTTTGAGGCATACTGGGAGCGCGCACTTGCTGAGATGAAAGCCGTTGATCCTCAGATCGAGCTGCGTCCAAGCGAGTTTCAAGTGCCTTATGCGGATTGTTTTGATCTTTACTTCACTGGGGTTGGCGGCGCTCGAATCTATGCGAAATACGTTCGCCCTAAGAACGTAGAGAGTCCACACCCGGCTATTGTACAGTTTCACGGGTATTCCGGAAATTCCGGAGATTGGAAGGAAAAATTGGCTTACGCCGCGGCCGGTTTCTCCGTATTCTCCATGGATTGCCGCGGGCAAGGCGGTCTTTCCGAGGATGTTGGCGGCGTAAAAGGCACGACGCTCCGCGGCCACATTATCCGCGGATTGGACGATCACCCGGATCAACTGCTTTACCGGCAAATTTTTCTCGATACGGCACAGCTCGCCGGTATCGCTATGAATATGCCGGAAGTCGATCCGGAGCGAGTTGGCGCCTTGGGCGGCTCGCAGGGCGGCGCATTGACGATCGCTTGTGCGGCGCTGGAGCCGCGCATTAAGCGGCTTGCACCGGTGTATCCATTCCTCAGCGATTATCAACGCGTTTGGGAAATGGATTTGGCGAAAGATGCCTATCAAGAGCTCAAAGATTATTTCCGCCGCCATGACCCGCAGCATAAACGTGAAGCCGAAACTTTCATGAAGCTGGGCTATATTGACATCCAACACCTTGCTGAGCGGATTCAAGGGGAAGTGCTTATGGCAGTAGGGCTAATCGATACCGTCTGCCCGCCATCTACGCAGTTTGCGGCATACAACAAAATTAAGGCCAAGAAGCAGCTGGAAATTTACCCAGACTTCGGCCATGAGCATTTGCCAGGCTTCGATGATACAGCGCTTCAATTTTTATTGCAATTATAAAATAGCATGGAATGTAAGAAAACAGGTGCCTATTGGCGCCTGTTTTCTTTCTTACTATGCAAGGGATGTTTAAGTTAGCAGTTTTGGTTTGCCAGACTCCTTTGGAAAGATAAGCGTGTCGATGGGGACGGACGGTGCTATGTGAGGCAGTAAAGATGATTTTCATCGTTGCAGATGCGAGGGCACGTGCTAGTCGTGTCTGTAGCGATGTTTTTCATTCTTTCAGATGAGAATAAAACAGATCTGAACGGCTGTGCGAGGCAATAAAGATGATTTTCATTGTTGCAGATGCGAGAGTCCGTGAGCGATGTTTTTCATTCTTTCAGAAGTGAAGAGGGCGGATTGGTTCTAAGGAAGCATATGATAGACGGCATAACGACAAAGGACATGAGGCGCAGCCCGCCACGGCAGAGGCATGTCCCCCGAAAGAGCCATTTCGGCTTTTTCGGCAGCAAAACAAGCCAGCGAAGTCGAAAACCGCTGACTCAAATAGTTCGGGCGCCACGCCCGTCCACCCGCCACTCGCCCCAGCTCCGCCGCAGTCACGTGCTCCGCCCGCCGCTCACTGAGCTCCGCCGCAGTCACGTGCTCCGCTTGCGGTACACGCGTTCGGGTCGGCCCACGACGCCGTACGACAGGTCGGCGTATACTTCGCCCGAGCTGACCAAATGCTCCAGATAGCGCCGCCCCGTGGAACGGCTGACGCCGATTTCTTTGGCGATTTGCTCGGCGGTCATGCCGCCGTCTGCGGTGGAAATCGCCTGCACGATTTTTACGAGCGTCAATTTATCAATGCCTTTGGGGAGAAAAGAGGGCTCCGAGCGCGTATCTTTCTTGCCAGAGCCCGACAATAGGCGATCCACGTCGCTCTGATTGATCGTGCCGCTTTCATTCAGGCGGTTGAGCTCCCTGTGGAAGTCGAGATAGCGAAGCAATGTTTCTTGCAGCCGGTTAAAGATGAGCGGTTTCATAATGTAATCGAAAGCGCCGCTTCGAACGGCTTCGCGAATAGCCTCGACTTCTTTGGCCGCAGTGATCATAATGACGTCGGTTTCCCGGTAATGTTGACGAATATAAGAAAGCATGTCCAGTCCGTTCGCGCCCGGAAAATAAACATCCAGCAGCACGAGATTAGGGCGCAATATGTCAAGCTGCTCCTTGGCTTGAACGTCGTCCGTAGCAATTCCGACGACATGAAAGCCTTCAACTTTTTCAATAAATCTTGCATTGATTTCGGCAATTTTGACGTCGTCTTCTACAATTAAAACATCAATGATCGGTTGCTGAGGCTCCTGGTTCATAGTTCGAACTCCTTTCTCCATGAGTACGCTTGGGAATGGCAACGGTGAAAATCGTACCGCCAACCGGATTTTTGTGGAAGGTCATATACCCGTTCAGTTTACCTATGGCATGCCTGACCAAGGCAAGTCCAATGCCCCGGTGTTCACCTTCCTTCGTGGAAAAACCTTTCTCAAACACGGCATCGCCCACTTCATCGGGAATGCCGATACCGCGATCTTCACACTCAATAATTAAATCTTTGCCAAGATCGGTCAAAAATAATTTCACATACGGCTCTGTCTGATCGCCGCCTGCAAGGACGGCTTCCATCGCATTGTCAATCAGATTGCCGATGATCGTGACAAGCATATTGCGATCGATCTCCTCAGGGATATCGGCAAATGAGCTTTCATGGTCAATCTCAAATGTTAACTTCAGCTCTTGAGCATGATTGAATTTGCCGATCAACAGCCCCCCGATCATCGGATCGGGAATTTCGCGCATGATGAACTGCACCCAGTTCTGGTGCACGTTTGCTTCCCTTGAAATCAGCTCGACCGCTTCCTGATACGATTCAAGTTGGATGAGCCCGGAAATGACATACAATTTGTTCGAAAATTCATGCGTCTGAGCGCGCAAAGCCTCAGCGAACCGCCTCACCTGGGAAAGTTCCTCGGCTAACCGGTACAACTCCGATTTGCTGCGGAAGCTGGACACGGCGCCGGTTACGTTGTTTTTCCGGTTTATGATGGGTACCCGGTTGACAATGACCTCGTGATCGCCGATGAGCATTTCATGATCAAACTCGGCTTCTCCAGTTCGTACCACTTCATAAAGGCGGGTATTCGGGATGAAGTCTTCAATATGGCGACCTGTAATTTTAGCATGGATCGGCAGCTGCAAAAGCTGAAGCGCATAGCGGTTCGCCATCGTAATTATACCCTCCCGATTTACAGCGATAATGCCTTCGCGGATCGATTGCAGGATAGCCTGCTTTTCGGTATAGAGCTCGCCGATTTCTTTGGGTTCGAGCCCATG
The DNA here is from genome assembly GCF_042676385.1 of Paenibacillus sp. GCM10027628. NCBI lineage: Bacteria > Bacillati > Bacillota > Bacilli > Caryophanales > Paenibacillaceae > Paenibacillus > Paenibacillus sp. GCM10027628. The sequence continues at coordinate 12,690 of NZ_JBHTHA010000079.1, forward strand.
AATCGAGCTTCGTACGTTGCGTGCGATCAGTACGGAGCCAATCAAGCCCACGACAAGCACGATCATGGAAATCAGCTCGATTCGCGATTGATAGGCTTGTGTAATGGTATCGATGTCCTCGGTAAGAAAACCGACAGAGACAATGCCGATGACGTTACCGCTTTCACCGAAGACGGGCGCTTTGCCGCGGAGCGAAGGACCCAGGGAACCGACGGCTTTGGATATGATCGAGTGTCCCTCGAGCACCGGGCCATTATCCCCGCCGACCATTTCTTTGCCGATCCGATCCGGAAGCGGGTGCGAGTAGCGAATACCCTCACGGTTTCCTACAACGATGTATTCGGCATCGGTTTTTTCCCGGATGCTTTCAGCGATTGGCTGGATGATCGCAGAAGGGTCTGATGTTTGAAAAGCTTGGCGAATTTCGGGTATATCGGCAACGGTTTCCGCGACTTTTAAGGCGCGTGTCCCGATCTGATCCTCAAGAGCCGTGGTCATAATGTAAAAGAAAATGCTTCCTAAACTGACGATGACGAAGAACAGGAGAGAACAAATGATAAGGATTAGCTTGGTTTGCAGTTTCATAACGTTCAAAGGCCCTCCATTTTCGCTTTTGGGGGAACATTAGCTTGTATTGTATCATAAAGCGTTATCATTTTGATCGATAACCGCCGCCGCCATCCGTGAACAATATGAACAAAATGTCCATAACGACGTTATTACAACTAATCTCGTTAAACTTCCCTAAATGTGAATGCGATGTTATTCTGAAAACGCTTCAACGAAATCGTATACAAAAACACATCAAAACATGTGGAGGGGTTTCAATTGATAAAACAACTTTTAATGGCTTCATGGAAAGTGACGACGATTGGCGTTTTGGCAGTCAGCTTAGCTGCTTGTGGAAACAGCGCAAACAAGCCGGCGGCAACAAGCGCTCCTGCCGATAAAGGCAAAGAAACAACGGCGCCTACCCAAGCGGCAAAATCAAACTATCCGGAGAAAGCGCTTAGCATTATCGCTCCGTCCGGTGCAGGCGGCGGCTGGGATATGACAGCTCGTACGATCGCCAAAGTTTTGACAGAAACGAAAGCAATCGATAAGCCGGTTACTGTGGAAAACAAACCAGGTGGCGGAGGCGCGGTATTCTTGGCGGAATACGCAACCAAAGACGTAAAAGACAACTACAAGCTGTTCGTCAGCTCACCGCCGATTCTCATTAACCATCTGAAAAAAGAAGGCAATACACCTTACGGTTATAACGATACGACGCCGCTTGCCCAGTTGACCAAAGACTATGGCGCAGTTGCAGTAGCGGCGAACTCCAAGTATAAAGATCTAAAATCGCTGCTCGACGATATGAAAGCCGATCCTACGAAATTGACGGTTGCCGGCGGTTCCGCGCCAGGTTCGATGGACCACCTGGTCTCCATTCTCCCGGCATTCAAATACGGCATCGATCCGAAAAAGGTTAAATATGTGTCCTACGATGGCGGCGGGGAAGCCGTGACGGCGCTGCTTGGCGGCAATGCCGACGTTCTGGGTACAGATGCTTCTTCCTTGGATCAATACGTTAAAGCTGGCAAGATTCGCATTCTGGCCGTCGCTGCACCTGCCCGTCTTGGCGGAAGCTTGAAAGATATTCCGACGATGAAAGAACAGGGCGTTGATGCAGAGTTCCTGATTTGGCGCGGATTCTTCGGACCGAAAAACATGAGTGCTGATGCGAAAGCCTACTGGGAAGATGCGATCAAGAAAATGGTAGAATCCGATGCTTGGAAAAAAGAAATGCAAGCGAATAGCTGGGAAACCGATTACAAGAAAGCTGATGATTTCAAAGCCTACTTGGGACAACAAGAAGCACAACTTAAAGACATGCTGACAGCGCTTGGCATGCAGAAATAAGAACCTAGAAACAAGGGAGAAGATAACCTCTTCTCCCTCGCTCATAGGGTAGGAGGCAGAGAAAGATGAATACGACGATTGACCGTTATGCAGGCATCGCGTTTTTCGCCATTGGCATCGCGTTTGTCATCGGCGCAATGGGAATTTCAACAAGCGCATACGGCAGTAATGTAGGCGCTAATATTTTTCCGATGATACTCGGATCGTTTTTATCGCTTATGAGTGTTCGCCTTATTTATGAGACATTTCGCAAACAACAAGCGGAAAAAAGTAAAGAAAATTTGGACTACAAAAGATTCGGCATCATTTTTATCGCCGCTGTCTTATATGCATATTTCCTTGAAGATATCGGGTTCGTGATCTCGACATTCCTGTTCTTGATGATCGGATTCCAAACGATGCAAAAGGGTAAGGTATGGGTTTCCCTACTGATTGCAGCCGGATTCTCGTATGGTGTTTATTATTTGTATGTCAACGTGCTGGATGGTTCGCTTCCCGGATTCCCAGCTTGGCTAGGAGGAGCATGACATGAGCACAATTGACTATGTTCTTCATGGATTAGGCACTGCCATGCAGTGGCACAATGTCGTGTTTGTTTTCTTAGGCGTACTGATCGGAACTGTGGTAGGCGTATTGCCGGGGATTGGTCCGATGAGCGGTGTTGCTCTGTTGATTCCAATTACAGCAACGATGACAGCTGGATTAGCTCCTGAAGAAGCGGCGACAAGTTCGATTATTTTGCTGGCTGGTGTTTATTACGGAGCGATGTACGGGGGTTCGACGACGTCGATCCTGTTAAACACGCCGGGGGAATCGTCTTCAGTCGTAACGACACTCGACGGTTACCAAATGGCTAAACAAGGCAGAGCGGGCGCGGCGCTTGCAATCTCAGCGATTGGTTCTTTTGCCGCGGGAATCATCTCCTTGATCGGTCTTATCTTTTTGGCACGCCCTTTATCGGCGGTGGCAATTAAGTTCGGACCGGCCGAATACTTCTCCCTGATGGTGCTCGGCTTGCTCGCGATCAGCGGTCTTGCCGGCAAATCGATGGTGAAGGCGCTCATCATGACTGCTTTCGGCCTTCTGCTCGCAACGATCGGAATCGATAATGTATCCGGCGTGGAACGCTTTACGTTCGGCATTCCGGAACTGTACCAAGGCTTGGAATTCCTGACCGTTGCGGTAGGTACATTCGCGGTCGGGGAAGTGTTTAAGACCATCCTTCAACGTGAAGGAAATGACGGCGAATTGGCGAAAATTCATCGCATCCTACCGACGAAACAGGATATGAAAGACAGCGCGGCGCCGATAGCCCGCGGCTCCATTCTTGGATTCTTTATCGGACTGCTGCCGGGTGCAGGTGCAATCCTTGCCTCATTCTTTGCTTATATCGTCGAGAAAAAAATCAGTAAAAATCCCGAGAAGTTCGGCAAAGGAGCGATTGAGGGCGTAGCTTCGCCTGAGTCCGCGAACAATGCCGCTTCCGGTGGCGCTATGATTCCGCTTTTGACATTGGGGATTCCGTCATCCGGCACGACAGCGATTTTAATGGGCGCATTCATTATGTATAACGTTCAACCGGGTCCTTTGTTATTCCAAGATCACCCTCAGCTCGCCTGGGGCGTTATTGCAAGTATGTTCGTAGGCAACCTGATGCTGCTCATTCTCAACATGCCGCTTGTTAAAGTATTTGCCAAAGTCATTGAGACGCCAACCAAATACCTGATTCCATTGATCATTGTCTTTTCCGTGTTTGGTGTCTATGCGGTTCAGTATTCAACGTTTGACTTGCTCTTAATTATGGGCTGCGGTCTTGTCGGTTACTTCTTGGCTAAAAACGATTACCCGCTGGCTCCGCTTGTACTGGGTCTCATTTTAGGGCCAATGATGGAAAACAACATGCGCAGAGCGTTGACGATTTCTAACGGCGATTTTATGATTTTCCTGCAAAAGCCGGTCTCACTCGCATTTCTCATTATCGGACTTTTGTGGATCTCGATTCCTCTTATTCTTAAAATGAGGGGCAAAAACGTCCTTGTGAACGAGGAAGGTTAAAAGATTAACGTCAAACCCCTGTTAGAATGGACCCTAGCCCTGATCATGATCAGCAGCTTTTCCAGCCTAATCAGGGGTTTCATTAATGGAGAGTATTGTCATGGACGTCCTGTTATTAATCGTACTGAACGTAATCGTACCTGTATTTGTGTTAATCGGCGCAGGTGTGCTGATGCATCGTACCTTTAAATTTGAAATGAACACGCTGTCCAAGCTGAATGCTTTTTTCTTGCTCCCTGCCGTCAGCTTTACGAACATTTATGAAAGTAAATTCGATGCGGGTCTGCTTTTCCGAATTGTTGGGTTCTTACTTTTGCAAAGCATAGTGCTCATCTTGATCAGCAAGGCGGCGGCAATGCTGGCTAAATTTGATAAAGGTCTGACTTCGAGCTTTTCGAACAGTGTCGTTCTAAGCAATTCCGGCAATTTTGGGCTGCCGGTCAGCCAGCTCGTGTTTCAGAATAATCCGCTTGGATTGTCGGTACAAGTCGTCGTGTCGATCTATCAAAACCTGCTCACAAATACATTCGGTTTAATGAATGCAGTTTCCGCCCAAAGTCAGGGACAGAAGCTGTTCAAAGAACTGCTGAAAAATCCGATGATTTATGCTTTTTTATTAGGATTGCTAATGCACTCGTTAGCCATCCCGATCCCGGCTTTTATTTGGAATCCGCTGCAAAATGTCGCTAACGCGTTCCTGGCCATTGCGCTTGTGACATTGGGCGCGCAGAGCGCTTACTTGCAATTCAAAAGATTGAGTGTCGCGCTTGTACTTAGTTTACTGGGGAGACTTGTCATTTCACCGGTAATCGCGCTGGGGTTTATCTGGCTGCTGCAACTTGATGGCACGACTGCCCAAGCATTGCTCATTGCCAGTTCGTTTCCGACATCAAGAAACAGCGCCGTCTTCGCTTTAGAATATGGAAATCACCCTGAATATGCGGCGCAGGTCGTATTACTATCGACATTGCTAAGCAGTGTGACTGTCACCTTGGTTGTTTACGCGGCAAAAATTTTATTTTAAATCAATGACAAATTAATGGTTGAGATTGTTACAGATTGAACAAGCTGATTTTTAATTGGAGGGCATGGAGAGAGATGGAACTGGAGTGGCTTTTACTCGGACTACTTAAAATCATAATCATCAACATTGTGCTCAGCGGAGATAACGCGGTCGTCATTGCTTTGGCTTGCCGGAATTTGCCTGCAGAACAGCAGAAAAAGGCGATATTCTTCGGCAGCTTCGGAGCGATTGTACTGCGTGTCATTCTGACCTTTGTCGCGGTATGGATGCTACAAATCCCTTTCGTTCAAGTGCTTGGCGGGATTATGTTGATCTGGATCGCCGTCAAATTAATGAAAAACGAAGAACAGGAAGAGAATTTGCCATCCAGCCAGCATCTGGGTGCAGCAGTTAAAACGATCCTCATCGCCGATCTGGTCATGAGTCTTGATAATGTACTGGCGGTAGCAGGCGCGGCTAATGGGAACTTCCTGTTGATTGCTCTTGGACTAGCGATCAGCATTCCGCTGATCATTTGGGGAAGCAGGCTGCTGATGGCGCTGATGAACCGTTTTCCCGTTATCGTCATGCTGGGTGTCGGCTTGCTTGGTTATACGTCTGGGGAAATGATCATGAGCGACGGTGCGATCGCTGCGCGCATGGAAACGGCTCATCCGGCCCTGCATTATGTTCTCCCTGTACTTTTGGCTGTTGCGGTTATCGTCGTTGGTAAATGGCTTCAGAAAAAGCAGAAAGAAGATTCGGTACAAGCAGATTTGGCAGGACAATAATAACTGGAGGGATCCGTATGGGCGGGTTGGAAACGAAAGCGATTGTGGAAATTAATCAGGCAGCGAATCAATTCAAATCAAGTATCGTCATCAAAGTAGGCACAAGATTCATCGATGTGAAAAGCATACTTGGCCTGAGTATTACGCTTTTCAGCAATCAGGTGTACCAGCTTGAAATTCATGGTCCGGATGAAGAAGAAGCGAAAGCGGTTATGAAGCAAATTTTTGAAAAGCATGGCCTTCCGCTTAGCGAAGGTTAAAGTATGAAGTTGAAGGGGCTGTCCGAAAAGGATGGCCCCTTATTTTGCTTTAAAATGAACAACTGCGCTATACAGCATTTTGCCGACGTTAGGGTCGAACACGACGTTGTGCTGGATGGCGAATACATCGAGCAGCAGTGCTTTGTTATTGTCAATCTGCTCGTCAATTTTTTGCTCCAGCGATTTCATATCGTACGCTTGAAAAAATTCAATTTTATTTTCGATTCGATCCAATCTAAATTCCATCTGCTCGTTCTCCCAAGTGAATGATTGTATGATTCCATTAATAACTGATATTAGGAAGTATATGCTATGTTTAATAATGGAGTCAAAAGATGTATTCCGTTCAGCATTCTGCTCACATAACTTTATATACACTCCAATTTCCGTATAATTAAAGACATACAGGAGTTGATGCGATAATGAAGTCTACACGGTTATTGATTGATTTCTTCAAGGAGAAATGGCCGCTGTACGTACTGGCTGCACTGTCTATTTCGATTGGGAACATTATTCATTCTTACTACCCGAAGATTCTAGGTATATTTACCGACCAGCTTCAACAAGGAGGCTTGAGTCAACCGCTAATTATTGATTACAGTTTTAAACTTCTCATGATTGGCATTTCTTATGGTGTGCTGGTTGCGATTGGGCAGTACATGATCATGCGTAACGGCAGGCGGTTTGAGTATGTGTCGCGCAATCGGTTATTCGATCATTTTACGCATTTAAGCGCGACCTTTTATTCGAAGCATGGAGTCGGAAAGCTGCTCAGTTATGTCATGAATGACGTGACGGCGATTCGGGAATCCATCTCCATGGGGATCAATCAGGTAGTCAACTCAACGATCTTGATCGGGGCCGTTATCATCACGATGCTCTTCAGTTCCATTCCGCTTTATTTAATTGCTGTTTGTGTGATTCCGCTACTATTCATTCCTATACTTGCAGTCAAATTTCGGCCAATTATTAGAAATCATTCGTTGCTCGTGCAGGAATCTCTGGGCAAAATGACTGAATCTGCCGAAGAACAGTTCGGAGGCATTCGCGTCGCCAAAAAATTCGCCGTAGAAGCGATCATGATACGCCGATTCGCCGAAACCGTGGACCGCATTCGCGACAACCAGCTCCGCTTGGTCCGGTTATCATCGCTGTTTGAGGCGCTTATTCCATTTTTGGGGGCGCTTTCGCTCATTATCGCCCTTGCCTTTGGCGGCTATTTAACCATCCATCACCGGATTACCGTAGGCAATTTCGTTGAATTAACGCTATACATAAGAATGATGGTGAATCCGCTTCAACAGATCGGACGCGTGATTAACGCCATGCAGCGCTCCAGGGCTTCGCTCGAGCGAATTAATGATCTGCTCGATATGAAATCGGATATTGTGCACAACGAGCTTGAGCAAATGACCGATCTCGACCACGAGGAAATCCGGATCGAGCACTTATCTTTTGCCTATCCGGGTGACGAGGACGAGGTGCTTCATGACATAACGCTACGGATCGAGCCGGGTAAATCGCTAGGCATTATCGGGAAGACCGGGAGCGGCAAATCGACGCTGGTAAAGCTAATGCTCCGCATCTACGAACCACCGGCAGGTACGGTATGGATCGGTGAAACGGATATACGCGATGTGACGCTCGAAAGTTTGCGGACTCAAATCGCTTATGTTCCGCAGGAAGGTTTCCTTTTTAGTACGACTATTCGCGATAACATCGCTTTCTACAAAAGAGAAACGCCGCTCGATCAGGTGGAGCGCGCCGCCAGAAAGGCACAAATTTTCACGAGTATTGCAGCATTTCCTGAGCAATTCGAAACGAAATTAGGGGAACGCGGTGTGACGCTGTCCGGCGGTCAAAGGCAGAGAACCAGCCTGGCAAGAGGCATCATCAAAGATTCTCCGGTGATGATTCTTGACGATAGCGTAAGTGCTGTGGATTCCGTTACGGAAAAACATATTATCGATACGATCAGGAAGGAACGATCGGATAAAACGACGATCTGGATCGCCCACCGCATCAGCGCTTTAAAGCATACGGATGAAATTATCGTGCTTGATGAAGGACGAATCGTGCAGCGTGGTACCCATGAGGAACTGCTATCGCAAGATGGGCTGTACGCCGAGCTCCATGCGATCCAGGAAGGGGGGGACCACGATGCCAATACTTAAGCGTAGAACGGCAGAGGAACGGAAAGCGACGAAATCGGCATTTCATGCTTTATCCGTCTATGCGAAGCCGCACCGGTTCACATTTGTTGCTATTCTCTTTTGCACGCTTCTGGGTATTGCAGCCGACTTGTTTCAGCCTTATTTGGTGAAAATCGCCATCGACGACAACCTGATGGTGGGTAAAAACGATTACAAATCGCTAATTCTCATTTGTTTGTTCTACGTAGGCTTGTCTGTCTGTTCATTGTTTTTCAGCTATCTGCAGAACAATTTGCTCCAGTTCGCCGGGCAAAGTATTGTCGCGAAGATCCGTAAGGATTTGTTTCAGCATATCTTCCGTCTATCGATGTCTTATTATGACCGGACGCCTAGCGGCAGCTTGATTACGCATGTCTCCAGCGATACCGAGACGTTAAATCAATTTTTCACGCAAGTGCTGCTCAGCCTCGTTCGCGATGGGATGACATTGATTTTTATCATCGTACTTATGTTTCATCTGGATCCCCAGCTTACACTGTACAGTATGCTGGTCATACCGATCATCGTGCTTATTGCGGTCGGGTTCCGTACTTATATGCGAAAAACCTATCAATTGTCCAGATCGCAATTGTCGCAGCTTGTTGCCTTCGCCGCGGAAAATTTATCCGGCATGCACCTGATTCAGGCTTTCCATCAGGAGAAAGAGCAGATGAAACGATTTTCCGATCGCAATCTCGGCTACTTTCGCGCGAATTTGCGGGAAGTCCGGACGAACGTTTTATTTAACCGTTCGTTTGATATTTTAGGTAACTTATCTGTTGCTTTCATTACATGGCTCGGCGGCATCGCCGTTTTTGATAATGCAATTGAGTTCGGCGTGCTTTATGCGTTTATCACCTATATACGGCAATTTTTCCAGCCGATCAATACGATTACCCAGCAGTGGAATACGCTGCAGTCTACGACCGTATCGATGAACCGGATTTGGAATGTGTTCTCGATCAAACCGGATATTGCGGATAAACCGGATCCAAAGCCGATTTCCTTGTCGGAAGTGCGGGGCCGCATTCATTTCAATCACGTTCGCTTTGGCTATCAACAGGATGTGCCGGTTATTGAAGATCTAGAGCTGCTTATTGAACCCGGTCAAATGATAGGTATCGTCGGTACGACGGGAGCGGGGAAAAGCTCGCTGATCAGCCTGCTCTGCCGGTTCTACGATGTGCAGCAGGGGAGTATTCGCATTGACGGCACCGATGTTCGAGACATGGCGCAGGCGGATCTGCACCGGATGGTCGGACTCGTGCAGCAGGAACCGTACTTATACGCCGGCAGTATTCTTGAGAACGTCCGCATGTTTGACGATACGATATCGAGAGATGATGTTATGCGTGCATGCACGCTGGTTGGAGCGGATGCCTTGATCGCACGGATGAAGGACGGCTATGAGACGCGCATCTCCGAAAGAGGCAGCGGCCTCTCAGCAGGCGAGCGGCAGCTGATCTCCTTTGCGCGCATCATCGTCTTCCAGCCGAAAGTGCTGATCCTGGATGAAGCGACAGCGAACTTGGACTCGCAGACGGAGCAGTTGATCCAGTCGGCGCTGCAGATCGTCGCCGAAGGCCGAACGACGCTGGTGATCGCGCACCGCATCTCCACGATCGTCCACGCCGATCGGATCATTGTCATGCAGGGCGGCCGGATCGTCGAGGAAGGCAGCCACGAGCAATTGCTCGAGCTCCATGGATACTACGAGCAATTGTACCTGCACGCGCAGGGGAAGATGGATGCTGCGCGGACATCTTCGTAGGATGCGCCGGCCGCGAAGCCGTGCGGTGACGCGTGCTGCGGCGACGCGTAAGCGCTCGAAACAGCGCGGATGATAGGTCGGCGGTTGCGAGTTGCGCCGGTGCCAAAGGCGGGGAAAAAGCGAGCTGAAACACCCATTTCTATATAGCCCCCTAATCCACTTGGACACTTTAATCCACTTCAGATACACTAAAAACA
>NZ_JBHTHA010000080.1:0-23126 GCF_042676385.1 Paenibacillus sp. GCM10027628
TCCTCCAATTTCTTGGGTGACTGTACCTTTCTTACAACACAGGGACTTTTTCAGTGGCCTCGGCTCTGCCCCGGGTTGTTTCGCATTGCTTTTATTTTTTATCGGCCAGCCATGCGGCAAGGGAGCCGACTTCACTGTCCGAAAGCTTACCCTTGAAGCTGGGCATTGCACCTCTACCGTTCGTAATCGTTGTAACAATCTGGTCCTTAGAGAGCTTACCGCCCACTTTCTGCAGATTAGGTCCTACCGATCCCTCCAAACTAGCCCCATGGCAAGCCATACAATTGGCTTTGAAGACGCTTTGTGCATCTACTGTTGCAGCTCCTCCACCGCTTGTTGTTGCTGATGGACTGGTTGCAGGACTGGCTGCAGCACTGGTCGTAGGACTTGGCGAAGGCGTCGTATTGCTCTTGCCGCATGCGGTAAGCGATATGGCAAGCAGCAGAGCGAGGCATAATATTGATTTGTTCATTCTTGTAACTCTCCTCACATTGATTGGTTCGAAATGCTATGCAGTCAAGTAAGCTGATCTGTTTCTACGATGCCCCTGTTACCATTTTTTCATGCAAATAAATGCATAAGAAGTGTAATGGAAGATCATGATATCCACAACAACCAATTTATGCATAAATATGCCAAGGAGGAATGTAATTTGGCTGATAAGAAGTTGGATAGCTCCCCGGACCATTCACGCCGCCGATTCTTGAAGTATACCGGTACCGCTATTGGCGGCGCGGTTGTTGGAGGCGTCATTGGAAGCGCAATTACAGGCGGATTTAAAAAAAATGCTGCCGCGCCATCACCCTCTCCATCCGCATCTCCCCAGGATCAACCTGCGGCGGATTTTAATCGGGCACCGATGTTTTTCAATCAAACCCAACTGCAGATGACGGAGGCTGCGGCTGAGCGCATTTTCCCTAAAGACGAAACGGGGCCGGGGGCGACCGATTTGGGCGTCGCTTTTTACATTGACCATCAATTAGCCAGTCCGTGGGGAGTGAATGCCCGCACCTACCGAACCGGGCCATTTATCAAAGGGGAAGTCACGCAGGGTGACTATTTGAGCATTCAGCGCCATGAGCTCATTACGATGGGTTTGCAAAGCATGGAAGATGCAAGTAAAGCCAAATATACCAAATCTTTCGTTGATCTGGCTCCAGAAGAGCAGGATGCCATCCTCAGTTCCATGGAAAAAGGCGAGATCAATGTGGTGAACGGCATTACAGGCAAAACCTTCTTCAATCAGTTTCGCACCTTAACGATGGAAGGCGTATATTCGGATCCGCTTTATGGAGGCAATAAAAACATGCAGGGCTGGAAGATGCGCAAATATCCGGGCAATCAGATGAGCTATGCCAATATTATGGATAAGGATCAGTTCATCGCCATGGAACCGCGGAGCTTGCATGATCATTTCGTACATTAATGAACAACACCGGATGAAAGAAGGGAAATAACGCATGGCTACAAAAATGCCGAAAGTTCCAGTTGTAATTGTCGGGATGGGATGGGTAGGAGGCATCATTGCCGCGGAGTTGACCAAGCAAGGCGTAAAGGTAGTTGGACTGGAACGCGGGAAACCGCGCAGTACGCAGGATTACTATATGGTGCATGACGAACTGCGCTATGCGTCTCGATACGATCTCATGCAGGATCTTTCCAAGGAAACCGTAACGTTCCGCAATACGGAGAAAATGGCTGCCGTACCGATGCGGGAATACGGCTCCTTTCTTCTCGGGGAAGGGCTTGGCGGAGCGAGTATCCATTGGAATGGACAAACCTATCGTTTCCTCCCCTACGATTTCGAGATCTACAGTAAAACTGTGGAAAGATACGGCAAACAAAAAATACCGGACGGGATGACCATTCAAGATTGGGGCATCACCTACGATCAGTTAGAGCCTTATTTTGATAAATTTGAAAAGCTGGCGGGCATTTCCGGCGATCAAGAACAGAATCCTTTAGTCGGCAAGCGGTCCAATCCATTCCCGACCAAACCGATGGTGAAAACGCCGGTTTTAAAACTGTTCGAGGATGCGACGAAAAAGCTGGGGTATCACCCTTATATGATGCCTTCAGCCAATTTATCGGAACAGTATACGAATCCGGATGGGATCACGCGTGCTGCCTGCCAATATTGCGGCTATTGCGAGCGTTTCGGCTGCGAGTATGGAGCAAAAGCGGATGCTGTGGTCACAGTTCTGCCTATCGCCCAGAAATCTGGAAATTTCGAGCTGCGCTCCTATTCTAATGTCATCCAAATTTTGAATGACGGGAAAAAGGCCAGCGGTGTTGTGTATATGAATACCGTCACGGGAGAACAGTTCGAACAACCCGCGGATGTCGTCATCATGGCCAGCTATGTGTTTAACAACATTAGACTCCTGTTGACATCAAAATTGGGTAAACCTTATGACCCCGCTTCCGGTAAAGGAGTTATTGGAAAGAACTATTGCTATCAGACTAACGGTGGATCGGCTACCGGATTCTTTGACGATAAAGAGTTCAATTTATACGCCGGCGCAGGGTCGCTTGGCATGGAGATTCCCGATTTCAACGGAGATAACTTTGACCATAGCAACCTAAGCTTCATCCATGGGGCGGGCATCCGTATTTCCCAGACTGGCCAACGGCCGATAGCTACCAACTCGGTTCCGAAAGGAACGCCGGCATGGGGAAAAGATTTTAAACAAAAATCACTTAAATACGCGAACAGTGTGCTGGCCGTTTCCCCTCAAGGCAGCAGCTTGCCATGGAAACACCATTATGTTGACCTGGATCCAACGTATAAAGATGAGTATGGGCTTCCGTTAGCCCGCATTACTTTTGATTTCGAAGAACAGGACCGGCAGATGATTAAATTCGTGGCCGGCAAGGCTGCCGAGATTATGAAGGAAATGAATCCAACTACGATCGGTTCGTCCGATCAGCTTGGGCCCTACAATATCGTACCGTATCAATCGACTCACAATACCGGAGGCGTCATCATGGGTGCTGATCCGTCAACTTCGGCAGTAAATTCCTATTTGCAAATGTGGGATGCAGAAAACGTGTTTGTCGTCGGGGCATCCGCTTTTGCGCATAACAGCGGCTATAATCCGACAGGCACGGTAGGCGCTCTAGCATTTAGGGCGGCTGAAGGGATTTCGAAGTATTTAAAACAGGGTGGTATGGTTGTTTAATTGGGGCTGCAAAGGACTCTAAGTTAAGGAGGTAGGGGATGGATCAGGAAGATTGGATTTTTCATTTGACGGAAGTCCGCAAGCGTCTTCTCATCGTGTTCACGTGGTTTACAATAACACTTTGCGCCGGGCTTTATGTAGCACCGAATATACTCCGGTATATGAAATCGCAGCCATTAATCGGTGAAATTAAGTGGAATGTGTTTTCGTTTACGGACGGGCTCATGATCTATATGAAGTGCGCTTTCCTTGTTGCTTTATTCCTTACTGTGCCGGTGCTGCTCTACCAATTGTGGGCATTCGTCAGGCCCGGACTTACCGAGGCGGAGGCAAGAGGCTCCCTTCCTTACATACCGGTAGCCTTTGCGCTGTTTATCATCGGCGTATCGTTCAGCTATTGGGTGGTTTTCCCCATGATGATCCGTTTCATGATGCGGATGAATCACACGATCGGTGCGGTGGAAACTTACGGGATCGACCGATACTTTTCGTTCCTGTTCGATATTGTATTTCCGATGGCCGTAGCTTTCGAGCTCCCTGTCGTTCTGTTGTTCCTCACGAAAATCGGTTTATTAACCCCGCAGCGGTTAAAAATGACGAGGAAATACGCTTACGTCGGCTTAACGATAACCGGTTCATGCATTTCGCCGCCTGATATGGTGTCCCATCTGTCAGTCACAGTCCCATTAATTCTGTTATTTGAGATTAGTGTGATGGTTGCAGGCTGGCAATGGCGAGCTATGCAGCATAGTCCAGCAAATAGCTGACCTCAGCCTAAATTATGAAAAAAGGATGATGCAAATGTTTAACAATATTGGTGTATCCGGATTGATCCTGATTCTGGCCATCGCTTTAATTGTTTTCGGGCCTTCCAAGCTGCCCCAGCTGGGCCGGGCTTTCGGGGATACGCTCCGTGAGTTTCGCAATTCCACCCGCAGCATCGTTGAAGATAACGAGCGTGACCCTCTCATTGAAAATGAAGGCAAAAAGCCGCTGTAAGGGAACTGGCTGCCGGCGATGATCAGGACCTAGGGCCTTGCCCCAGGTCCTGTTTGCGTAACGTTGGATTATTACCGAATGCTTGGATCACGTCATCATTAGCCACCCAAGATCGTAGTTTCCAGTGACGAAGTTTCGGTTCCTGAATTACTGCGTTCCATGGTCACTGCGCTCAAAGTTTGATATAACGACCCATCGAGTCAATTTCATAATTTATTAGCCTTACTAGGTAAGGCTTTTCCGTCACTGGAAAATGACTTACCTCCCCGATAGAGTGCAAGATGCCGATTTATGGATAAATACCATTACCATTTTTCTATTTGTCTTGAATGACTGCAAAAGCTCGAGTAGAGAAGAATGAAATGCCTAAACAGTTGGTAATGCCCAATATATCTACAGTTCCCCCTTACCCGTCGTGGAAAGAACCAAAGTCGCTAAATAGAGAACATTTTGACGCACTTGGAAGGTAAATGACCACCAATCAGGTTTCGAAAGAATAAAATTCCATAATTAGCGAAGATTGTTCGTTGTTTATGGACTTTTGTTCTTTCGAGCATCGAAATGGCCACTTCTTCGAAATTTAGCGTCAAACTTGTACACTAAAAACGACCTTTGTTCTTTATCAAGCGGGTAACCCGAAGGTTACCCCCTCATTTCTTTGAAAGTGGCCGATGGTTGCATTATGTGCATTCGAATCGGCGGAAGAGCGAGCCAAAAGGAGAGTTTTTTATGAGACTTGCTACTCGACAAATCCGTGGAAAAATCGTCATTCCGAATTATGAAATTAGCAGGGGGACTCATCCCTGTTCTTCGTTCGGAACGACCATGTCCCGGATGGTTTCAAATGCGATTGGCGTATAGTTCCAATGTTCCACACAAACATTAAAATAATTAAGACCCTCATACTTCTGGCCATGAATATGCCCATGCACATTGACAAAAGGCATATGTTTATTCATGTACATCGGTTCATGCGTCAAGAAAAAGAACTGATTGTAGATAATCGGATGCTCACTCACCTCGTCAAAACCAACATCCAACCACCACCCTCTCGACCTTCCTCTGTCGTGATTGCCCAAAACAAGAAACTTGTAACCGTTAAGCCTGCTGACGATATCAGAGGTTTTTTCTTTATTCAGAAACGAAAAATCTCCAAGATGAAATACTTTATCATCTTTGCCAACGGCCGAATTCCAACTTTCGATCATCTTACCCGTCATCTCTTCCGCATCTTTAAACGGTCTGGATTCAAAATCAATGATCTGTTTATGACCAAAGTGATGATCTGACGTAAAGAAAACTTTTGCCATGTAGGCTCCACCTGCCTCTATTTCGATATCCCTTTATTGCTTAACGTTAAGCCAATTAGCTCATTCGAGTCCGGATCAAGCATGACTGAGCCCGTGTACTCGTACGAGCAGCCAATGTTACCCACAGCTCACCACTTTTTAGAGATATCAACATCATTGACCTTATATGTATTCTTAAATCTTATCGTGTAGAGATCCACGCTCTTACTAGGTTGAATTTTCTTTTTTATAAAAATCGTTTTGCTGCCCGTTTCATTGCTTAAATCGTTCATGGGTGCTTGTTCATCAACCAGTGACGACTGGTATTCAAGAGTATGTTGATCTAGTCGCTGATAATGAACAATATCAAGAGGTACATTGGGCAAATAGGCAGCCACCTTATTTTTGATCTTAAAATTGATGGCTTGGTCCTTGACTTCATTGCAAGTCCAATAAATCATTGGGCTAAGTAGAATCAGTAGAATTACTCCGCGTATGTAGGTGCCAGGACGCCGATTCACTACCGTCAACACAACGCGAACAAAACAAATGACCAAGAAAGTGAACGTAAGCAGATAAAATATCGAAGGACGCATTTCGTACTGATACGGCAATGCGATAATTAAAAATAGCACTGGAATTAAAATATTGATGAAGATTTTAAGAGCTCTCATTGCGGTTTAGCGATCCCTTCACTTTATACATTCGGGCTGTGCCCGTCACAATCCTCAGAGCCTCGAAAGTGATCTTCTTTCCGCTTGCGGTTTGCATACATCGCAGACGCCAACAACTCGACCCGTTTCCGTAGCATAAAAGGAAAGGCGTTTTGCTTTCTTTTTGCAAAATGAGCATGTCTTAGGACTCACTTTAGGCGATCTATCTTTTTTTAGGCTGAATTTAATGACGTTATGAGTCTCTACTTTATCTCTGATTTTGATTGCAAATTTATAGATTATAATAAGAACAATAATCCCTGCGAATATGCTGAATATTAATATCAAACATATTCTCCTTTCTGGTCAGGCTTCCAAGCCGGTGTTCATCTCGCTCTGGTCCGATGTATGACTCCGACTGCTAATCGCCTGATTCTTCGTCAATTTCATAGGTACAACGGAATCGCTCGACGCCCGGATATTGTTCCCCCAGACTATTAATCACAAACCCGATGTTTCTATAAAATTCTACCGCTTCCTCATCGGTTTCAGTGATGATTCTGACCAGCTTCACTTCTTCAATAATTTCGAGAATGATTCCGCGTCCAAAGCCAACGCCCCGGCTCTCCGGTTCAACAGCCAGATGGGTTATTATCATCTCGCGCGCTTCATTCAATCGAAACCCGATGATACCCACCATAACGCCTTCCGATTCATAACCAAACAATTGTAATTCGGAATCATTCATATAAAGCTCTATCGTGCTATCCAGGCGTTCAGGATCTGGAAACACGCTATACCCCAGCAATTCTTGAATCTTCGTTTCTTCCAATCTTGATTTAACTTCTACAAGCATCTAATTTCACTTCTTCCTCGTATCATTTTAGGCCGAAGCCGCATTTTTACTCAACCATTTCTGCAATATTTCTTCCAGCGGTTGACTTGCAGTCCTTTTAACCAACTTTATTTTAATCGTGTCTGCATGCTCTTTCAACATGAATTCGATTTGATCCACAGTTCCTTCTGTCACGAAACCATGCAGAATTCGATTGTGGTCAATGAAATGGCCATTTACGGCTAAGCCATTTTCTCCTACAAATGCGCGATTTCCATCTACGAGCAGCGCAATCACACACCATATTGCAAGACCGATACAGTAAACCGAGATCATCCATATGATCAAAACTTGTATTGGCTTCCCCTTTTTCAACTACACGAAGTCAAGCAATTGCATCAGGTTATTGATATGAGCCACCGTCCGGACTCCCTTCTCCTCCATCGTCGCTGCAGCTCCGCCATAGCTGATAAAAGCTATCCCGGCATCCATCGATGCGCGGCCATCTATCCACGAATCACCAACAGAAATCCACGCTGCCTGCTGGATATGAGGAAAGTGCTGTTTGGCAACCAAATAACCGGATGGAGATGGCTTCATCGCCTGCATTTGTTCTCTGCCAACGATCAAATCAAAATAACCTTCAATTCCTGTCAATTGAAGAGCTCGCCTAGCCGCTTGAAAGGAATTATTCGTTACAATAACAAGCACATACTCGTTAGCCAATGCAATCAACAGCTCCAAAGCTCCCGTTTCTAACCCTGCCCCCTCCATGCCCATCACTTCGTACTTCAAGGCAATCTGCATCGCCGATTCATAGAGTTCCTCGGATATTCCGTTGTTTTCCTTTGCATATTGAATGAGGGTAGATGTGGTATGTTCTTCAATCGCAAAAGACTCGGATAATACGCCATTTTTCTTTAAAAAGCTTGCAGTCTCAAGTTTCATAGCCTGAAAATTTATATTTGACTTGAGTAAAGTGTTATCCATATCAAACATAATGCCTCTTTTTTTATCCATAAACGATGACTATCAATCCCTCCAACTATGTATTCGTCAAATACAACCGCCTGCTGCAAAAGCACTTATGGTACAATGACAGAAAAAGGAAACCTGTTCAACAGGCAACTCATGAGAGGGGATAGATAATTATGCTTCCGTTCTATGTACTCGTCTTTTCATTTGTCGTCATGCGAGTTCTGGGTTTTATTGGAATCGACGGTCTGGATCATTGGCAAACGGCATTGCGCTTCGCTTTTGCAATCATGTTTCTTTTTACTGCCTCTGCTCACTGGGGAAAAAGACGACCTGATTTGATACGAATGGTCCCGCCTGCGCTAAAGCGGCCTGACCTGCTTGTCACATGGACAGGAATTCTTGAGATCACCGGCGCGATCGGATTATGTATGTCGGTACTTGCTCCATTCGCAGCCATCGGTCTTGCCATTCTGCTGATCGCGATGTTTCCAGCGAATGTGAATGCGGCGAAACGGCAGGGCAGCATTGGCGGGCGGCAGGTAACGCCGCTGCCGCTTCGTATCCTGCTGCAGATTATTTTCGTGACTGCTCTGCTATCCACCCTGTCATTTTACTAGTTATTTCCAGTTTACTTTTTGACTGCTTTCAAGTCAATTATCCTCTGGAGTTTTATTCGCCAATCAGAGTGATAAATAAGAGCCAGAGAACGGAAATTTCCGCTTTCTGGCTCTTCTCGCTCAACCTGTCTGTTTGGCCGGCGTTTGAATTGCAAAAGGAATCGCCAAGGCTGCCAGGCTTGCAATGAGACCGAATACAAACATGCTGTGGATTCCACCGTAAAAGTTGCTTGATTTGGTCAAAATCGCTCCCATAATCGTAACGCTAACGGCTGTGCCGATGTTCCGGGCAAACAGTTGCAAAGAGGTCGATATCCCTTTTTGATGCGCATCCACAAGCTGTTGAGAGCCAATCGTAGAAATGGTAAAAATCATCCCAAACGCGAGCCCCAGTACGGTTAACGCTGTAAAGGAATACCAAAATGGCGAGCTTTCCCGGAGAAAGAACAGCATAATGGCCGTAGCCACCAGGAACAAATTCCCGATGATAAGCAGCGGTTTGTAACCGAAGCGGAGCACCCATTTCCCGCCGGGTACGGCGACGATCATCCAGCCGATCGATGTTGATAGTAAAGCGACACCGCTAATCAGCAGTGAAAATCCTTGCGTCTGCAAGAAGAGCGGCATGAAACTGGAAGTTCCGAACAGTGCCATGCAGCTGAGGAAAGAACCTGCGTTCATGATCGCAACCGGACGGTTCCGGAATAAGTTCAACGGGACGATCGGAGCCGTTTGTTTGCGCTCATAGATGAAAAAAGCAGCCATCAGAACGACCCCTGCGATTCCGTAAAGATAGCTGTGGTGTTCTACGGCTGTTGTTAGAAGCAGCATCGAGATTCCGGCTCCGAACAGCAGCGCACCGCCATAATCGATCGAGGAACGTTTCGGTTCGTACACTTCCTTATACGGCAGCAAAGCTAGCAGGGAAATGAGACAGATCGGAATGTTAACGAAGAAAATCCAGCGCCAGCTCATATAGGTGACAAAGAACGAGCCCAGCAATGGCGCTAAAATTGCGGACAAACCCCACATCCCTGTGAAAAAAGCCTGCACTTTCCCTCTCTGTTCGACTGAAAAAAGATCTCCCGCGATAATCGATGGAAACGGCATCATAATCCCTGCGCCTATCCCCTGAATCGCTCTAAAAACGATAAGCTGCACCATGCTTTGGGACAGTCCGCAGAGCACAGATCCTCCAAGAAAGAGAAGGATTCCTGTTGCAAAAATCCTTTTACGTCCAAAGAGATCAGACAGTCTCCCGGCCATAGGGGCTAATACGGTGGACAGTACCATATACGAGGTAAACGCCCAGGCGTACAGGTCGTTACCGCCTATTTCTTTCACAATAATGGGCATGGTCGTGTTGGCAATAGTGGCATCCATAGAGGCGACTAACATCGCGAGTACAATACTGACCATAACCGTTGATCGGTTACTCATCTTGCTCTTCCCCCCTGTTCTGTCATTTTAGTCATATCATCATATTGTAACGGATTACAAAGTGCATTGTATACGAATCCAATGATAACTAGTACCGGACTGGACATTCACCCAGCTCCTCGTTCCTCCATATAATAAACAGCGGTTAATAAAGTTTTCCTTTACAAAAAGGTTTTATGTAGCATAAAATAAATCCAATATGATTAGTAGGATTTTGAATGGGGACATGACAACATGACTTTAAGTATCTTACTGATGGGTTTATTGGTCGGTTTTTTGGTCGGATTAACCGGTGTTGGCGGAGCTTCGCTGCTTACCCCCATTTTAATCATGATGAACATTCATCCTTCCATTGCAGTTGGAACAGACCTCTTGTACAACTCCATCACCAAGCTTTTCGGAACGGTCCAGCATTGGCGGCAAAAAACCATCGATTGGCGACTTGTCAGACACCTAGCGATGGGCAGTATTCCAGGCGTAATTCTCGCCATTGTATTCCTGAAATTATTTGATTCTTATTATCACAATCAAGAAGTAATTATCAAACACGCGCTTGGCTACGTGCTGATTCTGGTTGCCATCGCGACGTTATTCAAAGTGTTCTTCGGACATAAGATCAAAGAGAATCGCTGGCAGCTTAAAAGCTTGGAAGAAAAACGCGGACTCACCGTTACGATCGGCGCCGTTCTGGGCTTCATCGTCGGACTCACGTCCATCGGCTCAGGGTCGCTTTACGCTATTGCGATGCTTTATTTCTTCCGTATGAGCGCATCCCAATTAGTCGGCACAGATATCGCACATGCCTTTTTCTTGGCAACTGCCGCAGGCATCCTGCATGCCAGTATGGGCAACGTGAATTTCACGCTCGTGTTTAATTTGCTGCTTGGTTCAATTCCCGGCGTGTTGATCGGCAGCATGCTTGCTACGAAAGCGCCGACGAATGTGCTGCGTATGATCATAGCCAGCCTGGTTTTGATCAGCGGGTTAAAATTAATATGAACAAATCCCCGTGCCCGGGGATTTTTTTGTTTCATGCGCGCAGGGTCAATTCCTTCGTAAACCAAAGCTTATAGCATAGAACGCTTAAAATGATACTCGTAACCGCTGCAGAAGCGGTAAATGCAAACAAAATTAAGATCTGATATCTCACCGCATCCACAGGATTCGCGCCTGCGATGATCATACCTGTCATCATGCCGGGAAGCTGTACGAGCCCGACGGTTTTCATGCCGTCGATCGTCGGAATCATGCTGGCCTTCACTGAGCGCTGAAGCGCTTGCTGTATCGCTTGCCGGACAGATGCGCCGAGTGCCAGCAGCGCCTCGATCTCCCCGCGAGACGAAGCGACCTCCCGGTTCATATGATTCAGGAATAACCCGCAAACGATCATCGAACTGCCGATCGTCATGCCGCTGATGGGGATAATATATTGAGAGGTTGGTTGAATGATGCGAAGGCTTAGCATGAGTCCCAAGGTAATAGCCTCCGTCGCAGCGATAGCCAGCGCGATTCGCCAATAGACCCCTCGTATGCCTTCAGCACGTTTACCTGCATTATGCGAAGCAATCCCGATCATAATCGCAATAATTATCAGAATCAGTCCTATATTTGCCGACTTAAAAACAAAGTGTAACACATAGCCGATGAACAGAAGCTGTAAAGCACCCCGAATCGTGCCAATCGCAATGTCCTTCTCAAGCCCAAGCTTTTGCCACCTGGATAGCGCCATCGTAATGACGACGAAGGTTAAAGTGAACCCTAGCGCTAAAGTAGACATCCCTCTTCACCTCCCGTATCCATCAAGGATTGGGCCGCTCGATCCTTAACCGCTGCGACCGTATTTTCGGACAAGTTGCCGCTCTCCAAGTGCCACAACCTGTGACTTACGCTCATCGCTTGCTCGTGGTCATGCGTTACCCAGACCATTGAAGTCCCTTCCCGCTCGCTCAGCTTTATCAGCAAAACCTCTACGGCATGCTTGCTTTCCGCGTCCAATGCTGATGTTACTTCATCGAGCAGCAGCACGTCCGGTCGCAGCATCAATGATCTGACGAGCTGCAAACGCTGTTTCTGTCCACCGGAAAGATCGGCTGCTTTTTGTCGCCAGTCAATGTCCCCAAGTCCGACTTGTTCCATAAACTCCACCGCGAGCGGCTGATCAAACGGCTGTAGATGAAGCCTGCTCGCAGCAGACAAATTATCCCCTACGGTCGTTGGCAGCATGATTGGCAGCTGCGGCACGTAGCATACTTTCTTGCGCCAATCACAAGGATGCCATAACGCCGAATCTCGTCCATGCAGCGTCAGGCTGCCTCCATCAAAGAGCTCCAGTCGAGCGAGTGTGCGAAGCAGCGTACTTTTACCTTGGCCGGATGGGCCAAGAATAGCGATGCGCTCACCGGAGCTAACATGCGCATTCATTTGATCAAACAGCGGGACAGGCCCGCCGTTCGGATGTTTTTTTAGCAGTCGTTCAATCACGAGAATCATTGGCTATTGATGTCACTCCCCGGTTTATTTTTCCATGAATAATCATGTTATTATATCACATCACCTATGATAGGAACCCAATTTCCAGTGAAATAGCCACAAGCCTGCACCATGACGAGCGCATTGGTCATACGCTGTGAAGAACACCCAATGTCATGATAAAGGAGTACTGCTTATGCTGCGATTAATGTGCAAAGGAAAAATTCACCGGGCTACGGTAACTGAGGCGGATCTGGATTATGTCGGAAGCATAACGATAGATGGCTTATTAATGCGAAAAGCAAATATTTTGCCCTACGAAATGGTTCAAGTTACGAGCCTCCGCAATGCAACACGCTGGAAAACATATGCCATCCCAGCTCCTGAAGGATGTGGAAAAATAGGCTTAAACGGCCCGCCTGCCCACCTCTTTCAACCCGGTGACCTCATCATTATTCTCAGCATGGCACTCATGGATGAGGAGGAGATCCGAATGCTTAAGCCTCAGGTTGTTTTTGTTGACAGCAATAATCAACTGTTGAAGGTAGAAGAACACGATCTCGTCATTGCGATCCAAGAAGCGAAGTCTAATGACCAAAACTAAATTAAGCACCAGCAAATGGACCAAATATAAAATTCTGAATCGGTCGGAGATACTTAGAACCCATCTTCCCCAAACCGTATGGCTGAAACAAAGATCTTTCCATCGCATGATCGATAAATATGGGCAAGTGATCATCAAACCGACCGGCAGCTATGGCGGCAAGGGCGTCATTTGCATCAAAAGAATTGCTCCTCAGAGCTATCAGATCCATGACGGCCCACATAAAAATACATTTGCCGACAAGGTAAACTTGTATGCTCACCTCAAAAAGAAAATTCACAGAAACTATATTGTCCAAGAACGTATCTCGCTCGCAACCGTTAACGGACGCCCTTTTGATTTAAGGGTGATGGTGCAGCGTCACTCTAATTCTCCATGGCAAGTAACAGGTAAACTGGCTAAAATCGCAGGAAAAGGCTTTATCGTGACCAATATACGTATGAGCAGCGGCAAAGTCGTGTCCGTCCGGCAGGCATTGAAACACTCTACTTTAAAAAATATGTCCATATCAGAGCTGATTGCGCGAATGGATAAAGTCGCTTTAGCCTCGGCCGAACAACTCAGCCTCTCCTATCCTTCGGTTCGTACGATGGGGGTCGATATGGGTCTGGATATAAAAGGGGATATTTGGATTATTGAAGTAAATTTCGTCCCGATGCTTGGACTCTTTCTGAAACTTAAAGACAAGTCCATTTATAGGAAAATCAGATCGTTTTCACAAGAATTAACCGGCTCCGTGGACATAAGCCGTCTCCTTCTTTGACTTTTTTTAATAGTCTAAGGTAGTGTTTGACGCTAAGGAGGCTGCCTATGAACCGGTTTAGGCTTGTTTGCTCGCGATGTTCGCTGACGTTCCCTTTCCGCTATAACGAAATGAAATGCACCTGCGGAGGCACGCTGCTGGTCGACTATGATCTAGAGCAAATTGCTGGAACGTTTACAAAAAAGGCGCTTGCTGCTCGCTACCCTTCAATGTGGAGATATAAAGACCTGCTTCCGGTTGATGATCCTGATTGTATCGTCTCTTTGGGAGAAGGCTGGACACCTCTTATCCGCCTGCGGGAATGGGAGCAAAAATTGCCGATCCGACAGCTGTGGATCAAGCGGGAAGAACAGAATCCGACGGGCAGTTTTAAATCCAGAGGGTTTTCGGTCGCCGTATCGCTGCTCAAGGAAGCGGGCGTGACGCAAGCGGCAGTTCCCTCAAACGGCAATGCGGCCGGCGCTTTGGCCGCTTACGCCGGACGGGCTGGCATTCAGGCCTATGCTTTCATTCCATTAGACTGCCCGCCTCTCATCGTTCAGGAATGTGTCCAGTATGGTGCACAGACCTATCTGGTGGATGGTTTCATTCATGATGCCGCCGCCATCATTGAAGCCGGCAAAGACGAGCAAGGCTGGGTGAATGTAGGGACTTTGAAAGAAGCCGGGCGGGTGGAAGGCAAGAAGACGATGGGACTGGAGCTGGCGGAGCAGCTCGGCTGGAAGTTCCCCGATGTGGTAATTTATCCGACCGGCGGCGGTTCCGGTATTATTGGCATGTGGAAAGCTTACCTCGAGCTGCAAGCTATGGGCTGGATCGACGGACCGATGCCGAGGTTCGTTTGCGTCCAGGAAGCAGGCTGCCAGCCGATTGTAGACGGATTGGCGGCTCGCAACCAGGCGACGGCAACGGCGACGGCGACACCGGCAACGCCTACAGGGGTGCCGGCCAACCCGACAGGAATGCGCGTCCCCAATCCTCCGGATTTGGCGCTCATCCTGTCGATCGTGGAGCAAAGCGGCGGCACGGCCATCGCGCTTAGCAAGAACGAGATCGCCAGCGCAGCCGCTTGTCTGGGCGCGCAGGGCATCTCCGCGTCGCCGGAAGGCGCGGCGACTTGGGCCGGCCTGCTCGCCTGCTGCGAGAGCGGCTGGCTGCGGCCGACCGATTCGGTCGTGCTGTTTAACACGTCGCACGCAATGAAATACACAACGTTGGCTTCGGCCCCGCAGCTGCCAACGATCAGGAACTACCAAGACTATTGTAATCACCTGAATGGATTGCAATGAGAGAACAACCGTCAGGGTAAATCACCCTGATGGTCTTTTGCTTGTAATTCCATCTATTTGCGACTTAGTTAATGCATCGATCAGCTCACAGATAAACAAAAGAACAGCCAGAGGATCAGGTCCGCTGGCTGTTCTTGTACTTAATTGGACTCGCTGGCGCCAAGTCCGTTCTCTTCGTAAAGGCGGTACATCGCTTGAATCATCGGCTCGGCCGGATCGCGATTCAGCAAGTAGAGTGTCATCAAATATTGTAACGGCAGCGCGCAGGTATTATTGCCTTCTTCGACGGCAACGAAACCCGCTTCCAGCACGGGACCATGCTCCGGATGCAGCTCCAGATCTACATAGATTTTCTGATCCGGGAATTCTTCCCGAACTGCGTTGGCGCAATAAGGAACGATGTGCTTATCCAGCAGCGCTTTGGCATCATCTTCCGATTGCGGCGGGTTCGGCAGCGGGTGGCTTTCCGGACTGCGAAGCAAATCGACAAAGAACGATGACAGCCAAAGAGCGGCATTCGGATTGCTTTGAAAATTACGCATAATTTCATTGAGGAAAAATCCGCATGAGCAGGTCTTTCCGTCTTTCGCAAGAGTAAAAGCAAACATCGGACCGTAGGTCGGGTTATTGCCGATTTGTCCTTCTACTTCATAATCTTCATACTGTTCTTTTAAAACTTGCTGTATGTGCTGAAACCAAGTGATAATCACTTTTGCTTTCTCTTGCTCTTGTTCTTGATCCAAGTCAAGTTCCGCTTGTTCTTGTTCGGTTTGTTCTGCTTGGGTGTCGATATCTTTTTCAGTCATTAGGATTGAAGCCTCCTGCATCATTCAAATTGGCACGAATATTTCTATTGTACCGCATTTGACCAAGATCAGAAAGCTATTGTTGCAAACAGGTCCTCCCGCGAATCATCTACATCCGTTTGGGTGTAGGAAGCCCGAGTATTTGCAATGCCTGATGCAGCGTATCCTTATAGGTTTGGGTTATCCACAGACGATGGGCAACTTGCTCCTCTTCTCCCTTCAGAACTGGGCAGGATCCATAGAAATGGTTGAACAATGAAGCCAATTCGAACGCATAATGACAGATCAGGCTGGGCGCCAGCTGTTTCGTTGCGGCACTCAGCGCCTCGGGCCAATAAGAGATATGCCTCAACAGATGATACTCAGGCGCCTCAAGTATAGCGCCATTGAACCCGTATGCTCTTCCCCCGAGACGGCCCTCTTTTCCCGCCTTATCCAAAATGCTGCTCGCCCTCGTATAGGCATACAATAAATAAACGCCAGAGTTGCCGGTTACCTCAGTTGCCTGCTGCAAATCAAAAACAACTTCCGTTTGCAACTGGTACTTGAGCAAATAGTATCGAATCGCCGCCGCAGCGATCGTTTTGCTGGAGATACCTGCCTTTCTTGAACGTTTGGCGTCGATGACACTTTCCATACGCGCCAGCAGGTCGGCAACTTTAATCCCGATGCCTTGGCGCCCAGACATCGCGTAGGCGCTTTTTCCGTCCGAGACATCAATGCCGAGTCCCGCAGCGGTTTCCGGGCTTAAGGAAACGACGCCATAACTAACGTGCTTGAGTTGGTTGGCTTGCTCTTCATACCCAAGCACCTCCAGCGCCAGTTTCACCATTGCCTGTGGATATTCTTGACGATGGTCGATGACGTTGATCACCATATCGGCATGGCCGATTGTTTTTTTGCTGCCGCTAGAGGCTGTCGACCATAGGCCTTCCTCCCATTTTTTATAAACAAAATCGTTCGGAAGGATGCCGAATTTCCACAAATGATAGGCAATATCCTTGGCTGTGTAAGTAAGAATGCCGTTTGAGCGAACGAGCACTTTATCCGCCAGAAAGTCGGCCCCATCCATAGCTTCGGCCGATTCGCCAGCCTGCTTCAGCACCCAGCAACCAGCCTGCTTCCCTTCCGTCACTTTATGAAACATGCCCGTCTGCTGCAGCAATTTGAACGCGGTATCCCAGAAGCCCTCCCTCACAATACGGCTTTCCCAAACCAGCACATCATAACCGATGCCAAAATGCTTCATCTCTTCAAGCTGCTCTCGAACTATACGCTCTGCAACAAGCGAACCGATCCAAGCAAGGTTGGAATCGCCCGCCTCTAGGGCGTGTAATACCGACGAACGCTCTTCCTGGAGCGGCGGATGCTCTTTGTAGGCTTGATTGATCTTTGCATAAGTATCCCAGCAGAAATCCCCAAATCGTTCATATGGCTGCTCCGTCTGTGTGTGAAGAATGCCGACAACGGTATCGGCCAGCTGATTGCCCAGATCGTCGATATAATTGTGCACCTCGACTTGGTAACCGGCATGGCGCAGCATGCGCGACAGCGAATCTCCGATGCAGGAGTTCCTTAAGTGGCCGACATGGGCCGCTTTATTGGGATTGATCGACGTGTGCTCAACCAGCACCTTGGTCCTCTTGGCCTGGTCGCTGACCCATGTCGGTTGGTTCATTCCTCTATCTGCCCACTCCTGCCAGTTCACATAGAAGTTCAGAAATCCTGGCGGCGCCACAACCACTTTAGCGAATAAGCCTTGGACATTTCCCTTTTTTTCGAAAAGCTGCTGCAGGTTCTGAGCAATTTGAAGCGGGGGCTTACGCAATATTTTGGCTAGCAGCATTGCAATATTCGTACTA
The DNA here is from genome assembly GCF_042676385.1 of Paenibacillus sp. GCM10027628. Taxonomy (NCBI): domain Bacteria; kingdom Bacillati; phylum Bacillota; class Bacilli; order Caryophanales; family Paenibacillaceae; genus Paenibacillus; species Paenibacillus sp. GCM10027628. Next base: position 17,787 of record NZ_JBHTHA010000080.1, read on the forward strand.
TAATCGCCATGCTCCGTATGAGCAGGGTGTTCCGTGATCACTTTCAGCGTTTCCGGACGCTCCACGCCCTCCTCGTGCAAGATAGCCGCTGCAAGCTGCTCGATTTCGGCTATCAAAAGATCGTGAATCATGTTCAGTTCCTCCCTGTTCTTTTCTTGAAAATGCAAAAAAGCCCCCGTCTCCAAAAAAGAGACGAGAGCTGTTCATTCCCGCGGTACCACTCTAAGTGCTAAACCTTAAAGGCTTAACCCCTCACAGATAACGGCTTATGCCGGATCTCCCTACTTCCCTGCCGCTCATGCAAACAAAGAGGTTCAAAAGACCATTTCCCAGGTCCGTTTCGTTCTTGACATTCGTACCGGTTCCCACCTGCTCCGGCTCGCTGCGACTGTCCGACAAGAATTACTGCCCTGTTCATCAATGTTGACTATGAAATTATGAAATTGACTAAATATTAAATTATTTATACAGGATCGTTTCGTAATTGTCAAGACGATCTATCAATAGTCCTTTAGCTCGATCGCGTTAGCAGCTTTTGCAATCATTTTCATCACCATTTTAAACATGGTATTCATCACGAAAGGAACGCGAAGCATCCAATTGCGCAGAGATATTTTAAAATTAGAGCTTTCGATCATGCTTTCTGCTGCATATAGGCCGACTTTCTGGTTCTTCTCCACAAACGTTCTCATCTCTTGTTCATAGGCAGCCAAAGCAGTTGTGTACTGACCTTGCGCGGCTTTAAGCTCACCAGCCAGTACATAAGCCCCGATAAGTGCAAGGCTAGTTCCTTGCCCGGAAAGCGGCGACGGACCATAGGCAGCATCACCCACAAGCGCAACCCGCCCCCTTGACCATGTCGGCATATGAATCTGACAAATCTCGTCAAAATAAAAATCATTCGCTTCTTTCATAGCATGAAGCAGACGCTGGGTTTCCCAGCCCGTTTGACTGCCGAAAACGTCGGCAACTAGTTTTTTCTGGGTTTCCGGCTGGTGACGGTCGTAGATTAAAGACTTTGATTTAAAAATGAACATCCCCTTAGCCTCGGTATTGTCTCTTGCGCTATACATGCCTACAGTCTTGCCGGGAATCGTATAAAACTGCTGGCTGTGGTCAAGGTTCAGATAATTGTCGGTGGAAAAGATCGAGATATAGCAGCCAAGCGACCTTTTAAATTGATCTTCATCGCCAAATATCAGATTGCGCACATTGGAATGAAGACCGTCCGCCCCTATCACCAAATCAAATGTCTGTGGCGTGCCGTGGACAAATTGGACTTCAACGCCCGCTTCAGTCTCATGAATGGCGGTAATCGAATCCCCCCAAATATAATTAACGGTGTCCTTCGTCAAATTATACAAAATGGTATTCAGATCGTCGCGCATAATTTCGATGTCCAGACCCTGCTGATTGCCCATGCCCGCTTCGCTTACCCGTCCTTCAATCTTGCCAATCCTGTCTACGAAATAAACGCCTGTAATGTGCGTGTCAGCCGCACGAACTTGATCAAGAATACCCATCCGTTCAAGCACCGAAATGGCAGCTCCTCGAATATCAACCCCATAACCGCCACGTCGCAATGCGGGGGAGCGCTCAACGATAGTCACCTCAAAACCATAGCGGTGCAACCAATAGGCAAGTGCGGGTCCGGCAATGCTCGCACCGGAAATAAGAATTCGTTTCATTTGTTTCATAGATATCCACTCCTATCATTTTATGGAATAAAGTCATGAGAAAATCATTTAACTGTGTATTGTATAAACAGTATATATCGTATACAATTAAAATGCAATTAAAATTTAATTTTGGGTTCGAGTCAACCACCCCAAAAGCGATTTTCTTGACTTTACAGCCATGAAGGAGGGCTATTCCTATGAATAATGAATTTGAAGAAGATCTGCCACGCGGCGTGGCACTCAGTTGGGGGTTAGTCAAACCGACGCAGCGGGGACCGAAACGCGAAATGAGTCTTAAGCAAATCGTTGATTCGGCCATTGCCGTAGCCGATAAGGACGGACTCTCCGCTGTCTCTATGAATCGAGTCGCAGCATCCTTGGGCTTCACGACCATGTCTCTTTACCGATACGTGCCGAGCAAGGACGATCTTGTCCTTCTAATGCAGGACGCCGTATGCGATATCTCCATCCCGGCGGAAGATTCCGCTCATTGGCGCGAAAATATGATCAACTTCGTTCGAACGATTATGCGCTGTTTCCTTGACCATCCATGGTTGTGTGATATCCCTGCTTCCGGCATTCCGATTACGCCAAACAACTTGCGCATTGTGGACTGGGCATTACGGATTATGCATGAACTTCCTTTAAATCATCATGAAAAGATTTCGTTTGTTGTCCTGTTAACAAGCTATGCACGTGTATACGGCTTGTTTCAACGTGATATGAACCGTGCTATCCAGACAGGCGTCAACACGGGTCCAGTCCGTGGATTAGACTATAGTGCTGCGCTTAACAAACTGGTTACTGCGGAACGCTTTCCCTATCTGCGGCCCGTCATACTTGCGGGTGCGTATTCAGCTGATAATGATAACGAAGACGAAACCCCCTACGGATTCGAATTTGATTTCGGTCTCGCAAGGATTTTGGATGGTATCCAAACTTACGTTACATCTAACCGAGCGAGTGACCCTGATTTATCCTGAAGCACGAAAACCGGATTCCCTTGTAGAAAATAAGGGATCCGGTTTTTTTATGCGTCGAATGATTAGATTTAAGAGAGGGACATCTAAGCTCAAATTCCACTATCTATCAGGGCTTGTATCCGGCAGTAATCGAACGAGTATGGCGTCTCCGCTTGCGGATACTTTTACTTCCGCATACCTGGCTGTTCGTTCAACGTCATGGCCGGTACCTTCAGGGATAAAATAGGTTTCAATACCGTATTCGATGTTGTTGTATCCACTGATTGTCCCGTTGATACGAATCTCGCGTGATGCCAGCGTCTCTCCTTCGGTGTATAGGCGACGGAACTCGTAGACACCTGTGGCTGCGTTCGGAGCAAGTACAACAGCTATTTTCTTATGGGTAAAAGTACGCTGTTGCAGGTTCGCCGACTGTTGTGGCGTCGATATTGCATAACGAAGACGAACGTAGTCGCCTTGCATCAAAGATCGCGGATCCAGCGGTGCAAGCTCCAGCCTAATAAGCTGTCCATGGGCCAGCAGCCACTCGCTTTTAACGATTTGCAAGGACATTGCGGTAAGTTGCAGCAGCACAAGCACTGCTATTAAAAGACTGATCCCTTTGGCGGTCCAAGAGCGGTCAGCTGCGGTATGCTCAACTTCAGCTTGCCGGTTCCGCTTTTCATACCATACCGTGATCCCGAGAATAAGCACGCCTACAACCGCAAAACTAACCGATTTATGCAGGAGCTTCCAAGCCAAATCGTAATATTTGTAAAGGAGAAAAGCGATCCAGAAAGCGAGCCCCCACCCATATGTTGATATGGATTTTAGCCGTTTGCTCATGATTAATGCACCAATTAAAGTGAAAACATACATCCCGTTGCTCACATAATACCAAACGGAATCGGTAATAAACGTCAGGATGAAGAATGAGAACAGAAATGATGGGAAGCTGCCGGCAAGCAGCGGTTTTCGAACTTTTTCTAACCTGATCAGGCGAGCTGATGAGAAAATGAATAACGTACAAACGGTCAAAGTGGTGAAGACGATCACACTGCTGTCGCACAAACGATATAGCAGCACAGCTGCAATCATTTCACTGACAAGAAATAAACTGATTCGCTGCACGTAGCCGCTTAGTTTAGCAAAAGCAAGAAGAGTTAGAGCCAGGAATACGACTAATATTAACGTATAATCCATGGCCGCAGCCGTACCTGTCCCTAACAAGAGCCCGCAGGCCAGCAGCGTAAATCTGACAAGGCTATTCACTTTTTGCGCAAAAATCATGCTTGTAACGGCAAGAAGTCCAAACCCGATCAGCACATATTGCGGATCTTTAAATTCAAATACGGCGGTAACCAATCCAACGAAAGAAGCGCTGCCAATCAACGTACCGACCACGATAACAGTAATCGAAAGGATGCGGGCGACCCATTTGATAAAATCGCCTTCTGTTTTCCTTGCATTACCTGCATCGGCCGGAGGATTCCAAGAACGAACATACTGCACGAATTTTACATTGGCCCCGATGAAAAGAATGACGAACAAGATCCCGGAGAGATAAAAAAATTCACTATAATAATGTGTGGCAAGCTCGATATATTTCATTGTGATCGCCACCGATACCCACAATCCGGCGAACAGCAGGTCGGTTTTGTTTTTGGATTTGTGCACATAACCAACGGCGGCGGCTAAGACGAAAATAAGAAGCACATTCATCCAGAGGCCATAATGCGTATAAGCGAATGAGTTTGATAACCAAACCGTGATGCCTATTGCCACTTGAAATGTAACCCACTTCATAAATGAAGATTGCAATCGCCCCCGCTCCGTTACTCCGTATAAGCATGCGTTGACGATAGCCAGCACGAGCAGAAGAATAATTTCTATCGCTTCTCCCTCCGAATTACCGCGCCAGACAGGGAAGAAATAGAACAAATAAGCAAGATGCCCCAGAATATAGGTGAGGATATAAAAAGGCTGCCAACGGGTGAACACCGCGAATAAAAATGAGGGTACGAACCAGACAGCGAATAAACTGTAACTATCGGCATGAGAATTGTAAGTTTGCCCTATGAGTGCAATACCGACACCAAATGATATGCAGGATGCGAAAAGGCTTAGTCGGCTTAGAAACTCGCGCCCGCTTTTACGCGATAACCATACGGACAGACCGTATAAGCCGAAGATGAGGATAAAAATAGGCGCAAACTTCTGCGCACGGGTTAACGCCTGCCAGTTGGTTGCGAAAAAATAGACGATGGCCGTTAGTAGCGAACTCGCTCCTAGTACGTAGCCAAGTTGGATGGTTACAATTTTTTTTGAATTCATCTCAGATGCCCTCCTTTTTCCTACCTACTATTCATTGTACGGAAGAAGCGCATATTGAGAAGTACTATCTATTCCTAGTACCAGGTCATTAGACTAGCGTTTTGTTCAGACGCTTGCGGATTACGCGGCGTCAGGCTAAACAAAGATGGTCTCGCAACTGCAGGGCTGGCGCGAGGTTTCGCCACCTGCTGCGATAATTGGGGCACGACGTCGACGCGGCCGCGCCAAGATGCTGTACCGCAAGCGTCGATTATCGACCGCTTGGGCGAGAATGCATAAGAAAAAGCTCCCATGGCTGGGAGCTTTTATTGTTTTGCGCGCATGGCGCGGGGGCGGCTCCTGTAAGGCCCGTTTCGGGCCTTACA
>NZ_JBHTHA010000081.1:0-23863 GCF_042676385.1 Paenibacillus sp. GCM10027628
ATCGTATCCATCGTTCCGATGGATACCCAGACCTAAATACACAAACTTCTTGACGCTACCCGTCTGGAACATTCCTCCAATGAAATTGCGTCCAACAGGTGCTCTAATAGCGACCTTCATTCTCTAATCTGCTGACTGTACTTATTTTCAATCACCCGCATGGTAGTTTGTTCTGCCTTACGGAAACTTTCACCCAATTTGGAGATTGTAAAAGAAAAATTGCTCTGCTATAATTCAATTATTCAGTAAATTTATTAACTAAAATAGGTAGTGATGACATGGCCACTATAAAAGATATTGCCGAGCAAGCCAAGGTGTCCGCTGCGACGGTATCCCGCGTTCTGAACAACGACGCAACGCTCTCGGTCAGCGATGAGACACGGGAACGAATCTTCAGCATTGCGGAAGAAATTCAATATAAGCCGACCAGAATTAAGCGGTTGAAAAAAGAAAACGTTTTATCGACAAAGGAAATCGGCTTATTGCTCTGGATGTCTCCGGATGAAGAGAAGGAGGACCCGTATTTTACTTCGGTTCGTCGAGGGATCGAGAAGCGGTGTGAAGAGCTGGGGGTCACGATCGGAAGCGTCATACGCGGCAACAGTGCAGAGCATCTTTCTTTGCAAGATTTAGACGGGTTAATTATTGTGGGTTCCGTTGATTTTGATGATATTGAGCGTGTTTTTGGCCAAAACAACTCGATTATTTTAGTAAATCATTTACTGGATATTCGCAAGTATGATACGGTGAAATTGGATTTTGAGCAAGCGGTTGAGGATGTTCTGAACCACTTGTTTAGGTTGGGCCACACTTCGATTGGTTTTATCGGAGGGCAGGAGTTTCTATACAAACTCGCGCCCGAAAGGAAAGGGCAAGTTGTCGCGGATGCGAGGAGATACCACTTCGAGCGCATGATGCGAGAGAAACAATATTTTGATCCTGAGTTTGTCCATACCGGTGATTGGACGACGGCAAGCGGTTACGAGGCGATGAAGCAAATGCTAAGCAAACCACGCCGTCCGTCAGCCTGTTTCATCGCCAGCGATCCCATGGCCATTGGAGCTCTTCGGGCTCTCCATGAGCATGGCATCAAGGTGCCAGAGGAAATGGCGCTCATCGGTTTTGACGATATAGATGTTTCCGCTTACGTCAACCCGCCTTTGACTACGGTCAAGGTGTATCCCGAGCAAATCGGGAAAACGGCTGTGCAGCTTATTGTGGAGCGACTTGAAGGCCGGGAAGTGCCGATGCATGTGGTGATCGGAACGAGTCTGGTTGTGCGCGAAAGCTGCGGCGGCTAAGAAGCGACCATGTTAGGCTGTTATGCGTATGTTTGCGATAGCCATCGTACTTTCTCGATAAGAACATGTATCAAGCCTACGGGTTTACTTTCAAATTCACAATATTAACGACGATAATCGTTAACGTCATTAGTTTATCCATATGAACGGGTTGGCTTTTAATATTTTAGGGCGTAAAGAATAGGCGGTGCTGTTTCCGTTATATATGGCCGTGATGATCGCAGTCAAAAGCCCGCAGCAAATCGCCGCCTCCGTGCTCGCGTAGCCATCCGAATGGCACTGGAGCAACTTTTCGGAAGCGATCCGGATGACGAACTTTTTTCACGCTTTCCAAAATAGTCTGGTCGTGACGGTATGCACGGTCGTGTTGACGCTGTTGACGAATTCCTTGGTCGCCTATGTGGTTTCCAGAAATATGGATAAAACCTTTTTCAAGGCGCTGTATTATTATTTTGTTAGTGCGCTATTCGTCCCTTTTCCGATCATCATGCTGCCGATTGTGAAGGAAACCTCCAAGCTGGGGATGAACAATCATACGGGGCTGAGCATCCCTGGCGAGCTGGAAGAAGCGGCTACGATGGACGGCGCCTCCGTGTGGGGGACGTTCTGGAAAGTAATTTTTCCGCTCCTTGCACTGCTTTTGCCTCCTATTTAATGGCGTTAATGTCAATGGTGCTGATTTACTTATTCGCGCAGAAATGGGTCATAAGCGGAGTGCTGCGCGGAGCAGTAAAATAAAAAATGATCTGAAAGAGGGAGAGAATCATAATGAACATTCAATTTCATGAGGCCGAGGGTTTGTTCCATCTGCAATCCGCCGATATGAGCTATATCATTCAATTGATTCAAGGCTATCCTGTACACGTCTATTGGGGTAAAAAGCTTCGGCTGGACGGGAACTATTCCGGCACCGTTTCACTGTTGGAAAGATCCTCCTTTAGCCCGAATCCGGTAGTAACGGATAAACGGATTTCACTGGATACGCTGCCCCAGGAATACCCGCAGTATGGGACCAGCGACTTCAGGAATCCGGCTTACCAAGTCCAATTGGCGGACGGAAGCCGCATTACAGAGCTTACTTACAAAAGCCACCGCATTCTGGGCGGTAAGCCGTCGCTTCAAGGTCTGCCCGCTGTCTATACGGAGAGTGCGGAGGAAGCACAGACGCTCGAGTTAGAACTTATCGACGCCTATTCAGGAATGTCCGTCATTCTTTCATATACGGTTTTTGCCCTTTTTAATGCAGTTGCGCGATCGGTCCGCTTTGAAAATAAAGGTGAACAACCGCTGCGCCTGCTCCGGGCGCTGAGCGCAAGCGTCGATTTCCCCGACGCGGACTACGAGCTGCTGCACTTGTCCGGTGCTTGGGTTCGCGAACGCCATATCGAGCGCAGGCCGATTGGCCCCGGGGGAACCCGCATCGAGAGCCGGAGAGGCTCCAGCAGCCACCAGCAAAATCCGTTCGTCGCGCTGCTGCGCCCGAATACGGATGAAGACCAAGGCGAAGTCTACGGCTTCAGCCTGGTGTACAGCGGCAGCTTTCTCGCGGAGGCGGAAGTGGATCAATTCGCGACGGCGCGGGTGTCCATCGGCATCAACTCGTTTGATTTTTCCTGGCTGCTTGAGCCGGGTGAAGTATTTCAGACACCGGAGGTGGTGATGGTCTACTCGTCCGAAGGGCTCGGCGGGATGTCGCGAACGTATCATAAGCTGTATCGTACCCGTTTGTGCAGAGGCGTACACCGTGATCAAGAGCGTCCGATTCTGGTAAACAACTGGGAAGCGACCTATTTTCAGTTCAATGCGGAGAAAATCGAGAGCATTGCCGCTGTCGCCGCCGATTTGGGCATCGAACTTTTCGTGCTGGATGACGGCTGGTTCGGTCGAAGAGACAGCGATACGAGCTCTCTCGGCGATTGGGTCGTCGACAAGAATAAGCTGCCCGGCGGCTTAGAGAATTTGGCGGAGCGGGTGAATAAGCTTGGTTTGCAGTTCGGTCTATGGGTGGAACCGGAGATGATTTCGCCGGACAGCGATCTCTACCGCCAGCATCCGGATTGGTGTCTGCATGTACCGGGAAGAAGGCGTACGGAGGGGCGCAGTCAGTTGATTCTGGACTTTTCGAGAGCGGACGTCAGAGAGCACATCTATCAGGCGCTCCGTACAGTTTTCTCTTCCGCACCGATTACTTATGTGAAATGGGATATGAACCGTAACATGACGGAAATCGGCTCGGCTGCAAGTTCGTCTGAGCGCCAAATGGAGACGGCACACCGCTACATGCTCGGGCTGTATGAGCTTATGGAACGCCTGACTTCCGAGTTTCCACATATTTTGTTTGAAAGCTGTTCGGGCGGCGGCGGCAGATTCGATCCGGGCATGCTCTATTACATGCCGCAGACGTGGACGAGCGACGATACCGATGCAATGGAACGGCTGAAAATCCAGTACGGAACCAGCATCGTATATCCGGTCAGCTCAATGGGGGCGCACGTATCGGCTGTGCCGAATCATCAAGTCGGGCGCCATACACCGCTGACGACGCGGGGCGATGTGGCGATGTCCGGGAATTTCGGCTATGAGCTCGACCTCACGGAGATGTCTGACGAGGAGAAGGAGATTGTAAAACAGCAAGTTGTGCTGTACAAAGACATTCGCAAGCTTGTCCAGACCGGAGATATGTACCGGCTGAAAAGCCCGTTCCAAGGCAACGAGACGTCCTGGATGTTCGTGTCCGAGGATCGGAAGGAAGCGATCGTGTTCCATTTTCAAGTGTTGGCTGTACCGAATGCGCCTTTAAGTCGCCTGAAATTGAAAGGGCTGGATCCGCAAATGAATTACTCCGTTAATGGTGTAGAAGGTCCGTTCGGCGGCGATCGTCTGATGCAGATCGGTTTGCAACTGCAGGCCCAGCATCAGGATTATTCGAGTTGTTGGTTCCAGTTGAACGCACATAAATAGAAAAGAAAATCGTCTTTCTCTGGCCCGTTATGCTGGACGAAAGGCGATTTTTCTCAATTTTATAGAAAGCATAAGGTTTCAGGGGAGGACCTGTGGTCCAACTTTCTAAGCGGGTTCGACGATATGGGACGCTGATCGAACCTGGAACGATGTTATTCAGCGTTAGAGACGTAAAAGTAAATACGAAACGAGTGAATAGCGATGTTTTCCATCGTTACAGTTTTGAACTGGGGAGATGCCATACCTAATTTCCAACTAGGTCGCAAATGGATGGGTTTACACGCAAATGGACCGTCAGGGAAGACCCTGGCGGTCCAGTCTTCAAGTGAACCAACTGTACATATATTGACTATCCTCGTAGGCCCCAGCCTGTTTTACGACACGCAGCGGCCGGAAGGTATCAATCATGACCGCAAGTTCGAGCGTTTCCTTTTTCCCGATGCTGGCCTCGATTTTACCGGGATGAGGTCCGTGCGGAATACCTGCCGGATGCAAGGTGATGGAGCCTTCCTTCACCCCTTTACGGCTCATGAAATTCCCTCTAACGTAATAAAGCACCTCATCACTGTCTACATTGCTATGGTAATAAGGCGCAGGAATCGATTCCGGGTGGTAATCATACATACGCGGAACGAACGAGCAGATAACGAAGTTGTTGCCCTCGAACGTTTGATGAATCGGCGGCGGCATGTGGATCCGGCCTGTAATGGGCTCGAAATCGGCAATATTGAAAATCCATGGGTACAAGAACCCGTCCCAGCCGACTACATCGAGCGGATGATGACCGAGCATATGCGAATGCAAGTATCCACGCGATTTCGTTCTGACCTCGAACTCTCCTTGTTCCACATGGGTAACAAGCGTTTCCGGACCGCGAATATCCCTTTCGCAATAAGGGCTGTGCTCGAGCAGCTGTCCATGTTGGTTCCGATAGCGTTTGGGCGTAATAATCCAGCTGTCGGTTTCCACGACTAAAAATTTGGACGCTCCCTCATCGGGCACAACCCGGTAAATCGTGCTGATCGGGATGACGATATAATCGCCGGGCTTGTAGGAGAGCGTTCCGAACATCGTCTCCACCGTACCCGTTCCTTCATGAACGAACAGCAGCTCGTCGCCATCGCCGTTGCGGTAATGGTACGTCATTGCTTCCGTGCAGTTAACGATGGCGATCAACAGATCCTCGTTGCCGAGCATATAGCGCCTTCCGGAGACGGCATCGCCTTGATCCGTGCAGTCGCTTGTGAACAGATGGCGATGACGGAGAGCGCCTTGTTCTTCGAACTCGATGCTGCAGCGGGCATATACTTCCGCTTTGCTGACAGCCGTAGGCGGATTATGGTGATATAAAATGGATTGATTGCCCGAAAATCCTTTCGTCCCCATCACCTGTTCGCGGTATAGAGAACCGTCTCCTTTGCGGAACATCGTATGCCTTTTTCGGGGTATTTCCCCCAACTGGCGGTAATAAGTCACGGTAAACAGCCTCCTTCGAGTTTGCCGAGAAAGCAGGGTCCATTACAGGCTTCAGCAGATTTTCTCCGATCACTGTTGTCGCTGAGCCTTCCATTTCCATTTCCCTTTCTCGACACTCTGTCCTTCCTTCATTCGCGGACTTTGTTGCGCAGAACGCCCAAACCCGTAATCTCCAGTTCTACTACGTCATCCGGCTCCAGCCAGCGGTGAACTTCCGTTCCAAGCTCCAGAATGCAGCCTGTACCTACCGTTCCCGAACCAATGACGTCCCCCGGAAATAACGTAGCATCTTCGGAGGCTCTGGCGATCATATCGGCAAAGCTGTAATAAATGGTGCGAAAATTACCCTGTGACAGGAGCTTGCCGTTCACGCGAGCGGTCATCACCAGATCGAAGCGGTCAGCATCTGTGCGGTAGCATTCCAATTCGTCCTTGGTGACGAGATAAGGGCCGAGCGACGTCGCAAAATCTTTTCCCTTGGCCGGGCCAAGCCCGACCTTCACTTCTGCGAGCTGAATATCACGGGCGCTCCAATCGTTCATAATGCAATAACCGAAGATGTAATCCTCCGCCTCATCTACGGAAATGTTGCGGCCAATTTTACCGATGATACACGCTAGTTCCAGTTCATAATCGAGCTGGTTGCACTTGCGCGGGCGCTCTACTTCATAGCCAGGTCCAATGATCGCTTGATAGTTGCTAAAATAAAAAACGGGGAATTCATACCACTCCGGCACGACATCGAGCCCTCGTTTGCTCCGAGCCGTCTTGACATGCTCCTCGAAGGCGTAAAAATCGCGGACGCTCGGCGGTTTCGGAATCGGTGCACACAAAGATACGCCGTCCAAGTCGTACATCGCTTCACCGTATGCAGACAACTCGCCTTCGGTATCGAGTATCTGATCCAATCGCAGCGCCTCGTCTATGAAATCGCCTTGCAAAAAAGCGAGCATATTGTCCGGCAGACCGCCACGGCTAAGAGCATGCATGTCGACGACATAACGATCCTTTATCCAACCGGCGCGTTCATCGCCTCTCTGATTGCGAAACGTGACGAACTTCATGCTTATCCCCGCCTTCCTGTTCTTATCGTCCTTGGCGCTCTGTCTACCGCTTGCGTTCCAGCACGAACGTATCCGAGTTTGCCCTCGTATACATTTGCCCAGCTAACCGCCCGATCGGATCCAACTGATCTGTGTCGATTTTGCCGTCCATGTACAAGTCATCGGCTACATGCATCATGACGACATGGCCAATGACAAGACTGCCAGCTCCCGGCTGATCGCCGAACGTCAACAGCTCGTGCAGCACGCATTCCATATGCACATGACTTTCCCTGACGCGGTACGGCCGCACGATTTCGCTCGCCACTTTGGTCAGTCCCGCCGCTTCAAACTCATCCACATTCGAAGGGTATTCGGTCGCGCACTCATTCATCGGAACGACAATGTGTTCGCTGACTATATTCACGACAAACTCTTTAGTCGCTTCGATATTCTTCAGCGTATCTTTTTTCGCTCCATCCGTTCCTCTAACCATCGGGGCAAAACAAATGAGCAGGGGATCGGCACAAATGCCTGTAAAGAAACTGAAGGGAGCAAGATTCGCATTGCCTTCCGGATCGATCGTGGAGACGAAAGCGATTGGCCTAGGCAGGACAGAACCGGTCAGCAGCTTGTAAGCATCCTTCCAGGCTAATGCGCTGGGGTCTATTTTCAACGAAATCCTCTCCTTTCATAAATTGCCACGGCGCTCTTGCTCGCGTTCGATGGACTCGAACAATGCCTTAAAGTTACCTTCGCCGAAACCTCGGGATCCCTTACGCTGAATAATTTCAAAAAATAACGTCGGTCTGTCGACGATTGGTTTGGTGAATATTTGCAGCAAATAGCCTTCTTCATCGCGATCCACCAAAATACTCAGTTCCTTCAGTTTGGCAATATCCTCGTCAATTTCACCGACGCGATCGGTCAGCATCTCATAATACGCATCCGGCGTATTCAAGAAATCGATACCGTTCTCGCGAAGCGCTTTGACCGTAGTCACGATATCGTTAGTCAGCAGCGCAATGTGCTGTACGCCCGCGCCGTTATAATAATCCAGGTATTCCTGAATCTGTGATTTGCGTCTTCCTGTAGCAGGCTCGTTGATGGGGAATTTGATTCTGCCGCCATTGTGCATGACTTTGGACATAAGCGCCGAATACTCCGTGCTAATATCTTCGTCATCGAAATGGATCATCTGCTTAAAGCCCATGACGTTCTCATAATAAGACACCCATTCTTCCATATGCTCCACATTGCCGACGACATGATCGACGCTGATAAGTCCAGTCGCTTGGTGCGGGATATTCAGTTCGATAGCCCGGAACCCCGGGAAAAATGCTCCGCTGTAGGCGTTTCTTTCTATAAGCGTATGAACGGTATCGCCGTAAGTGCCGATAATTGCTTTTTTTACAGTGCCATGCTCATCGGAAAATTCCGCAGGACCCATGATGCCGATGCCGCCACGCTCAATCGCCCCTTTGTAAGCCTTTTCAACATCGTCTACCCGAAGTGCTATATCTTTCACCCCGTCACCATGTTTCTTGATAAAATCAGCAATCGGATGGCGGTCGGAAAGCGAACCTGTGATGACGAAACGAGCTTTATTTTGTTCCAGCACATAAGAAACCTTCTCGCGATCTCCCGTTTCCAAACCTGCGTAAGCAATAGGGCGGAATCCGAAAGATTTGGAGAAAAAATGCATCGTTTGTTTCGCGTTTCCTACATAAAATTCAACATAGTCAATATCTTGGATGGGGAAAATATCCGGCAAATCGGTTGCTTGAATCGCTTGTTTTTGCATCGGGCTTCACTCCTAAAATAGGGATCTTTGGGCAGGGCTCAAAATCTCTCCTTGTTGGTGTTAAATTTTATCCAGCTACAGTATATGTTTGCTTCCAAATTTATGCAAAAACGCGCGCAACCGCGAGAATACTTTAACGCAACACTGCCAGAGCGCAAAATGCTTAAATAATTACAGATGAGAGGGAGGATATCCAGGATTCGCGTCAAAAGAAATAGAATCAGACTGGAGATGAGAAGAATGCAGCTCAAACCATGCAACGATCCGGCCGCGAAGCAGTTATTTGAAGTGATTCTCAAACTGCAAAATATCGAGGAGTGCTTCGCGTTCTTTGAAGACTTATGCACGGCCAAAGAAATTGAATCGCTGTCCCAGCGGCTGCTAGTCGCCAAAATGCTGCAGGGCGGCAGCACCTATTTGGAAATCGACGCGGAGACCGGCGCAAGTACGGCCATTATTTCGCGAGTAAAACGATGCCTCTATCACGGAAACGGCAGCTACACGGAGATGCTGAATCGGGTGGGGCGCTATGAATAACTCTAACAGTGCTGCTTTTGAAGCAGGGGCATCCTTGAGCCGTTCCCGCCGATTATGGATTGCGATGGTTCTCGGCTCGCTGGCCGCTTTCGGTCCGCTCTCGCTAGACATGTACTTGCCGGCTCTGCCAGTCCTTGCCCATGATCTGCACACCACGACCTCTCTGGCGCAGATGAGTCTGACCGCCTGCATGCTGGGCCTATCTCTCGGCCAGCTTATTGCCGGATCGATCAGCGATGTACGCGGACGCCGAATGCCGCTGCTGACCGGACTCGTCATCTACGCGTTGTCCTCGATCCTCTGCGTGTTCTCGTCCTCGATCTGGATGTTCCTTGGCTTGCGCTTCATTCAAGGACTCGCCGGCGCGGCGGGCATTGTAATCTCACGAGCGATCGTCCGCGACCTGTATTCGGGTGTGGAGCTGACTAAATTCTTCGCGCTCTTGATGCTGGTGAACGGCGCGGCTCCGATTCTAGCTCCTATCGTAGGCGGACAAATCTTACAGGTAACGACTTGGCACAGCGTATTCGTCGTGTTAAGTCTGATCGGCGTCATCATGCTGATCGCCGTGGCGCTCGGACTCAAGGAGACGCTGCCTGTGCAGCGCCGCCTTAAAGGCGGACTGGGCAATACGCTGAGGACTTTTCGAGGTCTGCTTACAGACCGCATGTTTATGGGCTATGCCCTAACGCAAGGGCTTGTCTTCGCTGCGATGTTCGCGTACATTTCCGGATCGCCGTTCGTGCTGCAGGACATTTTCGGTGTATCGCCGCAGATGTACAGCGTTTGCTTTGCCGTTAACGGCATTGGCATTATCGTCGCGAGCCAAATCGCCGGAAGGCTGGCAGGTAAAGTGAGCGAGCGCCGCATTCTCGTCACGGGTCTCGCCACAGCCGCTTTCGGAGGGCTTCTGCTTCTAGCTGCTACGCTTGCAGGTGCCGGTCTCTATGCGATCCTGCCGGCCTTTTTCTTCATCGTATCCAGTGTGGGGCTCGTCTCCACGGCTACATCATCGCTGGCCCTGCAAAGTCAGGGAAAATCGGCGGGCAGCGCAGCGGCTTTATTGGGATTGCTTTCATTTATCGTGGGAGGCATTGTTGCTCCGCTTGTCGGCCTCGGTGGCAGCCAAACCGCCGTCCCGCTCGGTATCATCATTGCCTTGATGGAAACTGGAGCCATTATCTGCTTCGCCCGGATGACCCGCGGTCGCAAAGCGGATTAAGGAAACATTTATGTGGCGTTAAGTTGGCCTTCAAAGTTTTTTCACAAATGATATCTATACTAATCAGTGTAAAGACAAATTAACGATAAAGGTGGAATTACACGATGAAGGCCATTCACAAAAAAGTTCTAACAGGCGCCATGGCAGCGAGTTTACTGATCGGTGGCGGATTCGTTCTACAGCACAATCAGGCATTTGCTGACGATACGAGCACAGCGACACCGGCACCTACTACAGATGTACATAAAGATAAAGTTCACAAAGGCTTTGAAAAAGATTTCAAAAAAGGCAGCTTCGAATTTGGTAAAGGCGGCTTGGATTTGGCGGCAATTCTGGGCATCGATCAAGCTACTCTGAAGGATGAGCTTAAGCAAGGCAAAACGCTCGCTCAAATTGCCCAGGAAAAAGCCAACCTGACGGAAGATGCGCTGTTGCAGAAGCTGACCGATGCCGAAACCAAAAAGATCGATGAAGCGCTCGCCGCAGGCAAAATCACACAAGCTCAAGCGGATAAGCAGAAGTCCGGTTTGGCGGACCGTTTGAAAAAAATGGTCGAGGCTAAGCATGAAGCTGGTGAAAACCAAAGAAAACCGCAGCATCGGATGGGGTTCCCGGCACAGGGACTATGGGGCAATAACGAAGCATTAACGAAGATTCTGGGCATCACCAAAGAGGAGTTGGCCACACAGCTAAAAGCGGGCAAATCCATCGCGGAGATTGCGCAAGAGAAGGGTATTACGGAAGATCAGCTGATCGCCCAATTGAAAGATAACATGACGGATGGATTGAAGAAATTCGTTGAGCGCAAAGGCAGCGCGCACCAAGGCGGTTCAAAGCCGAGCGCGAAGGCGGATACGAACTCAACGACGACACCTGCACCGTCTACAACGCCATAAAAAGCAAAGAGGTTGTCCCGACAAGTCTATGCAGACTGAAGGGCAACCTCTTTTTTTAAGCAAGCAGTTTTTCATACAGTAAAACATTAAAACCGTCTATAACCGCCGGGCCCTGTTGGACATACTCGTTCTTTTCGAAAAGCTTTTGAGCCCCGTATTGGTTTTCCTTCCGCGATAATCTTCAATCCTCCCATGGCAGACACGACGCCATTATCGTCAATGCCTACAAGGAATTCCCTGCCAGAACGAGCTGGGCCTATTAATAGAGGATCCTCCATAAATAAAAGGTGGCATAAGCCTCCCAGCCTGCCCAATGTACAGCGAGCTGCCGTATAGCTTCCATGGATGGCTTGTCCGTGAGCTCCATCGCATGTTTGAGCGCATTATGGAGTCCGACGTCGGCGATCGGGAAAGCTGCGGGATCGCGCAAACAGCGCATCAGCACATAGTTAGCGGTCCAAGGGCCGATGCCTCGAATGCTTACTAATTCTTTTTCCATCGCCTGGAGGTCATGCTGGGCAAGTAACTTCTCCTTCGTAAGCGTACCTTTTGCAATCAATTGGGCAACGCCAATTAAATATTCCGCTTTTTTTCCTGTAAATTGCAAAGCCGTCAAGGCATCCGGGGTCAGCTCCGCAATCCGCTCGGGTGTAGGGAATGCCCAATAAGTCTGACCTTCCCATTCCAACCGGGTGCCGAAGGCTTCGACAAGGCGTCTTTTCAACGTATAAGCAAAAATAAGATTAATCTGCTGTCCGATAATTCCCCAGCTCATCGCTTCGAAAAAATCCGGAATGCCCATAAGGCGCAGTCCGTAGAAGTTCTGCGTCACTTGGCTCAGTAGGCGATCGTTCGCTGCGAGCTCATAGAATGGGGCCAGGTCTCTGCCCAGATCGAACCACTCCCACACATAACGGGCCACAGCATCAAGCAAGGCAAAATCCGGATTTTGCTCGGCGATATTCACAAAACGAATACGCAACAACTGGTTATCCTCACTGTTGACAGCAATTAGCACGTCTTTATCCACAATCCGCAGCAGCTTATAGATGTCTAAGTTATCCACATGGAATAGGCATTCGTTGGTGGAGCGAGAGAGATAGACTAGATTTTGCTCATAGCTGAAGGGCTCGGGCAGTTGCAAAGTGAGGCAGCGCGTTTGCTCGTTCCATTGGATCGTAGATGGGTCGAAAGGGGTTTGATGCTGCATGGTTGGTCTCCTTATTCTATTATTTCGACTGCTGTTTCAAAGACGCTTTTCTTCAATCATTATGGCTGAAATGGTCTTTCGTATTCTTGCTTTCTCATTCCCGATCTCTTACAAGTGCGTTCCGGTTTGGGTATACTGAGTGTGTGGAAAGATGACGGTTTGAAAGAAAGGGGATCAGAGCATGAACGGCGAGTATTGGAAAGCCATTGTCGAAAATGATACCACGTATGACGGCAAGTTTTTTTATGCGGTGAAAACGACAGGGATCTTCTGTCGGCCCTCGTGTAAATCCAAGCTGCCGAACAAAGAGCATGTTCGCATCTTCGCGAATAAACAGGAGGCGTTATCTGCCAGCTATCGGCCTTGCAAAAGGTGTCGGCCAGACGGTGTGAGATTGCCTGACGAAGAATGGGTGCAGCAAATCGCACAGTATATCGAAGAGAATTTCGCAGAGCCGCTGACGCTTGCGGTTCTTGCCGATCATTTTTATGCAAGTGTCTATCATCTCCAGCGGACGTTCAAACGTTTGAAGGGATTTACGCCGCTAACGTATCTCCAGCATATACGAATCTCCGCCGCCAAGAGTCTTCTGCTTGAAACGGACTTGGCGATGAATGCCATCGCGATACAGGTGGGGATACCCAATGCGGCCCATTTCGCAACGTTATTTTTGAAGAAAACCGGTCTTACACCGACGGAATTCCGTCATGCACACCATCAAACAGATCGGATACGATAACCATAACCGAGGAGGGATCTACGATGCAAACCAAATCGCATTCTCATATTTATTGGGCTGTTATCCATATAGATATGTGGAACTTGCTCACAGCGGCAACAGACAGGGGACTATGCTATTTACAATTCATGAACAGCGCTCCAGCCAAGTATATGGAGGATGAGTCATGGTCAGAATTGTTGAAATGGGCGCGAACGTATGCGCCTGAGTATGATTTAATAGAAAATAACGAGTTTCTTCGGCCTTACACCGAACAAGTTAAGGAGTATATGAACGGTCAGCGGTCCATATTCACGCTTCCCCTGGATATGAGAGGCACGCCGTTTCAAATGGCGGTTTGGCAGGAGCTGCAAAATATTCCTCATGGCGATACGAGCAATTATTCGCAAATTGCCCATAAGCTGGACAAAATCAAAGCCGTGCGTGCAGTAGGTACTGCTATCGGTGCGAACCCGGTGCTCATTGTCGTTCCGTGTCACCGTGTATTGGGGAAAAATGGTTCACTAACGGGTTATAGAGGCGGATTGCAAAATAAAGAAAGCTTGTTGTTGCTGGAAAAAAGCAACGCCGGTCAGCGTCCGGGCACGGCTCGAATCTAGGCGTCGAAGGAGATGGATATCGTGCAGCCACAAATAACGAGGAAGTCAGCCAAACAGCTCCTAAATAAGGCCAGCGGCTTTCTTCAAGGCTACACGCATACGTTAAATCCTTATACAGGCTGTGCCTTTGCGTGCTCCTATTGCTATGTGAGACAGATGCCTGTGGCGCTGTTTCATGATGGGGCATGGGGCGGCTGGGTAGATGTGAAAGAAAATGCAGCTGCCCTGCTGGAGAGTGAGCTGATCAAAGCGAAGCGCAAAGGGCCGGTGACCATCTTCATGTCATCGAGCACGGATCCTTACCAACCTGCGGAGTACGCGGAGCGGATTACCCGCTCGCTTCTGGAAGTCATGGCGGTGCATCCGCCTGACTTTTTGTTCGTTCAGACGCGCAGTCCGCTTGTGACGCGCGATATGGATCTGCTTGAGCTGCTCGGACCGCAGGTGCGAGTCAGCATGACGGTGGAGACGGACCGCGAGGACGTCCGCCGGGCGTTCACCCCGAGCGCGCCGCCGATACCGGCGCGGCTTCGGGCCCTGCGCGAGCTTACCGCTCGCGGCATCCCGGTGCAGGCCACGATTGCGCCCGTGCTGCCCTGCTCGGAGCAGTTCGCCGAGCGGCTGGCCGGCATCGTGGATCGGGTGTGCATCGACGATTATTTCATGGGCGATGGCAGCAAGGGCAAGCGCACGGAACGCATCGGCGTGCGCTCGATCTATGACGCGCTCGGGCTGACCGACTGGTACAGTCGGGAGGCGTACTTGCGCATGCGCGAACAGCTCCTGCGGCATTTTCCGCAGGAGAGGGTGCTCGTGAGCCAGCAAGGGTTCTTGCCTTGATGGCCCACGATTATGCGATGGCGCTCCGGACTATCCCATCCGGAGCGCCTTTGAGTTTTATGCGGGGTATCATGAGCGTTACCCCGTACACGCATCATTCAGCGATCTTACCCAGGTTTTAACGCTGAAAAACAGTGTTAAACCAGCATTCGTCCGTGCCGCAGAGACTTTAACGCTGAAAAACATGCTTAACTCCCGTATACGCGACCATTCAGCGATCTTACCCCGGTTTAACGCTGAAAATCAGCGTTAAACCAGCATTCGTCCGTACCCCAGAGACTTTAACGCTGAAAAACATGCTTAACTCCCGTATATGCGACCATTCAGCGATCTTTCCCCCGGTTAACGCTGAAAAACAGTGTTAAACCAGCATTCGTCCTTACCGCGGAGACTTTAACACTAAAAACAATGTTAAAGTTTGCGAAATGGATTGTTTAAGACTCTCATCTTTGAAACACCTCGAATGAGGTTCTCGCGGTTATGAAAGCCTTGCTACGCAATGCTTGCCTTTTCTCGCTCACCAGCACTTGCCTGGTCTTCCCAACTACCTCGTTCCCAACTACCTCGCGCCCATCTACCTTGCTTCACGCCGCCTACCAATATCCAGCCTGCTCACTTACTTTCCAGGCTCACCAACCCTTGCCCAACCTTCCCTGCCCCCGAACCCATTCGTTAGTCAATCCGCCTGTGCAAGCACCGGCTTCAAGCTTGTCTGACTCCGCATGCGCTGCTTGAACTCCTTGGGTGAGCACTGGTTGTGGCGCTTGAATAGCTTGTAGAACTGTGCCATGTTCAGGATGCCCACTTCAAAGCTTACTTCCATAATGCTGAGGTCTCCGGTCAGAAGGAGGCGCTCGGCTTTTTTGATGCGCTTGTAATTCACGTAATCGACGAAGGACAGGCCCATCACTTTTTTGAAATATTTGATGAAATAGTGATAGCTCAGGTTCAGTTTGCTGCACACATCCTCGACCGCAATTTTGTCGCTGAGGTGAAGATCTACGTAATCTAATGCCGGACGCAGCCGGGATAGCCCGTTTTCTTCGGTTAATGCCGATAAATCGCGGTTGTCGTTGCGCAACATGAGCAGAAGCAAGCTCTTGATTGCTGCACTAATTGCCAGCTCGTACCCTAACTTCCGCGTTTGGGACTCCTCGTAGATGTCCATGATCAGGTCGTAAGCAGCTCGTTTGACCGACTCGTTGCCGCGAAACAGCTCATTAAATTGCTCGAGCGGATGGGTCAGTTCCGAGAAGCAATGTAGATAAGACATCGTCCCCAGGTCAAAATGCTGCGTCAAATCAATTTGGAACACAATCTGCCGAAGCGGTTCGATCGAGTGCTTATGGGTGCGGTGAGGCTGGGAGGAGCCTAGAACCATGACATCGCCGGGTTCCATTACGGTGTATTCATCCTTGGTTTGAATGCCAAGGCGGCCCTCAATCACCGCGAGAAACTCGACTTGCTTATGATAATGCCAATACCAGGGATCATGAATGCCGCATGTGGGGCTGTCGATACTGATCTCCCATATTTTCAAAAAAAGCAGCGGATTTTGATAAATTACTTCTTCATTAACCATTTCTGCGGATAAATTGTGTATCTGATCCATAGAAGCGTTTACCTCGCTAACGGAAAGGACATTTTTGAATAAGCGATATCTGCAATTGAGTAAGACTTATTAAGATTTAGTATACCACTCTTGAGATTGGAAGGACACTTTTGAATAAGAAGTGGGCAGGATCATGCATTTATTTTCGGATAGGGAGTAACTATACTCGAAAGTATGAACGAATACGTTATCATGGAGGGAAATAATATGAGTCAGAAGCTTAGAGTTACCGTATGGAATGAGTTCCGTCATGAAAAAGAAAGCGAAATTGTCCGCGCTGCTTATCCGCAAGGTATCCACACAGCAATCGGTGAAGGATTGAGCGCTGCCGTAGACGTTACTTACGCGACATTGGATGACGCTGAGCACGGTTTAACCGAAGAGGTATTGAATAATACCGATGTACTCATCTGGTGGGGGCATAAAGCGCACGACGAGGTGCAGGATGAAATCGTGACTCGCGTTCAACAACGCGTATTGCATGGCATGGGTCTTATCGTGCTGCACTCCGGACACTTCTCCAAAGTGTTCAAGAAGCTGATGGGCACGTCTTGCGACCTCAAATGGCGCGAAGCCGACGAGAAAGAACGCATCTGGGTCGTATCTCCGGGTCACCCGATCGTGGAAGGCATCGGCGAATTTATCGAGTTGGAAGCTGAAGAAATGTACGGCGAACACTTCGACATTCCGCAGCCGGATGAACTGATCATGGTGAGCTGGTTCGAAGGCGGCGAAGTTTTCCGCAGCGGCTGCACATTCACCCGCGGACAAGGCAAAATCTTCTACTTCCGCCCAGGACACGAGACGTACCGCACCTACTACAACGAGCAAGTCCGCCGCGTAATCAGTAATGCTGTACATTGGGCAGCTCCAACCACACGCGAATATCCGAAATACGGCAACCATAAGCCGCTGGAAGAGATTAAAGCGAAGGTTAAGGCCTAGGCCTATAAAGCTAGCGATGGTTAATTTGTGACCCGGAAAAATTGCATTTCTGTAAAGTCCGTTTTGGGCGTTACAGCGGGCGCTTTTGCTAAACCTGGCCTGTAGTGGTCAAAAAGGCCGCAACGGCTAGATTTCACCAGCTTAGAGCACGGTTTCTTATGCTGTAAAGCCCGTTTTGACCGTTATTGATCCCTCGTGGTCTGGATAAATATCTGTAAGGCCCAAACAGGCCTTACAAAATAAAAAGTGGTTGAACACCGATAGATCGAGATCGATTATCGTGTTCAACCACTTTTTTCGTTCGGCTAGGCGATCGCTTCTTTCCGTTCCTCAGTCCGATCCTCGGCATGCACGGTTCCCGCCGGCTCCAGATAAAAGGCAACGCCGTCGCTCTCATTCACGGCGCATACATTCATCCCGTGATGCTCCGCGATTTGCTTCACGATGGCTAGTCCAAGTCCGAATTGACCGTCCCCGCCGGAACGAAACGGCTCAAAAAGGCTTTCAGCCATCGTTTCATCCAGCAAAGGGCCGTCATTGCTGATGCGCAAAACAGGGAGAGAGCTTTCTGTTTCACTTGGCTTAGCGGAAATCCGAATTGTACTTGTCGCATAGCGAAGCTGGTTATCGAACAAATTCTCCATCGCCACTTTCCACTGCTCAGCATCGCCTTTTAGCTGGATATGAGGCGACAGCTCCATCTCCCATCCAATCTCTGGCCGTCGATATCGCAATCTTTCTACGGCATCCTCGATGACCGTATTCAAGTCAAATGGTACAAACGGCTTCTCCCGGGAAGTCAAATAGTTCAGCTTATTGAGCAGCAGCAAATCGCGAATTCGTTTTTCAAGCCGCTCGCTTTCATTCATGATCACATGGACGCTTTCGCTCAAATTGCCTTTAGGAAATACGCCGTCCAGTATGGATTGCGCATAACTGCGAATAACCATGACCGGTGTTTTGAGCTCGTGCGACGTGTGCTGAAGGAAAAATTGCTGGGCGCGATCCTGCCGCACCAACCGCTGCCTCATCGATTCAATCGCTTTGGCTAACCGACCGATTTCGTCTTTTCGACCTGTTTCTAGCGGTTCGTGCCAGTCCCGTTCGGCAAGCTTGCCTACATGGCGTTCCATCTGGACAAGGGGTCGGGTAAAATAACGCGCCAGACCCAGACACGGGAGCCAGCTCACTACGATCAGCCCAACCATGAGCAGCATAAGTCTTAAAAACATCGTCTTAACAAGATCATTGCGATAATTGCCCCAGGCATAGGAAACGATATAGTTCGGCTCGTTCTGTACGACTTCTTTACGGATGACATAGAAGATGCTTTTGTTTTCGATACTGCGTGTATACTTCTTTAGTGGAACCGCCTGCGTAAAAGCATCCTGCTCCATAGCCTGTACGAAAGGTTCGCTAATTTGCGCAGCCGATACGGTTGTTGCGGATTGCGCAGTGCCGCTAATCATAAAATGTTGAATCGCAGGCCCTTCCGGCGCGCTGATCCGGGTTGTAATGGACATGGGCGACAGATTGGCAGGATCGGGAACCGTTCCCATGATCATATCTTTGGAAATGACACTGATACGCTTCGCAGGCGTCGATATTAATGCACTAGACATTGAAGTGGGGGAAACAGGCATCGTTATGCGGAGGGACGGAACGGCTAGCGAACTATCTTCCACTTGAAGTCCGCTTTGCGTATCCAGCAAGATATCATAGATCTGCTCTGTAAAAAAGCCTTTCAGCGTCCAAGGCAGCAGAACAGCCAGCAGCGCAAATATAAACAAAGTCAAAGCGGCAAAAGCGCCCCATAGTTTGAGCGCAAGCGGCCAATGTCCGATCCGGTTCCTCATGCTTTCACCATCCTGTATCCGAAACCATATACGGTTTCTAATCGCAGTTCGGGCAACTTGCGGCGAAGCCTGCGCACCAGGTCGTCGACAACGCGGTCCGATCCGTAATAATCCATGCCCCAAACAGCAGCAAGTACTTGTTCACGCTCCAGGATTTGTCCATGATGGTTGACCAAAAAAACAAGCAGCTCGAATTCTTTGCTCGTTAACTCCAGCTTTTCTCCACCGCCATCCGTAACGATTCGAGCTTGTTCATCGATGAGGTAGGGGGCTGCGGACAGTTTGGTGCGACGTTCTTGGAAAGTGGCAATTGCAGAAGCGCCGCCATATACGCGATCTAGTAGTTTGCGTGCCCGTATGACAAGCTCGCGCGGCAAAAAAGGCTTGGCCAAATAATCGTCGCTGCCAAGCTCCAGCCCAATGATGCGATCGATGTCGGCATCGCGTGCGGAAATGAAAATAACCGGCTGCGCAGGCCGATCTGCCTTGATCTCGCGCATCAACTGGTAGCCGTCCACCCCGGGGAGCATAATGTCGAGGACCCACAAGTCCGGCCGCTCCGTAATCGCAGTCTGTGCCGAGGTTCCATCGGGAAACGAACGCACTTGCCACCCCTCTTTTTCCAAATAAGCAGCGAGAACGCCGCGAAGATGCTCCTCATCTTCCACTAAGTAAATCCGATACATGAAGCTTTCCTCCTGTTTGACCTGCGATAGGGAAAAGGCGGAGCGATCCGCGTTTTTTTTGCGAATGGGCTCCACCTGTGAATTTTATTGCTCAGCCGCAGGTGATGTTGATTCTGCTGGTTGTGCCGGTTGCTTTGCAGCTTCGTCTTTTAAATCTTTGACTGCTTTACGAAGAGCTTCGGTTTCGTTTTTGTAGTCCTTCAGCAGCTCAGGCAGTAAGCTCCGAATTGTTGCTGCATCGTCCGTTTCCACAGCTTCAGCTAACTTTTGTTGACGTTTGAAAGATTCGGGTAGTTCAGCTTTTATTATATCATCCGAAACTTTAATTGCGTCAGATTGGGTAACCTCACCGATTTGTTGATCCGTACCGATTTGAGTTCCGGGCTTTGGCAGTACGATACGGTACATTCTGCGTTCTGTTGTACTAGTCTCAGAGCCGGAATCGACGCTCTTGTCGATCTCTGCCTTTTTCATAATTACAACCTTATTGGGGAATTGGGGGTGGGGCATTTCACTTTCGAGCTGTTTCCGCTCATCCAGCGCTTGCTTCCAGGCATCGACTGTCTCGGGAGCGTATGTACTCGCCAACAGTTTGAAATAATTCCTCTGCAAAGCAGGCAATAAATTCGAGCTCGCTACACCTAAGGTGATTGCCGGTGTTAACTTGACGGCTGGTTGTGCAATCGTTGAAGTGATCTGCGCTTCTAGATTCGCATTGCTTTCGGCTGCAGATGCACCTCCTGCACTGCCAATGGACATAGTGAGCATGGCGGCTAACAGGCTAGTTTGTTTTAAACGGCGTTTCCATTGTGGTTTCATGTTTAAAAAACTCCTTTCGATTTATGTAAGTTAGGGAAGGTGTATCCCTTACATCCTTACTGTACCGAAAGATTATGGACATCCTGTCGTAACATTATGGGAAATTATGTGTTTACTGGTTCCATATAAAGATCAATGCCCGATTGATCAAATAGACCAAAGCAAATGTAACGGCCAGTGACTGCCTGCCGGATACATAAAGAGCAGCAGTTGCACTTGCGAAAATAACGAGCTCGATAAGCAGGCGATAAGGCTCGGCAATGGCAATGGAAGCTTTAGGAGCGACGAACATGCCCCAGAGAACCGCCGCGATCAATGGGGCGCCGATGCCTAATGCGCTCTTTACGATCATACCTTTGCCAACGTGAAATCCCCAATAACCAAGAGCGGCTAACATACATAGTTCCAAAACAAACCGTAACCCTAAGTTGGCCATTTTCATTATTATCATAAATGTACACTCCTTTGATTTATATAAAAACTAATTATATTAGTATAATAACTAATTAATGTAGTTTGCGCAATCCCATTTTTCCGGAAAAAATAAAAAACCTATTCAAGCAGTTACAATTTTCGCTGCATGATTAGGCTTTTTTCATAGGTTCGGAGTATTTGTTTTCTTTTTCTTGGCGTAAAACTCGGCCGCTTTATGACGGTTTCCGCAAACTTCCATCCTACACCAACGTCTTTTGCCACTTTTGGACGTATCGACGAAATGCAGGATACATTCTTCGTGCTCGCATTTGCGGATTCGATCGGGGGAGTAGACGTCAAACGTATCGGCGATAGATCGAATGATCAAATACAACATATGATCAATATCGCTGATTCCCTCATAGGCAAGGGTGAGCTTCCCTTCTGAAAGTACGGCTGTAGTCCGTATGGACAAGCTCTCCGTTTGTTCATTTAATTTCATCAAAACAGAGGCGGACAATTCGTTGTCCTTTTCTAGATCGGCAAGAATCTCCTCGCAGATTTCACGAAAAGACTTTAGTTCTGCACAAGCTTCACGCAGGACATCATCAGTATTAGAACCCAATAAGGTCCCGGATCCACGGATTAACTGATTGATATGAAGCCATTGCAGGGCTGATTCAGGGTCGTCTAAAACGTCATGTACTTCCTTATTGTGCCGGAACCGGGTATTGACCAAGTTCAACCATGCACTTCCGCCTAAAAGGAAAGGAGGACCGTCCATTGTTGATCAGCTCCTGATTTTTATGGGATAGAGAATTATGTTTAAAGTGTAAAGCTTTCCTTGGTGTTTAACAATATCAGTTTTACTCGATCTTGTGCAGCGGCAGCGGCATGTAATCGTTCAAATAGATCCGGTGTCTGGCGGTAAATAGGTGGATGATGAATAACCCCATAGTGGATCGGAATCCAGGCGGCTGCACCGAGAATTACCGCGGCAGATGCGGCTTGCTCAGGATTCATGGAAATTGGTTGTCCGCTAGGCGTCATCCCTGGCAATTCGAGGACCGCACCGTTGACTGGGAGGCATACCGCATCCAAAGGACCATATGTCTTAGCGATTTTCCACCAGTAGCCATGCCAGAGAGTGTCGCCGCAATGGATCATTTTTTTGTCTCCGCCCTGCACGATCCAAGCAACTTGAGGATCCCCCATACCATCAACAGAGTAGGTTGCCGTAGCCGTAAGAGCCCCCACTTGGACCGATTCGCCAAGGACGATGCCTCGAACGTTTGTTAATTTTCCGCTACCCGCAATCTCTAGTGATTCCAAAGGCATAAACACGGGGATATCCGAACCATAGAACATCGCGATAGCCTCTGGATCAAAGTGATCTCCATGATGGTGAGTAATCAGCACGGCATCGACGGAGCCAAAATCACTTAGCGGCAACATCGGTTCATGCGGCTCACCAAACTTGCTGGGAAAATGAAACAGCGGATCGATGGCGATGCTAGTCGTTTCGAATTGTACGCGAATACCAGCCCAAGGCAGCTTTTGAATGTTCATGGATATCATCCCTCTCTTATTTATAACCTTTAAAATCAATATTGATGGTTATAAAATGATTATAAGTCATATGGTATAACTTGTAAATAAGTTTTTAAAGGTTATAAAAACAAAGAGACCCACAGCACAGGGGCTATGGGTCTTAATTCAAATCATATTTTAAAGGGGGTCGAGTTTTATTATAGGCTTGTTTCATTAAATCCGTGTAAAATCTATGTTTCATTCTCATTACAATTTTCCTGGAGATGGAGTATAACTCACTGCTCGGTTTAAATGTTGCTAGATTTGGGCATTCTTTTACTAGAGTTGATAGATTCTAGTGAAGAGGTGCGATTTTTTATGCAAAAGTTCTGGCTCTTATCGATAATTTGGATTTCCATTGCAAGTATTATATTTGGATGGGTTCGTCATGTCGATGCACGGGGCGAGCAAGATGCGCCGCGACTTTTAACTAGTATCAAGCCTTACATGTCGAGTGAATATCAGATCACTTTGAAATATACAGGATATTATGGCACGTGCGATGGAACTGAGGACAAGCTTTTGCAAGTTGGAAAGAGTCTTTCCCAATCATTTGGACTTCCTCAGGCTATAGCATTGAGCGTAACTAACTCACATCCTATATATAATGAAAAAGCAGAGGTTGCGACAGATACGAACGTAACATTAACTGTTGCAAGTCCGCAGGGACAATCTGCTTGCTATATGGTATTGCGAACGAATGCTACTCAGGGTTCGGATGTGGCCGAATTGATCCAATGGCAAGAAGAAAAGGGAAAGCAGCTTGCTGATTTAGGAATTAAAGGTGAATGGAATGTCATGGTGCAAGGCTATGTAACTTCGGAAACGCTGCCCGATTCAAAAAGCATCAATAAATTAGTGGATTCTATTATGCAAGTATATAGAGGCAAAATTGTGGAAAGCTATACCGATACCAATACGGTAAGTGTGTCCATTGCTACTGACCAATTCAAGGCTTCTATTAGAAGCGGCAGTCAAACCGTAAATCTGCAACTTGCCTTTCATAAGGAATCAACAACAGGGATGTGGCGCATAACCGCGGGCACTCCGATTATTACAATTGAATATTGAACAATCAAAACAGTTGGAATTATAGAACATTTTCAAAAGGGTTGAAATTGTTTTCGGATCATGGTACATTATCTTTCGTTGTTCCGAACGAGTACAAGATCGCTAAGAAATACGATTTGCATTCAATCAGCAACGTATGTTACGATGTGAACTCGACAGTAAGACGACAAAAAATGGCAAGAAAAAAGTGCTTGCAATTGATGTCGAAACTGTGGTACATTGTAACTCCGGTCGCGAGAGCG
>NZ_JBHTHA010000082.1:0-36493 GCF_042676385.1 Paenibacillus sp. GCM10027628
AATCGTATCCATCGTTCCGATGGATACCCAGACCTAAATACACAAACTTCTTGACGCTACCTCATTCCACACTCCGAACGTACAAAAGTCCATAATCAACGAACTTTGTTCGCTGTTTATGGACTTTTATTCTTTAACCACGTCGCAGATCAACTTTCCCAATTATTAGCGTCATTTTGTTCTTTAATAGTGCACTAAGGGACTTTAAATCAGAAAATCACAGAAAAGTGTTTGATATCCTTTCAAACAACGCCATAATTGACACACGACGATTCCGTGTTAGATTCCTAACTCCCGGAAAAATGATTGACAGAAGCCTAACAGCGCTACATCAATCGTCCGAATTCAACGCCCATCGGGCTTCTTGTTCCTATTTTCTCCGAGCCATGCATAAGCGGGACAGGAGAGGAGCATAAGGGAAACACATGCTGCCGCTTATGTACCATTTTACAAAACGCCAAAAGGGTAGTTAGTTTCCGTCAGTTTACCCCTTAATGGCATAACGCTGCCGAAGCAGCTCTATCATGCCGCGAATTTGTTCATCATCGGGGTACTCTGCGATTTGCATGGGCTCTGCTGTTTGAATGTATCTGCTTCCCATTACCTCAAGTATATTCGCCGTAAAATTTTCAGCCGTAAGCTGCATATTCAAGCACTCTGCCAAACTCGCCATACTGCCCGGCGCAACTAACGGATAGTCGCCAGGGTCCGCCGAACCCGCCGCCCGTTCATAGAACTCTCTCGCACTTGCTGCTTTTTCCTCCCCGGCTCCTTCAACGATGATGAAGGCTTGTACCGAGATCGCATGCTGCTGTCTGCGTTGAGCGATACCGCAAAATTTGCGACCGTCTACACTCAAATCGAATTCCCCCGGACAGAACGAGCCGACTACTTCGCCCTGGTCAATGCGATTCGTCATTTTAATCATCACATCGCGAATTAAACCTACCATAAGCTCAAAATCTTTGCGGTGCTCCATATCCCCCGCGGCTTTGGGGAGCAGTAGCGACACGTTCACAACGCCGGGATCTAAAGGAACAGCCGCTCCCCCGGAGTTACGCACGGCCGTGTCATAGCCTTGATCACGTAACCAGCGTTCTGCTTGCGCGGCAAGAGGAAGGCGGCTGTCCCGAAGACCCATGACAAAAGCACGCGGATGCCTCCAAATATGCAGAATCGGCGGCATTCCTTTTCCAATTGACCGGCAAAGGAGCTCCTCCAACGCAAAAGCATATAATATCTCTCTATATTCCTCTTCTTTTGATCGATCTAGGATGACCATGTCCGAAGGCAAATGAAAATTATTCATGGTTAAACGACTCCTGCAAATGTTTAGCATCATTCTTTAGCATTGTAAGCGATGCGAACCATTTTGCGCAACCAAACGGGACTCCCGGCATACGCCCCATCAGAACATGTCAAAAACCAACAAAATTTTGGAAACAATTCGAAGGATTTTCAATATTTATGTCGAAATAGTACAAATATAACCAAATTTCGATAAGTAGGCGAGACTTTTGAACGCAATTGACGACTTGCTGCTCAATGTACTGGTTTTAACCGTGCCCATCTTGCTATATCATATTTTTTGGCTCGACCGCCCCGTTTCCATCAATTTTAATTATTGGGGACGGACGTTTATCGGCATCATCTGTGCTTTAGCTGCAATCTTTTGTATGTCGACTCCCTTCTTCACAATAGCAGGCAGCGATTACGATTTACGCATCGTCCCATTGCTGGCGGCTTTCTTATACGGCGGCATACGATCCGGGCTTTTCGTTTCTGTTGTCATTATCGCGTATCGCTATTATTTGGGTGGCCCGGAATTCATCTGGATCGTCACACTCACCGCACTCCTTGTTCCCTTCATCCTTGCCTTTATTGCGCTTAGCAACTGGAAGCACCGGACGCCGAAAGTTATGTTTCCAAGTCTTCTTGCCTTCGTCAGCGCAATTGCAACCTTCTGCATTACATTGGTATACCGCATAGAAACAGATCAATCTATCAATGCCAGCTTTTTATTGTTAGGCGGATTATTCTGCATCATTCACATATTAACCATGTGGCTGCTGACTTACTTAATCGAAAGAATTCGCGAAAATATTGCGATGCGTCAAGAAGTTCAGCGCTCCGAAAAACTCAATGTGTTGAGTGAATTAGCTGCATCCGTCGCTCACGAAATTCGCAATCCCATGACGGTAGCTCGTGGTTTTATGCAAATTTTGAGCCAATCCGATGTCACTGAAGAGAAGAAACGCATCTACACGACGATGGTGATTGAAGAAATCGATCGCGCGCAAAGCATTATTAGCGATTACCTCTCTTTTGCCAAACCTCAAGCGGAAAAGCTGGAAGAACTGGACGTGTCCACACTTTCTTTAAAACTAAGCAACCTTATTAATCCCTATGGCTCTATGCGCGGCGTTCAAATCTCAATCGATATGGAGCCATCGCTGGTTGTTAGAGCGAATAGCGAAAAATTGATTCAGTGCCTTGTGAATCTGACGAAGAATGGGATCGAAGCGATGCCCAGCGGAGGCACCTTGCAAATTATCGGTTACAAACGCAGCTCCCAGGTTATCATCGAAATTAAGGACAATGGCGTGGGAATGACTCCCGAACAAATCGATCGCCTTGGCACACCTTTTTATTCGACGAAACATAAAGGTACGGGTCTCGGCATGATGGTTTCCTATCGGATCATCAAAACGTTCGGAGGCGGTATTAAAGTGACAAGCCAACCAGGCAAAGGAACTTGCTTCACCATCTCATTGCCTGCTGCTTGATGCCTCCGCCAAAATATCCATAATCCCCTTAAATAGCGGAATGGCCTTGTTACTTTCGAGCGGATCCATATTCTTAATGACAACGGAAACCGCGTACTGGGGTGATTGGACAGGGCCATAGCCGATGAACCACTGGTTCACTTTCTCCTGCTTTCCGTTCTTCATTTGAGCCGTACCCGATTTGCCCGCAAGCTTCCACGTTGCCCCTTTCAAACCTTGGCCGGTGCCAACCGTAACGACCTCCTGCATCCAGCTTAACAATTTGCGGCTTGTTGCCGCAGATACGCTTTTTCCCCCATTATCCATTTTCTTAACCGGAAATGCCTCCATCACACGATCAGTCCGATATCGAATTTCACTTACAACTCTAGGCGAATAACCTTTTCCATCATGCAGCAGCGTCACAATCATATTGGATGCTTGCAAAGGCGTCATCATCACATCTCTTTGACCAATGGCCGTTTGCATTAAGACCCCTTCGTCATCGTGCGGGGTATGCGCCGCAAACAGTTGTCCGTTGTCCTCAGAATCCAATTGGTGTAACACTTCTTTGGTATCCGTTGTCCCCGACCATCCAACCTCATTCAGCACGCCAAGCTTGTGTGCGTAATTTTCCAATTGTGCGGAAGTTAGCCGCTGCATCACTTTTGCAAACACGATATTACAAGACTGCGCATAACCCTCTTCCAATGTCAAAGGACCGTGACCATCCTTTCGCCAACACGTAAACCCATATTTCCCCAAGGTTCCTTCGCAATCAAACGTTTCTTTGAGGTCGACAGCCTTTTCATCAAGCGCCGCAGCCGCAACTACCGTCTTGAAAATCGACCCGGGAGCCGTTGCTTTCAAGGCAAAGTTGCTCCAACTGCCGCTGCTGAGATTCACTTGCAGGGGGTTGAAATTGGGACGGCTCGCCATGGCTACGATGTCTCCTTGTCCCGCATCTTGAACAACAGCAGCTCCTTCCCGTATTTGGAGTTTGTCCATCAACATTTCAATTTTCTGCTGCACAGTTAAGTCCAATGTCGTGACTAGCTTCACTGGGTAGAAGGTATTATCCGGAGTGATCATTCGAGCATCCAATCCGGGCAAAGGTTTTTTTCCAGCATCCGTAAAATAGGAAATGGAAGTCTCCCCAATCCCGCGGAGCCAGAAATCAAATGTTTTTTCCAAACCGGAGCCGCCAATTTTGCTCGTAAGTGATAGTTTCCCACGCTCTAATTCAGCGCTGTAGACTTGCATCACGCGATCCGGATTTTGCCCGATAAATCCGATCAATTGACGCGCAGTCATCCCTATCGGATAGCGTTCCTCGATTTCAACGACTTTTACATTAGGCAGCTGAAGCGCGTTAATCTGCTCCTCTTGCTGCGTGCTGAGCGGCACCGGTTTCCCACCTTCATTCGTCCCCCAAACGCCGGGATCTTTCAAACCGCTGGAAAAAGCGAGCCACGCTTCCGGACTCGTCTTTAAAATACGCGCAAGCTGATCGATTAACTGACGCTTTACTTTGAATGACTTGCTAATTGGAAAGGCGACCAGCGCTTTGACCGTGCCTCCTGTTATTGGCTGCATATGCCGATCCAGGATCTCGCCTCGGCCGCTATCCAATACGAGAGCCTTCTGCCTCTGGAGAACTGAATTTTTGACAAGATTGACGCCCCTGGAAGAGTAGCTTTCCGATGCAGCTACCTGGATCCAGAACAGCTTGCTGGCTATGCAAGTAAACACGATGATAATGATGAACAAGACGATAAACATTCTCCGTTTTTCCGCTGCGGTTAATTGACTCTCTCTCATCTATCTGACCCCTTCTGGCAAGCCGATTCCTGCTTCTCTTCCCAGTATGGTCATCCCTGTTCATCGACAAACTTTTCGCAGTTCGGCGAAACTAAAAAAGCCCACCCTCCAAACGAAGGGCAGGCTTGCGAATTATGTAATAACTAAATCTCAAACTTCGAAAGTGTTTCATTTAGCGATTTAGACAGCTGATCCAACTTATCCGACAGCTTCACCAATCCATCGCTAATACTGAGCTGCTCTGAGCTTAGGGACGCTACTTCTTCAGAAGTCGCTAGCGACTCTTCCGCTACAGCGCTGACATTCGTCATCGCATCCGAGAGAACGACTTGAGACTGCTCCAACGTGCTGATGGAATCGCTCACCGTACTAAGTTGATCAATGAATCCACCCATGTGACTCGTCACTTGTTTGAAAATCGTATCGGCTTCCTTCACGGCCTGAATCTGCTCTTGGAAGATCGGGGTCGCGTTTGAAAGTACTTTTACCGTTTCATCGATTTCTTTTTGAATCGTTTCTGTAATTTGTCCTACTACGTCGATCGATTGACGGGACTGGTCGGCCAGCTTACGAATCTCATCGGCGACAACCATGAAGCCTTTGCCGGCTGCTCCCGCACGAGCGGCTTCAATCGTAGCATTCAGGGACAAAATATTCGTTTGCTTCGTCATATTATTCAGCACATCGAGAATTTTACGGATCGACCTTGTGCTGTCTTTTAAATTATCGACTTTATCTACCATGGAGCGGATCATTTCTTCGGTTAAATTCGTTTTCCCTATGAGTTCCGTCATGTACTTCGTACCTTGTTCACTCGAGCTTTGAACATCTGCAGCGGCCGTACCCATCTCAAGGTTCGCTTCAATTACATTCTTCATTTGGAAGCCGATATGCTGAGTCAGCTCGTTCCCTTTTTCCGATTCTGTTGCAAGACCAGCAGCGCCATTGGAAATTTCGTCGGTAGCCACAGCTATTTCTCTTGCAGCGGTCGCCGTCACTTTGGACGAGTTCGTCAGCTCGGTAGCCGTTTCAAACACTTGTTGTGCGGAAGCGCTAGTTTGCTGTACCAGTGAAGTAATTTGCTGCATCATCATATCGAAACTTGCGCCTAGTTGTCCAATTTCATCCTGCGTTGTGTAATTAGCCCTTACTGTCAGCTTGCCTTTAGCCCCTTGCTGCATCAAATTGCGCAAATTAATGAGCGGACGCCCGATCATTCTGGCGACGAACAAACCAATCAGGACAGCAGCAATCGCTGCGAATAGCGCGATAAGAAGCGTATAATTAAAAATTTGCTTAGCATCTTTCACCAGAGAGCTTACCGGGATGTCTCCAACTAGATTCCAACCGGATACGTTGGATTTGTAATAAGCGACCAAGTGATCATCTTTGGTTGTAAACGAGCCGTTATCTTGAGCAAGCTGTTCTTTGCTAAGCTGGATCTGAGCATCTTTCTCTAACTGGTCCGGTTCAAGCGTAGCGATATTTTTGTTGGTAGCGCTTGTGATCACGACTTTACTGTCGTCACCGAGGGTCATGCCTTGCAGTTCTTTGTTTAATATCTCGTTTCCTAACTCTATCACGAGAATCGCTGAAGTCGAGTTGCTCAGCGTATTTCTCATCATGCGGCCCACTGCGAATGTGCTCGATGAATTGCTGGAGTACCCTTTAACTTTGCTGTCGAGCCAAGCTACTTTTCCTCCGCCGTCCACAATCTTTTTGAACCACTCCGTACTGCTTGCATTTTCAGATAAAGTGTTGCCGCCACTGCCCGTAATGACAATCAATTTACCATCGGGTCTATAGAGATGAAGCGTTTTAATTGATTTGTTGGAAAAAGTAATCACGTTCAATTTGTCCGTTAGTTGACGCACAACATCCAAAGCTTCATAGGAAGATGGGTCCAGATTAGGAAGTTTCTCCAGCAAATCCTGCAATTCTTTATTCAGCATAATTTGCAGAGTAGTCTCATCAAACGTTTGATATAGGAAGTCGAGCTTCTGCCCTGCTTGCGTTACCGTCTGAAGACTGGATGCGGCTACTTTGTTTTTGATGACATTTTTTGATACTGAGTAGGAAATCATACCTACAGTCAGAACAAAGAATAAAATACTCACAAAAAACATTAAAAACAGCTTCATCCCAACCGACTTCACTGGATTCTCGAGCTTAACCTGCCTCATTTCTTTGAGAGCTGATCCGCTCACGCCTTTTGTTGTTTGCCCAGCTGCTCGAGCGATACGTCCCCATTTTACATTTTGCAGGACATGAATGAAGTCTTTACCTAGTTTGACTAAAGAAGAGGTTAGCTTTTGAAGTGCATTTTTCATAACGTTCACCACCATTAGTTTCTACTTGCCTAAAGTACTCTTACTTTTGGACGATAATGAAAAGGGTTACAAAGTCCGAGCGTTTAACAATTTCGACATCTTCTAACAATTTCCTTTATTTAACGCGCAAAAAACCAAAAAAAAAGAAACTTTCTCCAATATAACCCACTCTGGAGAAAGCTTCCATGGTACTATTTACCTGTTTTCTTGCGAAGCATATCCCACTTATTGACAGGATGCTCCGTCTTGATTCTAATCAATTGCAATGGATGTCTTGCCGCATCCAGCTCCAGGCCTTCCTCATTCCAGATCGCACCGACCTTTTGCTTAAAATGCGTACCTTTCGGGCCAAAGAATTCAACCTCTTGACCTGGTTTGAAATGGTTCCGCTGCTGAATAACGGCCATACCCGTTTCTTCGTTATATTCCATAACCAGACCAACAAAATCGAAGCCTACGACCTTATCCTCCGGTTCGAAAATGTGATCCTCATGCCCTGGCGCCTCGTAGAAGAATCCCGTATTCAGAGGGCGGTTCGCCGCTTTAAAAATTTCGTCTTGCCATAGCGGATTCAATTCATAATGCTCCGGATCAGCAAAATAAGCATCAATCGCCTGACGGTAGGCGTTGACCACAGTCGCCACATAGTGGATGCTCTTCATGCGCCCTTCGATTTTGAAACTGTCCACGCCGGACTCGATCATTTCGGGGATATGTTCGATCATGCTGAGATCTTTGGAGCCCATCGTAAACGCATCGTCATCCTCACCGAATAATGGCAGATCCGTAGCGAGCGGCGAAGACAGCGGCTGGTCTTTGGCAAACAAATCATATTTCCAGCGGCACGATTGCGAGCAGCCGCCGCGATTCGAATCGCGATCCGTGAAATGATTCGAAAGCACGCATCGTCCCGAGTAAGAACTGCACATCGCGCCATGGATGAAAGCCTCGATCTCCACTTCGACATGCCGCTTAATCTCGTCGATTTCTTTCATGCTGACTTCGCGAGCCAAGACGACGCGTTCGATGCCTTGTTCTTTCCAGAATTTCACGGTTTGCCAATTCATTGTGGATTGCTGCGTGCTCAGATGCACTTCGAGTTCAGGAGCCACTCTTCTGGCCGTTAGCATGATGATCGGATCTGCCGCAATGATCGCCGAGATGCCAACCTCTTGAAGGCCGCGCAAATAATCTTCCAATCCGTCTATATCTTCGTTATGCGCATAAATATTCGTCGCCACGAATACTTTAGCCCCATATTGCTTAGCGAACTCTACACCTTCGCGCATTTCATCGAGCGTGAAGTTATCCGCATTCGATCGCAGACCATACTTTTGTCCGCCAATATATACCGCATCCGCGCCGTAATGAATCGCGAACTTCAGTTTTTCCAAATTGCCGGCGGGAGCCAGCAATTCAGGCTTATCCAAACGTACTCTACGGCCTCGCGCTCTTGCTTCTACTGCTGTCGTCATCTTGGATAACACCTTCTTTCTAAGAGTTTTTACGAAGCAAAACCGGCTTCGTAAGCATCCGCTTAATACACTTGTTCTTTGTAGAAAAAACCATATGATAATTCCCGATCCGGATCTTGCAGCTTAGCAATCGCATCGAGCCAATCCTGATTAAATGTATAACCTTCGGGATCAGCCGCATAAGCGTCGATGACTGCACGGTAGCTTTTTACCACCGTCTCATTATAATCGGCGGACTTTAGGAGCCCTTCAATTTTCAGACTATCGATATGCCCGTCCATCAGCTCCGGCAAGTTTTCCAGCATGCAAAAATCTTCCGAACTCATAATATGTGTGCCATTGCGGTCCTCGTACACAGGATAACGCTGATCCCGGCGCTCATGCTCGATAAGAAACAGCCCGCGTTCTATGGAGCGGTCTTGCGATGAAGCATCTTTTCCTTGATGTTCCATATAATTTTTTACTAACTCGCGCTTTGAGTGATAAATATTCGTGATCCCATGCACTTGAACCTCGACTTCCAGCTCTGTATGCTTCTTAAATTCGAGCACCTGCTCCATATTCAGCTCTCTAGCCAGAACGACACGGGAGGCCCCTTGCTGCCCCCAATAATTTGCGGTCGCATAGTTAGTTGACGTCATTTCAGCGTTCCAATGCAGCTTCAAGGGAACTGCTAAATTCCGTGCAGCCATCAGCACTGCAGGATCGCCGAAAATGACCGCATCCACGCCGAACTGTTGGAGCTGAGTGAGATAACTGGAAAGCCCATCTAAGCTTTCATTATCAAAAATATTATTTACCGCTACATAAACTTTCGCGTTTCTCTCATGGGCCCACAATACAGCAGCCTGCAGCTCATCCGGCTTTACCTCGCCAGGAAGACGAAGCCCATAACGCTCTTCACCTACAATAACCGCATCGGCTCCCGCATTGATCAAACGCTTAAGTTCCTGAGCGGACCCACAGCTTACTACTAACTCCGGTTTTTTCATTTGCTAACCCTTCCTTCTATCCATATCTTACCCCACAAAGTGAAGTATCCCTTCGAAGCTAATTCCTACCACATCGAGCTTGGCTCGATTGGCGTCTAAGCTAACCATTAAAAGCGGTCATGCTTCCTGTATTACTTCGATGAGAGCTTAGACATTACTTTGCGGGGACCCCGAAACTAACTTCCCCCCACTAATTCGCTGCCTTTTTACTTGCCGCAATATTCTTCTTATGCTCTTCAAACGTTTCCGCAAATAAATGCCCCTTCGAGCCGTCTTTCTTCGTCACATAGAACAAATATTTCGTATCCTCCGGGTAGACAGCCGCTTTGATAGAAGCCAAGCTCGGGCTGGCAATAGGTCCAGGCGGCAGGCCCGGATTCAGATACGTATTATAAGGACTTTGGATTTGCAAATCTTTCTCGAGTAGCCGTTCCTTCGGCTTATCCAATAAATATTGCACCGTCGCGTCAATCTGCAGCGGCATATTCTTTTTTAAACGGTTATTAATGACTCCCGATACGAGTGCCCGTTCCTCGTCAACAACGACCTCACGCTCAATGAGCGATGCAATGGTTAACATCTGATGTACGGTAAGCCCCCTCGCTTGGAGCTTGTCCTTCCAATCCGGCGGAAGTGACGCAAGCTTCTTATCAAGTTCCTGCAACGTGCGCTCAATAAACTCTTGCTCCGTCGAACCCTTCTTGAACTCATACGTTTCAGGGAAGAGGTAACCTTCCAAGCGGTGCTTAATATTTTTATTATCGGGAAGCCCGCCTAGCGCATCGGCTTGAAATTGAGACGGCACATCCGCCTGCTGCAAGAAAACATCTGCTTTCCAAGGCGTCTGATCCCCCAGTTTGTCAGCGATCTGCTGAATCGTATAGCCTTCGGGAATCGTCACCCGAATCACTTCTTCCTTGACGGTTTCGCCTTTGTTCAGCTTCTCGATCATTTGATCGAACGTCATACCCGGCTTCATACTGTACTCCCCGGCTTGGAAGCGCGAGCCTTGTTTTTTTAGTTTCAAATAATAAGTAAAAATCGATGAGTTCTTAATAAGCCCCTTTGCTTCAAGCTCCTTCGCTATCGCAACAGAGCCCGCTCCTTGTGGTACGGACACTCGTGCTTCCTGCTCAGAGGCAGGCATCGGTTGAAGCGCGTTTGCAATATATAGGCCAATGCCGCTCACGGCCCCGATGATCACGAGCATAAGCAAACCGATAATTAACAAAATGAGCTTGCGTTTACTTCTTTTGGGCTTCACCGCTTCGTTCAAGTGGTCCATCATTTCGTTCACAGAAATCCTCCTTTGCCCCCGACTAACTACAACAAATAAAAAAGAGCGGATGCGCTCCGCTCGGGTGATTACTTCTTACAAATCGTCCTCTACCGGAAACACCATTTCATCGTAGAGCTCAGACACGGTTTCCCATTCCTCGTCATCTTCGATCGTTTCCAGCTCATATTGCTCATCCGCATTTTTCACGACTCTAAAAATGGCGACATCGTCTTCCTTTTTGAGCGCATCGGATTGCAAAACGGCATACGTATGATTCCCGTATACGAACTCCTTCAGAAGATGATAAACCGTAGATTCATTTTGCTCATCAAACAAAATGATATCATCCCCATAAGCATTCCGCAATACGTCCGTTTGCACAACACTCATCCTTCATCTTCCTCATCATATTCAGCCATTAAGGTGTTGAACGTTTCTTCCACAATGTTCCATTCTTCCTCGTCTTCGATCGTGAAGAGCTTTAAGTCTTCGCCCTCTTCGTCTTCCTCATAGCGGAAAGCGTACACTTCGTCCGTTTCTTCGTCTCCGCCGTCGAGTGGAACGACCATCATGTACTTCTTGTCGGAACCGTCCACTTCGAATTTCATGATGACCTCGAACTCTTCTTCGTTGCCCTCATCGTCCGGGATGTAAATAATTTCGGGTTCTTCTTCACGCAATTCTTCTTTGGACATGTTCGTTCACCTCTTCATATTAGCATCCATATACCCTTGCAGAATGAGCTGCGCGGCCATCTTATCGATAACCGTCTTCCGCTTCTTGCGGCTCACATCGGCTTCAAGCAGCGTCCGTGTCGCCGCTACGGTCGTTAAGCGCTCATCCCACAAATGCACAGGTACATTTAGTCTTTGCTGTAAATCCTGAGAAAATGCGATGGCCAGCTCGCCGCGAGGACCGATCGTATTGTTCATATTTTTGGGTAAACCCACAATAATCTCGGTAACTCCGTATTGCCCTACAATCGCTTCCAACCGCTCCATGTCGTTCTCAGGCTTGCGACGCTGAATGACTTCAAGCCCTTGAGCGGTCCAGCCAAGCTCATCGCTGAGCGCGACACCGATTGTCTTATCCCCGTAATCCAAGCCCATCCATCTCATGCCGGTTCTCTTTTCCCTCTATTTGTGTTGGCCCAGATAAGAACGCACAAGCTCCTCGATCAGTTCATCCCGCTCGCGCTTGCGTATAAGACTGCGTGCGTTGTTATGTCTTGGAATGTATGCAGGATCTCCGGAAAGCAAGTATCCGACAATCTGGTTAATCGGATTATACCCCTTTTCCTGAAGAGCGTCGTAGACCGCTAATAGCACTTCTTTCGGCGATGTCTCGATTTCTTCAGCCTTGACGTTGAACTTCATCGTTTTATCCATGGAACTCATCAGGAGCACCCCACTTTCCGTTTGTTACCTTTGTAAAATTATAGAAAATGTTACGTGTATACTGTGATATATTCTCTATGGGTTTAAAAATTCCTGTCCCACCGAAAAATAAATATTGAACCTCTAAGCGAATTGTGAAAGAAGGCTTTCAACACTTGCGAGCGCCGCTTGCAGTTTAGATGCATCCTTACCGCCGGCTTGTGCCATATCCGGACGACCGCCGCCGCTGCCTCCGCATTGCGTGGCAACTTCTTTAATGATTTTGCCTGCGTGGAAACCTTTGGCAACCAGATCCGGTGTGACCGCAGCGACGAGGTTGACCTTGTCTTCAGCCGGT
This sequence comes from Paenibacillus sp. GCM10027628, assembly GCF_042676385.1. NCBI lineage: Bacteria > Bacillati > Bacillota > Bacilli > Caryophanales > Paenibacillaceae > Paenibacillus > Paenibacillus sp. GCM10027628. Next base: position 12,397 of record NZ_JBHTHA010000082.1, read on the forward strand.
GCGCCAAGTACGATAACTGCGGAACCGAGCTTTACCTTCATCTCGTCTACGATGTTGCGAAGCGAGTCGATGTCTCCTGCATTCACTTGCGCTGCAAGGACGTTGACGCCGCCGACTTGCTTCACTTGATCGGTGAGCGAGCCTGCCTCGATGCGTCCAAGCTTACTGCGCAGCGATTCATTCTCGCGCGACAGTTCTTTCATTTGCTGCAAGGTGCTCTCCAAACGTTTAGGAACATCCTGAACGTTCGATTTCAATATGCCTGCCGCATCCTTAAGCAGTTGCAGCTGACCATCGAGGAACTCGTATGCGCTGCGGCCTGTTACCGCTTCGATTCGGCGGACACCGGAGCCGATACCGGACTCGCTGACGATTTTGAACAAGCCGATCTGCCCCGTATTCTGCACATGGCAACCCCCGCAAAGCTCTAGGCTGTAATCGCCGACTTGCACGACGCGCACGATGTCGCCGTACTTCTCGCCGAATAATGCCATGGCTCCCATTGCTTTTGCTTCGGCAATTGCTTTCAGCGAAATATCTACATTCGTGTTATTCCAAATCTGACGGTTTACACGCTGCTCCACATCCTGCAGTTCTTCAGCGCTGATGCTGCCGAAATGCGAGAAGTCAAAGCGCAGACGATCCGGTTCGACAAGCGAACCCGCCTGATTAACATGCGTACCAAGCACTTCCTTGAGTGCTTTGTGCAGCAAATGTGTAGCCGTGTGATTCTTGATGATATCACCGCGCTGCGCAGAAGCGACAGACGCCTCTACGGTATCACCTTTGCGGAGAACGCCCGCTTCTACAACCACTTTATGAACATGCTGGCCGTGCGGCGCCTTACTTACATCTTCCACTTTCAAAGTCACTTGGCTATTCGAGATCGTGCCATGATCGCTCACTTGACCGCCGCTTTCTGCATAGAAAGGCGTACGATCCAGAATGACTTGGCAAGTCTCTCCGACGCCCACGATATCGACAAACTCATTCTCATGAACGATAGCGACGATATTAGCAGTAACTACCAACTCATTATATCCAACAAATTCGCTTTTAACCGTGAATTCAGCGAGTGGCCCGCCTTGTACCTTCATGCCGCCCTCGTCGTGGCGAGCTGCTCTGGCACGGTCCCGCTGCTCTTGCATGGAGGCGTCGAACCCTTCGCGATCGACCGTCATTCCCTTTTCAGCGGCAAAGTCTTCTGTCAAATCGAATGGGAATCCGTACGTATCGTACAGCTTGAACGCATCCGGCCCGCTAATTTGACTTCCGCCTGCTTGGCGGGTCTTCTCAACCATTTCAGCCAAAATGCTCAAACCATCGCTCAACGTTTCGTGGAAACGCTCTTCCTCAGTGCGAATTACTTTCTCAATGAACTCGGCTTTATCTACGACTTCACTGTAGTATACACCCATGATCTCGCCAACGGTTGGCACCAGTTTATAAAGGAACGGCTTATCCATACCGAGCACCCTGCCATAACGGACAGCGCGGCGCAGCAAACGGCGAATGACATATCCACGGCCTTCGTTGGAAGGAAGTACACCGTCACCGACGGAGAATGCAACCGTCCGGATATGGTCAGCGATTACTTTAAGCGCAACATCGTGCTCTTCGTTCACATGGTATTTCACACCGGCTAGCTCACAAGTCTTGTCGATGATCGGCTTGAACAGATCCGTATCGAAGTTTGAATCCACATCTTGCAAGATGGAGGCGAAACGCTCCAAACCTGCGCCCGTATCAATATTTTTGTTAGGCAGCGGTGTGTAGCTGCCGTCCTTGTTATGGTTGAACTGCGTGAACACCAGGTTCCACACTTCAAGGAAACGCTCGTTCTCGCCGCCTGGCCAGCATTCCGGATCGGAGAGATCGCCGTATTTGTCACCACGGTCATAGAAAATCTCCGTACAAGGACCGCATGGGCCTTCGCCAATATCCCAGAAGTTGTCTTCCTTCAACCGGTAAATGCGCTCTTCAGGAATGCCGATCTGCTTGTTCCATATCTCATAAGCTTCCTCATCATCTTCATGAACGGTTACGGAGATCCGATTCGGATCAAAGCCGATCCACTGCGGATCCGTCAAAAACTCCCACGCCCAAGGAATAACTTCTTTCTTGAAGTAGTCACCGATCGAGAAGTTGCCGAGCATTTCAAAGAACGTATGGTGACGGCGCGTCTTGCCTACATTCTCAATATCGTTCGTGCGAATGCACTTCTGGGCATTCGTAATCCGCGGGTTCTCAGGAATAATGCGGCCATCCAAATAAGGCTTGAGCGGCGCAATTCCCGCATTGATCCAAAGCAGCGAGGGGTCATTGTGCGGAACAAGAGATGAGCTAGGCTCTACCTTATGACCTTTACTTGCAAAAAATTGCAACCATTTTGAACGAATTTCACTTGCTTTCATCTGTCTCATGCCTCCATATTATTTATATGTTTTCTTGCAAACGTTCAGAGGACGAAACCCCTGGAGTCCCCCAGTTATGTGGATTCAGGGGCAACCCAAAATAAAAAACGCCCCTGCAGCTAAACAGGGACGAATCATCGCGGTACCACCCTGGTTATTGCGCTTGAGCTTTCTGCCTCAGACAGACTAACAAACACAATCTCCTTGTGCGGATCTGTAACGGGTCCAACCGGTGGAGTTTGTCCACACTCCGAAACGAGCGCTCAGCCATCCTTGCACCGAAAGGTTCTTGCAGCCGTGTTCAGCGCATCTTGCGTTAAACCGGAACCTTCTCTCTGACGATGGACTATGGCTTACTTAAGTTTCATCAACGTTTTTAACAATAGTGATAGATAAGGCAAATTATAACTTTATGCTTGAACTGTGTCAATATGAGGGTGTTTTGACGTACGAGGACGCCGATCAAGGCAATGACAAAGATAAAAATTTGGTAAAGAAGTCATCATCTAGTTGACACGTATTCTCAGTGGAAGTATAATCGAATTATTGATAATGATTTTCATTATCGAAATTAAAGTCTATCCTGACTTGCTTATTCCGTGGCGTCTATCCGTTAGTATTACGTATTGCCACTCTTTCATAACCTCAACCCTCGTGCAGAACCCCTCTGGACCATGATCCCGCAAGTCATGGTTTAGAGGGGTTCTGTGCGTCAAAGCCTTTTCCTATTTATAAAGTCCTATGGACATTCAGCTTTTTCTCACGTCGTCGGACGATGTACATAATTGATAAAAACATGCTGAATGATTACCTTCAGTACGGCAAAGAACGGCACCGCCAGTATAAGCCCCACGATCCCGGCCACCTCCCCACCGACTAGAAGCGCAAAGATGATAAAGAGCGGATGCATATGCAGCGTTCTCCCAACGACCTGTGGGGAAATGACATTCCCCTCTAGAATCTGTACGGCTAAATTTACCAATGCGACGAACAAAATCATTTTCAATGAAACGGTTGACGCCATGATAAGTGCCGGTGCCGCGCCAAAGAAAGGCCCCAAATACGGAATAATATTGAATACGGCCACTACAATCGCTAGGAGCAGAGGATACGGCATTCCAATCAACCAATACCCTATATAAGCAAGTATGCCAATGATCACGCAAACCAGCAGCTGTCCGCGAATGTAATTGCCGAGCGCCGTATCGATATCGATTAGCAGTTTGACCGTTTTCTTGCGGTGATCTTTCGGCACGATAGCCAGAGCAGTTTTCTCCATAAGCTGAAAATCCTTAAGCATATAGAAAGCAACAAAAGGGATGATAAAAGCAACAAACAGCATGTTGATCATATTCCCGATTTGATTCACATAATTTGAAATCGCGAGTGAAATCGAATTTTCCATCTTCGTCAAAGAATGATTGATTCCATTACGGACGCTATCAGGCAGCAACTGATTCCGGTTAAAGCCATCTACCAGCGACTGGGCATGCAACGCCATTTCCGGCATGTGTTCATTAAGTTCTGCGATTTGCTTCATAAACATAGGCGTCATATTCATGACAATCACAGTTAATGAGGAAATGAACACACTATATATGAGAAGCACCGCTATGGTTCTTGGCACTTTACGCTGATTAAGAACATTCACAACCGGATTCAAGATGTATGAGATAATCACCGCAATAAAAAAAGGCGTCAGGATGGCTTTTAAAAATCGAAACAAATTTAGCAAAATCGGCTTTATTTGCAGCAGCATGTAAAGAATAGCCAGCGCCAGCAATGTGTACACAAGCCCGACAAACCATTTATTTTTCCATAATCGTTCCATCTATTTTCACCTCGGATTCAGGCTTAAGCTGTTGCAATGTATGCTAGTACAGTATATGTACAACCTGTGAAAATTAACCCGAATAGCCATCAGCCACGACAAAACAAAAAACGTCATTCGTTCAAGCGCTTTAGGCAAGCACCTGAAAAATGACGTTCATACATAAGACGAATTAATTCGCATGTACGTGAACTTGTGGAATTTCTTCCTCAAAAAACAAATCGTCAAGCGAACTTAACGTCCCGTCTTCCTCTACTTGATACACGGACATTTTGTCGCCGTTGACGCTGAGCTCAATAAAACAGCCCCAGCAGTAAAATTGATGGGAACCGATTTTCCCAATATCTTTGGAATTGCAATTTGGACAACGCATCATGTTACTCACCCTATTCTTCTTTGGATACGAAGAGTTCTTCTAGTTCCTGAGTACAATGTACAGGCACGATAATGGCGTCTTCTCCTTTGGTTGCCGATTCCGGCATGGGAAGCCATCTACGCCCTTCCTTCAAATCAGAAATAAACCCTTCGGACAGTTCATAGCCTACTATTTGTGTTCCCCATTCTTGGTTTAAATAAACATCTTCTACCATGCCTAATTGCTGGCCCCCTACGGTAACTACGGGGAGGCCTTTAATCTTACGGTTTCCTTCGAGCAGCGTATACGGTTGCCCTTCGGCTTGCTCCAACTCTTGAATGACACTGTCGTTCGGTATCGTAATGGCATCTTCACCGGCAGCAACGAGTTCTTCCCATGGAATGTACCGTAGGGATGAAAACCAATGCTTCGTTTCAAGTAGGATACCTTTTATGTTCCACGTCGGGTCTAACAGCAAATCTTTGACTTGGCCTATTAATTTACCGGATTCAACCGTTAAAACGGGAAGTCCGATGAGATCGTGCGCTTTGCGCAAGCATGACTCCTCCTCATTTACCCCACAAAGTGACGAATGGCTAATAAGCATAGTCAATTGCCTAACTTCGATAAAAGTTTAGACATTACTTTATGTGGCCCAGAATAGGACCGCCCGGTACTATGTAGTACGCAATCGCTTGACAATGGTTGCAAGTTTTTGGGCAGCTGATTCGATTTGCTCTTTAGAATTCCCCATTCCGAAACTAAATCGAACCGCGGAGGCTGTAACATTTTCTGGAAGCTTCATTGCTTTTAAGACATGCGAGACTTCCAATGATCCTGACGTGCATGCAGAACCGCTCGCGGCCGCTACACCATCCAAATCAAGATTCATAAGCAAAGTTTCAGTCGAGATACCTGGGAAGCTGATGTTAAGAATATGCGGGATAAACTGTTCCTTGTGACCATTGATGACAAAACTTTCGCGGCCTAACAGCTGTTCTAATGTATTTACCATAATTTGACGAATCTCAGAAGCAGTTTGTTGCGCGATCTCTAACTTAGGCAAATTGATTTCAACCGCTTTGGCAAATCCTGCGATTCCCGCCACATTCTCTGTACCAGGCCGACGCTTTCTCTCTTGGGATCCGCCGAATACGTGTGGCGTTAAAATCATATTTTTGGAAACATAAAGCGCCCCGACACCTTTGGGGCCATTAATTTTATGAGCCGAGAAGCTCATCAAGTCTACAGGTAACGCAGCAAGATTCAGCTGCAACTTGCCTAAAGCTTGCACCGCGTCCACATGAAACGGGATCTGCCGGCTTCGCGCTAATTGACCGATTTGCTCAATTGGCTGGATTGTCCCCACTTCATTGTTCACGTACATAACCGAAATGAGAGCCGTATCGGGACGGATGGCTGCTTCTACATCCTCCGTGTGAATAAGACCAGTCGGATCTACTGGAAGGTATGTCACCTCATAACCGAGGCTCTCCAGCCTTTCACATGGGTGCAGAACAGCATGATGCTCGATTTGTGTCGTTATGATATGCTTCTTGCCTTCCTTGTTCGCACTCAGCACGCCAAAAATCGCCATATTGTTGCTCTCCGTCCCGCCGCTTGTAAAGATAAGCTGTGCAGGCTGGCAGCCTAACGAACGCGCCATCGAGTCGCGAAAACGGTTCAGAGCGGTTCTAGTCGCTCTACCGAAGCTATGCGTACTCGATGGATTGCCAAAAAACGCTGTATAGAAAGGAAGCATGGCTTCCAAGACTTCGGGATGCACGGGCGTCGTCGCCGCATGGTCTAAATATATCGGATTCATATAGCACCTTTAGATGTAAAACATATAATTGTCATTCTTGCCTTCATCCTGAAAAGCAATCAAATTAGCCAGTGTCGTAGAATCGAGTACATCTGCGATACTGTCGCGAATACGAATCCAAAGATCGCGTTTCGCCGGATCATCTTCTTCAGTAAAATCTACAGGGCTGATCGGTCCTTCCAACACTCGAATGACCTCACCTGCTGTGACCTGTTCGGGAGATTTCGAAAGAATATAGCCACCGTATGCTCCTCGAATACTTTTGACCAAACCTGCATTACGCAGCGGAGCCACGAGTTGTTCCAGATAATGCTCGGAAAGCTGATGCTTTTCCGCAATGCTTTTAAGTGAAGTCGGTCCTTCACCGAATCGATTGGCCAGCTCCATCATGATGGTTAATCCGTACCGGCCTTTTGTGGAAATTTTCAAAACAAACACCTCATTCAACATTTATGCCATCAAGGTCGTCCCTATCTTGCTAAACAGCGTTTCCAATTTAAGCAAAAACATTCCTAAACATCCGCATATCATATATATGTTATCATAATTCCTTGTTCTGTGGGGGAAAAACAATGACATTCTCATGAAATATTTTAATTTTGCACAAGGGGCATGTATAATAGGTGAGAGTCCGGCAAGTTAGAAAAGAGGTCTAGAACAATGAGCAAAAAAACACGGGTTATTCTCGGCATGTCCGGAGGCGTCGATTCTTCCGTCGCAGCGCTCCTGCTTAAGGAGCAAGGCTACGAAGTTATCGGCATTTTCATGAAAAATTGGGACGATACCGACGAATTCGGCCATTGCACCGCTGAAGAAGATGCAGAGGATGTCAGAAGGGTATGCGATCAGCTCGATATCCCTTTTTATACAGTTAATTTTGAGAAGCAGTATTATGACAAGGTGTTCGCCTATTTCTTGGACGAGTACACCAAGGGTCGTACTCCGAACCCAGATGTCATGTGCAATCGGGAAATCAAATTCGGCGAGCTGCTGCAAAAGGTAATGGATCTGGGCGGCGATTACCTCGCCACAGGCCATTATGCGCAAGTGAAAGAAGAAAATGGAGAATATGTGCTGCTTAGAGGCAACGATCCGAACAAAGATCAAACCTATTTTTTGAATGCACTGACGCAGCAGCAATTGTCCAAAGCGATGTTCCCGATCGGACATTTGCCGAAGCCGAAGGTCCGCGAGATTGCCGAAGCGGCCGGTCTGGCAACTGCGAAGAAAAAAGACAGTACCGGCATTTGTTTCATAGGAGAGCGTGATTTCAAAGAATTCTTGAGCCAGTACCTCCCTGCGAAACCGGGCAACATGGTCGATATCCAGAGCGGAGAAGTGAAAGGACGCCATGACGGGCTGATGTATTATACGCTCGGTCAACGCCAAGGTCTTGGCATTGGCGGTTCCGGTACAGGCGAACCATGGTTTGTCGTAGACAAAGATCTGGAGAAAAATGAATTGTTGGTCGTTCAGGGTGAGCAATACCCAGGGATCTACTCCAAAGGTCTGACGGCTACCGACGTGAATTGGATTAGTCCCGTTAAACCGGTCGGATCTTTCACATGTACGGCGAAATTTCGCTATCGTCAGCCGGATCAGGACGTTACTTTAACTTTTGGCGAGCAAGGAACCTGTGAGGTCGTATTTGATAAGCCCCAAAAAGCGGTGACACCTGGTCAATCCGTCGTTTTCTACGATGGAGAGGTATGTTTAGGCGGAGGCATTATTGATAAGGTGCATAAGTAAACTTATAGTTTGGTGTGAACGCGATTTTTCTGGGTTAACTAACCGTCTTCAAGCGGCATATTTGCTGCTTGAAGACGGTTTTTTGCATTAAGGCCGATAATTATGGCATATAGCCAGGTCGGGCTAGCGTTAGCGCGGTTTTACCGGCTTAGCTGTACCAGACTTGGCTTCGCGATGACTTTAATACGGTTTTGCCGCGTTAAAGTCGCATTCTTGCAGAATATAGCCGTGCCGGGCCAGTGTTAACGCGGTTTTACCGGCTTAACTGGACCAGACTCGGCTTGTTGATGACTTTAAGACGGTTTTGCCACGTTAAAGTCCCATTCTTGCAGAATATAGCCGGGTCGGGCCAGTGTTAACGCGGTTTTACCGGCTTAACTGGACCAGACTCGGCTTGGTGACGACTTTTAGACGGTTTTACCGTGTTAAAGTATAGTGCGCAACAAGCCCGGCTAGTTCCTACAGTTGTTGGAATTTACCTGCAATACAGCAGTATGCTGGCCATACCCTTCGTAAACGATAATTGTGAAGGGTGTGGGTCAATGAACAAAGCAGCAGCCTTATTGCTCGTCCTTTGTACATGTTGGTATGGAGGTCTAGCAGCGACTATTCAAACGAACAACAAAAAAGCATCCGTCATGAAGCAGCCGGATCAAGTTCAGAAGCTTGATCCCGAATATGCTAAATGGAGCCGGATGGCTTTTCACGAAGCTGCGAAGCTTTATACTTTATTGGATTATAAATATTTGGGCCGTTCGGACTTTGCCCCTGGAGTTGCCCAGCAACAATTCCGCTTTTGGGTCAAGAAAAATGACTCCGAGTTTCCGCTAATCGTCTCTATACGCTACAATCCGGTAACCGAAAAAGTATATACGATCCTCATGGAGCAAGAAAAAAGAGGGAACCTGCGGGTGTTATAATAGTGTGTTTAAAAAGTCGGCTTTCAGAACCGAGAAGGCTGGACGATATCCGGAGAAGGAGGAACGGAGCGTAGAGGTTTTCTACGAGAGTACCGGACTTCCCGGATTCTTTCAAGATTCGATGTCGATTCTCATCACGAATCACTTCGTTATGAGATAAACCTATATCGAGGCGATTCAAGGATGAACGACCGTGTCAAGAGGTAGGTTTATTCGCCAATCAGATTTACATCTGATGTGGTCAAAGTTGACTTTTTAAACCTACCTTTATAGACCAGCGGGCTTCCCTCTTCTTTTTTGTTGGTTATGCTTCATTTTTTCTTCGGTCCCTTGTTCACTTGCCGCAAAAATAATCTCATCCATGATTTCATCCGGAAAGTACTGCTGCTCGACATAGTGCCCCGGATAATTATGCGGGTACATGTAGCCTTTATGCCCCAGCTTCTCGGCTCCTTTATAATGCGTATCTCTTAGATGCAGCGGCACATTGGCATTTTTCACCTGCTCCATAAGCGCTTCGGCACGCATAATGGCAAGCGGTATCGAATTGGACTTCGGACTTTCCACGGCAAATAATATTGCCTGGGAAATGACATATTTTGATTCCGGCCAGCCAATCTTATGATAAGCGTCCATAGCCGTGACGGACTGCACCATCGCCTGCGGGTTGGCTAGGCCGATATCTTCGCTGCACATGACGATTAGGCGCCGCAGGAACGTCATGGGATCCATGCCGAGCTTCTCGACGGCATAGAGGAACCAGAACAGCGCGGCGTCACTGGAGCCGCGCAAGCTTTTGTGAAAAGCGGACAGGACGTCGTACTGCGTCGACTCGTCCGCTTTCACGATCGGGCGGCGGATCGATTCCTCCGCCACCTCAAGCGTGATCTGAACCGTACCGTCCGGTTCAGGCGAAGTCGTCAGCGCTGCCAGCTCCAGCGCGTTCAGCGAGCGGCGGATGTCGCCAACGGCCATCCGCGCTATATGCGTGAGCGCCTCCTCGTGCGCGTGGAGGCGCATGAAGCCGAGCCCCTTCACGGGGTCGGCGAGCGCTCGCCGCATGGCGATGAGCGCGTGCTCGGCCGTGAGGGCCTCGAGCTGAAACAGCGTCGAGCGCGACAGCAAAGCCCCGTTCACATGGTGGAACGGGTTCTCGGTCGTCGCGCCGATGAAGATCAGGATGCCCTGCTCCACGGCGGGCAGCAATGCATCTTGCCTCGAGGTGTTGAAGCGGTGCACCTCGTCCAGGAAAAGCGTCGTTTTACGGCCGTACAACGCCTTATTCGACTTCGCCTGTTCAATCACATCCCGCACGTCTTTTACGGAAGCATCGACGGCATTCAGCTTAATAAACTCGCCTTGCGTTCGATTTGCGATGATGTTCGCAAGTGTCGTTTTCCCCGTTCCTGGAGGCCCATAAAGCAGAATGGAAGAGACTTGGTCAGCCTCTATGGCCCGCCTTAGCAGCTTGCCGCGTCCGACAATATGCTCTTGCCCAATATATTCGTCAAGCGTTGTGGGCCGCATGCGATCAGCCAGCAGCTTATTGCTTGGTTCTTGTCCTGATGCATAGGTGAATAAATCCATAATCGGTCATTTCCTTTGCTTATCTCTAGTTTTACATAAGGTCTATTATAACCTCCATCCATTATAGTGTCATCAATGGAACCATTCGACAAAACCCAACATGAGTTTTCGGTAAATCCCGAATCAGATAATATCAATCCCCCGAACATAAAAACCGGATGCCTCTTTGTAACGGAGGCATCCGGTTTTTATGTTTAGTTTTGCTTTTGTCCTTTTTCCAATAGATCCTTCACGGCCACGCTGACCATGATAAGGCCTGCAACAGGAGGTACGAAAGCATTGCTCGCGGGCGGCATTTGCGCTTTGCGAATTTCCGGCGCATTTTCGGGCACGATTTGCTGTGTTACGTCTTCACGCGGCTTAATCGGCTGCTCTGTCGAAAACACAACCTTCACGCCTTTCTTAATCCCTTCCTTACGCAGCTTGTGCCGAACGACACGGGCAATCGGATCCATGCTCGTTTTGGAGATGTCCGCCACTTTGAACTGCGAAGGATCCATTTTGTTCGCTGCGCCCATGCTGGAAACGATAGGAATTTTACGCTCCAGACACTGTTTGATCAAATGGATTTTGTAAGAGATCGTATCGCTGGCATCCAGAACATAGTCCAATGGATACTCAAAGAACTGCTCATATGTTTCTTCCGTGTAGAACATCCGCAGCGCAATAGCGTCGCACTCCGGATTAATAAGTTTAATCCGATCACGCATGAGTTCAGCTTTAGGCTGACCTACGGTCGTCGTAAGCGCATGGATCTGACGATTAATATTCGTGATGTCAACGACATCCTTGTCGACCAGAATGATTCGTCCTACTCCTGTACGCGCTAATGCCTCAGCAGCAATCGAGCCTACGCCGCCGATACCCAAGACAGCCACGGTGCTGTTTTTCATGACTTCGAGGCCTTCCGGGCCAATTGCTAATTCTGTTCTTGAAAATTGATGAAGCATGGGAACACGTCACTTCCTCTTTCTTGATTAGGTATGGGGTCCCCGAAAAGTATTAGGAATAAGCCACAAAGCATAACATCACTTTTTGGGGTTAATTTAGGCTTTAACAGCAGGCTGCTTCAACGCTAAGCGGATAGACAGCTGCTCCAGCTGTTTGTCGTCGACTGTACCAGGTGCATCGGTCAACAGATCGGTTGCGCTTGCCGTTTTCGGGAATGCGATCGTCTCTCTCAAGTTCGTGCGGCCTGTAATCAGCATCACCAAACGGTCGAAGCCGAAAGCGAATCCGCCGTGAGGAGGCGTTCCGTACTCGAATGCTTCCAGCAGGAAGCCGAATTTCTCAACCGCTTCTTCCTTGGAAAAGCCGAGTGCTTTGAACATTTTCTCCTGTACTTCACGTTTGTAAATCCGCATGGAACCTCCGCCCACTTCGTAACCGTTAAGCACCAAGTCGTACGCTTGAGCGCGAATTTGACCCGGATCGGTGTCAAAGAAATGCAGATCTTCTTCCTTCGGACGCGTAAATGGATGGTGTTCAGCCACATAGCGCTTTTCTTCTTCGTCGTAGCCGAGCAGCGGGAAGTCCACAACCCAAGCGTATTTAAATTGGGTATTGTCGATAAGACCAAGATCGCGGCCGATTTTCAAACGGAGGTTGCCCAGCACGTCGGCAACGACTTTCTTCTTATCTGCTGAGAAGAGCAGCAAATCGCCTTCTTCTGCGCCGAGGCGCTCCGTCAAAGCAGCGATCTCAGTTTCATTGAAGAATTTCACGATAGGCCCTTTGAATTCGCCGTCCTTCACTTGGATCCAAGCCAAACCCTTTGCTCCATAACGCGCCGCGAAAGGTCCGAGATCATCGATTTCCTTACGGCTCCATGTGCCGCAGCCTTTAGCGTTCAGCGCTTTGACTTGACCGCCGCCCTTAATGACATTGGCAAATACTTGCACGCCGGATGTCTCAACGATGTCAGATACGTCTTGCAATTCCAGACCGAAACGTAGATCCGGTTTGTCTGAACCGTATTTGCCCATTGCGTCCGCATAAGTGATGCGTTGGAAAGGACGAGGGATATCTTCTCCAGCAGTATCTTTCATCAAGTTTACTACAAGCTCTTCCAAAATATCCAAGAGCTGATCTTGCGATAAGAAGGAAGTCTCGATGTCGACTTGCGTAAACTCAGGTTGGCGGTCCGCACGAAGGTCTTCGTCGCGGAAGCAGCGCGCGATTTGGTAGTAACGCTCTAAACCGCCGACCATAAGCAATTGTTTAAAAATTTGCGGCGATTGCGGCAGCGCGAAAAACTCGCCGGGATGCACACGGCTTGGCACCAAATAATCGCGTGCGCCCTCTGGTGTACTTTTCGTCAAGATCGGTGTTTCCACTTCGATAAAGCCTTGGTCGTCCAAGAAGTTGCGGAATACTTTCGCGGCTTTGGAGCGCAGCATAAGCGTTTTTTGCATCTCTGGGCGACGCAGATCGAGATAACGATATTTCAAACGAACAGCCTCATCGACATCTACGCCGTCTTCAATAAAGAATGGCGGTGTTTTAGCTGCATTCATGATTTCAATCTCGGTTACTTGAATTTCAATTTCGCCTGTCGCAATGTTTTTGTTAACGGTCTCGGCATCACGTTCAACCACTTTTCCTTGAACAGCAAGCACATATTCGTTGCGTGCGCGATCAGCAATGGCAAGCGCATCGCCCGAAAAATCCGGATTAAATACGATTTGCACCAGTCCGCTGCGATCGCGAAGATCGATAAACAGCACGCCTCCCAGGTCGCGTCTTCTTTGTACCCATCCATTCAGTGTAACGGTCTGTCCTACATGGGCCTTTGTAAGCTGCCCGCAATGATGTGTTTTGAGCATCATAATTATATATCCTCCTCATGGGTTGTTTAATTATTTATGTTTCTATGCAAAAAGCGTCTTCGCTGCGTTCGCGGCAAGGTCCGCCAAAGTAACGGTCAGTTGATCTCCCGACTCCATCTTCTTCAAAGTGATTTCTCCGCGAGCCAGTTCGTCATCGCCAAGGATAGCAACAAAGGTCGCATGGAAACGATCAGCCGACTTCATCTGAGCCTTGATTTTGCGGCCCAAATAATCCTTCTCTACGGCAATACCTTGCTGTCTCAGCTGGTAAACCAACTTCGTCACTTCCTTCTCCGCCGCTTCACCCAGGGCAATTACGTACAGATCCAACGGCTCCGGCTTAGGCACTTCGACACCTTGTGCTTGCAGAACAATCAGAATTCGCTCCAGCCCTAGTCCTAAACCGACACCGGGTTGATCATTGCCGCCGATTTGCTCGACAAGACCATTGTAACGGCCACCTCCGCCAATCGTATCAATCGCCCCGATACCAGCTGCTTTATACTCAAAAGCGGTATGTGTGTAATAGTCAAGTCCACGGACAAGGCGAGGATTGATCCGGAATGGAATGCCCATGCCTTCAAGATACTCTTGAACCAGCCTGAAATGAGTCGTACACTCTTCATCCAAATATTGCAGGATATCCGGTGCGCCTTCGCCATATTTCTGATCGATCTTGCAATCCAGGATCCGCATTGGGTTGCGGTCGTAGCGAGATTGGCAATCTTTGCAGAGCTTTTCTTTCACTGGAGCAAAAAACTCTTGCAGCTTCTGACGGTAGACCGTTCTTACCGAAGGCGTACCGACGGAGTTAATCTCTACGGTCACCTCTTTTAACCCGATTTCCTTATAAAACGTATAGCCCAGTGCAATAACTTCAGCGTCGATGCTTGGATCAACGGAGCCGAATGCTTCAATGCCAAATTGATGGAACTGGCGGTATCGCCCTGCCTGCGGTTGTTCATAGCGGAACATGGGCCCCACATAATACAGCTTGCTGACATCAGGCTCGCCATATAATTTGTTTTCTACATATGCGCGGACGACACCGGCCGTTCCTTCCGGCCGAAGTGAAATGCTGCGATCCCCTTTGTCCAGAAAGGTATACATTTCCTTTTCTACAATATCTGTCGTTTCTCCGACCCCTCTGGAAAAAAGCTCTGTATGCTCAAATATCGGAGTCCTGATCTCTTTGTAGTTAAATCTCCGGCAAAGCTCTCTGGCTTTAGCTTCAAGATATTGCCACTTTTCGACCTCTCCGGGGAGAAGATCCTGTGTACCTTTCGGCTTTTGAATGCTCATCTGATAAACCTCCTTCACTTAGTCCCTAAAACATTGAAAAATAAAAAATCCCCCGCCCCCGACTTTTACAGCCAGGGACGAGAGATTTGATAGCCAAATTCACCCGTGGTACCACCCACATTCAGAATTCACACTGACCGCCTGCCAATGCCGCGGCAATGAAATTCTGCTCTTTACGGTTAACGCCCGTTACTCGCACAGTAGCTACTAAGCACATGACAGCCTCTAAGCTTAATCATTGTGCGGTTCCCAACCGGTCCTCAGGGAGGTCTTTTCGTTCGCTCATCATAAGGAAGCTTGCAGCCGAGTCTTCCCTCTCTGATTATGTGGAGGCGAGTTACTTTATCCCTTCAACGGATCACTCAAGTATCGAATTACATTATTGCTTATTGTAATCATTACCAGCTTTAAAGTCAAGGGCGAGCAGCAGTAGGGAATAACCCTGTATTGGCTATTAGTGCGTGTCCGCCCATTTCTGCAGCTCGTCCATGACTGGTTTAAGTCCTCTTCCCTTTTCCGTTAGCTCATACTCAATGCGTACCGGCGTTTCCGGATAAACATGACGGATGATGATCTCAGCAGCCTCAAGCTCCTTAAATCTCTCAGAAAGCATTCGATCGCTCATACTCGGGATGAGTTCTGATATATCTTTAAACCGCTTCGGCCCGGAAAGCAGCACACTAATAATGAGACCCGTCCATCGCTTTCCCAGAAGTTCAAATGCGTTCTCGAATTTAGGACACAGTTGATAGTCTTCCATATGAATCATCTCCTTATAAACAATTTTAACATAGTCGCTTGACAAAAGTAAGTACTTCGTAATAATATACTAACATAAAGTAAGTTGTTAAACAAATTATATCTTATAAGGAGATGTTAGTTATGGCTTTAGGTTTACTTATTATTCGTTTAATTATTGGTTTGACATTCGCGGCACACGGTACCCAAAAGGTATTTGGCTGGTTCGGCGGGTATGGCCCGAAAGGTACAGGCGGATTTTTCGAGTCCATCGGCATCAAACCGGGTGTGCTTATGGCTGTTCTTGCCGGATTAGCTGAACTCGTTGGCGGATTGCTTTTCGCTGCCGGATTATGGACGATTGCCGGTGCTGTACTCATTGTTTTAACCATGCTAGTCGCTATTATTAAGGTTCATGGCAAAAATGGTTACTGGGTTACATCCAACGGGTATGAATATAATTTAATTTTAATCGCCATTGCAGTAGGTGTAGCCCTTATCGGCGCCGGCGATTACTCCATCGATGCTTTGTTATGAGATAAACCTTTAATGCTTAAAACCCTCCCGAAGCTTCTTGTTTTGGGAGGGTTTTTGCTGTAGCAAAGAAAATAGCCTGCAACACAATGTTTGCAGGCCTTCAATTAAATATATATTTTAAAGGGGGTCGAAAATTATTATATCCCCACTTGATTAAGGGTACATGAAAATTAAATTACAATTCCATTACAAAGATTTTCTCCGTGTTTCAAGCAACTTTCGATGTGTTGTCCCCGTATATTCAGCTCATTTTCACATATACATGTACAACAAGGCGATTAACCTTGAATATTCGATCAGGAGGCTGTATGCGATGACAACACAAAACGAGTTTCATGAAGAACGGCAAGATTTGTTGGTGCTCTTCTCGGAAGAAGCCGAAGAAGAAGTAGTAGCTGAAGAAGCGGACGAAGAGGCAGCCGAAGAAGAGGTCGCTGAAGAAGAAGCTGTTGAAGAAGCCGAGGAAGAAGAAGATGCCGAAGAGGCGGCAGATGATGAAGCTGAGGATGGGGAAGCGGAAGAGGAAGCAGCTGAAGAAGACGTAGAGGATACAGAAGCGGACAGTGAAGAAGCCGAAGAGGAATCCGCTGAAGCTGAAGCGGATGCCCCAGATACCGCCGAGTAAATGTAAGCGCAGACAACACCCCCATCTTGAAAAAAGCTAAGAGCCTTGCTACCTGAATGATTGCGGTAGTAAGGCTCTTATTGTATGGTTTATGGTTTACCGGTCAGTCCAACCTTTAAATCTTTAATCAACATATACATATCGGCATTCGTCAGCTTTTGCTTATCCGCAATAAGATTCAATGATGCAGCGGTCAGCAATTGATTACGCAAAAGCTCGACTTGAGCTTGCGCCGCATCTACTTTCATCCCAAGCGCTTGTGCGATTGTGTAGCAGGCTTGATCCAACGTCAAGCCGATTTTGTCGGCATTGTCCAGCTTGGCGATGGATGCCGAAGGATCGCCTTTAAACGCGTCGGGCTTCATTTTCTTTGCACCGCTTACCAGATTAACCATTCGCTTCGGATTCGCCTCATCATCCAAGTGAAAATTATTGTCGTAAGCCCCCGTTGCAAGTCCCAGCATCATCGCGGTTTTCAAACCCTCATATTCTTTATGCTGCATGAACGCCTGCGGCTTCAACGTAAACGGCTTTATCTCCATGCCCTGCCTGTTCAGCTGGTCTTGCAGCTTGGCAACGACTTCTTTGGAAGCGGACATTTGACGGAAAGTCAGCTTTTCTTGCTGAGCCAGCTTTACAGCCGCACCCGCGGCTTCACCTTCGGCCATGCCGTTCGGGATAACACGAGCACTGCCGTGCGGCAGCGTGTCATAGCTGGCGGCCCGACCAACAACTAGCAAACCGTCCACCTTCTGCGGCACGAGGCTGCGGAACGGGATTGCATACTGTGTTGGATGGCAGACAACATTGCCGGAATCCGAAGGTGCAACGCGCTGAATATCGACCGGGTACGATCCAAAGCCAATTCGATCCCATTGATCGCTATTTGTGCACACATCCACGATATTCAAACGATATTCGCCTTGCATATGGCGAGTTTCCCTGACATAGAGCTCTGAAGCTGTGCCGTCTAATTCCACGTTTGCGAATTCAGGGAATGTTTTTTTCATATATGCCACCACATTCGGCAGTTCTTTATTCGCGATGTCGAAAGCTTCTTTTACCGATTGCGGATTAAACGTATCAACATTAAATATTTGCAAAGAGTTCACAAGTGCAGTATCGTCGTTCTCTCTTCCCATGTTGAGCCCTCTCATCTTGGCTCGTTCTTTGTTAATAGGAGGATAACTGCTCATTTCCCCGTAGCCCCATACACTCACATCGTTAACACCGGTATTTGAATTATTGTCTCCATTTAATCTCTTCGCCATCTTGTCCCAAACCTCAGGCGTTATATTTTTTAGACGAAATACTAACGTAACCGCCATCCTTGAATTGGGATCGCCAAGATCTTCCCGGCCAAATGTAAAAGGGACTCCCGCCGCCGCGGCAAAATCGCCATCCTGTGTCGCATCGATGACAGAAGCCGCCTTCACGGTTTGCTTACTGCCATCAGCTAGTGTAAGGGTGGCTCCCTGCACGATCGTCGTCCCCGTCTCGCCTGCCTTCGTGAGAGGCTCTATCTTTTGTGTTTTTAGCAAAACATCAATATTTTTTTCATTACGAACCAAATCGTAAAATGCATTGGCCGCCGTATTCACGTCAAAGGAATCGCCCTCAATTTTAGCGTACCATTCTGAGAAAAAACCTTTGTTGAACACTTCATTCTTGGACAGTGGGCTTGATTTAGGCGCATAGTTCATATCGATGGTGTTAAGTCCGCCGAGCGTCATTAACCCGCCAAGAATATCGCGATTCCTTCCGTCAACAAGCAATGTGGACAATCCGTTCCGAGCTGCGGAAACCGCCGCTGCGATCCCTTCCGGATCGGTACCGACGACGATTACATCATAAGCATCTTTTGCTTTTTTAACTGACTTCACCGCTTCGATGCTTTGCTTCTTCGCATTGTGTCCACTTTTAGCTGAATGATTAAACTGATAATAAAGTGCCGCAGCACCGGCTAGTACTGCAAGTAAAATCAATGTCCACATCAACCAAAGCCATCCATTAGATGATGCGGATTTGTCACGTTGGGAACTGGTCATGAGATCGAAAACACCTTCCTCGTTTACTACTGTTTCTGCAGCTTACTGATCAAAGGCTGATAAGCTTCATTCAACAGTTTGATTTTTTTCTGTGTGTACTCCATGTATGCTTGATTATACACACTGGGCTCTTTCGGATTCGGGAAGCGCTCGATGCGCTGTGGCTCTTGCTCCCCTTTAACATCATCTTCGCCGCGCTGGAACAGAATTTTACTCACTGCACCGCAGCCGAGTCCAATGATGGTTTGACGTTCTTCCATCATCAAAATGTTATACAAACTCTCGCGGCCTTCGAGCGCATATCCGACATTTTCCAAGTTGCCAAGTATATTCTTCTGTCTGTACAAATAATACGGCTCATAACGATGCTGCTGCGTCCACGCTATAGCCCGTTCCATCATCTCAGCGACTTCGTCCCGTTCCGCCACTTCGTATTGATCGCGATTCTTGGTCATGCGCGAAGCCCTTTTGAAGGACAGCGTGTGGACCGTAAGCGATTCCGGCATCAGTTTTTCCGTCTCGTTCAGCGAATGCTGAAGCTCTTTCATGCCTTCATTCGGCAGGCCGATGATGAGATCCATATTGATGTTGTCGAGTCCCATCTCGCGCGCCAGCTTGAACTTCTCAACTGTTTCTTCGACCGTGTGATGCCTGCCGATGGCATCCAGCGTTTCCTGGGTAAAACTTTGCGGATTAATGCTGATCCGGTCAACCCGCCATTTTTTCATCACTTCGATTTTCTCAGGTGTTATCGTATCGGGTCTTCCAGCCTCAACAGTTAACTCGCGCACAGCGCTCATATCCGGAAATGATTCATGCATGGTCACAAACAATGCGTCCATTTCATCAGCTGTAATGCTAGTTGGCGTTCCGCCGCCCCAGTAGATCGTCGTGATCCGCAAGCCTGCATCCTTCATCCATTGGCCCATGATACGCAGCTCTTCGTGCAAACCGTGGAGAAACGAATTTACAGACCCGTTATTACCGCGGATATCGTAGGCTGGGAACGTACAATAAGCGCATTTGGTCGGGCAGAAGGGGATCCCTATATAGACACTCACTTCACGTTCCAAGTGAAAAAGATCAGGAATAACCTGCAGTTGACGCTCGGCAACCTCGACAAGCAAATTGGCTTTCTCTTCGTTCACCAAATATTGCTCGCGCAGGATATTCAGACATGTACCTCGATCGTGTTTCTGCAGCAAATTGTGCATGAGCTTCGTTGGACGAACGCCGGTCAAAATACCCCAGGGCTGCTCGAGCCCTGTCATCTCCTGAAGCGATTGCAGCAGTGCCGTGCATATCGAACGGCGGATTGCCGCTTTACGCCCTTGTGCATCCGCTTTGTCCGCTAATCTCTCATTGCTTCCTGACCAAGTGTCTCCTAGTTTGACATCTTGTACGCGAACTGCTGCACGAACGCTAGTATCGTTATCTTGATTCAGCGAGATCTCAATTCGGATATCCGGATTTTCAAGCGACTCATAACTAATTTCAACTTCCTCAAAAAATAGCCGGTTTATATGAAAAATTTCCGTTGTCAGCTCGTTAAAGCCTATCCGGTTCACTTCAATATTCAATGTAAGGCCCTCCAGTACTTCCAATTCAAACGGTTCTAGTCGTAAAAAACACCACTTGTTAGTTTACCACACTTTCAAGGTGGAGAGAAATCATGGACAGAAGAGCCCATTTTGTAAAAAATAAAGCCTCGGCATTGCGTGGCAGCAGCGCTCGAGGCTTTATGTTTAACGATATGATTTTTTCGGGATGCTCTTCAGCTTCTCCTGAATGGAGGAGAATTCCGCACTCAATTCAACGTCGGCCAGCGCCGGCGCTTGACTCATCCTTTCGGCGAGCGTTGCGTGAAGCAACTGCTGTACAGGGGCTGTCATAGCTTTATGTTTGATCGATTGCCGCATCTGGATGCTCCTAACTGACTAGATTGTACATATCTAGTATGGCCAGTCAGAATGCTATATAACCGTTACTTACTATCGATGATGAGCGTAACCGGACCCCAGTTCGTAAAGTTGACATCCATCATCGCTCCAAATACGCCTGTCTCGACCTTCAAGCCTTGCTCGCGCAGCAGTTCGTTAAACTTCTCGTAAAGCGGCTCGGCCAGCTCCGGTCTTGCCGCCGACATGAAATTAGGCCGCTTGCCTTTGCGGCAATCGCCATACAACGTAAACTGCGATACGGACAATATTTGTCCGCCTGTCTCCAGAACGGACAGATTCATTTTGCCGGTTTCATCTTCGAAAATGCGTAATCCGGACACTTTGTCCGCCAAATATTTGGCATCTTGTTCGGTATCCTCATGGGTAATCCCTACAAGGAGCATGAGCCCGTGATCGATATGGCCTACTACGGCTTCATTGACAATTACTTCGGCCTTTTTACATCGTTGTACGACAACTCTCATCGCTTTATTGAGCTCCTTACATTTTCCATTGAAAAAACTATCTTTGAATCAGAGGCTAAGTTTGCATAATCCTGTGCACGGAGTAAACGTCCTTCACGCGCTTGATTTTCTCAACAACTGCTTGCAGGTGATCAATATTTTTGATCTGTATGGTCATATGAATCGTCGCCATCTTATTTTTGTCTGAGCGTCCGGATACCGCGGAAATCATCGTTTTACTCTCGGAGACGGCTTGGAGCACTTCATTCAGGAAGCCACGTCGGTCATGCCCCGTGATCTCGATTTCGACATTGAAATTGGATTCGATAACATCAGCCCAATCCACTTCGATGACGCGTTCCTCCTCGCCCATGCTCGTCGGGATGTTCGTACAATCGGAACGGTGAACCGATACGCCGCGACCGCGCGTAATGTAACCGATAATCGCGTCGCCAGGAAGCGGATTGCAGCAGCGTGCGAAACGGACGAGCAGGTTGTCGACGCCTTTGACGCGAACGCCGTTAGTTGGTCGGCTCTTGCGCTCCGGAGCCGGTGCCTTGACCTCTTTGACTTCACTGGTCAGCTGTAGCACCTGCGCTTCTTCCGCCTCTTTGCGCAGCTTCTCTGTCAGCTTCGTACATATTTGAGCAGCTGTAATGCCTCCAAAACCAACAGCAGACAGCATGTCTTCGATATCATTGAAATTAAACTTTTTCGCTGCTTCCAGCATCTTGTCGTCGCTCATGAGCGTCGGCGGATCAATCGCCAAGCGCTTCAGCTCGCGCTCGATCATTTCTTTGCCTTTTTCGACGTTTTCCTCGCGCTTTTCTTTCTTGAACCATTGTTTGATTTTACTGCGCGCGTGTGAGGATTGAGCGATCTTGACCCAGTCCTGACTAGGCCCATAAGAGTGCTTGGACGTGAGAATCTCGACAATGTCGCCCGTTTTGAGCTTATGATCGAGCGGAACAATACGGGAATTCACTTTAGCGCCAATCGTTCGGTTACCCACTTCAGTATGAATGCGGTAGGCAAAATCAAGAGGAACCGAGCCAGCAGGGAGTTCAATAACCTCCCCTTTCGGCGTAAAAACGAAAACTAGATCAGAGAAGAAATCCATCTTCATGGATTCCATAAATTCCGAAGCGTCGCTCGTTTCTTGCTGCAGCTCTAGAATTTCTCGGAACCAGCTCATTTTATCCTCGAATGTACCCGCCGGCACGACAGAGCCGCCTTCTTTGTAAGCCCAGTGCGCAGCAATACCGAACTCGGACGTCTTATGCATTTCCCAAGTGCGAATTTGCACTTCCAGAGGCTCGCCTTTCGGACCAATCACCGTCGTATGCAAGGATTGATACATATTCGGCTTCGGCATGGCGATATAATCCTTGAACCGGCCTGGCATCGGCTTCCATAGCGTATGGATAATGCCTAGAGACGCATAACAATCCTTGATACCGTCTACAATAACCCGCAAGGCCATGAGATCGTAGATTTCATTGAACTGTTTGCCGCGCGAGCTCATTTTTTTATAAATACTGTATAAATGCTTCGGACGCCCGGAAATATCGCCTTGGATGCCCATTTCTTCAAGCTTTTCCCGAATACTTTGAATGACATCCTCGATATATTGCTCACGCTCGGTGCGTTTCTTCTGCATCAAATTCACGATCCGGTAATATTGCTGCGGATTCAAATAACGGAGGGCGATATCCTCCATCTCCCACTTAATTGTGGAAATACCTAGCCGGTGCGCGATGGGACAAAAAATCTCCAGCGTTTCCTCCGCAATGCGGCGCTGGCTTTCTTCAGACTGATATTTGAGCGTCCGCATGTTATGCAAGCGATCCGCCAATTTGATCAAAATGACGCGAATGTCTTGCGCCATCGCAACGAACATTTTGCGGTAATTCTCGTTTTGCTGTTCTTCTTTGGACTTAAATTTAATACGCTCCAGCTTGGTCAATCCATCAACCAGCATGGCGCATGTTTTTCCGAATTTATCATGAACGGCTTCGAGCGAAACCGTCGTATCTTCCACGACATCATGTAGCAGTGCTGCAATCACCGAGGTGACATCCATCTGCATGTTCACCAAAATATCTGCAACAGCCAAGGGATGCAGAATATAGGGTTCCCCGGATTTGCGCACTTGGCCATGATGGGCTTCATCGGCAAATTCATAGGCCTCCCGAATCTTTTGCAAGTCATTTTCTTTTAGATAGGTGGCGGCCTTTTCCAACAGCTGCTCTATACCCATGCATCTACCCATTCCCTTTAGTCGATTTTTATTCATTATGCCTGCAAGGCAGGCTCCGAGTCAACTGCTCACCCGCTTACTTTCGACAAAATCACTCTCTTTTCACGAAAGGATTCACTATTTCATCAAATGTATATGACAGTAGTCTCAGATGAACTTAGAAATTCTACTAGTATCAACCATATGGGAGCCAATTAATCCTGTTCCCCTTTTCAACTTTTCGTGTTCTTTGTACAATGAAATCACCTTGAAATGGAACCTTATCTCGCTTTCGTCCAATTGATTCTTCGTTATTTATGGTCATTTGTTCTTTATTCGATCCCAATTCGGTGATTCCCACCCTTTTAGCGTCTTATCGGGCTTTATTAGAGAACATTTATTCTCTAATGCAAAAAGTCGGAAGACAACTATACAATAATAAAAACCGGCTGATGGGGGCTGTTGACAAAAGCCTTTTTTTGAGAAATATGACTTTTAGAAGCCCAATGTTTATGCGGGATCACAAACGTCAATTTCTTCATAAAGGTACTTTGTCAACAGCCCCGATGGACTGGTCCTTATCAAAAACCGTACGTCTGGGAACGAACTTGTCTTTGTCAAACCTCCATCTTTTCGTCTGTAAAGATGAAAAATATCGTCCCTCGGTTTTAAGGTTTTTTCTCATGTATTCTCGC
>NZ_JBHTHA010000083.1:0-43576 GCF_042676385.1 Paenibacillus sp. GCM10027628
CGGTGAATGGATAAAGAATTGGAATGAAGAAAAGCCTGCTGAGGTTTCTCAACAGGCTGAGCTAAAGCGAATGCTTTAGCTTTTCTTTTGCGCTTTTGTTATAATATTTTAACGGCAAACGAGCAAAAGAAGGTGATCCGATGAAGATTTTTGAAAAAGCACCGGCCAAAATTAACTTATCCCTTGATGTTTTACATAAAAGAGAAGATGGTTACCATGAAGTTGAGATGGTCATGACGATGGTGGATCTGGCGGATCGCATCGAAATGCAAGAGCTGCCCAGAGATACGATCATCATTTCCAGTCAGGCGGGCTATATTCCGCTCGATGAGAAGAATTTGGCGTTTCAAGCAGCTAGACTCATTAAAGATCGATATGACGTCAAACAGGGCGTGTACATCCATCTGGATAAAAAGATCCCGGTCGCCGCAGGTCTGGCAGGCGGCAGCAGTGACGCGGCAGCGACCTTGAGAGGGCTTAACCGGCTTTGGCAGCTGAACATCCCGGTGGAGGAGCTTCAGAAGCTCGGAGCCGAGCTTGGCTCGGATGTGCCCTTCTGTGTGACGGGCGGGACGGCAGTAGCCAGAGGGCGTGGAGAGAAATTGGAGCCGATTGCTTCACCTCCTCAATGCTGGGTCGTATTGGCCAAGCCCCCCATCAATGTATCTACATCGGAGATTTATGGGAAATTGAATGCCCGGGGAATCAAGAAGCATCCATCGACGGCCAGCGTGCTGGAGGCAATCCAAGAGAAACAGTTCGACCGGCTCTGTGACGAGCTGGGAAATGTACTTGAGGAAGTGACTTTAGAGTTATACCCGGAGGTGCGGCATCTGAAAGAGTGCATGCAGAAGCTGGGGGCCGACGGTGTGCTGATGTCAGGCAGCGGGCCGACGGTGTTCGGTCTTGTCTCCAAGGAAGCGAAAGTGCCCCGTATATACAATGGGCTGCGGGGATTTTGCAAGGATGTATATGCGGTGCGGATGTTAACGTAATGAATGGTTAGGAGGGCCCTTAGAGGGCTCTTTTTTGCCGGAGGATGGAAGGCGTTTTCATTACCGGACTTCGTGTCAATTCGGTGTCAAGTTTATGTCAATATAATTTTCATGGGGAACTTGAATAAATACGTATAAAAATGGTATATTTTCATTATATTATTCGGATTTAGGGGGGTAGGGCGATGAAAAAGTTGAAAAGGAGCGCTAGGCTGGTGGAAATGACGCAGTACTTGTTATTTCGCCCCCATTCGTTAATTCCTTTAACGACTTTTGCCGAGCGTTACAACTCAGCTAAATCCTCGATCAGTGAAGATTTGGCCATCATCAAGGAAGTATTTGAAGAAGAAGGTTTGGGTGAGCTGCATACGCTGGCAGGAGCAGCAGGAGGCGTGAAATTTACGCCAAAGATGCCGAAGGAAGCGTCGTTGAAGTTCATTCAAGATTTATGTGCACAGCTGCAGCAGCCAGAAAGAATTCTTCCAGGCGGCTATTTGTATATGTCTGATATTATGGGGCAGCCCCATAATTTGAATGAAATCGGTAAAACGTTTGCATCCGCTTTTGCAGGACGGGACATCGATGTCATTATGACTGTTGAAACGAAAGGCATTCCTCTTGCCTATGCAACGGCGACTTATATGAACCTTCCGGTCGTTGTAGTACGTCGGGACACGAAGGTGACCGAAGGGTCGGCGGTAAGCATTAACTATGTGTCCGGCTCCAACAAGCGCATTCAAACGATGTCGCTTGCCAGACGTGCGCTGAAAGAAGAATCGAAAGTGTTAATCATCGACGATTTCATGCATGTAGGCGGGACGATTCACGGCATGATGGATTTATTGGCTGAATTCAAGGCTTCCGTCCAAGGGGTAGGCGTGTTTATGGAGTCCTGCGAAGTGGAAGAGCATTTAGTTGACGATTATGTATCGCTGGCCCGCTTGTACGGTGTTGATTCCAAAACAAAGCAAATCACTGCAGAGCCGGGCAACTATTTTGACGGTAAAAAAGGAGATTCGTAAACGATGGAGTTCATTTCAACGAAAGCAGCCCCTGCGGCTATTGGGCCTTACTCACAAGCGGTGAAGTTAGGCAACATGCTCTACACTTCCGGACAGATTCCTCTTGGTCTAGACGGACAAATTGTTCAAGGTGGAATCAAGGAACAGGCACATCAAGTATTTGCTAATTTGAAGGGTGTTCTGGAAGAAGCGGGAACCGATTTTGCTCATGTGGTCAAAGCAACGGTTTTTCTAAAAGATATGAATCAGTTCGCAGAGCTGAATGACATCTACGCTTCGTATTTTGGCGATCATAAACCGGCTCGATCGACTGTCGAAGTGGCGCGTTTGCCCCGCGATGTTTTTGTCGAAATTGAGTTAATTGCTGAGATTCCTGTCGAATTTTAACAGAAACATTAAGAACATATAAATTTATAGAAAATTTCAAAAAAAGAAGAAGGAATTTGCCCCAAAATGTGGAATTATACACCCAAGTCTTAGCGATGGAAAAAGGTGGTGAACACAAGTGCAAATTACAGATGTAAGACTCCGCCGGGTCAACTCCGAGGGGAGAATGAAGGCGATTGCTTCCATTACCATTGACAACGAGTTTGTTGTTCATGACATTCGTGTCATAGACGGCAACAACGGCATGTTCGTGGCTATGCCTAGCAAACGAACTCCAGACGGTGAGTTCCGTGACATCGCTCATCCTATTTCTTCAACAACTCGCGAAAAGATTCAAGCTGCGGTATTAGCTGAATACGATCGTGCAGCAGCTGAAGAAGAAGTTATAGAGGAAGGCGCTTAAATCTGTTTACCTAGAGAGCCCGCGAGGCTCTCTTTTCTTTTTGCGGGAATTGAGCTATATTGGGTGAAGTAATTTGATTACAAGGAGTTGATTGTAAGTTGAAACTCATGGCTATTGTACTGGCAGCAGGACAAGGAAAACGAATGAAATCGAAGCTGTACAAGGTGCTTCATCCGGTAGTTGGCAAGCCGATGGTGGGTCACGTTGTGGATACGCTCCAGCATATAGAAACGTCTAGAACTTTGGTAATTGTAGGATATGGTGCGGAAGCGGTTCAAGCTTATTTGGGGGATCGCGTGGAATACGCGCTTCAAGAGCAGCAACTGGGAACGGGACATGCGGTTCTTCAGGCGAAGGATGCTCTTGGCTCTGAAGAAGGGATGACGATCGTGATCTGTGGCGATACACCACTAATCTCGGAAGAGACCCTTAAGAATATGATCGGGCTGCATCAGGAGTCGGGCGCATCTGCTACGATTCTTACAGCAAAGCTGGATAATCCGTTCGGATACGGCCGCATCATTCGCGGGGAAGACGATCGTGTCACACGCATCGTGGAGCAAAAGGACTGCACGCCGGAAGAAGCGGCTGTTCAAGAGATGAATACAGGCACTTATATCTTTGATAATCATAAACTTTTCGAAGCGCTTGCTTCTGTTACGAACAATAATGTTCAAAACGAGTATTACCTGACGGACGTCATTGGTATTTTGGCTGGGCGGGGAGAGGTTGTACAGGGTTATTGCATGGCGGATGTTGCGGAGTCAATCGGTGTGAACGACAGGGTCGGACTGGCGGAGGCCGAGCGTTTGTTCAAGGAACGTATTAACCGTCAGCATATGTTGAACGGTGTTACGATCATCGATCCCGCCAATACGTATATTGAATCCGACGTTACGATTGGAATGGATACCGTACTATTGCCGGGAACGATTTTGCGTGGCAGGACCGTGATTGGAGATAACTGTACGATTGGACCGCAAACGGAAATTATCGATTCAACGATTATGGATGAAGTGACCATTAAGCAATCTGTTCTGCAGGATGCATATGTGGATAGCGATGCGAGTGTGGGGCCTTTTGCTTATTTGAGACCAGGAGCGAAGATCGGCAAGCACGTTAAAGTCGGCGATTTCGTTGAAATTAAAAATGCGACCCTCGGCGAGGGTACAAAAGTATCCCATCTGAGCTATGTAGGCGATGCTGTTGTCGGTACAAACGTTAACATCGGCTGTGGCGCGATTACGGTTAACTACGACGGATTTAACAAAAGTTTGACTGAGATCGAGGATGACGCTTTTGTCGGCAGCAACGTGAACCTGATTGCTCCTGTGCGAATCGGCAAGGGCGCTTACGTGGTAGCGGGCTCAACGATTACACATGCGGTAAATGACGGGGATCTGGCGATTGCGAGAGAAAGACAGACGAACAAACCAGGCTATGCAGATAAGATTAAAGCGCGCATGAAGGCGAAGAAGAACAACAAGGGCTAATGCGGCTTTTCTGTGGGGCGGGTTACTGGGAAGACTTTAACGCGGAAAAACCGCGCTAAAGCGTTGGATGGAACCTCCTGAGGTTGGGTACGCTATGAACTAGCGTTTAACCAACTCTTAGGAGGTTTTTTTCGTATGGCATTGACGTTAAAGGCAGAAGCTCGCAAGGAAACGACCAAGTCAGACATCAAGCAGCTTCGTTCCCAAGGTAAGATACCGGGCGTAGTTTATGGCAAAAAAATTCAATCGACAGTCATTTCGATCGATCAAAAAGAGCTGATGGCGCTGCTGCGATCGAATCCGCATGCCATTATCGAGATGGATATGCCGGAAGGCGGAGGTAAGCAGCCCGTGATGATTAACGAATTACAACGCGGTAAGGTCCATCGGGAACTGCTTCATGTAGATTTTCACCAGATTAATATGGACGAGCCTGTGAAAACCGTCGTAACGCTCGAATTCACGGGCGAAGCGGAAGGTGTCAAAGAGGGCGGCATTTTGCAAATACAACTTCATGAGCTGGAGATTCGGTGTTTGCCGAACCAGATACCGGGTTCCATCCGTGTAGATATCTCACATTTGGGGCTGGGTGAAAATATGCTGGTCCATCAGATTTCAGTTCCGGCAGGAATTGAGGTCAAGTCCGATATGAACGATCTCATTCTAACGATACTTGCCCCTCAGAAAGAAGTGCAAGAGGAAGAGCCGGCGCAGGAAGAGAAAGCTGGGCAAGCTGAGGCAGCAAATGAGGCTGCAAAGGAAGAACAGACGGTGTAAAGACGTGATAAAGCAGAGGGTGCCCTTGCTCCGAATTGGAGGGTATCCTCTGTTTTCACTTTAGGAGCCGTTGTTTAATAGCCTGGTCTTGAGATGAAAACATGCATGCTGCGGTTATAGAAGGAGTTGTTGACTTTAACAAAATGAGAAGTGTAAACTTCTACAAAGCCTATATCCTTGTGCAGGTTTTGATAGTATACTTGGACGGGAATACCGGCATCTATATGATCTTGAAATTGAATATCGGTGGAAAGTTGTTGACCGTGTAGATACATAAGCGCTGGCTCACCTGCAACTATGAATTTTGGTGGTAACTTTTGTTAACCCAATAGGTAGACATATACAAATTGGGAATTTTTTCTTAAAATAATTGATCTATAATTAATATTATTAAAATTTGATAAAGTTGCGGTTGCATCATCAGGAGGGTGAATAAAAAAGATGAAATGTTTCATAGGTTTAGGAAATCCTGGCAAGCAATATGAGCAGAATCGCCATAATATCGGCTTCATGGCCATTGATCATTTTGCCGCGAAATGGGGAATTCGTTCTTTTCAAAATAAAGGAAAAGGTCTTTTGGGAGAAGGTGTTGTTAACGGTACGAAAGTGTACCTGCTAAAGCCAATGACTTATATGAATCTGTCCGGTGAAGCGATGCGGGCTTTCCTTGATTTTTATAAAGCTGACTTGGCGGATATCACGATTATTTATGACGATATGGATACGCCGTTCGGACAGATCCGTCTGCGCTATCAAGGCAGTTCCGGCGGTCATAACGGGATCAAGTCGATTATTCAGCATGCGGGGACACAAAGTTTTAACCGGATTCGAATGGGGATAAACCGACCTGCGCCCGGCTACAATATCGCCGATTATGTGCTGTCTAATTTCTCCAAAGAAGAAATGAAATCGATGGATCAGGTGCTCGACCTCACATGTGAAGCCATGGAATTCAGCCTTAGCGAATCGTTCGAGAAGACGATGGCGAAGTTCAACAAGTAAGGTTTCACTGTCGCGTTCAGATGATTTGTATGCAATTCAGGTATCCGAAAATGACAATGGCGGAGTTGGCTAATTTCTCCGGCGAATGGTCATACTAGCATGTAATCGGATATTTGAAGGAGGCATACATATATGATCAAATACATTTGCAGGCATTGCCACACCTTTGTCGGGGAAATTAATCAGCATGAAATTACGGAGCAGCAGTTAGGCTTCCATTTCTTGACCCCCGATGAGCGTAGAGATATAATATCGTATAATACGAATGGGGATGTTACCGTCAGAGTTGTTTGCGATTATTGCCGTGAAGCGCTTGAGGCGAATCCGGAGTTATCGCTGCTGGCGAGTCCGCTGCAGTAACGTTTGTTGATGATTAATATGTTTTTGGGGCCCCCGCAATTGTGGGGTTAAGTTTTAATAGCCTAGGCAAGTGTGCCGAGGCTTCTTTTTGTGAGAGGAGTGTACTTGTTTGCAAGCTTTAATTCAAGCTTTTTCTGCGGATACCGACTTTCAAACGATCGTCACAGGTATTCGATCCGAGATGAAAGAGCAGCTCGTTGCCGGACTGACCGGCTCCTCTCGACAAGTGATGATTGCGACTCTTGCGCGAGAGATCTCGCGACCGCTATTCATTGTGACCCACAATATGTTCGCAGCCCAGAAAATCTCAGAGGATCTACTAGAGTGTTTATCTGAAGATGAAGTGCTGTTGTATCCATCCCAAGAGCTTCTGGCTACTGAAGAGGCTGCGGCCAGTCCCGAGATGCTAGCGCAGCGCATTGATGTGCTGACCAAGCTGGCAGGCGGCTATCGCGGAGTAGTGATTGCTCCCTACGCCGGCGTACGCAGACTGTTGCCCGTCAAGCAGGTATTCGAGGAATCACGGATTACGGTTCAAGTGGGAGACACGGTCCAGCTGGACGAACTGCTGCTCAGTTTGACGAATTTAGGGTACGAGCGCGTGGAACGGGTCGAGTCCAAAGGCGAGATGAGCGTACGGGGCGGTATTTTGGATATATTTCCGCTGACGAGCGCCAATGCGATCCGGATTGAATTTTTTGACGTAGAAGTGGATTCTATTCGAACCTTTGATGTGAGTGACCAAAGGTCAATTGATAAATTACAGAGAATTACGATTCCGCCATGCCGGGAAATTCAAGCAGATCGAAAGCGATTACAAGCTGCCGCCCAGCACGCTTATGAGCTTCTTCAAGGGCAATTGGAGAAGATGACGGACCGAGCGGCCAAGGATAAGCTGCTGGAAGGCATCGGTCATGATATCGAACTGCTCCGCGAAGGGCAGATGTTTCCGGGTATTTATAAATATATTTCGCTCTTATATACGGAAAGACAGACCCTCATGGACTTCATGCCCAAGGATGCGGTGCTGATTATCGACGAGCCGGCGCGTTTGCTGGAGACGGCGAAGCAGCTGGAGCGCGACGAAGCGGAATGGATGATGCATGCACTTCAAGAGGGAAAGAGCTTGCCGGCTTTTGTGCTGTCCAAATCCTATGAATCCTTGCTGCATCGCAGGCCGTTTCCGACGCTGTATTTGTCCCTGTTCTTGCGTCAAGTGCCGGGGATTCAACCGCAAAATATCGTAAATTTCGTCTGCCGTGTCATGCAAAATTTCCATGGACAAATGAATCTCCTGAAAGCGGAGATGGAGCGCTGGAAGAAGAACGGCAGCAAAGTCATTTTGCTGGCCAATGGGGAAGAACGGTCCGATCGCGTGAAGCGGGTGCTGCACGACTATCAGATTGAAGAGCCTGAGATTGTGGACGGTAATCTGCAGACAGGCTTTGAGATGCCTTCGATTCATCTGGTCGTCATCACCGAAGGAGAGATCTTCACCCAGAAGCAGCGTAAGGCCCGTAAGGTTGAGAAGAAGCTGGAGAACGCAGAGCGCATCAAGAGCTACCAAGAGCTTAAGGTCGGCGATTACGTCGTTCATGTGAATCATGGCATCGGGAAATATGTCGGGATCGGTACGCTGGAAGTTGGCG
This sequence comes from Paenibacillus sp. GCM10027628, assembly GCF_042676385.1. Taxonomy (NCBI): domain Bacteria; kingdom Bacillati; phylum Bacillota; class Bacilli; order Caryophanales; family Paenibacillaceae; genus Paenibacillus; species Paenibacillus sp. GCM10027628. The sequence goes on from NZ_JBHTHA010000083.1 coordinate 8,089, forward strand.
GGATCCACAAGGATTACCTTCACATCATGTATGCGGGCGGCGATAAACTGTCGGTACCGATTGACCAGATCGATCTGATCCAAAAGTACGTGGGTGCGGAAGAAAAGGAGCCTAAAGTATATAAACTCGGCGGTGCCGATTGGGCAAGAGCGAAGAGCAAGGCTCGGGCATCGGTCAAAGACATTGCCGACGAACTGATCAAACTCTATGCCGAACGTCAGGCTACTACAGGCTATGGATTTAGTAAGGACAGTTCTTATCAAAATGAGTTTGAAGCGATGTTCCCTTACGACGAAACGCGTGATCAGCTTCGCGCGATTGAAGAAATTAAGCAGGACATGGAGAAATCGCGTCCGATGGACCGCTTGCTTTGCGGCGACGTGGGCTATGGAAAAACGGAAGTGGCGGTTCGGGCCGCCTTCAAGGCAGCTATCGACGGCAAGCAAGTAGCGGTGCTGGTGCCCACAACGATTTTGGCCCAGCAGCATTACGAAACATTCCGTGAACGTTTCTCCGGTTATCCATTCAACGTGCAAGTGCTTAGCCGCTTCCGCTCGAAGAAGGAACAGACCGAAGTAATGAAAGGCGTCAAAAAAGGTACGGTCGATGTCGTCATCGGTACGCATCGATTGCTTTCGCAAGACGTTCAGTTCAAGGATCTGGGCTTGCTTATCGTCGATGAGGAGCAGCGTTTCGGCGTGTCCCACAAAGAGAAGATAAAGCGGCTCAAAACAAATGTGGACGTATTGACGTTAACTGCGACGCCGATTCCAAGGACGCTGCACATGTCTATGCTTGGGGTACGAGACCTGTCCGTTATTGAGACGCCGCCGGAGAATCGGTTCCCTGTACAAACCTATGTCGTGGAATATGGCCCATCTCTCGTACGAGAGGCCATTGAGCGGGAACTGGCGCGTGAAGGCCAGGTGTATTACTTATACAATCGGGTTCAAGGCATTACTCAGATGGCCGATCAAATAGCCATGATGATCCCGGACGCCCGGGTTACCGTAGCGCATGGGCAGATGGGCGAGCAAGAATTAGAGAAAACCATTCTCGATTTCCTCGATGGCGAGTACGATGTTCTCGTCAGCACAAGCATTATCGAGACCGGCGTCGATATCCCGAATGTGAATACGCTAATCGTTCATGACGCGGATAAAATGGGGCTTTCCCAACTGTATCAGCTTCGCGGACGCGTCGGGCGCTCCAACCGGATAGCCTATGCTTACTTTACTTATCAGCGCGATAAAGTGCTGACCGAAGTAGCGGAGAAACGACTGCAAGCGATTAAAGAGTTTACAGAACTAGGTTCAGGCTTTAAAATTGCCATGAGGGATTTGTCCATTCGGGGCGCAGGCAATTTGTTGGGTGCCGAACAACACGGCTTCATAGCTTCTGTAGGGTTTGATTTATATTCGCAAATGCTTGCGGAAGAAATCGCTAAGCTCAAGCAGGAGATGGAAGGCGAAGCTGCCGTGCCGGAACCGGAATGGAACACCGCCATCGATATTCAATTGGATGCGTACCTGCCATCTGACTACATCTACGACAGCATGCAAAAAATCGAAATTTACAAAAAAGTGGCTGCCATTCGCACGTTGGAGGAAGCTGCAGATCTGCATGATGAGCTCGTCGATCGGTTCGGGGATTTGCCGCAAGCTGTATTCAACCTACTGGCAGTGGCTCGTTTGAAAGCATACGGTTCGGAGTACCGCATTGAAACGATCAGCCAAAAAGGGGATGATTACCAGATCAAGGTGCATGCCGATCAGAACGACAAACTTGACGGGCAGAAGCTGTTCTCTCTGTCAAACCGCTTTGAAGGCCGTATCAAGCTTGTAGCGGGGCCGCAAATCAACATCCTTGTCCGCTGCAAGGGGCTTAAACCGGAAGATGCCATCGAATTGGTGGAGAAATTCCTGGGGCAATACAAGGAGGTTCTGAAAACGAAGGGAGAATTACAAGATGTCGCCAAAACATACTAACAAACGACCGATTTACTCAAAAAAATGGATTTTATCGATGGTGGCGCTGCTTCTTGCCTTTTCCGTATTAAGCGCGTGCGGTAAAAAGAATCAGGGAGGCGCAGCAAGCGCTTCGCCTTCCGCTACCGCGGCAACGACCGGCAAGCCGACGGATATCATCGCCACTTACAAAGACGGCGGGAAAATTACGCGTGCCGAGTTTGACGCATTCACCAACGTGAACAAAATGTTTTCGCCACAACTCGCGCAGTTTATGACGGATCCTTCTTTTCAACAAGACATGTTGAAACAATTGGTTACGTTCCGAGTGCTGTCGGCAAAAGCAGACGATAAAGTGAAAGCCGATGCGGATAAACAAGTGACGGATCAAATGAAAGCCATCACCGACTACTTCGGCAAACAAGAAGGCGGAATGGACAAGCAGCTCAAAGATAACAACATCGAGCTGAAAGACATCGAGTCTTTGATGAAAATGAGCTTCTATACGATGGGCAGCATGGAAAGCAAGATCACGGATAAGCAAGTTCAAGATTCTTACAATGAACAAGCTGCTGCGCATGCATTCGATATCGCGACGGTCAGCCACATTCTCATTTCTTTAAAGGATGCAGCGACACAAAAAGATCTTCGCACCAAGGATGAAGCTTTGGCTAGAGCTAAAGAAGTTAAAGCTAAGCTGGATAAAGGCGGCGATTTCGCGGCGTTAGCTAAAGAGTATTCCGATGATCCGGGTTCCAAAGATAATGGCGGTACTTACAAAGATGCGGACATCAACCAATGGGTGCCTGAGTTCAAGCAGGCGACTAGCACGCTGCCTTTGAACACCATCAGCGATCCGGTTGAATCCTCATTCGGTTATCATGTGATGAAAGTGGAATCCAGAAGCACCAAGCCGCTCGATGATACGCTTAAAACGCAAATCAAGTCTCAATTGGCAGAAAAGTCGCTTTCGGAATTTGCTGAAAAAGAATATCCGAACCTCATTGAAACGAACAACTTGCCGAAACCTTCACCAAGCCCAGCTCCAGGAGCCAGCCCGGCGGCAAGTCCTGCTGCAAGTCCAGCAGCTAGCCCAGCTGCAAGCCCGGCAGCAAAGTAAGAACTTACCAGGATGTCCCAACAGGGACATCCTGTTTTTATTTGTTATTTTTGGACAAGATAACGTCAGCAGCAGCTACATAAAATGAACAGCATTTAAGAAAAGTTCCTCGGTGAAGCGTCTGCATAGAAGAATGGGAAGTGAAGAATACTATGGATAGAATTCGAGTTTCCTCCAAATCCCGAAACCAAGATTTCGTGCTCCAGTCGTATCTAATTCTTCAGAGGAAAGTGAGGCATCTAGAGGTATGAAAGCAACTGGAATTGTCCGTCGGATAGATGATTTAGGGAGAGTCGTGATTCCTAAGGAAATACGACGCACACTTCGCATCCGCGAAGGTGATCCGCTCGAAATATTTGTGGATCGCGATGGAGAAGTCATTCTCAAGAAATATTCACCCATCGGTGAACTTGGGGATTTTGCCAAAGAGTATGCGGAATCGCTCTTTGAGAGTACGAACCATGTAGCCATGATTTCCGATCGTGATACCATTATTGCGATGGCAGGCGGTTCGAAAAAGGATTATTTTGAAAAGTCGATCGGGTCTGTCGTGGAAGCCTGTATGGAAAACCGTAAAGCCGTTTTAGAAAGCGGAGCGGGACAGTACGAAATCATTAAAGACGCGAGCGAAACTTTTTCTTCGTATGTCGCAGCGCCGATCGTCGCGGGGGGCGATCCTATCGGGTCAGTCATCCTGGTGAGCAAAGATGAGAATGTGAAGATGGGTCAAATGGAAATGAAAATGGTGGAGACGGCTGCCGGATTTCTGGCGAAGCAGATGGAACAGTGACAAAAGAAGATTGAACGCACAAGCTTCCTTACCGAGATGGCGATCCTCTGTAAGCGAAGCTTTTTTGTGTCTGGAGGAGGTGTGTGGGTGTAAGTGCTTTGGAGATTATTTTGTGGGCGCCGGCGGATTCAGATATAATACTCCTAGAAGCATTACTGATAAGGGGGAGGCGTGGGTTGATGGGGGAAGCCCGCAATCGAGAACCCCAGACGAAAACAGGCAAGTCGAATTCGAAGTTGCTCAAAGGAGCTGCCATATTAGGCGTAGCGGCTGTTCTCTCTAAATTGCTGGGTACTCTGCAAAAAATTCCACTGCAAAATGTGGCGGGCGATACGGCGTTTGGTCTGTATAATGCGGTTTATCCGCTATATATACTCATTTTGTTCGCGGCAACAGCGGGATTCCCTGTAGCCGTATCCAAGTTTATCGCCGAACGAGATGTTCTTGGCGATGATAGGGGCGCTAGGCGGATTGTCTATGTCTCCATAACGATATTGATGGGTACAGGTATCGTACTTTTCTTATTTCTTTATTTCGGGGCCGGAGAAATTGCGAAGTGGATCGGGATCGGCAGAACGGAGCGAGCCATTCGAAGTGTTTCCTTTGCGTTGCTATTATCGCCTGTTCTGGCGGTTCTGCGAGGTTATTTCCAGGGTTATCAGAACATGGTGCCGACTGCTGTTTCACAAGTCATTGAACAACTGATCCGCGTCATCACGATGGTCGCTTTGCTGCTGTATTTGGTTGCGCTCGACTATGATGAATCGTAGATCGCCGCTGGTGCGACGTTCGGATCGGTCACTGGGGCTGGCGCGGGTTTAGCTGTGATGCTCGTGTATTGGCGAAAGGATCAGAGGAAGCGGCGGCAAAGGGGAGTAAGTGATGCAGGGACCGGCGCTGCTCGAGTGGATAAAGATAAGGATTATAGTGAAGGTAAGGGTTCAGGCGTAGCGCCAATCACCTATTGGTAGTGGGCGGTACGAATTACCGCATACGCGATACCTGTCTGTCTAGGCGCCATTGTTGTGCCGCTATTGACGCTGGTCGACACGTTCACCATGCCTCGACTGCTCGAAATCTCGCAAGGAAGCGAGGCCGAGGCAATGCGGCAATTCGGACTCTACAACCGGGGGCTACCGCTTGTTCAATTGGTGGTCATGATTGCGTCTTCGATGTCGGCGGTCCTTGTCCCGGCGATTGCAGAGGCTAAGGTACAAGGGCAAGCCGGGCTCATTCAATCCCGTTCAGAGATGGCGGTGCGGCTCTCTTGGTTTATTGGGCTGGGGGCTTCATCTGGGCTTGCCTTTGCAGCTGTGCCGATCAATGTGATGCTGTACAAAAGCAGCGAAGCCAGCTGGACGATGGCCGTGCTTGCCTTCACGGCCTTATTCAGCACGCTGAACGCTGTCACGGCCAGCGTGCTGCAAGGCGCCGGCGCGATCCGCACGCCGGCGAACGCCCTGCTCGTTGCCATCGTGCTGAAAGCACTCGGCAACGTCTGGCTCATGCCCCGCTGGGGCATCGACGGCGCCGCGCTCAGCGCGGTGATCGCCTACGCCGCTGCGGCGGGGCTGAACCTGGTGCAGCTCGCCCGCTGCACCGGGGCGCGCTTCGCGCTGCGGCCGTACGCCGTAAGCCCCACGCTGGGCGTGGTGGGGATGGGCGTCTGCCTCGCAGCGCTGCAGCTCTTGGCCAAGCCGGCCATGGCGGCTTGGCACGTGCCCGAGCGATTGGGCTATAGCGCAATCGCTCTCTTGAGCGTAGCCGGCGGCGCAGCCGTCTACGCGTTTGCGCTGCTGCGCAGCGGCGGCGTCAGCCGCGAGGAGCTGCGGCTGATGCCGGAGCTGGACCGGAAGCTCGCGCCGGTCCTCGCGAAACTGCAGCCGCCAGTGGAGCCGCGCGCTGGCGCCGAGGCGGACAAGCGCTAGCTGCCGAGGCAGCTGTGTTGGCTGTTTGTCATAACGAAAGGTAACTCCGCAACCTCTAGCTGTATATTGGTTTTGCGTACACTACTCGCTATGAACCAGGTTCCATTTAACAACCTGCAATTCATGCAGTTAAATCGCACTAATCTGCCCGATTTGGCATAAAACCTGCATTTCTTACAGCTGAATCGAGCCAAATTCACTTTTTTTGCCTTAACTTTTTGATCTACCTGCGCTTTTTGCAGGTAAATTGTCAATTTTAACCGAATTTCGAGGATCTACCTGCACTTTTCGCAGTTGAATAGTCAGTCTAGAGGTGCGACCAAAGGTCGCCGAGCATTTTCACAATACGATCACCCAGGAGGTGCTACTCATATGTCCGCTCAAAGCTCAACAATCACGATCGTCGGTCTAGGAACCGGCGACGAAGATCAGCTAACGCTTGGCGTTTGGAAGAAAATGCAGCTTGCCTCCATGTCGCAGGCAAGGCTTTACTTACGCACCAACGATCATCCGATGGTACGTATGCTTGATGACAATCAAATTCCTTATACAACTTTCGACGCCAATTATGAAGCGCATCAAAGCTTCGAACAAGTGTACGAGTCCATTGCTGATGAACTGATCCGGCAGGCGCAGCAGCATTCTACTACGGAAATCATTTATGCGGTTCCCGGCCATCCGATGGTGGCGGAATACACCGTCCAACTGCTGAAACAGCGCTGCCCGGAAGCAGGCATCGCCTTAAACCTTCTCGGCGGCGAAAGCTTCCTCGATCAGGCGTTTCTGCGTTTCGGCTTTGACCCAATCGACGGATTTCAACTGCTTGATGCGACAAGCCTGAGCCGCTACACACTCAATCCTCAGCTGCATACGGTCATCGGGCAAGTTTATGATACATATACCGCTTCTGATCTGAAAATTAGCCTTATGGAAGCTTATCCGGACGACTATCGAGTCGTTGTCGGTCATTCTCTAGGTGTGGCAGGTGCTGAAGAGATGGTGGAAGTACCGCTCTACGAGCTGGATCACATCAAAGGCTACGGCAATTTGTCTCTCGTCTGGGTGCCAAAAAGCGAACAAGACCAAGTCCACTACCGTTCCTTCGGCCGATTGCACGAAATCGTCAGCATCCTTCGCAGCCCGGAAGGCTGCCCTTGGGATCGCGAACAGACGCATGCGAGTCTCCGAAAGAACTTGATCGAAGAAGCTTACGAGGTGCTCGAAACGATCGACGAAGACGATCCTGATCATATGTGCGAGGAACTCGGCGATTTGCTGCTGCAAGTGATGCTGCATGCGCAGATGGAGGAAGAGATCGGTACGTTTACGGTGTACGATGTGATTGCAACGCTGAACGAGAAGCTCATCCGCCGCCATCCGCACGTCTTTGGCGAGAATAAGGCCGAGGATGCAGACGAGGCGCTTGTGAACTGGAATGCGATGAAAGCCGAAGAAAAGCGCAAAAAAGGCATCGACGTCACGAAGCAGTCTGTGCTCGATGGTGTTCCTCGTGATTTGCCAGGATTAATGAAAGCGTGGAAGCTGCAGAAAAAAGCAGCTACAGTCGGCTTTGATTGGTCAGAGGCGCGTGAGGTACTGAATAAGGTAGATGAAGAACTCGGCGAGCTGCGCCAAGCGATGGAGAGCCAAGGTGCGCAGGAAAAGCAGGAAGAGCTCGGCGATTTGCTTTTTTCCATCGTGAATTTGGCCCGATTCTTGAAAGTAGACCCGGAAGAAGCGATCGCGCAGACGAACCGTAAATTCGTGCAAAGATTTTCCTATATTGAGGATCAGCTACGTTTAAGAGGACTTTCTTTTGAGCAAACTGATTTATCAGAGATGGAAAATTACTGGCAGGAAGCAAAAAAAGTTACAAAACTTGAGCGCTGACAGCAGGATTTTGCCGAAAAAAGAAGAATACTTAGTTGGGTGTCAGGTTGAATATGGTAATATGGCAAGCGGAGAGACTTTGAACTACGTTCAAAGATCCCTATGTCGTATAGAAAACTCGATCTTCAAACATTTTTAGGAGGTAAAGAAAACCCATGAACAAAACAGATTTGATCAACAACATCGCAGAGAAAAGCGGACTTACTAAGAAAGACGTAGAAGCTGTACTTAACGGATTCCTTGGTGAAGTTACTGATGCGCTTTCATCCGGAGATAAAGTACAATTGATCGGTTTTGGTACATTCGAAACTCGCAAACGTTCCGGTCGTACAGGCCGCAACCCGCAAACAGGAAGCCCGATCGTGATTGCAGAATCCAAGGTTCCTGCTTTCAAAGCTGGTAACAAACTTAAAGACGCTGTAAAATAATGCGCCTCGATAAGTTTCTTAAAGTATCTCGCCTGATCAAGCGCCGCACCGTAGCCAAAGATGTATCCGACCAAGGACGCGTCTGGATCAACGGCAGAGATGCAAAAGCCAGTACAACCGTGAAGGTTGGAGACGAACTCGCCATTCAATTTGGCCAGAAAAAAGTGACCGTTCGCGTAGAGGCACTCGCCGAGTCAACCCGTAAGGAAGACGCTGCGCAAATGTACACTTTGCTGAAGGAAGAGGCTTTTCAACCGGAATAACACACAGGTTAATCCAATAGCTCGGGATCCCTTGAAAAAGGGTTCTCGGGCTATTTTTATATTATTTTGTTTATCGCCACTTTTGGGGGACTGTTACGGTTCTAAAAGTGGACATCCCTCCATATCGTAGTGATAGATGAAGGAGGGGTACAGGCCATGGTTGATCCCGTAAAAAACAGTAACAAGCGGCAGGAAATCAAAATGTTGAATCGGAAGCTCTTGGAGATCTCCGGAGTTTTGAACGTAGAGAGCTTTGACAGTGAAGAGTTCCTCCTGGAGACTGAAATGGGCTACTTGATGATCAGAGGGCAGAATTTGCACATCAAGAATTTGAGCTTGGAACAAGGATTAGTCGCCATTGAAGGATTGGTTAATGAACTATCTTACGTGGACGGGAACTCCCAGGAGAAATCCAAGGGATTCTTAGGTAAGCTATTCAAGTGACTCTAAATGTCCAATTTCAAACGATTTTCATGATGATCCTGAGCGGAATCGCGCTAGGCTCGATGTTCGATATATTTCGCGTGCTTTCGGGCAAGATGAGACTGCCTCGTTGGACGATTCCCCTCATCGATATGGTGTATTGGATTGTGGCGACAATCCTTGTGTTTCGACTGCTAATTTACAGCAATGAAGGGCAGCTTCGCGTGTTTGTTTTTTTAGGAATTGGGATTGGCATCTGTTTTTATTTTGCGTTGCTCAGCATTTGGGTGATCCGGTTGACGCTGCTGGTGATCTCGATTGTCATTGCGTTATACCGCTTCTTCCGCAGGGTTGTCGAACTTTTCATCATTAAACCGATTATTGGCTTATATCGTCTAACGGTGATAATTTTAGGTTTTTTGGTAGCTGTAGCTATATTCCTGTATAAAATTGTGCTACAATTGCTGTATCCTGTGTGGAGATTACTCTTCTGGATGACTCGGCCTTTGCATAAATATTTCGTGATGCCTGCTTGGTTCAAGAAGTTGACCGGGAAGATCGTCGCGATCTATCGCAGGCTATTCTTAAAGTAGGAGGGCATACTTATTCATGCAAGCTCAAGCAAACAATCCTTCTAAAAGCAGTAGCAAAGGTTCCAAGCGAAGACTTCGTTTTTTGATGATCTTTGTATTGTGTTTTATGAGCTGGGCAGGGGTTAACATCTGGGGTCAATTTGCCAAGCTGCATGAAAAGAGTACCGTCGTGGCCAACTTGGAACAGCAGCTTGCGGATGCAGGCAAACTGAATGATCAAACGAAGAAAGAATTGTCACGGCTTCATGACGATGAATATTTGGGGCAAATCATTCGCAGGGATTTCCATTATACGAAGAACGGAGAGACGCCGCTAAATGTCTCGAAGTCGCAATAATAGTTAGGTTGTAGAAGCGGGCAATTGCCTTGTTGACCGTGCTTTCTGCATCGGTTATAATCGGCGTAGCCAGTGTTTTCAACATTTTAAGGGAGGAACATTTTACTTTATGGCAATTGAAGTGGGCACCAAGTTAGAGGGAAGAGTGACGGGGATTACTCACTTTGGAGCATTCGTCGAGCTTGCTGAAGGAGTTACCGGTCTTGTTCACATCTCAGAGATCGCGGACAATTATGTGAAAGACGTTAATGACCATTTAAAGCTGGATGACAAAGTAACGGTCAAAGTGATTAACGTGGACAAGGATGGCAAGATCGGACTGTCAATCAAGCAGACGATTGATAAGCCAGTTGAGGAAAGACCAGCTCGTCCTGAACGACAAGGTGGCAGCTATCAAGGGCGTCCAAGCGGAGATCGTCCAGGTTTCCAAGGTCGACCAGGTGGCGGAGAACGCAGTGGTCCTCCAAGCGGTGGTTCTGGCGGCGGCCGACCAGGCGGCGGTGGATTCAACCGTGGCGGCGGTGGCGGTGGACGCGGCGGCTTTAACAAGCAGCAAGGCGGAGCTAGACCATTTTCGTTCGAAGATAAAATGTCCCGTTTTTTAAAAGACAGTGAAGAGCGGATTTCGTCTCTCAAGAAGAACACCGAGTCCAAACGCGGTGGCCGAGGCGGAAGAAGAGATTAATATAAAGTATGAACCACATTCGCTTAGGCGTGTGTGGTTTTTTTGTATTTGCAAACCACCGTGGTGGTACAGTCCGTATCAATCGACATCAATTTACGGGTATCTCCCTCATACGAGGGGCGAAAGTTCGGGTCAATCAGACTTTTCAGGAGCCTCCGATCTCTGCGAGACAAGACTAGGCAAGGGTTCAGGCTTGATGACAAGGCCACTATTTCTTGTCGGAAATTTCTTTGAATCTACCAACTGATTCTGACAAACTTTCTGCTAGATTGTCTCTATACTAGAGAAACAATATGGACGAATGGAAGGTGTTGGAGAAGATGCAAAGAAGAAGCGTAGTCACGGCGATCGGCGGGCAATGGGCGGGATTTTGGCAAAAAGCGAAGACGGGCGCGCATAGCGCAGCAGTGGAAAATCGATTCGTACAAGCATTTGTCGCCAAGAAATGGGCGTTGCTGCTTATCTTGATGGGCTTTTTGCTTGGACGAGCTATGATTCTCGAGCAGCTGTCTCCCTTCGCGCTTGCGTTTTTCGCCGTTATTTATTTTACAAGAAGAGATCTGCTGCATTGGGTCGGCGTTGCTGTATTTGCGGGCAGTTTGTTATCGTTGCATGCACATACAGGCTACATTGTGACAGAGATGATCGTCTTTTTGCTAATACAAAAAGCTTGTGAGAAGTTTGAACGGACAGATGTATCGTTGGCTCCTCTTCAGGTGTTCAGCGCCACGTTCCTGGTGCAATTGTTCTCGGCGCTCGTTGTTTCTAACCTTAGCTGGTATTCGGTGATGATGATTGCTGTAGAATCACTCCTTTCTCTCGTGCTTACGTTGATTTTCATTCAAGCGGTACCTGTCTTTACGCTAAACCGCAAAAATTATCATTTGAAACATGAAGAAATCATCTGTCTGATCATTCTGCTGGCTTCCGTGATGACTGGGACAGTGAGTTGGTTCGTTGGCCCGGTTACCGTGGAACATGTCCTGTCCCGTTACTTGATTCTGCTCTTCGCTCTGGTCGGCGGCGCCCCATTCGGTGCTTCGGTCGGGGTGATTACAGGACTCATCTTGAGTCTGGCGAACAGCAATGCCGTATATCAGATGAGTTTGTTGGCGTTTTCAGGCATGCTGGCAGGGCTTTTGAAGGAAGGCAACCGACTCGCTGTCGCATTTGGCATGCTGCTTGGCTCCTCGATTCTCTCCTTCTACATGGGAAACAGCGTGGATGTGATCAATTCTACATGGGAATCGCTTGCAGCCGTGACGCTCTTCTTGTTGACGCCGCGAAGCCTGGTTCAAACCTTGGCTAAATATGTGCCGGGCACACAGGAAAATCTGAAGTCTCAACAAGATTACGCCAAGCGTGTAAGAGATGTGACGGCTGGGCGCGTTGAACAATTCTCTGAGGTGTTTCGTCAGTTGGCCCGCAGCTTCAAACAATTAACGACGGAGAATATGGAAAGCCGCAGGGAGGAGGATGTGGGGCATTTTATGAATGCCGTGGCACATAAAACCTGTGATACGTGCTGGAAGAAAAACCAGTGCTGGGATCAGAAGTTTTACCAGACGTATACGTTTATGACGGATATGATGACGAGTATCGAATCGAAGGAGGATATGACGAAGAAAGAGATTCCGCAAGAATGGAAAAAGGTGTGTGCCCGTACGGATCAAGTGCTGGAGGTCATGAAACATCAATACGGTCTCTATAAGAATGATATGCATTGGAAAAAACAAATTCTGGACAGCCGCCAGTTGGTAGCGGATCAACTTTCAGGCGTATCGCAGGTCATGGAGGATCTGGCCAAGGAGATCAAACGCGAAGGGCAGGAGCTGTACTTCCAGGAGGAACAAATCCGCAGCGCACTGGAGGAGCTGGGCTTGTCTATTCATACCATCGACATTATTTCCTTGGACGAAGGCAATGTCGAGATCGAAATCATTCATCAGTATACGAAGGGATTTGATGAATGCCGTAAAATCATTGCGCCGCTCCTCAGCGAAATTCTCGGCGAGAACGTCGCCGTGAAGCGGGAGGAGATGCACGAGCGCGGCGAGGGCTACAGCACGGTCGTTTTCGGCTCCGCCAAGGAATACGAGGTGGAGACCGGCGTCGCCGGAGCTGCTAAGGGAGGCGACTTCCTGTCGGGCGACAGCTTCTCCACGGTCGAGCTGGGCAATGGCAAGTTTGCCGTTGCGCTTAGCGACGGCATGGGCAACGGCGAGCGCGCGCGGGCGGAGAGCTCGACGGCGCTTAACATTTTGCAGCAGCTGCTGCAGTCGGGCATGGACGAGAAGCTCGCGATCAAGTCGCTCAATTCCGTGCTGAATCTGCGCTCTTCCGACGAGATGTATGCAACTGTCGATATGGCTTTGATCGACATGTACAGCGCGAACACGACGTTTATGAAAATCGGTTCGACGCCGAGCTTTATCAAACGAGGCAGCGAGGTGATCTCGATCTCAGCCAACAACTTGCCGGTGGGCATCTTGCAAGATATTGACGTCGATCTCGTTTCGATTCCGCTTCAGTCCGGGGATATCCTTATTATGATGACGGATGGCATCTACGATGCGCCGGGCCCTGCGGTTAATAAGGAGATGTGGATGAAGCGGATGATCCACGAGATCGATACGACACAGCCGCAGGACTTCGCAGACTGCTTGTTGGAGCGGATTTTCCGCTACCACCACGGCGAAGTCCAAGACGACATGACCGTTGTCGTGGCACGCGTGGAGAAGCATCATCCGGAATGGGCTACGTTCCGCTGGCCTGGCATTACCCGCATGGAGCGTCCGAAGACGGTCAGTTAGCTTAGAGAAAAAGCTGTAACAGCAGGGTGCTGTTACAGCTTTTTTGTGTAAGTGATTCATATTAGCGGATCGCTTTCACCTGAACATCTATCTCTAGCATAGTCCAAGCTTTGTCTGCAGTAATTGCGGTCGCGTTTCGCCGCCACCCAACCTATGATTAGACGCTCTTCCAAATGGGAATACTAGGAAGGTAGCTGCTAGAAAGTTAAACTTGTCGGGTTTCAGGGAGGCTAATTTCATGATGAAACAAATTTTGCTGATTACAGATGGGTGTTCAAATGTAGGTGTAAGTCCGGTGATTGCAGCGGCTCAAGCGCATGCAGAAGGTATCACTGTGAACGTCATTGGTGTTATTGATCAAGGTGAATTAGGAATGCTAGGGTCTGAAGAAATTAGAGAGATTGCCGCTGCCGGAGGCGGTATGAGCCGGGTCGTAAATTCTGGTCAGCTATCGCAGACCGTTCAGATGATGACGCGCAAAACCGTAACCACTACCATTCAACATGCAGTCGGCAAAGAATTGCAAAGCATACTGGGGCATGCGCAACTTGAACAACTGCCGCCCGGGCAACGTGCTGAGGTCGTTCAAGTGATTGATGATTTGAGCGAAACTTCTTCTTTGAGGGTCGCATTATTGATAGATGCAAGCGCAAGCATGAAACCTAAACTGGCGGCAGTACGAGAGGCTATTCATGATTTGCTGCTCAGTCTCCGGGCCCGCTCGGGCAAGAGCGAACTGGCCGTTTTCCATTTTCCATCGACTAAGAATCGCGACTCTGAGCTGGAGATGGATCTCAATTGGACGAATGAGCTTGCAAATCTGGACAAGATGTTCTATAAAATAAACATGAAGGGTACAACACCGACAGGTCCAGCCTTGCTGCAGACGCTGCAGTTTGTGGCGGATAAGCCTTTCTCAGAACCGGCCGAGGATGGGATGCTGAGTGACTACGTGGTATGAGGACGCATTTCGTCCGGGATCAGAAATCCAAGGAAAATGGAACGGTCGCGTTTATGTGGTCGAACGTTTATTAGGTGCTGGTTCTAACGGAGTTGTCGCACTTGTACGTAGAGGAGCTGTCAGATTTGCGCTCAAGGCAGGGCATGAAACCGTAGATCATCAATCCGAAATTAATTCGCTGCACGCGCTATCGCTCACAGCTACGTCGTTTAAGGGCTTCTTGATTGACGTGGACGATATGGTTGTACAGGGCAAAGAAATTCCTTTTTTTGTTATGCGATACATTGAAGGAATGACTATTTCTGAATTTTTACATAAGCGGGGCAAGGATTGGATCTATGTCATTGGCTCTAACCTGCTCAAGAAGCTGACCGAGCTGCATAAAAGCGGCTACGTTTTCGGCGATTTGAAGATAGAGAATATGATTGTTTCCAATTACGGTGATGTGGACTTGATAGATTTTGGCGGTGTAACGCCCAAAGGCAGAGCCATCAAGCAATTGACCGAGGTTTACGATCGGGGCTTTTGGAATGCGGGGGAGCGGGTTGCGGAAGAAAGCTATGATTTGTTTTCATTTGCCATTTTATTGTTAAAAGCGTTGGATCAAAAAGACCGGTTCGCCGCTTTCTCACAGTCGTTGCCGCAAAACCGGGAAATTGAACAACTGTACGCCATTATTAAGGAGAATCCGGCGACGGCCCGCATTGAGCCATTTCTTCATCAAGCATTAAACGGGCAGCTGAAAGCCTCCCGAGAAGCCTATCCCTATTGGAGGAGCCTCGTCGCAGGTAAAAGGCTGGCCCCGGCATCGTATCAGCTGCCATGGCTCAAAATATGCTTCGCCGCTTCATTGTTTATTTTCGGAGCAACAGTCTATATATACTGGAAATAAAAAGGTTGGGGCAAGAGAAAGGAATTGGCAGATGGAAGATAACCTTGTTGCCAAGGTGGAACAAAGAATCAACCAAGATCAGCTCATCGATCCAGGAGATGGAGTAGTCGTTGCAGTGTCAGGAGGTCCTGATTCTGTTGCGCTGCTCCATGTCCTTTTTGCGCTTTCAGAGCGTTATCGCTGGAAGCTGATTGTGGCACACGTAAATCATCAATTTCGCGGAGAGGAATCGGATGCTGAAGCTGCTTTCGTAGCGGATCTTGCGGCTCGCCTGGATTTGCCGTGTGAAATTGGCGATATCGATGTGCCCGCCTATATAGAAGAAACTTCGCTTAACGGGCAAGCGGCGGCCCGCGAGAAGCGCTATGCTTTTTTACATGAGGTGGCGAATCGGTACGGTGCTCAGCGCATTGCTTTTGCGCATCATGCCGACGATCAAGCGGAAACGGTGTTAATGCGACTTCTTCGCGGAACGGGTCCTTCGGGACTGGTTGGCATGCCGGAAAGAAGGCGCGAAAAAAAAGTGGAACTGATTCGTCCTTTCCTACGTATATACAAATCAGAACTTGTGCAGTATTGTGCCCGGCACGCAATCGCCTATTGCCAAGACAGCAGCAACGAGCTGCGGAAGTACTTTCGCAATCAGGTTCGATTGGATGTGCTGCCGATGCTGAAGCAGTATAACGAGCAGCTCCCGGAGTCGCTGAACCGATTGACCGAGTTGATGCGGGCAGAGGATGACTATTTGGAAAAGGAAGCCATGAGGCATTACCGCCAAATCGTCACTCAGCAGCAGGATATTTGCCGGTTGAAGAGGGCGGATTTCACCGAACTGCACGTTGCTTTACAAAGGCGTTTGATTAAACTAATATTAAACTGTCTTTGTTTGGGAATGGATAGGCTGGATTTCGCTAAGGTCGAGTCGATTCGCGAGTTAATCTTGCAGGCTCAGGTTTCCAATCAAGTTCTTGAGGTGGATGAACAGCTTTATATGGTGAGAGAATATGAAGCCGTTCGATTTCAGTTGTTCGCTCCGACTTTCAGGCCTTATCAGCATCAGGTCGAGTTGAATGCTAACAATTTGAACGTACCGGAAGCAGGAGCCCATTTTGAATACTCGGTAATCCAACCGGCGCCTGATCAAAAGTCCACCCATTCTTCCACAGCGGTGGATGCCTATTTCGATCTGGACCAGCTTCAATTGCCGCTATTTGTAAGAAGTCGCAAAGCGGGAGATCGATTGGAACCTCATGGTTTAAACGGGTCCAAAAAAGTAAAAGATATGTTCATTGATGCCAAGATGCCCATAAGTCAGCGTGAAGTTATTCCTATGATAGTCGATGCGTCCGATCATATTCTCTGGATTGCCGGCTTTCGCAGGTCTAGACATGCTTTAGTAGGGCCGGCAGCAGAACGAGTGCTTCATATGAAGCTGGTGCTGAACTAGCAGTGTAAATTTCGTTCGTATAGATGCGATTTTAAACGACCTATAGAATGTAAATTTATAAGGTTTCATAATATAATCTAGGGGGTTCATCCTTGTACAGCGACATTCAAGAAGTACTTTACAGCGAAGAGCAAATTCAGAACAAAATCAAGGAATTAGGGGAGCAGCTTTCCAGCGATTATGAAGGGAAAAACCCACTCGTGATCTGTGTGCTCAAAGGAGCATTCATTTTTATGGCCGACTTGGTGAAGCAGATTAGAGTGCCTTTGGAACTCGATTTCATGGCGGTATCCAGCTATGGTCAATCCACGAAGTCCTCAGGTGTCGTGAAGATTATCAAAGATCTGGACGTTCCGGTGGAAGGCCGTCATATCCTTATTGTGGAGGATATTATCGATAGCGGTTTAACGCTGAGTTATCTGATAGATGTATTAGAAAGACGCAATGCCAAATCGATTTCAGTCGTTGCTTTGTTTAATAAGCCGGCTCGAAGAACAGTGGAGCTGGAGCCTGACTATTCCGGTTACGAGCTTCCGGATGAATTCGTTGTCGGTTATGGTTTGGATTATGCGGAAAAATATCGGAACCTACCATTTATCGGCATATTGAAGCCAGAGATCTATACCAGCTAAGTCATATCCCCTAGGCTTGTCCGCACTGCTTTGTTGTAGTGCTTTACCGGGATGTGGTAAAATAATAAAAGTGTGCCGTTCGAGAGGAGGTTGGGGATGAATCGGATTATCCGGAATACTGGTTTTTATTTGCTTATATTTTTGGTTACGGTGGGTATCGTTCATTTTATAAGTACCCAAAACGACCAAAAGGAGCAAATTACTTACGATAAGTTCCGCCAAGCGGTGATTAACAAAAACGTGGAATCCGTTAACCTGCAATTTGATGGATATACGTATTTGATTAAAGGTAAATACATTAACCCGCCTAGTGGTGCTGATAAGAAAAGCTTCGAAACCCATGCCCCTTATGAACCGCTTGTGGTTCAATTAATTGAGGCAAATGGGGTGCCTACTGAAGTTTATGAGACTATGCAAAGGGATAGCGTGTGGATTAGCTTCCTCACTTCCATTATTCCTTTTGTCATCATCTTCATCCTGTTCTTCTTTTTGTTGAATCAGGCGCAAGGTGGCGGCGGCAAAGTCATGAATTTTGGCAAGAGCCGTGCTCGCTTATATAATGAAGAGAAAAAACGCGTAACCTTCGAGGACGTAGCTGGGGCTGACGAAGAGAAGCAGGAACTGGTTGAAGTCGTTGAATTCCTCAAGGACCCGCGCAAGTTTGCAGCCGTAGGCGCTAGAATTCCGAAGGGGGTTCTGCTTAACGGGCCTCCGGGTACCGGTAAAACGCTGCTCGCAAGAGCTGTCGCCGGCGAAGCTGGCGTGCCGTTCTTCAGCATTTCCGGTTCTGATTTCGTTGAAATGTTCGTCGGTGTCGGTGCATCCCGTGTGCGCGACCTGTTCGAGAATGCGAAGAAGAACTCGCCTTGTATTATTTTTATCGATGAGATCGATGCAGTGGGTCGTCAACGCGGCGCCGGTTTAGGCGGCGGACATGACGAGCGTGAACAAACGCTCAACCAATTGCTCGTAGAAATGGACGGCTTTGGCGCGAACGAAGGAATTATCATTGTCGCAGCAACGAACCGCCCGGATATTTTGGACCCTGCCTTGCTGCGTCCGGGACGTTTTGACCGTCAGATAACAGTTGACCGTCCGGATGTGAAAGGCCGCGAGGCAGTACTGAAAGTACATGCACGCAACAAGCCTTTGGCGAAAGATGTGAAGCTGGAAGCATTATCCCGCTATACAACTGGATTTACAGGCGCAGACCTCGAAAATCTGCTGAATGAAGCCGCTTTGATCGCGGCTCGCCGCAACCGCAAAGATATTTCGATGTCCGAGATCGAAGAAGCGTTCGACCGCGTTATTGTCGGTACGCAGAAGAAAAGTCGCATTATTAGCGATCGTGAGAAGCGCATTGTCGCTTACCACGAATCCGGACACGCAATCATCGGTTACTATGCCGAGAATGCGGATATGGTGCACAAAGTTACAATCGTTCCGCGCGGACGCGCTGGCGGTTATGTGATGATGCTGCCCAAAGAGGGCGAAGACCGTCTCGTTCAAACGAAGAAAGAACTGCTTGATAAAGTTACCGGACTATTGGGCGGTCGTGTTTCCGAGGAACTGTACATCGGCGAAATCGGAACGGGCGCTTACGATGACTTCCGTAAAGCTACTGGCATCATTCGCCGCATGATTATGGAATTCGGAATGAGCGATAAGCTTGGACCGATGCAATTTGGGAACACCCAAGGTCAAGTGTTCTTGGGCCGTGATATCGGACATGAGCAGAACTATAGTGATGCGATTGCCTATGAGATCGACCAAGAAATGCAAAGCATGATCCGCGGCTGTTATGAACGCGCTCGTGAGATTTTGACGGAGCATGCCGACAAGGTTCATTTGATTGCGAAGACGCTGCTCGAGAAAGAGACACTCGACAAAGACGAAATTATCGCGCTGTTGGAAAAAGGCAGATTGGATGCAGGCGCTGACGACGAAGAAGTCAAAGTGAACATTCAAGGGCAAAGCCAAGAAAACGAAAGCAATAAGCTGGAGTTTGATAAAGATAAAGAGAAGGATCCGAACGACAATCCGGATCAATCCGAAGAGTAACATGCAAGGGCAGGTCGTAAATCCGGTGTACACGTCAGGTGTACCCGGATTTTCTGGTTTTTTCGGTAGATTTGCGCATTGACAGGGGATGCGGATATGTGTAAATTAGTTGTAAATCTCTAATTTTAGAGCCATTTGATCATACTAATCATGAGATAGACAGCGAGTATATTTTACGTCCCACATAGGGGAGGAACCTTTCATGGAAGCTCTAGCTTTAGAAAGAAAAGCCGAGCAGAACCGCGAGCTCAAAGAGCGGCTGTTGAAGCTGAAGAAAGAACGAAATGCCATTATTCTTGCTCACTATTATCAAAGAGATGAAGTTCAAGAGGTTGCCGATTTCCGGGGGGATTCCTTCTTGCTTGCGCAGAAGGCGGCTGAAACTGACGCAGACGTGATTGTATTCTGCGGTGTGCATTTTATGGGGGAAAGCGCCAAAATTCTGGCTCCAAACAAGACCGTTATTATTCCAGACGAGCGTGCCGGTTGTCCGATGGCTGATATGGTTAATGTGGAGGGCCTTCGCGCCTTGAAGCGCCAACATCCGAATGCCAAAGTTGTAGCTTATATTAACACTTCGGCTGAGGTGAAGTCCGAAACGGATATTTGCTGTACGTCTGCGAATGCGATTAAAGTTATCGAATCCGTCGATTCAGATGAAATTATCTGGGTACCGGATAAAAATTTGGGCGACTATGTATCAAAATTCACAAACAAAAAGATCATCATCTGGGAAGGTTATTGTAACACGCATGATATGCTGACAGTTAAAGATGTGGAAGAAATGCGTGCACAGTACCCGAATGCACAATTTGTCGTACATCCGGAATGCCGCCCAGAGGTTGTGAAATTAGGAGATTTTGTTGGCAGTACAACGGCGATTATCAAATACTGCCGCGAATCTGATTGCCAAGAGTTCATTGTCGGCACAGAAGATGGTACCGGATATCAGTTGCGTAAAGACAGCCCGAACAAGCAGTTCCATTTTGCTACGAAATACTTGGTCTGTCCGAATATGAAGGTCAACAATTTGAAGAAGATTGTTAAAGCCTTGGAAACGATGCAGCCAGAAATCTATGTACCTGAAGATGTAGCTGAAAAAGCAAGATTGTCCTTAGAGCGCATGTTACAAGTTAAGTAGCATGCGCTACTCTCTTGTTAAAGTTTTGGGGTCCCCGCAAAGTATTCGGATTAGTCATCGGAGGCATTCTTCACTTTGTGGGGTAATGTTTGGGGGTCCCCGCAAAGTACCCGGAATAGGCTTCAGAGGCATTCCTCCTTTGTGGGGTAATTTTGTTAGAAACAGGTGAAGCGGCATGTTTCCTAGATACCTTGTAGATGTAGACTTAGATTCCATTCCTCACGTACATACAGATGTGATCGTTATTGGCGCAGGGATCGCTGGATTATTCACCGCCCTTCGCGCAAGTGAAAGCAAAAAAGTGATGATGATTACTAAAAAGTCGCTCCTCGATAGCAATACGCGGTACTCCCAAGGGGGGATTGCTGCCGTGATCTCCGACGAGGATTCGCCGGAATACCATAAAGAGGATACACTAATTGCCGGGGCAGGACTTTGTTCACCTGAAGCTGTCGATGTACTGGTCCATGAAGGACCAAACGGCGTCCAGGATTTAATTCGCATGGGCACCCAATTTGACCTTGAAAATGGGGAGTTTGCATTGACGAAGGAAGGCGCTCACAGTCAGCGCCGTATTTTGCATGCTCACGGCGACGCTACAGGAGCTGAGATTGTACGAGCTCTTTCGAAGCGTACGAAGCTGGATCCGAACATTGAGATTTGGGACGATCACTTCGTGATCGACCTCATTACGCAGGACGGCGAGTGTTACGGCGCACTTGTACAGAAGCCGGACGGCCAGCGAGTGTTTGTCCGCGGCAGCGCAACGATTCTTTGCTCCGGCGGGGCGGGACAGCTGTTCCGCTACACGACCAACCCCGACATCGCCACGGGCGATGGTATTGCTATTGCTTATCGCGCCGGCGCGCACATTCAGGATGTGGAATTCATCCAATTCCACCCTACGGCGCTGTGTTATCCGGGCGCTCCGCGCTTTCTCATTTCCGAAGCGGTGCGCGGCGAGGGCGCCTATTTGCGCAACATCAAAGGTGAGCGTTTTATGGAGAAGTACCATCCCCAATTGGAACTAGCGCCTAGGGATGTAGTTGCTCGTGCCATTGTTGACGAGATGGAGATCAATAAATCTACTTTTGTATATCTGGACATTACGCACGAAACGGAAGAACTGATCAAACATCGGTTTCCAACGATCTATGAATATTGTTTAAATTACGGTTTGGATATGACCACGGACTGGATTCCGGTAGCGCCCGCCGCGCATTACATGATGGGCGGTGTGAAAACAGACCTTCACGGAGAAACAGCCGTGCGTAGGCTATTTGCATGCGGCGAGGTATCTTCGACAGGCGTTCACGGAGCCAATCGTTTGGCCAGTAATTCGCTCTCCGAGGCTATCGTTTTTGGCAGACGCATTATTGAGCGTATTCAAGAGTTGTCGCCATTGCAAGGTAATCCCGTTTTGCGGACGGAGTCGCCAAGAACCGAGAGTCCGAAGCAAGCTGTTGTCGAGAAGAAGCTGAAATTGCAAAAAACGATGCTCCGTTATGCAGGAATATACCGCACAGCCAAGGGCTTGCAAAAAGGTTACGATGAATTAGCGCGACAGTTGACGATCTATGATACGCAAATGACAAAACGCGAAGATTATGAGTTTGCGAATTTGCTCAATTGCGCACTGCTGACAACGACAGCTGCTTTGCAGCGCGAAGAAAGCCGCGGCGGCCATTACCGCGAAGATTTCCCGGAACGAGACGACTCCCACTGGAAGAAGCATATTGTCTTCAAGCGCGGGGAAGATAGGGTTGAGGAGTGGATTTGACATGCTGGATTTGAACATGGAGCTTATTCGTAAAAACATACGGCAATGGTTAGAAGAAGATATCGGTACAGGCGATGTGACGACCCTAACAACAATCCCTTTGGAGCATGAGTCCAAAGGGATTATCCACGTCAAAGAAGACGGGATACTCTGCGGTTTGCCCATTGCCAAAGAAGTTTTTAGCGTCGTAGACCCGGCTCTTCAATTTGAACCGAAAGCCGTGGAAGGATCGTCTGTTAAGAAAGGGACTGTACTAGCTGTGGTTGAAGGAAACACGCGAAGCATTTTGTTGGGTGAAAGATTAAGCCTAAACCTCATGCAGCGATTATCCGGCATTGCGACCAAGACACATGAATTTGTCGAAGCGCTTGAAGGATTGCCAACCCGGCTTGTCGATACGAGAAAAACGACCCCTGGTCACAGATTGCTGGAGAAATATGCAGTGCGTGTAGGCGGTGGACACAATCATAGATTTGGTCTATACGATGCGGTCATGATTAAGGATAACCATATCAAGGGCTCCGGAGGCATTACGCAAGCCGTCCAAGCAGCACGTAAGCAGATCCCGCATACGATGAAGATTGAAGTGGAAGTCGAGAACTTCGATCAGCTCCAAGAAGCGTTAACAGCAGGCGCGGACATTATTATGCTCGATAATATGGTGCCTGAGAAGATGAAAGAAGCAGTTTCAATAATTAAAAACAAAGCACCGCATATTGTAGTAGAAGGCTCCGGCTCCGTTACGCTGCAGACCATCAAAAAGATGGCTGAATCGGGTGTTGACGTGATCTCAGTAGGAAGGTTGACTTACTCGGTGGCCGCGCTGGATATCAGTCTCGACTTGAATGAGCGGAAGGAGACTGCGCTGTGATACTTGTCGTCGACGTGGGCAATACCAACATCGTGCTCGGTTTGTACCGGGACCGTACCTTGCTTCATCACTGGCGGATCAGCACGAATCGTTCAGCAACGGTAGATGAATACGGGATGCTGCTGCACAGTTTGTTTCAGCATTCTGGAATCACCTTCTCACATGTGGAAGGCGTAATTATCTCATCCGTTGTTCCGCCACTTATGAATGTAATGGAAAACCTTTGCTTACACTATATAAAAAGAACGCCATTCGTTGTTGGTCCGGGTATCAAGACGGGGCTCAATGTACGTGTAGACAATCCGAAGGAAGTAGGCGCGGATCGGATCGTCAATGCAGTTGCTGCGCTTGAGCTGTATGGTGCTCCTTGTATCATCGTCGATTTCGGTACGGCGACTACCTACGACTACATTGATCCTTCGCAGCAGCTCGTAGGCTGCGCGATCGCGCCGGGAATCGGGATATCGACCGAAGCCTTGTATCAAAAGGCAGCTAAGCTGCCGAGAATTGAGCTTGTCAAGCCGAAAAGCGTCGTTGGCCGCAATACGGTGGCTGCGATGCAAGCCGGTATTATTTTCGGATATGTCGGTCAAGTAGACGGCATTGTAGAGCGCGTGAAGCAGGAGTTCAATGTTAATCCGACCGTGATTGCAACAGGGGGACTAGCGGAGCTGATTTCTAGCGAATCCCGTACGATTCAGATCGTGAATCCATTGCTTACCTTGCAAGGTTTACAAATGATTTATGAGAAAAATGCCTAGTGCTGTTCAAGAAAGGGACCATCATGAGTGATTATTTAATACGAGGAACGGCGCTCGAAGGAAGAGTCCGTGCTTTTGCAGTACAAACGACAGCCATTACTGAAGAGCTTAGCCGCAGACACCAAACGACGCCCACAGCTACCGCAGCTTTAGGAAGAACGGCTGCTGCCGGGCTTCTCCTGGGCGCTATGCTGAAAGGCGATGAACATCTGATTATTCAGGTGAAAGGCGACGGGCCGATCGGCCAAATCGTGGTCGATGCGAATGCCAAGGGCGAGGTTCGTGGTTATGTGGATAATCCGCTTGTGGATCCGCCTCTCAAGGCGAGCGGAAAGCTGGATGTCTCGGCGGCTGTCGGGACGGAAGGATTTTTATACATAACAAAGGATTTGGGGTTAAAAGAACCTTATAAGGGCAGTGTACCTATTATTTCCGGTGAGTTAGCGGAGGACTTCACTTATTATTTTGCGAAGTCGGAGCAAACGCCATCTGCCGTTGCACTCGGAGTGCTCGTCGATAGGGATCATTCCATTAAAGCTTCTGGCGGTTTTGTCATTCAACTGCTTCCGGGATTGACGGATGAAGAGAT
Source organism: Paenibacillus sp. GCM10027628 (assembly GCF_042676385.1). Classification (NCBI taxonomy): domain Bacteria; kingdom Bacillati; phylum Bacillota; class Bacilli; order Caryophanales; family Paenibacillaceae; genus Paenibacillus; species Paenibacillus sp. GCM10027628. Next base: position 32,461 of record NZ_JBHTHA010000083.1, read on the forward strand.
CGGAGAGATTGAGGATATGCTGGCGCGTATCCCTTCATTCACAAGTATGCTCGATGGCGGGCTCAATTTGGAGGAAATTCTGCAGACCGTGCTTCCTTCCGTACAGATTTTGGATCAGATGGACGTCAAATTCCGCTGCAAATGCAGTCGTGAACGGGTGGAGCAAACGTTGATATCCTTAGGCAAAGCCGAATTGCAAGAAATTCTTGACGATGATGGATTCGCCGAAGTCGTTTGCCATTTCTGCAATGAAGCTTATCGCTACGATCGTGAAGATTTGCAGCGGATGATCGACCTGTAAAGCAAGCAGGATTATGGAAGCAAAGAGGGAGTCAGGATGCGGAACGTAAAGCGATTATGGGGAATCATCGGCATTTTGGCCGTATGTATTCTTGTGCTTACATCCTTATTGATCGCACGTTCCACGAACCAGCCGGAAACATCTCATCCAACCGAGCCGCCGCAGCCGAGTGGGAAGAACCAAGAACGGGTAGTAGCCACGATAGGAAGTCGCGAAATCACCATTCAAGAGCTGCAAACGGCGCTGGAACGTCATTATGGTACAGAGCTGCTCAATCAGATGCTGGATCGTGAAGCGATACGTCTGGAAGGAAGTCAAACGGGAACCACCGTTGGAAACGCCGAAATCGAACGTGAATTGAAGCGCATGCAGCAGGGGTACGAAAGCGAAGATCAGTTTTATGCATCGATGAAGAGCCAACTGGGGATGTCTAAGGAAGAGATTAGAGAAGATGTAAGCAATAAGTTGTTATTAGAAAAGCTCGCAACGAGTAATATCGTCATTTCCGATGCTAAAGTGGATGAATATATCAAGTCCCATCCTGATGAGTTCAAGCAGGAGACGGAATATAACATTCAGCAAATTATTGTATCCACGAAAGAGCAGGCCAATAAGGTGTTGGCGGAATTGGCGAAGGGAGAGGATTTTGCAATTTTGGCTAGGGATCGTTCCTTGGACGATGCCACCAATAACAGCGGCGGGGATTTAGGCTGGATAGAGGGAGACGACCCTTTTATCGCGGCACCTGTTTTAGAAGCGGCTAAGCAGTTGAAAGTGGGCGAAGTCAGCAAGCCGGTTCCGGTGCAGCAAGGCTTTGCAGTTGTGAAGCTGAAAAATCGGCGAGAGAAGGCAAACCCTGATAAAGCTTTTATTCGTGAGAATGTGAGAAGAGAGCTTGCTTTGCAGGAGGCGCCGCCTTTGAAAGATTATGTCACTAGTATTCGGAACAAATGGAATGTTAAGATTGTGGACCCTTTATTTCAATAAGTAGCTGTGAAAAATGATTGACAACCCCGTAGGTGCATTGATAAGATGTAGGTATTAATACCGACTAAATAACTCGGAAATCATAGTTTACTCAATCTGGAGGGGAAATGAGCATGGCAAAATTAGTGCAAAGCATTACTGATTTGATTGGGGATACACCGCTCGTTCGTTTAAACCGTGTTGTTCCTGAAGGCAGTGCAGAAGTTTATGTGAAACTTGAGTACCAGAACCCAGGAGCAAGCGTAAAAGACCGGATTGCCATCTCTATGATTGAAGTAGCTGAGCAAGAGGGTAAGCTGAAGCCAGGCGATACGATTGTCGAGCCAACTAGCGGTAACACTGGAATCGGATTGGCTATGGTTGCAGCCGCTAAAGGATATAAAGCAATTCTCGTTATGCCGGAAACGATGAGTTTGGAAAGACGCAACCTGCTTCGCGCATACGGTGCCCAATTGGTGCTTACACCGGGAGCGGAAGGTATGAAAGGTGCGATTCGCCGCGCTGAAGAGCTTCAGGCAGAGAATCCAAGCTATTTCATTCCGCAACAGTTCAAAAACCAGGCTAACGTGAAAATTCATCGCGAAACAACCGGTCCTGAGATCGTTGAAGCGATTAAAGGCCACGACGGCAAGCTGGATGCATTTGTGGCCGGTATTGGAACCGGCGGTACCATTACAGGTGCAGGCGGCGTGCTCAAAGAAAACTTCCCAGGCATTAAAATTTATGCGGTTGAGCCTTCAGCTTCTCCGGTACTTTCCGGCGGTAAGCCAGGTCCTCACAAAATTCAAGGGATCGGCGCGGGCTTCGTTCCGGATATCTTGAACACAAGCATCTACGATGAAATTATCGCGGTTGAGAACGACGATGCATTCGAAACTTCCCGCCGTGTAGCGAAAGAAGAAGGTATCCTTGGCGGTATCTCTTCCGGCGCAGCGATCTTCGCAGCGTTGAAAGTAGCTAAAGAACTTGGCGCTGGCAAACGCGTCATCGCCATTATTCCTAGTAATGGTGAGCGTTACCTCAGTACGCCGTTGTATCAATTCGAAGAGCAATAAGCATTCGTTGCTTCATAGAGAGCCTCCAGCCGCAGACGCAGCTGGGGGCTTTTTTTCCGGGAACCGTTGGAGTATACTTATGGACAACTATATGGAATACGAACTGCGAATAAGTCACATGCAGGCAAGCATTGTATGCGAATCATCGGAATAAAAAGTTTTCAGGAGGGCATAAATTGATCCTAACAACAATAGAGCAGTGGCGCACTTGGTCCTCTGCATATACAATGCTTCCTTATGTCATTAAACTGGGGCTTGCGGACGATCGGATCCATTCTTGGCAGGAAGCGTGGAAGGAGGCGGCGCCGGACTCTTTTGTGCTGGAGAGCGGAAAAGGCGGACGATATACGTTTTTCGGTCTTCGCCCTATATCCGTGATCCGCGGAAAGGGGATGGAGGCGGAAATATCCGTATCCGTTCCCGCGCAAACATTGGCCGGATCCCCTCTCGATGTCGTCAAGCAATGGATGGCTCCTTACCGTAGTCCTAAGGCAGAGGGAGCGCCAAAGTTTCTTGGCGGCTGTGTCGGCTACTGGAGCTATGATGTCATTCGCTCCATAGAGAAATTGCCGGAACGGGCGGCGGACGATCTCCCGATTCCGGATTACAGCTTTGCGATGTACGATGAGGTATGGACGTTGGATCACGTCGATCAAGCTCTATACATCGCGGTGCATACCCCCCTTGATGAGGATCGCAAGGGGGACGACGCCTACCTGCGGCAGCTGTATGAGCAAGCTCATCAGCGCGCAGAAGCAATGCTGAATCGCTGGCATGCGATTCGCGCAAGCAACTGGTCTGGCGGAGACGCGCAAGCGCTATCCGCCGGCGACAAGCCAGCGATGGCGCGCGAGCAGCTGCACATCGATGTAGAGCGCATCGAAGGCATCCAGCCCGCCTTCGGTAAAGTGGATTTCATGGCTGCGGTAGAGCGCATCCAGGCTTACATCTCGCAAGGTGACGTGTTCCAAGTCAACCTTTCCGTGCGGCAGAGCCGCCGGCTGCACACGACGCCGGAAGAGATTTACGAGGCGCTGCGCGTCGTAAATCCTTCGCCGTACATGGGGCTCCTCCGCTTCGCGGACTTCGCCCTTGTGTCCGGCTCGCCGGAGCTGCTCGTGCAGCTCGAAGACGGCGTGCTGCGCACGCGGCCGATCGCGGGCACCCGCCCGCGCGGCAAGGACGAGCAGGATGACCTGCGCCTGGCCGGCGAGCTCATCGACAACGAAAAAGAGCGCGCCGAGCACGTCATGCTGGTCGATCTCGAGCGCAACGACCTTGGACGGATCTCCAAATTCGGATCCGTACGCGTCAAGGACTTCATGGTCATCGAGTACTATTCCCATGTCATGCACATCGTCTCCGAAGTCGTCGGCGAGCTCGCCGAAGGCAAGGATGCCTACGACGTCATCGCCGCGACCTTCCCGGGCGGTACCATAACCGGCGCGCCGAAGATCCGCACCATGGAGATTATCGAAGAACTCGAGCCGGTCCGCCGGGGCCCATATACAGGGTCCATGGGATGGATTGACTATAACGGCAATATGGAATTTAATATTATTATACGCACGCTGGTAGCCGTTCAAGGAATGGGGCATATTCAGGCAGGGGCAGGCATCGTAATTGATTCCATACCTGAGCGCGAATATGTGGAATCTTTGAACAAAGCCAAAGCGATGTGGAAAGCCATAGAATTTAGCGAGCGGAGCATGAGCCGAGCGTGAAGCCCAAAGGGCTGACGAGACGAAAGGGGAGCTTAGCATGATTTTAGTGATCGACAATTATGATTCATTTACGTACAACCTTGTTCAGTATTTAGGAGAGATCGGGGAAGAAGTCGTCGTTCGCCGGAATGACGAAATTGATTTAGCAGGTGTGGAGGCGCTGAAGCCCGACCATATCTTAATATCACCGGGTCCGTGTACCCCAAATGAAGCAGGCATCAGCCTGTCGCTCATCGATCATTTTAAGGGCAAAATCCCAATCTTCGGCGTCTGTCTGGGCCATCAGTCCATCGGACAAGCGTTTGGCGGCGATGTAATTCGCGCAGAGCGTCTGATGCACGGCAAAACCTCACCAATTTTCCACGATGGCAAAACATTGTTTGAAGGACTGCCGTCTCCATTCACGGCAACGCGTTATCATTCGCTCATCGTGAAATCCGAGACGCTGCCGGATTGCCTGGAAGTGAGCGCTCGTACCGCTGAGGGCGAGATCATGGCAATTAGACATAAAGAATATCCGATCGAGGGTGTTCAGTTCCATCCGGAATCGATCATTACCGACCACGGACATCAAATTCTTCGCAATTTCTTGCGCCGTACAGCAAAAACAGGAGCGTAATCCATTCATGATAATTAGCATCAATGGTTCTTTATATGAGGAACAACAAGCCGTGGTCTCGGTCTACGACCACGGTTTTCTTTACGGACTCGGCTTGTTCGAGACCTTTAGCACATACGGGGGGCAGCCATTTCTTCTTACCCAGCATCTTCATCGCTTAACAGAAGGATGCAAGGAACTTGGCATTGCCTACGAGCCTGATATCGAGAGCATACAGCATCTCATCTTCAAGCTCCTCGAAGCAAATAACCTTAGCGACGCTTATATCCGTTATTCAGTATCTGCAGGCGTGGACGTACTTGGACTTCCTTCCGGCGCCTACCAGAAGCCGAACGAAATCATATACATCAAGGCGCTGCCTTCAAAGGACGCAAATATATCCGAGCAAGGCAAAGCGCTGCAGCTTTTGAAACTGCCTCGGAATACACCTGAAGGTTTGTATCGATTCAAGTCGTTTCATTATATGAACAACATTCTCGCCAAGAGGGAGCTGCAGAACTACGAGTGGGCCGCAGGTGCCGAAGGTTTGATGCTTACCGAGGATGGCTATGTGGCGGAGGGCATCGTCAGTAACGTCTTTTTTACCAAAGATTCCATTCTGTTCACGCCGTCGCTAGATACGGGCATTCTACCCGGAATTACTAGAGCTTACGTTCTAAGACTCGCTCAAGCGAACCATATCAGCGCCCAAGACGGGTTGTACACGTGGGAAAATCTGATTGATGCGGATGAAGTGTTCATCGTGAATTCGATCCAGGAAATTGTCCCTATCACAACTTTGTACACTCCCAGTGGACAAATGCATCCAATAGGCACAAGCCCGCAAGCAGGCCCAATAACACGCCGACTTATCGAATTATATAACAACCGTTAATCATATTAGGAAGTGATCAGATATGAAAATGTTATCCTGCAGAGGACATGAGCTGCCTATCGGCGATCGCACGATCATCATGGGAATTCTGAATGTAACGCCGGACTCCTTTTCAGATGGCGGTCAGTACCTGTCCATTGAGACCGCTGTTCAAAGAGCTCGTCAAATGATCGCCGAAGGCGCGGACATCATTGATATCGGCGGTGAATCCACACGCCCGGGCTCGGCGCTTGTTACAGAAGAGGAAGAGCTGCGACGTGTTATTCCCGTTATTCAAGCGCTCAGCCAAGAAATTGACGTACCTATTTCTATAGATACATATAAAGCAGAGGTCGCCAAACAAGCTTTGGAAGCTGGGGCTCATATCATCAACGACGTTTGGGGCGGTAAAGCTGATCCCCGTATGGCCGAAGTAGCCGCACAGTACGATTGTCCATTCATCATCACACATAATCGCATAAACATGGACTATACCGATTTTCTCTCCGACGTTCTTGCCGATCTACAGGAATCCATTCACCTTGCAAGGCGATCTGGGGTTCGCATCGAGAACATCATCCTTGATCCCGGTATCGGCTTCGCTAAAACATACGAACAAAATCTTTTTCTCATGAACCGTCTCCGCAAGATCGTGGATATCGGTCTGCCGGTCCTGCTCGGCACGTCGCGCAAAAGTATGATCGGTACCGCACTCGGAGGCGTACCCGCTAACGAACGGTTGGAAGGTACGGCGGCCACAGTCGCGCTTGGTATTGCTCAAGGCTGCGGCATCATCAGAGTACACGATATTCGGTCGATGAAGCGGGTTGCGGTCATGACTGATGCTATCATTCGCAATTAACCTACTCCAGGAGGTCTCCATTATATGGATAAAATCACACTCTCCCGCATGCAGTTTTTCGGAAATCATGGTGTTTTCGCAGAAGAAAACAAACTCGGTCAGCGGTTCTACGTCGATGTTGAACTCCTTGTTCCGCTTGATAAACCGGGCCATTCGGACCATCTCGACGACACGATCAACTATGCCGAGGTCTTTTTTAAAGTCAAAGAGGTTGTCGAGGGCCGCACTTTCAAAATAATTGAAGCACTAGCAGAAAATATTGCATCCGAGCTTCTGCATACTTATACTAGTATCAATGAAGTGACGGTTCGCGTCATTAAGCCGCATCCGCCATTTCCTGTGATATTTGATGGAGTTACGGTAGAGATTAACCGAAAGCGGGCCAAGTGAATGACAGCCGAAGAACGACAAGCAATAACAGCTTATGTGGCATTAGGATCGAACATAGATGATCGTGAGCTCTATCTGCAGCAAGCCATTGTAGCGTTAAACGAACATGCCGGGATCAAGGTTACCGCGCAATCAAGCATATTTGAGACAGACCCAGTAGGTTATGTTGATCAATCGGCATTTTTGAATATGGTTATAGAAATCTCCACGACGTTGCCTGCTGATGAACTGCTGACTACCATGCTTGCCATCGAGCAGCGGTTGGGCAGAACCAGGGATTTGCGCTGGGGCCCAAGAACGATTGATCTGGATATGCTCCTGTACGGCGAAGAACGGCTTTCAACCCCCGACTTGATCATTCCGCATCCGCGAATGCATGAGCGGGCTTTTGTGTTAGTTCCTCTCGCAGAGGTTCTCTACAATCGGCAAGATGCAGCATTTGAATTCATCACCGCCCAATTGGAGAAACTGGAAGGAAAGGAAGGCGTCGTTTTATGGAAAAAAGCTCAGTAGCTCAGCGCATCCGCGCTTTTCGCAAATTAAAAGGGTATACCCAAAACGAATTGGCCGATATGCTCGGCGTATCGATCGCGATTTTGGGCGCAATAGAACGGGGTACACGTAAACCGGATAGCAAAATCATTAATAAAATTTCGCAAGTGCTGAACATCGAGCCCGATGAATTGGTCGCTGCGGTAGCGAGGTGAGTAGAATGGAATCTTCGGGTCTAAAAATCGGTAATGTCGAAGCTCCCAATAAAGTGGTGCTGGCGCCAATGGCTGGCGTTTGTAACCCAGCGTTCCGGCTGATTGCCAAGGAATTCGGCACGGGCTTGGTCTGTGCAGAAATGGTCAGCGATAAGGCGATCGTCCACGGCAACTCCCGTACGATGGATATGCTGTATGTGGATGATCGGGAGAAACCGCTGAGCCTTCAAATCTTCGGCGGAGATACCGAGACGCTTGTCGAAGCGGCGAAAGTCGTCGATCAGCATACGAACGCTGATATTATAGATATCAACATGGGCTGTCCTGTGCCCAAAATCACGAAATGCGACGCAGGCGCACGCTGGCTTCTTCAACCTGACAAAATCGAAGAAATGATCGCTACCGTTGTGGCGGCAGTGAACAAGCCGGTCACGGTCAAAATGCGTATCGGCTGGGACTCCGAGCACATTTACGCTGTAGAAAATGCCAAAGCCGTTGAAAGAGGCGGCGGCAGCGCGGTCAGCGTGCATGGTCGTACCCGCGAGCAAATGTACACCGGCAAAGCTGATTGGGATATCATTCGCGATGTGAAGCAGGCGTTGTCGATTCCTGTCATTGGTAACGGCGATGTCGTGACTCCGGAAGATGCGAAGCGTATGCTCGACCATACAGGAGTAGACGGCGTCATGATCGGACGCGGTGCTTTGGGTAACCCGTGGATGCTGTATCGTACGGTGCAATACCTGACTAAAGGCGAACTGCCTCCTGAACCGACGGCAGAGGAAAAGATCCGTATCGCGATCCTCCACATGGATCGACTTGTTGCCTTGAAGGGCGAGCATGTAGCTGTGAAGGAAATGCGCAAACACATGGCTTGGTACCTCAAAGGCTTGCAAGGCGCAGCTCGTGTCAAAGACGTCATTATGGAACTTGTGAAACGGGACGAAATGGTGCGGGTTTTGAACGAATATGTCGAGAATCTGGAGGCACATTCCGTGTCCGCTTCGGCTCATGAAAGCGCAGTACTTCATTAAAAAATGAAGCACTGGCTTAGATTGACATTTTGAAACCGTTGCAATATAATCAGTCAATATTAATGTATGTTCCCGCATATAGTGAACGACAGCGGTGTCATCTTGAGGCACGAAGCTAATATATTAACTAATAGTGAATTCATACTACTTGAATCAGCTCTTTTTATAGACCAAACTCCTAGCAGGAAGCATTGATTCAACGATATGAAAATCTTTCACACGACGGGAGATCAGTTGGGAATGAGTGAAAAAGAAGTCATTCTTACACAAGAAGGCTTGAAAAAGCTGGAGGAAGAGCTTGAGCATCTGAAATCGGTGAAACGCCGTGAAGTCGCGGAAAGAATCAAAGTAGCCATCGGTTATGGCGATATCTCGGAGAACTCCGAATATGAAGACGCGAAGAATGAACAAGCTTTTATTGAAGGAAGAATTATTACTCTTGAAAAAATGCTGCGCAATGCGCGGATTATTAATAACGATGATGTAGATATCAACACGGTAAGCGTTGGATCGATTGTGACGCTGAAGGATTTGGAATTCGGTGATTTCGTAGAGTATAACATCGTAGGCACTGCGGAATCCGATCCGTTCCAGAACAAGATTTCTAATGAGAGCCCAGTAGGCAAAGCCATTCTCGGCAAGCAAAAGGGTGCGACCGTTGATGTTAACGTACCGGCAGGCGTCATTCAGTATCAAATTATCGATATTAAAAAGTAATCTGCAGCCGCGTTTCTTTGGAAAGCTTCCGGAAGGAAGCTTTTTCCGGTTTTTTACCCGGTAAAATTCCATAATCCGTGAAAGCTGCTAATAATACCTAGGAGATGAAATGATGAGCCAGGAACTAGAATTAAATGAATTGCTAGTCATTCGCCGCAACAAATTGGACGAGCTTCGCGCATTAGGCGTAGATCCTTTTGGAAGCAAATACGAAAGAACGCATACGGCTAAGCAGATCCTTGATACGTATAACGATAAAACCAAGGAAGAACTTGATGCGGAGCCTATAGAGGTTTCCGTTGCTGGTCGGATCATGCAAAAAAGAGGCATGGGCAAAGCCAGTTTCGCCCATCTTCAGGACATTTCCGGCAAAATCCAAATTTACGTTCGTGAAGATTCGGTAGACGCTAATAAATATCAAGCTTTTGATCTTCTTGATCTAGGCGATATGGTAGGCGTTCGCGGTGTCGTATTCAAAACCAAAACCGGTGAAACTTCTATTAAGGTGAAATCTCTTGAAGTTCTGACTAAATCCTTAATCCCGCTGCCTGATAAATTTCACGGACTCAGCGATGTTGAGCTTCGCTACCGCCAGCGTTACGTGGATTTGATCACGAACCAGGACGTTCAGCAAACATTTATTCTTCGTTCCCGCATTATTCAATCGATGCGCCGTTACCTGGATTCTTTGGGGTACCTGGAAGTTGAAACGCCGACCTTGCATGCGATTGCCGGCGGTGCATCAGCGCGTCCGTTTATTACCCACCATAATGCTCTCGACATGCAGCTATACATGCGTATCGCTATCGAACTTCATCTAAAGCGCCTGATCGTAGGCGGTTTGGAAAAAGTTTATGAAATCGGCCGTGTATACCGCAATGAGGGGATATCCACGCGTCATAACCCGGAATTCACGATGATCGAGTTGTACGAGGCTTATGCGGATTACAAAGACATTATGAAGCTCACTGAGGAGCTTATTGCGCATATCGCTCAAGAGGTTCTCGGCAAGACAACGATTCAATATGGCGAGCACGAAGTCAATCTAGCGGTTGGTTGGAGACGTGTGTCCATGGTCGATGCAGTCAAAGAAGTCACAGGCGTGGACTTTAGTGTCCATATGTCCGATGAGGAAGCGCATCGTTTGGCCAAAGAACATAAAGTTCCGGTAGAGCCTCACATGACATTCGGTCATATCTTGAACCAGTTCTTCGAGACTTTCGTTGAAGAAACGCTGATTCAGCCGACCTTTATTTACGGACACCCATTAGAAATCTCTCCATTAGCCAAAAAGAATCCGGTAGATCCACGATTCACGGATCGCTTCGAGCTCTTCATCGTAGCGCGTGAGCATGCAAATGCCTTCACTGAGCTCAATGATCCTATTGATCAAAGAGAGCGCTTTGAAGCGCAGCTTCGTGAAAAAGAGCAGGGCAATGATGAAGCTCATGAAATGGATGATGATTTCATCCGCGCACTGGAGTACGGTATGCCGCCTACAGGCGGACTTGGCATCGGTATTGACCGTCTGGTCATGCTCTTGACGAACGCTCCATCGATTCGAGACGTACTGTTATTCCCATTAATGCGCGAACGTCAAAGCGAGTAAAATCCTTATAATTCGGGGCGCCAAAGGGCGTCCCGAATTTTTTTAAAATAACACTTGCATTGTTTATCCCGTCTGTGGTATCTTATTAAATGTCGCCGCTGAGAGGCAGCGAAAGTAACTTGAGAAAAACAAGTTGCAAAAGATTTTTGAATGTGGTATATTAGTCTTCCGGCTTTCGAGAGAGAGCAGGGTAGACAAGCAAGATTGTTCTTTGAAAACTGAACAACGAGTGAAGAAGCAAGTCGAGCAATCGACTCT
>NZ_JBHTHA010000084.1:0-54304 GCF_042676385.1 Paenibacillus sp. GCM10027628
ACTTGTTTTTAGTGTATCTGAAGTGGATTAAAGTGTCCAAGTGGATTAGGGGGCTATATAGCTATTCCGTGTTAAAGTCGCATCCCGCAGCAAAATGTTCCTGCAGCCGCGCAGTTAAGACGGTTTTACCGTCTTAACAGTCTCGGGCCCTGCACAACAGGGACATTAAGGCGGTTTTTCCGCGCTAAAATCCCTTCCAACGCTGAATGCCAGATGGTCACGTATGTTCCCGCTATAGATATCAACGTTAACTTCGAATTCCTTTATAAATAAAAGTAATAACCTCTTTTTCTATAGGGTAATTGTTGTCTTCTGTTTGTCCGATGAGTACTTCGAGTACTCCGACTTTTGCGATGGAGGTCAAGTTCAAGCACCCAAGGACGAAGCGCACGGTGTTCGATATGGACTCATACTGAAAGATACCTTTTTCCCGGCCATTCTCCAAAATACTTTTTAATTTATCTGTTGAGGTTTTAATAAAGGCAATGATTTTGTCCGATCTTGTACTATTCATTGCCAGTTCTTGTCTTATGATTTGCGAAAGTTCTCGTTCCTGTTTATAAAAGGAAAGCATGACCTCAAGATAATTCTGCAGATCTAGCTTTGGATCCCCTGTCTCAGGAGAAAAAGGAAGTTTCTCTAGCGGTTCGTGAATAGGTTCATTACCGAACTGAAATAAGCTTGAAGTTAAGAGATTGACGTCTTCTAGATGAGGACGTCTTTTTTTGTTTGAACTTCGCAATCTTGCTATTATATTCGATAATCCTTACTTTTTGTTTTTATTGAGGTATATTATGATTACAAAAATTCAAATTGAAATAACATATTTAAACGCAAGGAGTAGAAGGATGGAGAAGACAATCAAAGAACAATTACTAGAGTTGGCGGATGAAGAGTATCAAAAGTTTTCCGCAGCTCTGATTCCGAATATCAATAACGTTTTGGGCGTTCGACTGCCCGAGCTGCGCAAGATGGCCAAAAAAATTGCCCGAGAAGATTGGCGCGCTTACCTCAGGCAAGCTGAAAGTCAGTACTTTGAAGAAATCATGCTGCAAGGCATGGTCATTGGTTATATAAAAACGGATATCGATGAAATTCTGCAAGTTGTGGCTGATTTTGTGCCCAAAATTGATAATTGGTCGGTATGCGACAGCTTTTGTACTGGGCTGAAATTCACAAAAACGAACCTGAAAAAAGTATGGGATTTCTTGCAGCCTTATCTCGTATCTGCTGAAGAATTTGAAATACGCTTTGCCGTGGTCATGCTACTCGATTATTACATGGAAGAAGAATACATGACTTCTCAGGTTTTAAAACAGCTGGATGGCATCAAGCATGAAGGATATTATGTCAAAATGGCGGTTGCATGGGCAATATCGATCTGTTACGTGAAGTTTCCCATGCCTACGATGACATACTTAAAGAGCAATTCACTTGACGACTTCACATTCAACAAAGCTTTGCAAAAAATAACGGAGTCTTACCGTGTGGATCAGGAAACCAAAAAGAGGATCCGCAGCATGAAACGAAAATAAAGCGTCTTCATTTATTTCGCATCGTGAAAGATAATACCTAAACTGTATCTTGTACCTGATGTAACTGTGCTTACACCATGCCGCAGTGTCGTTTTATAATAGCCGCGAGTTCCCAAAACAGGACGATGATTAGTTGGGAAAATCAGACCTTCCCCTTGATTCAAGGTGATGACATGTCCGCGGCTTTGCGCGCGAGGCCGCTGTTCTACCAATAGGAATTCCCCGCCCGTGAATGCTTCTTCTTTTTGATTGAGTGCGAATACGACCTGAAAGGGGAAGAATACTTTTCCATACAAATCCTGATGCAAACAATTGTATCCACCTGTTTCATATTTCAAGATCAATGGAGTTGGACGGTTCTGCCCCTCTTGATGACATTGATCGAGAAATTCCGCCAGTGTTGCCGGATAAGCAGCGGTGTGGCCTAGTTGTTCTAGCCAACGATTAGCTGTTATGGCAAGCTCCGGATACAATCCTTCGCGCAGCTGCTGCAGCAGAGCTGGAAGGGGAGCATTGTAATATTTGTATTCCCCGATCCCAAAACGGTATCGAGCCATGTCAATAGTCGTTCGAAAGTGGCTTTCGTCCTCATAAGTGCTGATGATTTGCTGACACTCCGTTTTGCTTAACAGATTAGGGAGTTTGGCATAGCCGTGCTCGTCCAGAGATTGCTGGATGAAATTCCAATCCACTTTAGCTGCGCTTAGCGCGAGACTCTTAAGCATGCTGTATGCCTCCTTTAATGCCGGCGACTTCAATGTTTCCGGGTTTAGTATAGTATAAACCCCAAAATAAGCTTTTGTACGTATTCTCGAATGTAACAGCAAGATTACGAAATTATTTTAACAACCGAAGTAAGAATTTGCTTATTGGTTGAAAAACAAATGTGATGAAGTCTAAAGGGTTTGGTATCTTTACTCGCAAGCTTTGAGCAATGCACAGTATTGTGCCAAGGAGTAGTAATAAACAAAAAACGATAAAATCTTTATACTTCTTTTTCTTTACAAGCGATGGGATTTCTATCGTTCCGATAGCAACAGATGCTAAAAGTATCCCGGCAATACCCCACATGTCATTCATTCCTTTGCTTTTTGTATGAGGGAATCATTTACGGTGCCCACACGACGAATCTTCACGTCTACATTTATGTGTACAGGTAATTCAAGGAAATGCTCCGTCCAATTGTCTTTGTTTTTATTCCAATATTTGGGGTCGGCGCGATAAATGGCTTCACCAAAACCGAAAATATCCACTTTATATTTTTTCGCTTTTTGAATGGCGGAATCAATAATGGCTTTTACCTCTTTTTGGGATGTTGTCTCCAACTGCTCTATGCTTGCAGGATCGAGCAGGTCGATATTGCATTGGACTTCACCCACATTATCTTCTAAAAAAACATGAACAAAGATCTGCGGTTCGCCGTTCTCCACTTTTCCTTTCATTTTCGTTTTGTTTCGTACGACTTCAAGTGCTAATATGCCTCCTGATGGACATGAAACATCTCCTATTGTGCTCTTAACATTGTTTACAATATAATTGTATCCCTTGCTTTCTTGTTCATTAAGCCAACCGACAAGTTTGTCGTTTTTAAAGATCGCTACGCCCGAATATTGTAAGGATGAATAAGGATCTGTTTTGCTCAAATTGCTCATTTGGTGGCCTTTTTTTGAATCACCCTTAATTTGTATGCCAGTTAATACTGGATCTTTTCCTTCCGTTTGCAGATCGGAGATTAAATTATCTAATCTTACTTTTACCGTAGGTGCCCAAATCTTTTCGGACATCTCTAAACTGGAATACAATTTATTTGCAGGGATTTTTTCGATAGGTGTGAGCGTTTTTAAGACATTCTCGGCCGTTGTTCCTCTTGCTATAACTACATAGAAATCGGTTCTCATTTCATGATTTCTTGAAATGCCATCTAGAATCGCAGTAATCCCATCTCGTGCCAATTCTTCACTAATCACAAGAATCCTAAGATGAGAAGAATACACTTTTCTTGGACTTTGAGTGGCAATTTTTCTTAATGCTTCAAAAATGGTTTTGGATGTCGCTTGAAAGGTGCTTACAGGTGTAGTTGCGCCAGTCCCGCCCCTTTTTGAAGCCACTTCACTGGGGTTAACAATTTGAATCGTCACTTGTACTTGATCACCCTTTTTATCAAAACCCATGCCAACCGAGATCGCAAGATCATTAAGCTCGCGCCGGCTCCAACATCCCGTGAGTAATAGAATCAATATGAACAAGACAACGAAAAACATGACAAATCTTTGCATTCAGAAGACTCCTTTATTCAGGGTCGAGTTTCAGGTTTATTCGAAGGAGCATTGTTTTCTCGAATGTTATTTTTTTGACTGATTAATCGAGGCCTTGCAAATAATGCCCATTGCGGCAAACGAAAAATGGTATCCTTCTGATCCTCTAAGATAAAAGGTGCCATTGGAGACATGTAGGGAACTCCAAAGGACCTTAAACTGCATAAATGAAGAACGATAGCGATAAGCCCCACAGTAACACCATACAAACCAAAGGAAGCCGCGACAATCATTAAAGCAAATCTCAAAATCCGTATCGTAATCCCCATGTTGAATGAAGGAATGACAAAATTGGATATGGCCGTGATTGCCACTACGATAACCATTGCAGGGGACACCAGGCCTGCTTCTACAGCGGCTTGACCAATGACTAATGCTCCGACAATGGAGACTGCTTGTCCGACTGTTTTCGGTAACCTCACACCAGCTTCACGAAGGATCTCAAAAGTTATTTCCATAACGACGGCTTCAATAAAAGCGGGGAAAGGGATCCCTTCTCGTTGAGCGGCTAAACTGATCAATAGAGAAGAGGGCAGTAGTTCCTGGTGAAAGGTAGTTATGGCAATATATAGGGATGGAGCCAACAAAGAAATGAAAAAACAGATGTAACGCAGAAAACGAAGAAGGGTTGCAAAATCGGCTCGTTGGTAATAATCTTCAGCAGATTGATAAAATTGAGTAAATAGAGCGGGAGCCATCAGGACAAAGGGAGTACCATCAACAAGAATAGCAATACGCCCTTCCATGATCCCTGCCGCGATAACATCAGGACGCTCCGAATTATACACGGTAGGGAAAGGGGTATAGGTCTCGTCTTGGATCAACTCTTCAATATTGTTACTTTCAAATATGGCATCTACATCGATACGCCCGAGCCGAGTTCTTGCTTCAACTACCAGTTTGTCACTCACAATTCCATTCAAATACATAATGGCGACTTCC
Organism: Paenibacillus sp. GCM10027628; assembly: GCF_042676385.1. Classification (NCBI taxonomy): domain Bacteria; kingdom Bacillati; phylum Bacillota; class Bacilli; order Caryophanales; family Paenibacillaceae; genus Paenibacillus; species Paenibacillus sp. GCM10027628. The sequence continues at coordinate 4,793 of NZ_JBHTHA010000084.1, forward strand.
GTTTTAGTCACACGCCCGATCGTCATGGATTCCAGCCAGAGGTTGGGATCTTTTATTTTACGCCTGATGAGTGCAGCATTGGTGCTTATTAACTCTGTAAACCCTTCCCGTGGTCCCCTTACCACGGATTGCGTAGTTGGTTCTTCGACGGAACGATGCTCTCCGCCTGGTGTGTTAGCGGCGAAACCCTGTGTGTTCCCATCCAGTAAAATAACCGTTAAACCGGATAAAACAGATTGATATAAGGTCTCAAAATCGGAAATATCACGGACTTGTCCGAGTGAACTTATTGAATTTCTTAAGGCATTTAACGAGAACTCACTGGCATCTACTTTTAGATTTTCTGTTATGAGGGATTGAATTGAAGTTGGACTAATCAGTCCATTTATGTAAATGATTCCGATTTGAATCGAGGTGGATTCATGAAGAAGGATGCGTTGAGTCATAATATCGTGGCTATATCCAAAGGCTTTCTTAATTTTATCGAAGTTTAGCTCCAGTGACTTCTCAAGAGGTTCCTTTGAGAGCGATACGTCATTTTGAGTGATCTGAGCGTCTGTTGATCTTGAGCGATTAAAGTTATTCAGAATAATTTTTTTGAGGAACCCCATGATATCGCCTCCTATTAAGAATGATCTTATTTCTTTTGTCTAGACTTTCGAAATGCGGTAACCCCTAGAATGAGTAGGGGATACAATAGCCCTAAAGTGAAGGCATAGGGGATAAAAGCTTTTGTATCAAATTCCGTCATATAAGCGACATTTGGATATACCACAAGTGAATACACATATAAAATCATCCCTAAAGGTAAAACGAGCGGACGGTAGTCTTCGATATTTAAAACTTGAGCGAGCCCCGTAACGAAACCATAAAAGTAAAAGGTTGTCTTGAAATAAACCGTTAGAAACCATATCCCCGCTATGAGAATCTCTACACGTTCCAAGAAATTACCGATGTTTATCATTTTGGCTAAAGCATAGCTTGGATACATATGTCTTTCTGACATTTGAGCTCCCAATACCGATATGCATAAAAAGGTGATGATTACGATACAACCTCCGCCAATTAAGGTACCAGTCAGAAAAGCTTTTTTTGCTTTAGGAAGATGATTGACACTTACTGGAAACAACATAAACAGCGATATGAAAGGAAGTGAAGCTGTACCGGCCACCGATAAGGTTGCTTTAATCAAAGGTTTTACCCCAACTGTGAACATGGGCAGCAGCTTTTCAATTCGAACTTCCGGTAAAATGCAAACGACCAAAATAATAAATAAAATAATGATCCAAGGAAAAAAAATCTCTGCCGCACGAACTAAGGTTTCAAGTCCAAGACGCACACCCATCACGACAACGATTGCAAAAATAATATTGACAGCTTGAATAGGCGTTTCGGGCATCACTTGTGTATTGACAAAATTGCCCATGTAGAACAAAACTGTAGCTGCTCCGATAAAAGAGAAGAAAATAAAAAATAGGGAGAGCAGTTTCCCAGGCCATTTTCCGAACAATTTTTCATTGTACTGGGCTATGGTCATATTGGGAAAACATTGACCAACCTTGTTGTATAAGCATACGATTAATAAATTTAAAACAACTCCCAAAACAGCAGCAATCCAAGCATCTTGTTTGGCATCAGCAGCAAGCCCTAAGGGAATAACCAAGATAGTAGTCCCAATCGTATAAATAATGACAAGTACGGCAAATTGACTGACTGATATTTTAATGTTGTTCAACATAAGCTCCTCTCCAAAGTTCCATTTTTTGATACTATTCCCATATTTCCGAAAAACCATCAACAGTTTAGAGGTCTAACATTCGAGGATGACGAATAGATAACCCAAATAATAAGTTAGGTGGTATGAATCATGAGAGTTCTTGTTACCGGTGCTGCCGGAAATGGTGGTCAAGCTGTATGCAGGGCATTAGTTCAAGCGGGTTATTCGGTCAGGATGGCAGACGTTATGCCTCCCCATGCGGACGATTTAAGAGAAATCGAATTCGTTAGGTGCGACACGAGAACTCCTGGTGATGTACGTCTAGCGGTACAAGGAATGGATGCGGTTGTTCACCTGGCAGCCTGGCATTGCGCACACAATCCACCCGTAAGCGATGAAACGATTTTTGCTGTAAATGTTGATGGTACATTCCATGTACTGGAAGCATGCAAGCAATCTGGGATTCAATCTATTGTATATGCGTCTTCAATGGCATACGGATGGGGATCGGTCTATGGAGTTAGTAAAGTTATCGGGGAAGATCTGTGCAGATCTTATCATGAAATGACCGGTGCATCGATAGCCGTGCTTCGTTATCATGAGTTCATACCTCGCCCTTACTTAGAGTTCGGAGCGATCTTGCTTCGCAATGGTGTGGATAGAAGGGACGTAGCTGCAGCTACAGTTGCCTCTGTCAAGGCAGTTTTGGAGAAGAGAGTGGGGCTTTTTCGTACAATTGTTCATACGAATCACGGTATGCCTACGGAAGTAATCCAAAACTTCAAAAAATATGGTCCGGAGTGGTGTGAGACCCATGTTCCGGGTGCTATGCAGCTTTTAAAGAAATACGAAATCGATTTGCCTGAGCAAGTGGAACAACATGACCTTTCTGAGGCTGAAAAGACCATTGATTGGAAACCGCGTTATGGCTTCGTGGAGTTTTTAAAAGACTTAAAAGCACGCGATGAAAAAGGGATCGATGTTACCCAATTGAAGGTGCCTTCAGAAATACCGGCAATGTGATATTGATAACGTCGTTATTCCATAATCCAGACTAATCAATCAAAAGGCCTGTGATCTGCTGATTTCATTATGAAATCAGCAGATCACAGGCCAATTATTTTTTACATCTCATGCTGAAAGTTTTAGTCTTGACCTTCTTCTACCTCTTCCAAGTTTGGCTTGGAAGGGAGACCATTAGCTTCACGGATCAGTGAGAAATATTGATCCGCTCGCACGATTTGATATTCCGGACCCAGGGAGTTTGTGATCTCGACGACGTCCGTTGGCGTCATGCTCCAGGCCAAGAGTCCCAGAGAGACAAACAGTGGTGATTTCCCGTCCCAATTCGCTTTTGCCCCAGCAAGAACATTCTTGCCGTCTTGAACGGAACCGATACCCTGAATGGTGGACTGCGGAAGACCGTTCTGTATTTGCAAGCCGGTATGGTTTTCCCAGCTCAGGAAGAGCCCTGGAACTTTATAGAATTTCTGATAAGCGGCAGCCTTGGAGTCGCTAAGAGGGACGTTTTCATTGGCTACCCGGTTCAGTACGTAAGGAATCGTCATTCCGGTTTTCTTGAGATACGAATACGTTTGTTTCAAGTAATCCGGGAACGTGGAATCCGGCCAAGGATTCGGATAAAAGTATCCGGCTCCGGACGGCCCTGCGATTAGCAGATCGTTAGTCGTCGCGGTCTTTTGATAATAATTTAGAATGGCAGGTGCACCGTCATAAAGCAGCGGACTTGAAGTCCAGTTGACCGGTACTTTACCGCGGTTCGGATCATCCCAGAGAATCCGCATCCGATGTTGATTGTATTGAAAGTTATCGCCTTCGCTGAAGGTGTAAGTAACATATATTTTGTTTTCCAGTTTGGGAGCCGCAAGTGGTTTGGCTTTGGCCGGCTTCACTCTGGTGCCGGAGAAAACGGTCATGTTGCTGAACCAATCCGCCGCCAGAACATAGACGCTGTGACTGGATGTAATTTCGACGGAACTAAATTCTCCCTGCACGTCATTGCTGAACCACCCCAGATAAGGCGAACCGGGCTCGACGTCGGATAAGATCTTTTCGAAAAGCGCTTTTTGTTCCGGTATGTTTGAGTCCAACCAGAAGACCATGGCTTTATTCGCAACGGCATAATCGCGGAGATAGCCATACGGTTCCTTCTGCTCTGAGGAAGGCGGCTGCACATTGCCGGCGGAAACCTTGTACTCGTTCCACATGTCGACGGAAACAGTGATTTGCTTCGTGCCAGCTGGCGGGGTGAACTTATAAACGAAGTATCTGTCGTTGTCGGCAAACCGGTGTCCGCCATTTCCGGAGGATACTTGAGAATTCTGCCTATCATATAAATACGGTTCTTCTTGGGCTGTACCCGGAATGAATTGCGCGATCACCTGTCCGTCTGCTTTCACGGTCACCTGATGAACGGCGGGACCCCAGCCGTCTTGCGGGAAAGCATCGTCGAAGCGAAGATACACGGATTCTTTGCCAAGAAAAGAAGATAAATCAAAGTCGTATATTTTCCGATTTTTCGCGTTACGTTCCTGCGTTGTTTCTTGCGCAATCGTTTGGAAAGAGGCGGGAAGGCCGGGCGGGATCTTGACTGACGTATTCGGGCTTAAGCCAATCAACATCCGGTGCGTCGTTTGGTTCCAAAGATGATTATACTGCCACGTATAGGCGTCCAAACGATCCTGGAATTTTCCCTGGAGATCTTCGATCACCTTCAGGTTATACGGAGCCGCTTTCAATTGCTCCGCCAACTGCGGGCTTGCAACAACGCCGTCTTTCAGCCCCGCAAGAGTGGTTGCCACGTTGATGGAGTCCTGAACCTTAGGATCATAAACGATAATCCCTTTGATTTCGTTGACGTATTTCTTCACGATATCCCAGTAATCGCTTTGAACATTGTAAGGGACCTGCAAATCGTCCAGCCATGTCGTTTTGCCCTCTTCTTTATTCTCGAGCAGATAGATTCGTGGTTGCTCGCGGTTTACGATTCCCTGCAGGGTGGCCAGAAGCAGTTTGATATCCCCGGGCGCGTCATAGACATCAGCAACATCCAAATGCTCCGCTTTAGCAAAGGTTGGAAGTTCCTGATGCTTGGGCCAAGTAACAGAACCTGAATGCTGATTTGAATCTGAGGAGGCAAATACATTAAACGATAAGGATAGCGTAAATAAAATAACCATACAATTGACTGTTAACTTACGAATCACGGTTAAGCACCTCATCTCATCATGATATGGTGAAACTATCGCTTTTTAGCCTTCCTTAATCATCACCACCTTGCATAACTTATTTAACATATAAAACATATTAAATATATTCATTTATGTCAATTGATTCGACAAAACATCTGATTAAATCACATTTTTTTAATGGTTTTGGATTGTATTCATTCGATTTTCCGATTCATTGACATCAATTCGTTGGTTTTCAAAGTTATATATATGTCGTATATAACAAATGAACATGAATACCATGGCCGGCATCTTTATGAAAACCCAATTTAACTTGAATTGGGTTTTTTGTTCGTTTTATAGGGAGTGTAAGTTTCAGGGAAGGACGTATGGCTCACCTTTCTAAACGAGTTCGCCTATATGGGACGCAGATCGATGCCTTACTGATGTTTTTCATCGTTGCGGACGTAAGAGAAAATGGAATCGAGTGGAATAGCGATGTTTTCCATCGTTGCAGACGGAAGATAAAACTGAATCGAGTCCAGAGTAATGTTTTCCATCGTTAGTAGTCTGAAGTGGGCAGATGTCACATCTAAGATGCAAAAAGACTGTTTTGCCCGTGAGATGGCAAATTCTTTCATTTTAAAAATATGGATTGAAATTTATGTAACTCTTAGTTATAATACAAGACATAACAATTAAAAACGCTTTCAGAGAAAGGAGGTGAAGCAAATGAAAGTTGCAGGAATGAATATTACGTATAGATATGTTCCTTTCCAGCATTTTTTGGATACCATGAGTTATATTGGGGTTGACCATATTGAACTATGGGCTGGCGAGCCACATTTATATGTTTATCGAAACATACTTGGTAATCTAAGAAACATTAGAAAGCAAATTAGGTCTAGAAACATGAAGATCGTTTGTTACACGCCAGAACAATGTATATATCCTTACAATATTGCTGCCTCAGAACCACATTGGAGACAAAAAAGCATCGATTATTTTATTGAAAATCTATATGCTGCCCTGGAGCTAGAGACCGATACGATGCTCATTACTTCCGGAATAGGAGACTTCACTATCTCTCAAGATGAATCATGGAAGTATGCGAGTGACTCCATCTTTCAGTTATCAAAAGTGGCCGAAAGAGAAGGTGTGACCCTTGCGCTAGAACCGCTAACCAAATTCGAATCGAATCTCATTACCGACTCTAAAGGGCTGAAGAGCATGTTAGAGGAAATCCAATCTCCTTCCTTAAAAGGAATGATTGATACTGTAGCGATGCATTTGGCAGGAGAAACACCCGAAGATTACTTTGCCATTCTTCCAGAGGTGTGCCATTTTCACCTGGTCGATGGAGACGGGGAATCCGATGCGCATCTGGCATTAGATGATGGGGTTCTGAAATGGAGGGAATACCTGAGAAGTTTGCAAAACCTTAGCTACCAGGGAACTTGTACGCTAGAGATTATGGGCTCTAATTATTATCAAAAACCGCAGGATGCACTTCTGAAATCGATCGGGAAAATAAGGGAATTGGGTGTCTTATCATCTTAATTTGGAGGAATTCTCTATGAGTAATGACACACTTACACGAAAATTGGGCTTCTGGTCGGCCCTGGCCATCGCTGTTGGAACGACGGTAGGTTCCGGGATTTTTGTCTCATCTGGTGATGTAGCAAGAGCAGCGGGTATACCCTCAATTTCAATACTGGCCTGGATCATTGGTGGAATCATTGCAATTCCGCAAGTGATGGTGCTGGCTGAACTATCGACTGCATACCCCCAAAATGGAAGCGGTTACGTATACTTAAATAAAGCGGGATGGAGACCTTTAGCTTTTCTATACGGATGGGCTACGTTCTGGGCGTTAGATCCACCATCCATTTCGATTATGGCTCTTGCTATTGTTTCTTATCTGGCGAGTTTCTTTCCTTTCTTCTCCGGAATAGCCGGGAAACTGTTAGGTATCGCAATAATTTTGATCATTACTTCAATTCATTACCGCAGTGTGAAAGAAGGCGGCCGTTTTCAAATCATAATTACGGCCATTAAAATTATTCCTTTCCTGATTGTCATTGTGCTTGGCCTGATGTACATGAATCTCGACAATTTCGCGTTTACGCCTGCGCCGGGGGCTGAGAAAACAAGCTTGATCGGCGGCGTATCTGCTACTACCTGGGCTTATACGGGGATGGCTGCCATTTGTTTTATGGCGGGAGAATTCAAAAACCCCGGCAAAATACTTCCCAAGGCACTAATCAGTTCCGTCATGATCGTATTGGCGTTGTACACGCTGCTTGCGGTTTGCATCACAGGTTTGATGCCGTTCGATAAATTAATGGGCTCAAGCGCAGCTGTTTCCGATGCAGTCAAATATATTCCAGGACTATCCGGCTTTGCATCATCGTTTGTAGCTATTACGGCTATTATTGTCATCCTGGGTTCCTTGAGCTCTTGCATTATGTTTCAGCCTCGCTTGGAGTATGCAATGGCAAAGGACGGCTTATTTTTCCAGCGGTTTGCGAAAGTCCATCCCAAATTTGAAACGCCAAGCTTCTCCATCATCGCTCAGGTTACGTTTGCCTGTCTTCTAGTGTTCTTTAGTAATTTAACAGAGTTGCTTGGCTATTTCACCCTCATTCAATTAGTTATTAATATTTTGGATTTTGCTGCGGTCTATAAGTGTCGGAAAAGAGATGACTACAATCCGATTTATCGGATGCCCATGTGGAAAGTCACGACGATTTTAGCTATTCTTGGGGCGGCGTGGCTCGCATGGGGAACATTTACTTGGGCTCCGGTACAAGGAATGGTTGCAGCCTTAATTGTCATTGCTACGGGTCTGCCAGTTTACTACTACTGGGAAAAGAAATATGGATCAAAAAGCGATCATAGCAGTAAATTAGAAGCTTAGTCTTGAATAAATTGTAATGTTAAAATATAATACAAGACATAACAAATAAAAAGAGATATTGGAGTACAACGCTCCGATATGTGGAGGGAATGCAGATGTTACATTTTGATGAAGAGTTATTTCTTAAGCTTGTTGAAAAAGAAGGTCTTGCTTTCAGAGGACAGATCGAAGAAATGGTGGATGGAATCGCCAAAAGAGGGTACAGTAATATTTTTCTGATTGGCGCCGGCGGTACGATTGCCATGATGTATCCTTATGAATATATACTGAAATCCAACTCCACCATCGATGTGCATGCAGCCATCGCCGCTGAATTCATGGTGATGAATAATAGGCATTTCAGCAAAGATTCCGTTTGCATTTTCACGTCCGTGTCCGGAACCACTCAAGAAACCGTTGCGGCGGCACAATTTTGTAAGGAAAGAGGAGCTACTACCATCGCGCTGGTTGCAGAGCCCAATACACCGTTAACGCAAATTGTAGACCATTGCATCACGACCGGTTCAGAGAAACATTCGTTTGACACGTTCTTTATGCTGCTGTATATGGTTGTCTTCCGCTTCATGTATAACAACAATGAATTTCCGCAATACGAGCAATTCGTGAAGGAAGTTTCTCTGCTTCCGCGAGCCATTCTTCAAGCGGTCAAATCCTTCGACAAAAAAGCGGAGGAATTCGCGATTAAGCATAAAGATACCGGTTACCACATGATGGTTGGTTCCGGCAATTTATGGGGAAATACGTATTCATACGCGATGTGCATTTTAGAAGAGATGCAATGGATTCATGCCAAATCGATTCACGCGGCAGAATTTTTCCACGGCACGCTTGAGCTTGTTTTAGAGGATACAAGTGTGATTTTATTAAAAGGCGAAGATGAAACAAGACCTCTCGTAGATCGGGTTGAGAGATTTGCGGAGAAGATTACGAAACAGCTGACTGTCATTGATACGAAAGACTTCGAAATGGAAGGCATCAGCGAAACTTTTAGAAAACATTTTGCCGTTAGCTTGAATTGGTCCTTACTGAGTCGAATCAGCGTCTACCTAGAGCGCGAAAGAAATCATCCATTAACGCTTAGAAGATACTATCGTCAAATGGAATATTAAGATGATGTGGGGCACTACGACACTGTAGTGCTCATTCTTTATCAGGAGGCGAAGGCAAATGAAAATTGTTACAGTCGGAGATAACTGCATGGATGTCTATCAAGCAAGCGGCAAAGCGTATCCCGGTGGTAATCCTGTTAATGTGGCGGTCTATTTAAAAGGGCTGGGTGCCGAAACCGCTTATTTGGGGTGGGTCGGTTCCGATCCTTATGGGGAAATCATGATTCAAGCGATCCGGGAGAAGGGGGTGGATACATCCCGCATTTCGAGAAAAGAGGGGAAAACAGCTGTTACCTATGTAGAGATGGTAGGGAACGACAGGAAATTCGGGGATTACGACGAAGGTGTCATGGCGCAATTCTCCTTAACGGCGGATGAGTTCCGTTTTGTTCAAAACTATCAACTTATCCATTCAGGGATTTGGGGTCATGCGGATCCGTACTTCCCCCTTTGCAAAGAAAAGGGATTGCTCACCTCGTTTGACTTCTCAGATCAGTTGAATGACGATCTCGTAAATAGCTTATCGCCATTCGTCGATTACCCGTTCTTCTCTTATACGAAGGATGATGAATATATCCGGCAATTTTTGAGAGATGTAAAGCGGCGCGGTTCTAAAATTGCCGTGGCTACCTTAGGTGAAAATGGATCGCTTGCCTACGATGGAGAACAGTTTTATCCATGCAGCGTAGTTGAAGTGAACGTAGTGGATACGATGGGAGCAGGCGATTCGTTCATCGCAGGTTTTATTTATGGCCTATTGGATGGTCGCCCTATTGATAAATGTTTGGAACTAGGTACGGACACTGCAGCCCGAACAATCGGGTATTTCGGCGCATGGTGACTCGAATGGTCCATCAATGTATAATACATACTATATAACATTGATGGATAAGGATGAATGTCTTATGAATTTAAATCCTTCAACGCCCCAGCCGCTGTACATGCAGATCCGGCAGATGTTGAAAAATGATATTCAGCACGGAACCTATAAACCCGATGAACAGATCCCAACCGAAGCGGAACTTTGTGAAATTTATAACGTAAGCCGTATTACGATCCGAAAAGCAGTTGAGGAATTAGTGAATGAAGGGACTCTGACACGCATTCCCCGTAGAGGAACATTTGTTACATCCAACAAGTTCCATAATGAATTATTATCTGTTAGCGGATTCTCAGAGTTTAGTCATCAACTAGGCATGATCCCCAACTCCCGGATTTTAAGAAGCGAGGTTATACAAGCGCCTGCGGACGTTGCCGGTCATCTTCAAATTGAGGAAGGAAGCCGCGTATTGGAGCTGGAACGACTCATGTATGTCAATGATCGCCCGCTTTTTTACGATATCGCTCATTATTCGCTCACCCGGTTTCCTGATTTGGAAAAGAAAATCGCCATGAACGAATCTACGTATAAAACCCTTTCGGAGGATTATCATACGGAAATCGTGAGCAATGATAAGATTATCGAAGTGATCGGTGCGACAAAGGACTACGCGAAACTGCTGGAATGCGATATCGGAGCCAATCTATTTAGAATTTTGAAAATTGCCTTCGATGCAAAAGACGAGCCTGTGCATCTTTCTACCTTTATGTGTGAAACGAACAAGGTTAATCTCACTGTTCATAGAGCCAAATAAGTCCTGCCGATGATGAAATAACAATAACGGAGCTGCTCATGTTTGCGGGCTCCGTTTTTTGGCTTTTCAGGAATCTAAGCATTATGAGTTTCGGGCCTGGGAGAGCGCATCTTGTATGGCATCTTTAAATGCTTGTGTGCTATACGTCGCACCTGATACATTTTGCACTTGCGCACTTTGTTTCTGTACCGCTTCTTGTGGCAAATGGACTACGTCATCTTCTGAATAATGCATGGCAAAATGACTGATTTCAACATCTGTTATTTTATCACTTTTAACTGTTACTGCTACCTGAATCGATCCACGTCGATTAGTGCCTGTCCCCTTAAATACACCATCTTTATAAAGTCTTTTTGGTTGGCTGCTTTCAGTTTGCGTGTTGACTTGTGCTTGTTGTTGTGGTTGGCTGCTTTTAGGTTGCGATTTGACTTGTGCTTGTTGTTGTGGTTGGCTGCTTTTAGGTTGCGATTTAACTTGTACTTGTTGTTGCAGTTGCTGTATCGTCGCCTGTGTTTCTGTTGCGAAATATCCAGCGGTATAAATCGCTCCAATGGCTGTTGAACAAAGGAAGACCCACTTTTTGTTCATTTTTGCCATATCAATCCCTCCAATGTAAAGCTTCATCGATAGTTTCATTATAAGGAACGAACATTTAAATTTTCTTAAAACTCACTTGGTATGTGGTGCATCTTTGAAGCGACGCTATTATGGCTGAAAAGTGTAAAAAATCACTTTTGGGTGTAAATACTTTACCCACTCATTCTTACTACAATAAATTTGTAGTTCAACATTAATGAGGAGGATTCATCCATGAATCAGAAAAGAAAAGTTTTGGGGTCACTTGTATCAGCTGCTGTCATGCTTACATTGATTGCCGGATGCGGAGCTAAAACGGTAAGTGAAACACCAGCTGCGGGAACACAGGCTCCTGCACAACCAAAGAAGCGGCGGCAACACCGGCAGACAAAGGTGCAGCTGGCGGCAAAATCGTCGTAGGATTTTCTCAGATCGGTGCAGAAAGCGGATGGCGCGGAGCCGAAACACAATCGATCCAAGATACGGCGAAAAACGATCCAAGTATCGAGTTAAAATTTTCCGATGCCCAGCAAAAACAAGAAAACCAGATTAAAGCCATTCGCTCCTTTATCGCTCAAAAAGTCGATGTTATTGCCATGGCGCCGGTTGTGGAAACTGGCTGGGAAGCTGTTCTGAACGAAGCGAAGCAAGCTAAGATCCCAGTCATTTTAGTAGACCGCAACATTGATAAGAAGAATGCGGATCTTTACACCTCTTTCATCGGCTCCGATTTCATTCTGGAAGGTCAAAATGCAGCCAAAAATCTCGCTGATCTCATTGGTAAAGATAAAAAAGCGAATATTGTTGAGCTGGAAGGAACTGTAGGTGCAAGTGCGGCAACGGACCGTAAAAAAGGGTTTGAAGATGAAATTAAAAATTACCCTGGCTTCAAAATTGTGAAAACGGGTAACGGCGACTTTAACCGTGCAACATTTGGCTGCGGGAAAAGAAATTCCCGTGAACATTATTACAGAAGAAGGTGTTTTTTCGCAAGAAAGCGCTAAACGTATCATTGCAACAAGAAATTATTGATACCTCAGAGAGAGCTTGGCCTGAATGCTCAGGTCAGGCTCTTCTATTAAGATTGTGCATCAAGCGTAACAACGTCTACCTTTTCGTGACAGTAAAATGGAGGAAACTCGGAGATCCGCATAAAACCGTAAGATCGTTTACCTAATGTATGCAGATTGTAGGTTTTGTCGCTGGGTGCTGATCATTACAATATTACATGTAAGCCCTTACATGGCTAGTCTACTGTAAGCGCTGACTTTAATGTTGGGCAAGTAAGGAATGATGAAGGTCGGGAGGAGGGACGACGAGTAAAGACCGCCGCTTAGAGCTTTTTCAATTGAAAACATTTATACGCTTGGAGGGACATGTTATGTTCAAAAAGACCTTCGCAACCATGGCTGCACTGATTTGCTTTGTTCTGTTGATGGGTGCAGTTCCGGCTTTCGCCGCGAACGGCCCGATTACTTGGGGATCCACATCAACGGTCACGAACATTAATACCTTTACGGACGCGGGACCAGATGCTCGTGGCATAAGCCCCGGTACATTCGGTTCCGAATATCCACGTATGATTAAGCTTGCGAATGGTGATTGGCTTGCTGTCGCCACGATCTATGATAATAATGGCTACACCAAGGTTTCATGGGGAGGTACACGTTTGCAGGTATTCCGCAGCACGGACAACTGCCGGACGTGGAGCTTGGCGGCCACGCTCTGGGAGGATGGACGCGATCTGGATAATGGTCAGCTCATCCAGCTGCCGAGTGGCGACATTTTACTTGCCATGCGATCCGTTCGTTGGCAAGAGTCGTACCAATTGAAAGTTTATAAGAGCACGAACGGCGGATCGAATTGGACCTATTTGAGCATGATTGATCAGAATAACGGTACACCGGGATCTCTTGGTAACCCTGACAAAGGGGTCTACGAGCCGCATATGGCATTCCTGGACGACGGATCTCTTGCTGTGATGTACGCCAATGAGAAGCATGTGACGGAGAATCCATCCTACAGTCAAATTATTTCCGAGAAAATATCAACCAACGGCGGCGCGAGCTGGGGGAACGAAATTTATGTGGCATGGGATCCGAGCAATGCCGCAGCGCGTCCAGGGATGCCGGTCTGGACGAAGATGACGAATGGACAGTATATCGTAACCTTTGAAGTGTGCGGCACGCAAAGCTGCAATATTTTTTATAAAAAGAACAGTGACGGCAAAACGTGGGCTAGCGGAATTGGGACCAAAGTATCGACCAACCAGCAGGGCGGGCCGTATATCGTTTCATTGACAGACGGTAGACTCGTGCTAAGCTCGAATTCGAATGTCATTTCAATCAGTAATGATTACGGCAGCACTTGGTATAATAACGATGTGTCTCCATTCGGCAATACGTTATGGGGAGCGATCTATCAGACCGCCTCGAATGAAATTGCCGTGATTGACTCCGTGAACCGCAGCGTCGGCGGGCACAACATTCAGGTGCGTTTCGGTTCGCTGACCAACGCGTATTCCAACGATTTTTCCGTAAACGATAGTGGTTGGGTTCATTATGGCGGAACCTGGAATGTGGGCAGCGGCACTTATAACCTGACTTCGACCAGTGCGGATAAATCGATTCTGACGCCGTACCCGTCTGGCCGCAACTATATACTTGAAGGGGATATTAAACTGAATAACGCCGGGCAGGGCAGTCTGATCTTCAACGTTACCAATCCATCAACCGGAACGGACGGTCTTCAAGGCTATGGTGCGGGGATTGATTCGACAGGCTTGATCTGGCTGGGGCGTTTCAATAACAGCTGGACGCTGCTGAACTCAGTCAACACACCGATAGCTACCAATACTTGGTATCATATGAGAATTGTCGTCAACAACGGGAATATCCTCGTGTACGTCGGCGACATGACGACTCCGAAAATCAGTTATACCGATACAACCTATACGAACGGTACGATTGGCGTTCGTGGGGGATTCAACAATAGCGTAAGCTTTGATAATATCACACTGAATTAATTGTTTTACGTAGAGCGGAGCCTTCGAGCTCTGTATAGAGTGCCGAGAAAGTCCTGAGGACTTCTCGGCACTTTAATTTTTTTTGGCGGGTCTTAACAGTCGGCATCTCGATTGGAATTTTCTGAGTGAAGGGGATAGTGTCCATAAGGCCTGGAAAAAAGAACTAGGAAGCCGCCCGGACGACAAACCGATCTTAGTATTCACCCCTGATCGTAACATTGTCTACTTTTGCTCCCGGCATGCGTTGAATACACCTTAAATTTGTTCACCTAAGTTGTGGCTTTTATCGGTTCAGAGACAGCTGCAAACGCTGTAAAGTAATAACCAAGGAAGCCCTTACATCATGATTGGAAAGGCTTTCGTAAACTACAAATCAGCAAGAGAGAGGGTTGTTAGAAGAATGAAAAAGAAGTTTACAGGTATACTGTCCGCAAGTGTTGCGCTTGCCCTGGTTGCATCAGGTTGTTCAAGCACAAAAGAAAGCGGTACCAAAGCCGCTAACCCGTCTTCCACGGAAGCGCCAAAGTCAGCAGAAACGAAAGCGACCAGCCCGGTTGAAATTACGTTCTGGAATATGTTTGGCGGCGGCGAAGGCGATTTTGTCGATCAAATCGTTAAAGGGTTTAACGATTCTCAGAAGGAAGTTACGGTTAAGCAGCTTCGATTGGAGTCTAACGAGTATTATGCGAAGCTCGGTACCGCCTTATCTTCTTCGAAAGGGCCGGATGTGGCCGTTGCGCACGTTGATCGCATTTCTCCGTTTGTGAAAGCGAAGCAGATTCTACCTATCGATCAACTCGCGAATAAAGTTGGTTTTGATCTGAAGCAGATTTCGGATTCCAATTTGCAAAGTGTTACTTATGACGGCAAGCCATACGCAGTTCCTTTGGATACGCACTTCCATATGTTCTACTACAATAAAGACTTGCTCAAAAAAGCGGATCTGTTGAACGAAGACGGTACACCTAAACTGGGTGAACTCACGCCGGATGGATTCAAAAAGACACTCGCCCAAATTCACGCCAAAGTGCCGGATGTGCAAGCGCTCGCAGTAAACACACCGTATTTCCAGGAGCCATTCTTGAACCTCTATTACGAGGCAGGCGGCGACTTGTTAAGTTCGGATTTAAGCAAAGCGGCGATCAACAACGACAAAGCGCTTAGCGTATTGAAATTTTATCAGGATTTATACAACAACAAATACAGTGACCTGAACGATAAAACACCTTGGGATTCGTTCCATAGCGGCAAAGCGGCGCTTTGGTTCGGCGGTGTATGGGAAGCCGGACTTTTGCTGAACGATAAGTCGCTCAACATCGGCGCTATGCCGCTTCCCGCCATTTTCGGCAGCCAAACGCATTGGGCCAGTTCGCATTTGCTCGTCGTTCCGTCTTATGTGACGCCTGAGAAACAAGAAGCGGCTGCGAAATTTATGAAGTACTTCTCGGAAATCGGCGGCAAAACATGGGGACAAGCGGGTCACGTACCGGCGAATAGCGCTGTAACGACAAGTGATGAATACAAGAAGCTGCCATACCGCAATTTCTTTATTGAGGCACAGAAAACAGTGAAATTCGCTCCTAAGACAGATAAATACACGACGATTATTACGACTGTTTCCGAATCGCTGCAAAACATTATTTTCAACAAGCAGACGCCTGAGGAAGGCTTGAAAAACATGGAAAAACAAATTAACGATATTTTGTCTAACTAACGCAGTAGTACGGGAAAGGGTGAAGCTGCTGGGCATAGGAACACGGCAGCCTCACCCGTTCTTTTCAGAAAGAATCAGCCCTAAGGAGAATAACCAATGGAGACTAAAGTGAGAGAGAGCGACAGGACATTGGTCCTCCGCAAACCATACCCATTACGCATTGCAACAGAATTGAAGGCGATTATCTACCTTGTGCCGTTCCTTATCCCCTTTGCCATCTTCTATCTATGGCCGGTATGGCGCGGAGCCTGGATGAGTTTACACGTATGGGGCATTCAGGGAATGCAGAAGTATGTCGGTCTCGCCAATTATAAGAAGATTTTCACCGATCAAGACTTTTATTTGTATGTATGGCACTCCTTTTATTTTGTTATCATTTGTGCGCCTACGGTTATTGTGCTTGGACTCATTCTGGCCCTTATCATTAATCAAAAGATCCGTTTTCGTACAGCGATACGATCGGCTTTTTTTCTGCCTTATGTCTTGTCGGTTTCCGTTATCAGTTTTATTTGGCTGCGGTTGTTCGATTCCAAGTACGGTCCGATTAACGCTTTGATAAAGCTGCTAGGTTTTCCGGGTGATATTCACTGGCTTACTGACAAGCACTTTGCCTGGTGGGCCATTACGCTAACCACAGATTGGTGGACAGTCGGGTTCGGGATGGTCTTATTTTTGGCCGGTTTACAAGAAATTCCAATAGATCATTATGAAGCTGCGAAAATAGATGGCGCAGGCGCCTGGAAGCAGTTTTGGCATATCACGCTGCCGGGTTTGTCGAGAGTCATGAAAATACAAGTGTTTTATCAAATCATTTCCTGTTTGAAGTTGTTCGGGCAAGTTCAGATCATGACCGGCGGAGGCCCAGGGGACTCCACGAATACGATGATTCGTTACATTTACGTGACAGGCTTTAAAAAAGATATGTTCGGTCTCGCTTCCGCACAGTCGATTGTATTTTGTGTCATCATGCTGCTGGTCGCAGTCATCCAGTTCAAATTAACAAACAGTAAAGACTAACGGAGGTTGAACATGAAACAAGTCACGCTTAACGTCATCGCCGTGATTCTCGCACTAGTTTTTATTTTCCCGCTCATCTGGATGCTGCTCGTTTCGCTTAAGCCTGACGGCGTCTATGTTTACACACTCAGTGACTGGTTGAAATTTACCGATCTGAATGTAAATAATTACGTGAAAGTGATCAAAGATTCGCAAATTTTAAGATGGACCTGGAATAGTGTGATCATCGGAGTGCTCACAACTGTATTTTCGATCATTTTCAGTTCATTGGCTGCATTTTCTTTCTCAAAATTGGCTTTTAAATCCAGAGGCTTCTTTTATCTGCTCATTGTTTCGGGGTTGTTGATTCCTACGGAAGCGATTCTCATTCCGCTGTATGAAACCACACTGCATCTGAAGTTGATTGATAATATCTGGGCGATCATTTTGCCGGGTTTGACGAATCCGATCGGCATTTTGCTCTTAAAGCAATTCATGGATGGAGTGCCTAAAGATTACATAGAGGCTGCGCAAATCGATGGTAGCAGAAACTTCACCCTTTGGTGGCGCATCTGTTTGCCGTTAACGAGATCGGCCATGGTTTCCGTTGGTATTTTTTATTTTATCCTCTCGTGGAATAACTTCCTGTGGCCGTATTTGTCGATTACTTCGCAAGAGAATATGATTTTATCGGCAGGACTACCGACATTTTTGTCGAATAATACAATGTCCTTGAATCTCATTATGGCGGCTAGCGCGATCGCGGCCATTCCAACAATTGTGGTGTTCGCCGTGCTGCAGCGTCATATCGTTCAGGGCGTTGCGATGTCAGGAATTAAAGGCTAACCTTACGATCATTCGATATAGAAAGGGTTCTTACGATGACCCACACACCAGGAATGAACAGCAGATCAATGAGGAAACGAATCACCCCATGGTTGAACATATGGACGAGCAGCATACGCTACAAATGGATGCTGCTTTTATTTCTATTTTCCTTAACTCCTTTGCTCGCCTTGGGGTTTATTTCATTTTCGATCTCGAAATCGACGATCAACAATAAGGTAACGGAATATTCCGAGCAGTTACTGAAGCAAACGGCGGATAATATTGACACGCGATTAGGGATCTATAAAGATATGATGATGCAGGTCGTCAATAATAATGAAATCGTCTCTATGCTGCGCGCGCTGGATCGAACGGATGAATCGCAATACGATTTGGACAGTTTATCGCTAACCACGAAGCTTTCAACGATTATTGCGATTAATCAGGACTTCCAGTCAATCTCGTTTCTATCGCAAAAGCATTATATCAAAGGGATCTACCGCTGGAGCGATCGCTCCAGCGATAAAGTAAGCCCATTCCTCCGAACGCTGGATGACGGGAGCAATTTCCGTTGGTTTTCAACACGTCTGGGTACTTATGTAGATAGCGTGAATACGCAAAATGTCCCTGTGTTTTCCCTGGCTAAGCAGATTTACAAGACATCGGACGACAGTCCTGTTGGCTTAGTCGCCGTGCTTGACATTCGTGAGGATGTGCTGAAAGAAATCGGCATGAACACGACCAAAAGCAATTTGGATATCCAAAGCTTTGTCATCGACGGCAACGGACAAATTATTTCCTATCCGGATAATCAATTCCTTGGGAAGAGTGTCAAACAGGTCTTAGGAGAAAACGGTTACAATCAAATCTTTCAATCCTCGTCGGAAGAGCTCGGGTTTCCGCTCGAACATGACGGTCATCGACTGATCGTGAATTATAAAAAACTGCATACGAACGATTGGATTGTAGTCAATGTCATCTCGGAAATGGCGCTGTATAAAGACTCCAACCGACTGCTGCAAATTATTATGATCATTGCGGTCATTTGCATTGTTTTTTCCATCTTGACCGCCATGTTGCTGGCGAATTCCATATCGAATCCAATTCTGAAAATGATTCGCCTGATGCGGCAGGTAATGTCAGGCGATCTGAGCGTCCGATTCAGGGCGAAGCGCCGCCATGATGAATTTGATATTTTAGGCGAAAATTTCAACTACATGGTGGCGAGAATCGATGAATTGCTCAAAACGGTGTATGAGGAGCAAAATCATAAGCGCGTAGCTGAGCTTAAGGCATTGCAAGCGCAGATCAATCCCCATTTTCTTTACAACACATTGGATATCATTAAATGGACAGCTCTTCTGCAGAGAGCGAACAACGCAGCGGAGATGGTCAGTTTACTGTCGCGTCTGCTCCGGATCAGTCTGGGCAAGGGCGAAGAAACGGTTACAGTGGAGGAAGAAATCGAGCATGTGCAGTGCTACCTGGGGATTCAAAAATTCAGGTTTAATTTCAACATCGAAACGTTTGTGCATATCGACGAGGATGTTCGTGCATTAAAGACTCCGAAACTGATCCTCCAACCCATTGTGGAGAATGCGATTCTTCATGCTTTCACAGACGGTGATGCGGTAGGGGAGATTCGCATTACTTGCACTCTGCATCCCGAGGGCGGCATTCAGTTTGAAGTGGCGGATAATGGACGGGGGATGGAACCGGACGTCGTTCGCAATCTCAATGACCATCATGCGCAATCGGGCGAGAAAATGGGCGGCATCGGACTGGCGAATGTGGATGAGCGCATCAAACTGATTTGCGGAAAGCCATATGGGATAGACATTCAGAGTGAGCCAGGGGCCGGTACGCGAATCGGTATCCGGCTTCCTTTCATGGAATAGGAGGCACCTATGTTTCGTGTAATTATTGTTGAAGATGAATATATCGTTAGATACGGAATTCGGTCGATGATTGATTGGGAAAAGGTTGGATTGACGGTGATAGGTGAAGCGTCCAACGGGCAGGAAGCATTGGATTTGATTGGCCAGGAGCCGCCTGATATTCTGATTACCGATATTAAGATGCCTGTCATGGATGGCATTGCTTTAATAACGGAAGTTCGTAAAAGCAATCCGCACATGAAAATTATAATCCTGAGCAATTTGGAAGACTTTCAATATGCCAAGGAAGCGATCCGCCACGGCGTCTCGGAATATTTAATTAAGTCGGATATGATGCCGCGTGATTTTGAGCAAGCCCTTCTGAAGGTGAAGGAAGCAATTGAAGAATCTTCTCCCGTAAGCAAGGTGAAGCCTGCTGATGACGTTGAACCGTTGTGGAAGGAAAAGTTTTGGATGGATCTCACAGAGGGATCGCTGACAGATCCTGTGAACATTCAAAACGCGGTAGAAAGCATCGGATTACACAATGCCAAGTTCCCTCTATACATGCTTCACATAAACAAGAACGCATTGGAGCAGGGCATCTTGGAAGGTCAAGCTTATATTCGCATGGCGCTAGAGTCCATGGTTCCACCGTGGCAGCTCCGCTATGAAGTATTTCCGGATAAACAGGGAGAGATGAACGTTCTGTTATTTCCGGATGCACCGTCCGTGCAAGGAACGAATGCAGTGAGGGAATTTGCACAATCGCTCCTTACCCATCTGATGGACTCCAATGCTATGCGTTGCACCATCGGCATTAGTAACGGAATTCAAGCATGGAATGAGCTGCATCGCGCTTACGTGGAGGCTTTGGAAGCCGTTAAACATAAGATGTTTGTTGGCAGCGGGCAGGTAATTGCCTATGGCGTGGACTATATGCCTATGAACATGACTCGAGGCGAGAATATGAAGCTGAGCACGAACCACATTCACTCGATGGTTTATGCTTTTCAATCCAAAGAGCTGCAGGCGTATTTAGAAGGATTGTTTGGGGAACTAGCTTCCCGTAAAGACTACGATATGGTGCAAATCATTTCATTAGAGCTTTTAATTATGCTCACAACACTCTGGTCGGATGTGTCAAGCGATCAGCAAAACATCCTTCATTTGAAGAAGCAATATTTTGATCAATTGTCCAAATTGGAGACGATACACCAAAGCAAAGTTTGGTTTATGAAGGCATTCGACGAGTTAGTCGGGCACATGGTTCAGGTTTATAACAGTGATCGCAACAGCATTATTAAAGCGACGCAATATATTCAACAGTTCTATGATCAAGAAATTTCGCTGCAATCGATCAGCAACCTGGTTCATTTGAGCAAAAATTATTTTGCCAATCTGTTTAAGAAGGAAATGGGAGAAAGTTTCCTGGAGCATCTAACCCGCGTTCGGATCGAGAAAGCCAAATCTTTACTGACAGGTGAGCTGAAGACGGCGGACATCGGTCATTTGGTCGGGATTGCGGATCCGAAATATTTCTCCAAGGTGTTTAAAAAAATAACAGGCGTATCGCCTTCCGAATACCGGAGCCGAACAAGAGGAGAAGGTTAGATGCTATAATATCCATTAATGCAAACGCTTACCATATTATATAAATCCATGGCAGAAAGGGGGGGACTATATGGTCAGGAAGTGCATAGGTCTGTTAGTCCCGACGCTTGTCATAATGATGCTTGTCCTATCCGGGTGCTCGGCAAGCAAGGTGGGCAGCCAGGATCAGACCATTGACGGTCAAACGCCACTACCAGGAAACGCGGCCCCTATCGAGTTGACGTTCTGGAATTCTTTCGGCGGCGGCGAAGGAGATTTCTTAGAGCAAATCGTTCAAAATTTTAATGCCTCACAGAAAGCGGTTATCGTCAAACAACTTCGATTGGAATCCAACGAGTACTATGTGAAGCTGAGTACGGCGCTTTCTTCCGGAAAAGGACCTGATGTCGCTGTTGCGCACGTTGACCGGATTTCACCGTTTGTGAAAGCCAAGCAAATTTTGCCGCTTGAACGATTGGCGAGTGATGCGGGGTTTGATTTCAATGAAATTGATGAGTTTAATGTGCAGAGCGTAAGCTATAACGGCAAGCCTTTTGCGATTCCACTCGACACCCATTTTCAAATGCTCTATTACAACAAAGACATTTTGAAAAAAGCAGGGCTGCTGAATGAAGATGACACACCTAAGCTAGGTGACACAACGCCGGAGGGATTCATCCGGATGCTGAAGCAAATCCAGACTATGGTGCCGGGCGTACAGCCACTGGCGGTAAACACGCCTTATTTTCAGGAACCGTTCTTGAATCTATACTATGAAGCAGGCGGTGAATTGCTCAATCAGGATGGAACGAAGTCAGCGATTCATAATGATAAGGCATTGAAAGTCCTGCAGTTTTATCAGCAGCTATACGCGAGTCATTTAGCTGATTTATATGACAAAACGCCTTGGGATTCGTTTCACAATGGCAAAGCTGCACTGTGGTTCGGAGGCGTCTGGGAGGCTGGTCATCATCTAAGTGAACCATCTTTGTCTGTGGGAATCATACCTATTCCGTCGATATTCGGCAGTCCCGTACATTGGGGCAGTTCTCATACGCTTGTGATTCCTGCTTATGTGACTCCGGAGAAGCAAAGAGCTGCAATGATCTTTATGAAATATTTCTCGGAAATCGGCGGCGTTGTTTGGGGGCAAGCGGGACATGTGCCGGCAAACCGGGCGGTTGTGCAAAGTGCAGAATACCAGCAACTGCCCTACCGCAAGCTTTTTATTGAGGCACGGCAACATGTTAAATTTGCGCCGCAAACCGATAAATACGCTACAATCTTCACGACCCTTTCGGAAGACCTGCAAAGTATCGTTTTGGGCGGGCTCGATCCGGAGGAAGGCTTAGCTGCACTGGAGAAAAAGCTTAATGATATTCTGGCGAACTAAGCGCTTAGCTGAATGGACGTGCAAATGATAATTCGAACAGATGCAGGAAAGGCTTGCTGCTGCGGCAGCAGGCCTCTTTTGCATTTTTACAAATAAAACTCATTGCTTGATGGTTAAATTGAATTTCCTCAAAAGCTCTGCAAACATTTGGCACTCCTCGTCCGTCCAGTCCTGCAATAATTCCTTTAATCTATCAGACCGCGCTTGTTTATAATGGACTAATTCCTGTTTACCCAAGTCTGTGATATGAAGAGAGTATGCCCGTCCGTCTTGCGGATCGGGTATTCGGTACACGTATCCTTTGTGCTCTAATGCAGCAGCTTGCCGGCTGACGGTAGAAATGTCCAGATGTAAGGCATCAGCTAATGCTTTTACACCAGAACAACCGTACGCGCAGATTTGGTGTAATAAAAGGTAAGCCGACCGGTCGAGGTTGCCCATCTTTTTATCGGATGCAATAGATGTGAGACGGCGAACCAAAATGGCCATTTCAAGGCCAAGACTTTCGAGCGATTGTTGTTTTTGCATGTCAGAACCACCTCATATGAACAATGATAACATACCCAATCTTTTGTGAATTATGCCAAGCCATAGAAAAGAGTATTGACAATGTTTTTATTAGTTGTATAATGCAATAATATAGTTTCATAGTACAACTTGTTAGGGAGGGAGTCAATCATATAAGCAAAAATTTAGGAGAGATAGGGATAAGTCTTAAGTTGAGCAAGGCCAAACTCCTAAGTCAATTGTCGCAATTGCAGGGATCCATAGATTTGATTTAGAGACATACGGAAAAGAAGGTAGAGGAGAAATCATGAAGCGTAAAGTCATGTTATATGTCATTTTGACAGCTCTGGTAGTCGTCGGTGGGGGAATCGGCGGATATTTTTGGTATGAAGGACAAAATTATATCTCTACCGATGATTCGCGGCTGACCGGAGATATCTATAAAGTCATGCCCCGTATCACCGGCAAGGTTACATCCTTACAGGTAAATGAAGGCGATCATGTTCTGGCCGATCAGATTATCGGTCAGCAGGATACCAACAATCTGTCAACAAGCAACCTGGATCAAGCAGCTTTGCGGTCACCCATTGAGGGAACGGTGATTAAAACCTTGGTTAAAGAAGGCGAAGTTTCTTCGCCCGGTCAGACCGTAGCGATGGTCGTGGATACGAACAAATTATATGTGTCGGCAAATATAGAAGAAACCGAGATTCACAAAGTTCGGGAAGGTGAGAAAGTAGAGATCAATTTGGACAACATCCCGGGCAAGGTGTTAACGGGAAAAGTGAAAGAAATTAGCAAGGCCACCGCGTCGACATTTTCGCTGCTTCCTTCAACGAACACCAGCGGCAATTTCACCAAAGTAACCCAACGCATTCCGATCAAAATTTCGATCGATGACTACCAGGGGCTTGATTTATCACCGGGAATCAGTACAACGATCAAAATTCATTTGAAGGGCAACTAAAGCAGAGGAGTTAGTCAACAATGAAAAAAATAAATAAATTCATCCTACCAGCCGTCCTTATGCTTGCGGTAGTCAGTATTGTTCCCGGATGCGGTACGAAAGTTGCCGGACAAACGGATACGACAAGCATACCTGTCAAAGTCATTAAGCTCGGACAACCCGTAGCTGCGGGTCTGAGCGGGAAAATTATTCCGGATCAGGATATTAAGATTGTATCCAAGATTGCCGGGAAAGTTGCCGAGGTGAATGTACAGGAAGGCAGCAAAGTTAAAAAAGGAGATGTGCTTGTTCAGCTAGAAACTGGGGATTTGACGCAACAGGTCAAACAAGCTGAATCCGCCATCGCGGCCGCTCAAGCGAAGCTGGTCGATACGCAAGCAGGTGCCCGTAAGCAGGAGATTCAAGGACTTCAAAGCTCATTAAATGCAGCTCAAGGCGCCTATGATCAAGCTACTGCCGCCGTGGAGCAAGCAAACGCTGCGTTAGATCTTGCGACAAGCACTTATAACCGTTTACGGAATGCGTTTGATAGCAATTCGGGCGTATCCCAGGAGGATCTGGATAAAGGTACGCTGGATTATGAAAGAGCGAAAGCGAGTTACGAACAAGCGCAAGGTGCACAAAAAGCGGCGGCCGCTCAAGTACAAGGAGCAGACGCTAAACTGAACCTGGCCCAGGTTGGACCGACGGATAATACCATTAAAGCGATGCAAGCGGATGTTGACCGTTTGAATGCGGGTTTGGAGCTTGCGAATAGCAGTTTGAGCAACGCGACGATTACCGCTCCGATCGATGGGGTTATTGCGAAGAAAAGCATTTCGCCTGGTGAAGTTGCGCAGCCAGGAGTGCAAATTCTTTCCCTTGTGAATATGGATCAGGTCCAGGTGGAGCTCAGTGTAGCGGACAACCAGATTGCGCAAGTGAAGGTCGGCATGCCGGTTGATGTACACATTCAGAATATGCCGGAAAAAACCTTCCAAGGCGAGATCGCTTTTGTCAGTCCCGTCTCTAACCCGAACAGCAACACCTTCCCTGTCAAAGTGAAAGTCGATAACAAAGAAGGTTTGTTATTTGCCGGGATGGTTGCGGAAGTTGATATGAAAACAACCCAGCAGAGTCGATTGGAAGTTCCAAAGACCGCGATTATTAAAAAAGATCAAAAAGAGTATCTTTTCACGGCAGACGATAATACAGCGCACCTCGTTGAAGTAAAAACGGAGGAGAAGAATCAGGATTGGGTTTATGTGATGCCTAACGATAAGATCAAAGCCAATCAACAAATCATCGTCAATCCAACAGACAATATGGCGGAAGGTACGAAAGTAAAAGCCGAATAGGAGGCGCAGTTATGGCCGATGCATCGGCAGTGAATCATCAACAAGCATCAGAAGGCAACGGCAAAATGTGGCTCTCGCTGATCGCTATCGTGATGGGTACGTTTGTAGCCGTTTTGAACAGCAGCTTAATGAATGTGGCCATGAATAAGTTCGTAGCGGTATTCGGTTCGGATATCAATACAATGCAGTGGGTCATCACGGGATATACGCTGGCTTCTGCCATGGTTATACCGATGAGCGGCTTTCTGGGAGCGCGATTCGGCAGCAAAAATATATTTATCTACTCCGTACTTGGTTTTACATTGTTTTCCGTCGTATGCGGGATGGCATGGAGCGCCAGTACGATGATCCTCTTCCGGATCATACAAGGATTTGCCGGCGGGTTTATTATGCCGATCGGGATGTCGATTATTTATACGACGTTTCCCAGGGAGAAAACGGGCACGGCAATCGGTTTGTGGGGGGTTGCCGCTATGGTGGCGCCTGCGCTCGGACCGACGTTCGGAGGCTATCTCATCCAAAATTTCAGCTGGAGGCTCCTCTTTTTCATCAATGTTCCTATTGGGCTTCTTGCTGTTGTACTTGGGAAGATACTGCTGAAAGATTCACCCCGAAAAGAAGGCTTAAAGTTTGATACAGCAGGAGCTATTCTTTCTATGATCTTCTTCGGGAGCTTGCTGCTCGCCTTGAGCAAAGGGCAGCAGCAAGGCTGGACTTCACTGTTCATTATTAGTCTTCTGTTTGTTTCTTTCTTTAGCTTACTGCTGCTGATCTGGGTAGAGCTTGGAGTAAAGCAGCCCGTTCTGGACTTGAAGCTTTTTAAAAATCTCAAATTTACCATTAGCGTTATCGCGGGCAGCTTGGTTATGATGGGGATGATGGGCGGTACGTTTTTAACCCCGCTCTATCTGCAAAATATTCAAGGGCTTACTGCGATGCAAACCGGACTTGTCATGATGCCCCAATCGATTGCGATGGCACTCATGATGCCGATTAGCGGGAAACTGGCCGATAAATTCGGCATTGTTCCTTTATGTATTACAGGGTTAACGATTCTAGGCGTAACTACTTTGGATCTTCATCATTTAACGACGGATACGCCGAACCACTGGCTCAATGTTGTGCTAACGATACGCGGAATTGGCATCGGGCTTTGTATGATGCCACTGACCTCAGCGGGAATGGGTGCGGTGACTCCACAGCAGGTCGGCAATGCCTCGCCGTTATCCAATGTCTGCCGTCAGGTTGCAGGTTCCATGGGGATCGCCTTGTTTACGGCACTGATGAGCAACCGCCAGAGCGTTCACTATTCGCATATAAACGATAGCGTACCTATTGACTCGATCACAGCAAACAATGCCGTATCGATGCTCTCAGGTGCTATTTATTCTTGGTCCGTCGATATGGCAACAGCGTCGGGGACAGCAGCCGCCTACCTAGCCGGGTTCATGCAAAAAGAAGCGTTGGTCCGGTCAATCGCGGATACATTTTTTGTATCAGCCATACCTGCTTTTGTCTGCATCCCCTTTGTTCTTTTCTTTATTAAAAGGAAAAAAGCGCCCGTCGAAATCGAAAAGTAATACCTTGCATCCAGCGGTGCAAGATCGATAGATACATTTTGAGAGGAGTATGAAAATGAAAAAAAGTTTATCTGTTTTAACGAGTTCGGCATTGGCCTTAACTTTATTTTCCTCAGTAGCACTAGGAGCCGCCGCCCCAAAATCCACGAAGGATTTCAGTGACTTAAGCAACCTGGATGCAGGTACGAAGGCCAAATTTGATACGATGATTGCCGCGGGTATTTTTGATGGCGTCAGCGATGGCGTGTTTGGTCTGAATGATAAAATGAACCGGGCTCAATTTGCGAAAGTCGCCGCTTTGATTTTCGGACTGAAGATTGATCCATCATTGACGGTTTCCAGCTTCAGCGATGTGCGAGCGGATGATCCGGCAAACGGCTATGCGCTTCCTTATATCGAAGCGCTGAAAGCTGCCAATCTCACGGATGGCTTTGGTCCGGATACGTATAATCCGGCCGGTGAAGTTACCAAAGAACAGCTGGCCGCATTCCTGATCCGCGGGCTGAACAAAGATGCGGAAGCCAAAGCAACTGCGGGTGTAAGCGACAATACGGTATCCGATTGGGCTAAAGGTTATGCTGCCCTAGCCATTCAATTGCATTTGCTTGACAATCAGGCTGACCGTACATTCGGGGGAACCTCCGCTGCGATTCGCCAATTGCTGGTAACTTCCTCTTATGAAGCTAAGCAGTTGTATGAAAATGGGAATAAAGGCGGAAATTCTAACGTCTCAGGGACAATTCCGGCCGAAGTGATGACGTCTTACCCGATCAGCGGCGATACTCAAGCCCAAATCAAAAGCGTATTGCAGGAGAAAACAGTGGACGGCTGGCAAATCGGGGCTGTCATTAAACTGAATAACTCATCAGGATCTACCGTCCGTATTCCGGATTTTGATCTTCGTGTCAAATCTGCGGATGGGACCGTCTTTACATTACAGCCAAGTGCAAGCAATGCACATTCCATTTTACCTCAGAGCGACGTTACTCTAAGTTATATGGCGGACATCAACTTGAAATCAGAAGTGAAACTGACGGATCTGCTCTGGGTCGATGTCAATGAAAAAGTGTATCCTAAACAAGAGACCCTTCTTGCCGATGCACCGATCGAATCGATCGTCTGGAGAGGTAAAGATGCTGTGATTCAAGACACTTCGCTGCTGGGCAATTGGGGAGCTACCTTCTCAGCTCCTGGCGTAACGTCTGCTCTCAAGTATTCGGCTTCAGATTTGTCCACACAATTTACGGGGCAATCGCCAACCTATATTGTTGGGGTGAAAGTCGATAATCCAGGAAGCTTTACGGAAACCGTTCCGGATTTTACGCTGGCAGGGCAAGCAAATGGGAAATCATTCATCGGTAAACGGATTGAAGATGGAGCTATCAGCCTGAATGCCGGTGAACAAAAGTATATCCATTTTGCCATTACAACCGATGCGGATTCCAAATTGAATGCTTTCTACGTTCTTTCGCCGGAAAGCTTTTTAAAACAAGGCCAAACGACCCCGATTACTTATTATACGGGATGCATCGGGTTTAGGCTTCCTGCGAACGCAGGAACTGGCTCGGACACAGCGGCAAGTGCCTATACTTTGGGGACGCCAATGGTATTCAAGCAGTCTAATGATTTTATTAATCCCAATTTATCCGTATCGCTCGTCGAACTTCATGTAACTAAAAATGAAGAAACCGGCAATCAAACGGGTCTAGCTAAATTTAAAATCATCAATAAAGGCGATAAGCCGATCCCGGTTCCTGCCTTCGATACGGAATTGGCGAGTAAAGACGGCAATACCTATTCGGGAATCCGGCAAACGGTAGGCACAGCTTCAATTGCACCCGGATCCGGGGTTGTGGTTAGCTACGGTTATACCCTTCCATCAACGGACCAAAGCGATCAGTTTAAAATGAATGTGCAAGAGGTTCTGACAGGCGGCGGACAAGGTCAACCCGCGGGCACGGTTCCGACTTACAAATCAACAATTGCCACCTACAATGTGAGTGTTCAAAGCGCCGACGATCATAACAATGTATCTTTATATCCATTCCATTTGAATCTGAAAAGCTGGACGTTATCTCAGCTGACGATGATGGGAGCTTCCGGATTTTCTTACACGTACAAATTAAATCTGGATATGGACATCGCGCGTGATCCCGAAGTTGAAGTCGATAATAATTTCTCCAAATTGAAATTTGAATTAGTAGACTCTCTAGGAAGCTCTTTGGGTTCAAGTTCCTTCCCTCTCACCGGAACGAATCGCTTGGTAAGCGGAACCCAGCAGCTGAGCTTTAGCAATTTGACTCAAACACAAGTTCAAAACAACGTGTCCGTTAAAGTATATGAAGTCGTAAATACGCCAACTGGCGAAGTAGACCGCTTTATTGCTGAACTAAAATAGCAACGGCGATCAAAGATATATAAAGAGGCCTGAACATGCTGAGACATGTTCAGGCCTTTTTTATACTGGGCTAGGCGACAACGCTGTTTTTCATCGTTAGAGTCGCGATGGGTGAGTGAAATCGTGTCTCTAACGATGTTTTTCATTCGTACTCGTGAGAAGCGAGGAAATGCTGCTTTGCAGCTAAAGCGAAATCAGATCAGTAGTCATCCGGTTAAGCCGTTCGCAGCCGTTATCTGTGACCAGAACCATATCCTCAATCATGATAGCGCCTAAGCCGTGGCCGTAATAAGGCGTTTCCAAACAAACTACCATACCCGGAAGAAAAACCGCTGCTTCGGATGGACTGATGAAAGGTCCTTCTTCGGCGGCAAGGCTGAGACCTGCACTGTGCCCGAGATGGCCGCGGTTGTAATTCTCCAGCCCCGAGGAGCGAATCAGGCTCATGACCTCACTAAAAGCATTTTTCATGGGCACGCCTGGCCCGATGATCTGCAGAAGACGATCGTGTCCTGCCCTTAGTGCGTTGTAAATACGCTTCACCATATCCGAGGGAGGACCAAGCACAAACGTACGGGCAATGTCCGAGCCGTATCCGGCCACTTCGACGCCTACATCAAATTTAATCAAATCGCCCATTTCACTTGGGCGGGTGTCAAATACATGCGCAGGAGCAAAATTAGCTCCTACGGAAACCATATGAAACCGGGCTGTCGAACCGCCCGGATATCTCATCAAGGCTTTGCGGAAGGTTTCAACGATTTCCGCGGCGGACATGCCTGCCTTAATGTCACGTACGGTAGAAACGATGCCGGCTTCCGCATAAGCGCAAGCCTTGCGAAGCTGGTCGATCTCCCAAGGGGTTTTGATCGCACGCAGCTCGAGAAAGATAGGGCCTGCCTCCGCCAGTTCGGCGATTTCCTGGCAGGTTTGCCGCAGCGCCATGACGGACGGGTATCGCATTGAGCTCAGCTCGACAGCAATTTTTCCGCGGGAGACCCCGTACTCGGCGAGCACCTGATTCAGCACTCCGAACATTTCCTCCGCTTGGGGCGAAACCGGTCGCTTTCCTTGAAATTTGTCGCCGATCAGGCCCAGTGGGTCATCCACATCCACCCACGTGGGGTAGGTATGTATTTCGAATTGAGATCGATCATTCGCGACACCTGCCGCTTCGAAATCATTCATGATCAAGACCGTCTTCCGGCTAGGATCGCGAAAAAGGACAGCGAGGGCAACTTCACTCATGCGCAATGTATACATGAATGCGCTTTGGTGACCGGAAAGGTAGTAAAAGTTTTCACAGCTTGAGGCAACTAGCGCGTCGATCTGTTCCTTCTCCATGAGTTGTCTGGCTCGTTCTGTAATGGTTAATAAATGATCCTGATCGATATGAACCATCGGTCTCAGCTCCTTCGGATTAGGCTATCCTATCTCCGTATGTTAAACAGGCTCCTGAGCCATCTGCCGCAAAAATTTGCGCGCCCTCTCGGTTTGCGGCTGGGCAAAAAATTGCTCTGGAGCTCCTTCTTCCTGAATGACGCTTTCGCTCATAAAGATGACCCGATTCGCCACTTCTTGCGCAAATTTCATTTCATGCGTAACCACAATCATCGTCATGCCCTCGCCGGCTAACTGCCGCATAACTGATAACACTTCGCCTGTCAATTCCGGGTCGAGTGCCGATGTCGGCTCGTCGAACAGCATAATCTGCGGCTGCATCGCTAGTGCCCTGGCAATTGCAACACGCTGCTGCTGACCGCCTGAAAGCCGGGAGGGGTATTCATAAATCTTCTCTGACAGGCCTACTTTTTTCAATAAAGACTCGGCAAGTTGGATCGCCTGCTCCCTGGGCATATTTTTCACGGTCATCGGAGCCGTGATCACATTTTCCAGAACAGTCAAGTGCGGGAATAAATGAAAGGATTGAAAAACCATACCGGTTAAATTACGAATTTCCCGGATGGCTTTTTTCTTCTCCGCAGCATTCATGGAAGCATCCCATAAAACGTTGCCCACGCGAATTGAACCCGTACTGGGCTCTTCAAGACCGTTCAGGCATCGGAGCAGTGTGCTTTTACCTGAACCGCTAGGACCCAAGAGGACTACGATTTCTTTAGAATGTATCTTAAGGTTAATATCCTGCAGCACGGTCAAAGCATCAAATTGTTTACTAAGATTGTTAATTTCAATCAATCCGCACACACCCTTAATAAGCCTTTGATAATTTTTTCTCGATGCGGTTAAGAATGTTGGAGAACAACATGCTCATGATCCAATACATGAGAGCAATGGAAATGTAAAATGGCATGGCTACATAATATTGCGCGATGAGAAGTTGGGCTGATCGCAAAAGTTCGGTTACAGTCACGATGGAAACAAGCGATGTTTCTTTCAACATGCCGATAAATGTATTGCCCATTGGAGGAATCGCCACCCGGGCTGCCTGCGGTAGAACAATTTTGCGCATCGTTTGCCAAGGGGACATGCCCAGGGATAGTGCGGCTTCCGTCTGTCCTTTAGGCACAGAAAGGATCGCACCCCGGAATGTCTCGGATAAATAAGCGCCGATATTGATGCTAAGTGAAATATAGGCCGCTGTGAGCGGCCCAAAGGTAATACCGTAATCCGGTAATCCATAATAAATAATGAAGATTTGCACAATGATCGGGGTTCCGCGAATGATGGAAACATACCCTCTGGCCAAATTGCTGACCAGCCTATTCCCTTTTAACCGGGCGATAGCTACGATCAGGGCGACAATAAATCCAAAGAACATCGAGACGATGGTAATGAGCAGGGTATAATAAGCGCCTTTGAAAAGAAAGCCTAAGTTATCTAAAACGAGTTCCATGCATGCGGCCTCCTGAAAATGTGAGACTCTTAAAAATTCGGATCGACACCAAACCATTTTTGGTGAATGTCTTTAAGCGTTCCATCGGTTTTCATCTCGTTCAAGGCTTTGTTGATGGCATCCACCAGCTCCGGATTATTTTTGCGCATAGCGACACCTGCGAAATCTTCCTTGATCGGCGCTCCGACCGCTTTAATATTTAATTTGTTTTTCTCCATAAGCGGCTTCAGGGCAAAGATATTGTTAATCGTCGCATCAATTCTTCCGACATTCAGGTCCGACAAGGATGTAATGACATCGTTGTACGTTGCGATTTCAAAGTTGCCGACCTTCGGCATTGCGACTTCACGCAAATATTTCTCATCGTTTGTACCAAGACCGACACCGATTTTCTTGCCTTTGAAATCCTCAATCGCTTTGATCGTGTTGTTGTCGCCTTTTACAATGACATTAACCGAGTTCTTGATATATGGAATGGAGAAATCCATTGTTTTCTTACGATCATCGGTAATGGTTACTTGGCTGATCAATACATCGTATTTGTCTTTTTGCAAGCCTTCAATCAAGCCGGAAAATTCACCGGTAATGAATTCAGCCTGTACGCCAAGCTTCTTCGCTACACTCTTTGCGATGTCGGCATCGTAGCCGTCTACTTCTTTCTTATCATTCAAAAAGTTATAGGGTGCGTAGGTTCCCATCAAACCTACTCTAATTTTGCCGTTTTTCTTGATCTGCTCGAGCAGGTTGGCTGAAGCCGGAGAGACGGCCGGTGTGCTTTTCGTATCTGCAGCAGGACTTGCAGCAGGTTTTTCGGTTGCTTTTCCGCAGCCGACTAACGCCAGACCTACGATTGTGAGCAATGAAGCAGCTTTAAATAATGGTTTAACCTTGATTTTCATCTTTCATACACCCCTATATGTGATTTAATGTGCTAACCTAATAATCCTCGAAATTCGAATCGGGCCGTTTCTTCAGCGATTTGCGAAGGCGTGTACGGGGACGCGTAATCGACATCGTGCATAGGTCCGAACAGCCATTTCGTAAGGACGCCTGAAATTAAGGAGACGAGTATATTGACACGAAGAGAAACGTCTGCAAAATGTGGAAGCATCTCCAACTCTATGGCCCGGTTTACATTGTTCTTGAAGGCTTCCTCGAATGCCACCCATGTTTGTGAAACAGCTTCACGGACCGGAGGGTCTGCACCCTGACCTTTAATAAGTAAAAAGGCCATCAAATTCCGGTTATGATCAGCGAATTCAAACAAATCGGTCAACAATCTTGCAGATGAAAGAACCATATCGTCTACAGTGCCTGCATGTTTGCGATAGCCTTGTTCAATGACTCGCGTCAGTTTCTCTTTGCCGTTCTCAATCAGGCGGACCGCGAGCTGCTCTTTACTTTCAAAATACCAGTAAAACGTTCCTTGCGACACGCCTGCGCCTTTGACCACGTCCGAAATCTTCGTATTGTGATACCCTTTGCGTGCAAAAAGTTCTAAAGCTGTTTTCATCAAAATCTGCTCTCGCTGCTGTTCTTCATTGAGTAATGATGCCAGATCCTAAACCCCTTTCCATTAACTGACGAGTCAGTTAAGTTAATTCCGATGGGTTTACTATAGTATAAGAAGCTACTATAGTCAAGTCATAAATTGGCGAGAAGAAAAATGTTTAAATATGGCTTTCGATATTTGAATTAATAAATATTTAAGAATTGGTTCACAATGCTTTCATCTTTAATGCCTATGATTAAGGGAATAGGAGGGTTGCTTTCATGAACAAGAATCGTAAAATTTTAATTTTAACGGCTAGTTATGGAAATGGTCACTTACAGGCTTCACATGCTTTGCAGGAACAATTCGAAAAGCAAGGCGCCAAAGAAGTGATTACGCTTGATCTTATGAAAGAGGGGCATCCTCTGTTAAATACAATCACCGTTTCTTTATATAATAAAAGTACACAAGTGGCCAGAATGGGTCTGGACTATTATGGCTGGAGCTATTATTTTACCCGTGAAGCCGAACACGATGCGTTCATTAATCGTTCCTTAAACATTTTAGGAAGAAAAAAATTAGTGCAAATCATTCAACATGAGCGTCCTGATGCTGTTGTTAATACGTTCCCTTTTGGTGCAACCCCGGAGGTGTGCAAGATTTTTGGCATTCATAACGTTACTGTACTGACTGACTATGCGCTGCATTCCCGCTGGTTTCACCCCAAAGTCGACAAGTATTATGTTGCAACGGAGGAGTTACAACAACAACTTATCCATAAAGGTTTATCGAAAGACCGCATTGAAGTGACGGGCATTCCCATTCGTAAACAATTTAATGAAATAAGTTCGGTCAAGTCTGCGAATATGAAGAAAAGGTCGATTTTAGTCATGGCCGGTGACAGTGGAATCTCAGGCTATATGGAAGAAATCGTACTTTCTTTATTGGCGATTAACGAATCTCAAGTTACCGTCGTATGCGGCAGGAATGAGAAAGTTAAGCATAAATTAGATGCCCTTACTCCGCTGTACCCCAATCTGAACGTTCTCGGGTATGTAAATAATATGCAAGAAGTCATGTCAGAAGCAACTTGTATGGTTACGAAAGCAGGAGGGCTCACCTTGACCGAAGCGATCTCGATGCGCATTCCAATGTTTATCTTTAAACCGTATGCAGGTCAAGAGCGAGAAAACGCCGTATTCCTGTCCGAAAGAGGAGTTGCATCGATCGCCAATAACGTGGGAGAGCTAGCGGCTCAAGTTCAAAAGCTTCTTGACGCTCCACCTCTTCATGAGGAAGTTAAGCGGCGGATGTTAACTCTACAGCGTACTCAAGCTGCTTCCGCCATTGCAAATAGCGTTATGGACAGTATTGATCAATCTGTCTCGCTTTCCGTGTGATAGGACCAACGATTCTACGGATACTTTAGGTAAATTCCAAAAAACTGGATGTGAATCAACGAACTTGATAATACCAAAATCTTTTTCTGGTACCCGGCTCATTAGTATAATCAGTATAGCCATAATTGCAGCTTTGATCAGTTATTACATTTACCTTGTGCATACCGGAGAAGCACAGAGATTAATCGAAACCATCGTAAATATAGGTCCTTTTGGCATTATCATCGGTATTATTGTTCAATCGTTTGCCAATATTATTCCTGTACCGGGGGAATTCATTTCTGTCATTCTCATGGAAGTCTACGGTCCTGTCATGGGTGGCATTTATGCCTGGATTGGTGGCGTTGCCGGAGCAGTTGGGGCTCTGTATCTTACAAAATGGATTGCGAAGCCATTGTTTGGGAACATGGCTCAGCCTTTTTTGCAGAAAGTTGAAGCATATACGCGGAAACATGAAACGTTGGGACTCTTAATGATCCGGTTTGTTCCTTTTGTCCCGTACCACTTTGTTAATTACGCAGCGGGGCTTATAAACGTTAAAATATGGAATTTCATTTGGACTACAGCCTTAGGCATATTACCATATTCCATTGCGATGAGCGGGATCTACGCAGGTGCTCGTCATGGTTCGCTGCTATGGGGAGTTGTTGGTATTGCAGTTTTTATTGCTCTGCTAGCATTAAGTTGGCTATTAAAAAGAAGGAACAAAATTAGTACAATTATTTAGGCAGCATGCCCACAAACGAAAAAGGCAAACTTATCGAAAGATAAGGGCGCAAAGCTACAGGCCTAAGGGACTTTTGTTTCTATGGCGGCTGAGTTGCCGAAATTGTTGGATACGTCAAGCATCCATCATCTTTATTGTTGATGGATTTTTTGTTTTCTATTTTCTGGGAACATATATTAATAGAATTGTAGGAGATGATACATATGGAGATAAAAGAAGAGTCGATGCAATTAAGCGGTACAGCCAGGTTGTTATATTTCGGGCTGATTCCATTATTGTTTACAACGCTGATGGTCGGCACAGGTGTGTATATGATTAATCATGGCAAAGGGGAGACGTTTGCGGGTTTACTCACCCATGCGGGAGAAAGTGTCCTGAAGGCAGGAAAAAGTGTAATTACTAAGAAGCCGGCGACTCCAGCTCCAGCTGCGGCAGGAACTGCCTCAAGCGGAAGTACAAGTACTGGAGCGGGCTCTGCAGGTCCAGCCAACGCAACTGCCGCAGGAACAACTGCCGCAACTCCCGGTGGAACCAATACTGCAAGCGCTCAGCCCGGCTCAACTGCTCCTGCTTTCAACGGTATTCCAGCTTCAGCGCCTGCGGAGGATTTAAAACAGCAAACCGACGCGGCGGCAAGTCAATATGCCGCAATGACGGCAGCCCAGGCTGCGGGGATTCTCGACAATATGACACTCAAAGATGAAGTCTTCAATATGCTCGGTATGAAGCCGCCACAGCGCGCGAACATTTTGGCTAAGATGGACCCGAAAAAAGCTGCGGCTGTCTCCTTGGCGCTTAAGGATTTCCAGCCTGTGAGTTCTGACAATGCAGCAGATGTTCAAAAGAAACTGGACAGCTTACCCGGCAATCCACAGCCGGTGGACGAGCTGGCGAAAACATATAGTCAAATGCCTGCGGCGAGCGCAGCTTCCTTAATAACTGAACTGATGAATACGGACGCCAAGGAAGCGGTTAGCATCATGGCTAGTCTCGATGCCGGTACGAGAGCCGGTATTCTAGCGGCAATGAGCAGCAGCAAAGACCCTGCCGGGTTGAAGGCGGCAACCGCCGTTTCGCAATTGCTGCTTACCACGAAGTGAATTTTTGCAGGTCTTGTCCCTTCCAAAATCAAGCAATTATTTGCTCAGTCAAGTATAAATAAGTATGATTGACGTATCGGATGATACAGGGGATGGACATATTTGAAAGGAGAATTGAAATGAATACCGTTATTGAAACCATTTTAAATCATCGTTCTATTCGTCAATATGAAGATAAGGCATTAACCGATGAGCAAATTCGTTACATAGTGGAATGCGCGCAAGCAGCATCTACATCCAGCCATATCCAGGCATACTCGATTATTGGCGTGAAAAATAAAGAAACAAAACGCCGTTTAGCTGAGCTCGCGGGGAATCAGCCCTACGTAGAGGCGAATGGACATTTCTTTATTTTTTGCGCCGACTTGCACCGTCATGATGTAGCAGGGGAAATGGAAGAAGCGGATTTGACAACGTCGCTTGAAAGTACTGAAAAATTTATGGTCGCATTGATTGATGCCGCGCTTGCTGCCCAAAATGCTGCCATCGCCGCAGAGTCAATGGGACTTGGCATTTGTTATATCGGTGGTCTTCGCAATGAAATAGAAGAAGTAAGCCAATTATTAAAACTGCCGAATCGTGTCGTACCTTTATTTGGATTAACTGTAGGATATCCATTGAATCAATCGGATAAAAAACCTCGATTGCCGCTAGATAATGTATACCATTCGGAGACATATCAACAAGATGAGGCTGTATTCAAACAACAATTAGTAAAATACAACGAACAAACTAGCTCTTACTACCATGAACGAACAAATGGTAAACGAACGGATACGTGGACAGGTCAAATGGCAAAAATGCTGTCCAAGCCGACGCGAATGCATATGAAAGATTTTGTAACGAAAAAGGGATTTAATAAACAGTAACGCCTTCAGCTGAGGGACAAGCTCCTTCATTCACCCGTATTTTCAGCGAAGTTTTACCATTGTGGAATGAGCTGTCTAATCCCCCTCTTACCGCCCTTGCGAAAGCAAGGGCTTTTCTTTTCAGTTCAGAATGTTTAAATCCTTTACAGCAATTGCACAGCTGGAAAGATGTATATCATCGTTGCAGTGGCGAGAGGGTATTGAAGTCGTAACTCTAAGATCGAGGATTAACCACGACAAGTTCGTCCCAAACGAACGGCTTTAATAGGAGGTCGCTCAGTCAAATCAGGAAATTGTAATGTCGAACATTTGACAAAAACAACTGTAAATATTATTATTACAGTATAGCTTTTCATTTCTTTTGACAGGTGGTGTAGGAAGATGACTTTTGAAACAGGCGATTGGGTGCATGGTCGAACAGAAGCTGGGGAACTAGTCCAGGGATACATTGAATCGATTCACGAAATACAGAATCTCGCTAGTGTCAATGTGCTTAGATCCGATAACGAAGAAATTGTTGGTACTATGGTAAAAGTGGCTACTAACAGACTTAAAAAAACGCCCATGATATCAATAAAAGAAGACTCGCGGCTTAGAATACTTATTGATCTTGCATTAGCAGCGCGAGATGAGGCATGGTTTATGGAGCTTTCCGAGCAATTGCTAGCGATATCCAAAGGTAAGGAGAAAGTTGGAAAACTTCCTAACACTGTTGCTATTCCTACGAATCGATTGGGCTTGCCCCGAATTAAATAAAGTTTTTTGTGTGAAACAAAAGACGCGGATTTATCGTTGATAACGATAGATCCGTTTTTTTTGTTTTGTGGAGACGATTTTTATGGGAATTATAGTCATACCCTCCCAAAATTAACCAATGGATCGAATTGTTATCGTATAAAAGTCATCATGGATAAATTTATGAATAAGGGAGAGGGAACTGGATGTTGTTTGTGAAAAAGGCAGTTGCAACAGGTCTCGTGGTTGCTATGATGATGGGAGGCGGTACGGCGGCTTTGGCTCAGGGGAATAACAAAGGTCAAAGTAATAATCTCGATGCCAAAGTTGATATTCATCTGACCTTCGATGATTTACAAAGCGCGGAATGGGCGATCCGCTACATTGCAAGCTTAGCATCCAAGCGCGTATTCGAAGGCTATGAAGACGGTACCTTTAAACCGCATAATACGGTATCGCGAATCGAAGCGATTACGGCGGCGGTACGCTTGATGGGACTTCGTTCACAAGCTGAATCTGCAGCGAAAATGAGCACTAAATTGAATTTTAAAGACGCCAAT
Organism: Paenibacillus sp. GCM10027628; assembly: GCF_042676385.1. Classification (NCBI taxonomy): domain Bacteria; kingdom Bacillati; phylum Bacillota; class Bacilli; order Caryophanales; family Paenibacillaceae; genus Paenibacillus; species Paenibacillus sp. GCM10027628. The sequence goes on from NZ_JBHTHA010000084.1 coordinate 43,892, forward strand.
CAAATTCCTGCATGGGCGGTCGGTTATGTAGCCGTCGCCTTGGAGAACGATTTGTTCTTGGAAAATGACGATATGGTACAGCCGCAAAAGGCCGGAGACCGGCTGTGGGCAACTACGCTGTTGGTCAAAGCATTGAAGCTGGATGCACAAGCGAAGGCGAAAATGAATACGAAGTTATCATTTAAAGATGCCAATCAGATTCCCGCGGGCTCTGTGGGCTATGTAGCGGTCGCCATTGAAAAAGGTTTGGTCGATGGCTTTGAAGACAATACGTTTAGACCGAATCAACCGGTAACACGGGCGCAACTTGCAGCTTTGCTGGATCGTACCGGAGGTCAATTGCCGGATCAAGGAAATAATACGATTACGGGTACCGTTAATTCAGTCGCTAGCAACAATACACTTAGAATTACAAGCGCAGGTACCACGTCTACGTATGCGCTGCACCCGGATGTATTCGTTTACCGAAATGGAGCCAAAGTGAACGTTTCCGCTCTTCAAGCCGGTGATGAAGTGAAAGTCCGTTTGTATAATAATCAAATCGTATTCATTGAAGTGACGAAGGCCGTGCAGGCGATTATCTACAGTGGAACCGTGAGTGCGGCAGTGACTAATAATACGCTTACGCTGACAAAGGCCGGAACGACCTCGACGCTGCCGCTTCATCCGGATGTCGTCGTTTACCGCAATGGCGTTAAAGTAACAGCTTATGATCTTAAAATAGGCGATGAAGTGAATATTCGAACCTCGGATAATAAGGTTATTTATATTGAAGTGACCAAATCGGTAGTGCCTGTCTCAAGCAGCGGCACGGTCACCGCGGCCGTTAGTAATAATGTGCTTCAACTAACGAAGTCGGGAATCACGACGAATTATACGCTGCATCCGGATGTGGTCATCTACCGCAACGGCGTCAAAGTGAATGCTTCTTCATTAAGAGTAGGCGATGAGGTCAATGTCCGTACCTCTGAGAACAAAGTCATCTTCATTGAAGTTACACAAACGGCGCAAGCGATCACGAATAGCGGAACCGTGAGTGCGGCAGTGAGCAATAATGTGCTTAAACTTACGAAATCCGGCGTTAATTTTGAGCTGACTTTGCATCCGGATGTTGTCATTTATCGCAACGGCTTGAAAGTCAATGCGTCCGAACTGAAAGTTGGCGATGAAGTGAATATCCGCACCTCTGACAACAAAGTCATTTACATTGAAGTAACCAAGATGGTTCAACCTATTACAAACAGTGGCACGGTTAGTGCTTTGGTGAGCAACAATGAACTGAGACTCACAAAGTCCGGCGTAACAACGACCTTAGCCCTTCATCCGGATGTCGTCGTATACCGGAACGGCGTGAAAGCTAAAGCTACGGACTTAAAGGTGGGCGATCAGGTCGATATCCGCACTTCCGACAACAAGGTCATCTACATTGAAGTGACCAAAATGATCGATGCGGATCAACCGTTCGAAATTTTAGGTAAGCTGAAAGGCACGACCCTCAATGCACAAGGCGAGATGGCGACGATCTCGATCGTCCAGACCGTCAACGGCAAAGAGCAAACGACGATTTATAATGTGTCTGGAAGCGTCACCCTGAGCGGCAACTTGTCTTTATTTGAAGAAGGTCATCTCATTCAGCTCAATGGGAAGAATAGAGTCGTAACTTCCATAATCATCAAATAATGAAGAGTTCATCGAGGCATACTGCTGCGCAGTGTGTCTTTTTCTTTTAGAAGTGGATGGTCTGGAAATCATCCAAGTGGATGGTGAAACCTGTATCGTTTTCATGTATGCTAGACTTATAAAGAGTTTTCATTACAATCGGAAAAGGTGGGTCAATCCATGAATACCTCTATATACTACGCAGTGTTCTCCATTATTTTATTGTTAGGCCTGGTCGGCACGTTATGGGTCGGTTTCTCCAGGCGGAATCGGGAAGGGGATCAAACCTATTTTCAACGAACAGGCGTGAAATGGATTCGGCTTACTTCCTTTTATGTGATTGCCATTGCTTTAGGGCTGCTGGCTTTAGTCGCTTATATCCGGAGTCTGCTATGATTCCGACAACGAAGACCACATTCCTTTCGCAATAACCATGCGAGGAGATGTGGTCTTTTTTCATTTTCGATGTATTTTTAAAGCTTCATGCAGATGTGTCAGTCCCGGAATTATCTCTTCAATCCTGGGTCTGGCAAAGCTTAAACGAATACAACCGTGATTTGAGCCGTACACGCTTCCGGGGACGAATAAGACGCCACGTTTTATCGCTTCATCCAACAATTTAAAATCGTCGATTTGCCGATTGATCTTGCACCAGATGTTTAGTCCGCCTTGAGGGGGAACGAAAGTGACATCATCGCCCATAATCTCATGCAAGGCTGAGGTAAATATCTTCTTTCTTTCCAACAATGCTTGGCGCAATTGGGCGATTTGATGTTCAAAATGCCCATCCACTATGAAATGATTAGCGACCCATTGCGGGAGGATGCTCAGACCGAAGTCCATTTGCTGCCTGGCATCCGTTAAGCGGCTGATCACCGCTTGTGGGGCGATTAACCAACCAATGCGCAGGCCTGAAGCCGCAAGTTTGGAAAGAGAGCCTACATATAGCACATTACCGGTCTTATCGATGGATTTCAAAGTAGGAGGCGGAGTTCCTTCAAACGCTGTCAATGTAAAAGGATCGTCCTCAACGATGGGAATTCCCAGTTCGGCGGCGATTTCGAGCAATCTTACTCTGCGATCGTGCGCCATTACGGTTCCGGTCGGATTATGGAAGTTGGGATTAACAAAGATCATGCGGATCCGGTGCTGGCGATATAACGTAATAATATCTTCAGGATTGATGCCGCGCTCATCTACAGGTAATCCAAATAAACGCAACCCTGCGGATTGGAACATCGGTAAAGAATAGCTATAAGATGGGTCTTCTATAGCAACTGCGTCTCCAGGACTCAGCAAGCACTGTGTAATTAAATAAAGAGATTGTTGGGATCCGGAAGTAATCAGAATCGACGAGTCCGTACTCGGAATATGAAGCTGCTGCTCGAGAAAGCCGACCAAGCTTTTCCTGAGCGGCGAGAAGCCCTGAGGGTCATCGTAACCAAGACTCTCTTCGAACGGTTGCTTACTCAGAAGTTCGCGAATCAACTCATTAGGGAATAGGTCAGGCGATAGCTCGCCGCTGGCGAAATCAATCACCGAATCCCTAGTGCGGATTTCTTCCCGGATACGGCGTATAAACGGGAGATTCGGCAGAAAGGCGTTGCCTTCCACGTAATGTTTCCAGTTAGGAGCCAGCTTAGGCGTCATCCCCCATTTGTCCTTACTCACCCTCGTTCCGCTTCCTTTTGCGCTTTCGACTAAGCCGGAAGCGCGCAGCTCCTCATAAGCTTGTACAACTGTACTTCGGTTAACGCCCAGCAGGTCTGCTAATTTTCTTTCTGACGGGAGTGCGCTTCCTGGCGGGAATTCACCAAATGAAATTCGACGCTCGATGTTATCGACAATTTGTTGATAGATCGGTTGTTTGCTTGATCGGTCTGGTTTCCACATATGCGTTCATCACCTAAAATTGAATATATCTTACATATCGAAAAAGTGTCCACTTAAATTACAGAAAACTTCAGAAATACTTCAGAAATTCCTTAACTCGTTCTGAAGAATGTCCGGCTAAAATGAGGACATCGTCAGAATAGGGAAAGGATGAAAATTTCGTTATGTTAAAAGCGATTGAAGAGAAGTTTGTGTTCTTATACAAATTTGCAAGAGCACCCAGGCAGATAGGTAGTGTAACGCCAAGTTCGGTCTTTTTGGCCAAAAAAATGATTGAACCCGTTCCGTGGGCACAAGTTAAGTCTGTTGCCGAGCTTGGAGCGGGCACCGGGGCGATAACTAGATATTTGCAAAAAGCGATCGAACCCGATGCGAAGGTGCTCCTGTTTGAGAAAGATCATGATTTACGGGCTAAATTAGCGACCCAATATCCCAATTTTTCTAATTACACGGACGCTTGCCAGCTAGGAACGGCGCTTCAGTGCGAGGGGCTTAGGCAGATCGATTGTATATTGAGCGGACTGCCCTTTTTTAATTTTCCCCAAACATTACGAGAGCGGCTGATGCATCAAATTGTAACATCACTCAAACCGGGCGGGTTATTTATCGCTTTTCAATATTCCCAGCAAATGAGAAAACAGCTGAGCAGACAGCTTTACATCGAAAAGGTTCACTTCGTTCCATGGAATGTTCCGCCTGCTTTCGTCTATGTGTGTCGCAAACAACCTGAGCCTGTTCAATGCTAAATTTGCTAAGAAACTTATCGGGAAATATGGTAACTTTGGAGGTAACTGGTGATAAGGAGGAAGGCATGATGACGCAAAGGATATTAGTGACAGATGACGATCCGGAAATTCGGGATGTCATTCGGATTTACTTGCGTAATGAAGGCTTTCAGGTCTATGAAGCTGAGAACGGCATTCAAGCATTGGAGCGGGTTCGAGATCAACAGATTGATCTCATTATACTGGATATCATGATGCCCGTTATGGATGGTATTCATGCTTGCATGAAAATGAGAGAAATGACGAACGTCCCGATCATTATGCTATCGGCCAAAGGAGAGGATATTGATAAAATAACCGGCCTGACAACCGGAGCGGACGACTATGTGGTCAAACCGTTTAACCCCTTGGAGCTTATAGCCAGAGTGAAAGCACAGTTCCGAAGGTTGGCATTGACAGGGACGCCTAACGGTAAACCGGTTGATAAAACGATCATTGAAATCGATGATCTTATTATTGACATTAATCGTCATACCGTCTCAGTGCGTGGGGAGAACGTATCGCTGACTCCGCTTGAATTTTCGATCCTTGAGCTGATGGCCAGCCATCGCGGGCAAGTGTTTAATATAGAAAAAATATACCAAAGCGTGTGGAAAGAAGATAAGTTTTTATCGGATAATACCGTCATGGTCCACATTCGTAATATTCGTGAGAAAATCGAAGTAAATCCACGCGAACCTCAATATATCAAAACGGTCTGGGGAGTGGGGTATAAAGTTGAATAGGGACCTGTTAACGATATTAAACTGGAACAAAAATATACGGGGCAGACTGTTCTGGATGGCCTTGCTCAGTTTTTTCCTCGCGGTTTTCACCTCGTACTTGCTTGATTTTTTACTCATCCGCATTACTGGGGCTACGATCAGTTTTTTAATTCTGCTGTTTTTGTTCTTATTTTATTTTTTCCTGTTTACCCGGCCCATTGTCCGTTATATGCGAACAATGGCTGACGGTCTTATGTCCATAGCGAATGGCAATCTAGACTGCCGTGTCCCGCTAACAAGACAGGATGAGCTTGGGAACGTAGCAAAAAACATAAACTATATGGCGGAACAATTGCAGATTATGATGAAAAGAGAGCGCCAAATCGAAACGTCCAAGATGGAGCTGATTTCGAACATTTCCCATGACTTGCGGACTCCATTAACAAGTATGATGGGATATTTGAATTTAATGAAAAACGATGACTATCAAAATTTAGAGGAACATAAAAGGTATGTGAACAACGCCTTTAACAAGACGGAGCAACTAAAAAAACTGATCGACGACTTATTTGAGTATACCCGATTGACCAGCGGAGCGGTTCAGCTCTCTTTCCAATCCATTGATCTGACCGCGCTGATGGATCAAATCATCATCGAGTTCGAGCCGATCGCACAGGAGTATGAGTTGACCGTTGTCAAACAGTGGGAAGCGAAACCGATGGGGCATATCGATGTAGAGAAATTCGTCCGCGCGATCGATAATTTATTCATGAATGCGCTTAAATTTTCCCTCAAACCTGGCAAGATCACGGTTCGACTTAAAGTAAGAGAGCAGCATATTGGCATCGAGGTCGAAAACCGTGGTACGCCAATCATGCAGGAGCAAGAGCAGAGGCTCTTCGAACGTTTCTATAAAGCAGAACCTTCGCGGCATCATGACACTATAGAGCAAGGATCCGGCTTAGGGCTGTCCATTGCCAAAAATATTATTGAGCTGCACGAAGGACGGATGAGGCTTGAGCATAGGGAAGGACTTTTTACCTTTATCATTGAAATTCCACGGTGTTAGGAACACCGTCATATGCTATCATGAAGGGACGAAGTTAAGAATAAAGGAGCACGAACCTACATGATCAGACGTTCACCCTATGTACTGCTCGTCATTGCAACTTGCATATGGGGAGGAAACTTTGTTGCCGGCAAAGTTTTAGTCACGCACATCCCGCCGCTTACGCTCGCAGCTATTCGTTGGGGCATAGCCTTTCTATGTCTCCTACCATTCTTCGGAAAACAGGTCTGGCAGCTGCGCGGCGACTTTCTCCGTAACTGGAAAATGTTGATCTTCCTGTCTGTGACAGGAGTTGCCGGATTTAACACATTGACCTATGCGGCGGTTCAATTCACCGGCTCGATCAATGCCTCGTTAATGAATTCGGCGACGCCCATCATGGTTGTCATTCTCGCATGGCTCGTGATGAAAGAGCGCTTCGCCTGGTCGGCACTGCCAGGAATTCTCCTCTCTATGGCGGGTGTGTTTTGGATCATCGGGCGGGGGAGTCTGCAGGCTTTGCTTACCCTTTCTTTTAATAAAGGGGATCTCCTGATGCTGCTGGCGATTCTATGCTGGTCGCTTTATTCGGTCGGTATGAAGCGGGTTGCGGGCCGCTTTCCGTCCAGTGCTTTTTTATTAGCGCAGGTTGTTGTGGCCATGCTTCTGTTAATCCCATTATCGGCTGCGGAAATGTTCATAGTTGCTCCTGCCATCACATGGAGTCCGGCCGTACTTACGGGATTACTGTACATTGGCTTATTTGCCTCTATTATTGCTTTTCTCTCATGGAATCGTGCTATCGAGTTGGCAGGCCCGCAGCGATGTGCCGGGTTTTTGAATCTCATCCCGCTGTTTAGCGCTATTTTTGCAACTGGCTTTACCGGGGAGTCGCTTCATCTGTATCATTGGCTTGGTGCTGCACTTATTGTGGCGGGTGTCTATGTGACGAATATAGCGATCAAGCGGGATCGATCCCGGGGAAAAGAAAGCATCGCGTGAATGCGTTCCTTAACGCAACGGGGGGCGGTGATGTAATTTCGCCCTCGGTTTTTAATCTTATTTTCAGGTAGAATTTAGATTATTTTAAGGTTCAGGACATATTTCATTCATAACTCTGGAGTAATATGGTCAATGACGAATTTTACTTTCGGAAGGATATGAGTGGAGTGAATAAAAAAAAGAAAAAACATGTCCGAAGAGGTACGGAAATGACTTTACCAGTTGCGTCTGTTGCAGCTGCCGGTAAAGGCAAAGCGGCGTTTTACTGGCCGACGGAGGGTTGGCGAACAACTTCGCCGGAAGAGCAGGGCATGGACTCCTCACAGCTGGCGGATGTGATGAACGAATTTCGAAATCGCGAAGTGCACAGTATGGTTATCATCCGTAACGGATACTTAGTTGCTGAAGCTTATAACGAGAATAATCAAATCGATACACCTCAAGATACGCGTTCGGTAACAAAAGGCATAACGTCGGCACTGACGGGCATTGCGCTTGCTGAGCAAAAACTGAAAAGTATCGACCAAAGGCTCTCGGATTTTTTTCCGGAGTTAGCGAAAGTGCCTTTAAAATTCGAAATCGCGATCAAGCATCTGCTATACATGGCCTCAGGACTGGAATGGCCTGATGAGCACGAACAATCCTCTCAAGAGATGATGTATTCAGCAGACTGGATTCAAACAATTTTGGATAAACCTGCTGCGAATAAACCGGGTACGCAATTTAATTACAGCAATGGAGACGCGCATCTATTATCCGCTGTAGTGCAAAAAGCAACTGGAGAATCGCTATTTGAATATGCAAAATCCCGTTTGTTCGCGCCGCTCGGCATTACGCGTGTCAATTGGAATCATGATCCTCAAGGGTACAGCATCGGATCATGGGCGTTGGCACTGACTGCGCGCGATATGGCGAAGATCGGTCTGCTATATATGAAAGAAGGCGAGTGGGACGGTAGACAGGTCATCCCTAAACGATGGATTAAGGAGACGCTCACTCCGCGAATCGTACATCGATATAAGAATGGTGAACAAGGTGGATATGGCTACTACTGGTGGCTCAAAACATTATCACGTGGACGCTTTGACGGCGATACTAAGAAGTATGAAACGTTCTACGCAGCTGGATCAGGGGGACGGCGAATTTTTGTCATTCCCGAATTGAAGTTGATCGTAGCCCTCACGGCACATACAGCCGATGTGGATATGCCCGAACAAGTACTTCAAAGTGTCGTACGCTCCATACAATCTGCGCATCCGCTGCCTGAAAACACTGAAGGAATGAACAAGTTGAATCAAGCCGTGCTTTCGTTCAAAGAGGCTGCTGAGCTAGTATTATAATTAGAATACGACTGGAATCTCTCAGGAGGGATTCCAGTCGTTTTTGATTAAGGCATCATTTAATGCGAAGCGGGGACTTGACCGTCCTGCTGCGCTGGATCAAGCTTTTCCTTGCTCATCGCGATGGCGCACACAAGTGCGATTACGGCTGGAACGACCGTCCAGGCGAAGGTGTAGACAATGGAGGAAGAGAGGGCTCCCGTAATTTTATCCAAAATCGGTGTAGGAATTGCTGCTCGTTTGCTCGGATCCAGCAGGCTGTGAGGATCGCTCGTTTGCATGCCTTGTGGTGTGGGGCCACCCCCCGTAAATGCATCTGCCAGCTTTCGGGTAAACGCATGGCTTTGGATGATCCCGAATACGGTTATGCCCAGCGTCATCCCCATGGAACGAAGGAAGTTCAGCGTTGAACTGGCGGAGCCGCGCTGTCTCGCATCGAACAAATGAATGGCGGCGTTGCTTAGGACGGAGAATGAGGCTCCGATGCCAAGTCCGACGATGACCATATAAATCGTGACGAGCCATCGCGGCGACGCTGCTGACAACGTGGTTAGCAATGCCGTGCCGCCAACCAGGATAACGGAAGCCGGTATCATGATGGCCCGATAACTGACTTTGGTCATCAAGAAACCGCCGCCGGTTGCCGTCACAACGGAGCCGAGCATCATCGGGAGCAAAACGAGCCCTGAATTCGTAGCCGATCCGCCGAGTACGCCTTGAATGAAAATTGGGATATATACCGATGCGGTAATGAAAGCCGCACCGCTGAAAATGGCGACGGCATTGCTCGTGGCATACAGTCGTTTCGTAAACATGCTGAACGATATGATCGGCTCTGCCACCCGGGTTTCTACGAACAAGAAAATCACGGTCAATACGGCGAAACCTGCGAACAAACCGAGAATGACGGTTGAATCCCAGGCATATTTCTTACCGCCGAGCTCCAGGGCAAACATGAGACAAATGACCGCTCCGACGAGTGAGAACGCGCCCCACCAATCGATCTTTTGCTTCGAGTGCTCATGCGATTCCTGATAGAAGAAGGCGATGAAAATAAAAGCAATAATGCCCAGCGGGAGATTGATGTAGAACACCCAATGCCAATTCACGTAATCCGTGATGTAGGCGCCCAGCAGCGGGCCGAAAATGCTCGACATCCCAAAGACGGCGCCGAACAATCCGCCAAGTTTGCCGCGAGTCTCCAGCGGGACGGCATCGAACATGATGGTAAACGCGATAGGGACTAGAGCGCCGCCGCCGATTCCTTGCACGGCCCTGTAAATGCTGAGCTGGATGATGGAATTCGCAGTTCCGCAGAGAATGGAGCCCAGCATAAAAAGGATAATGCCGAAAATGAAAAACCGTTTACGTCCATACATATCGGACAACTTGCCGAAGATCGGCATCCCGGCCATTTCGGCCACCATGTAGGCGGATGTGACCCAAACGAATTTGTCGAGGCCGCCTAGTTCGCCGACGATGGTTCCCATTGCTGTGGATACGATTGTATTATCCATGGAAGCCATCAAAATGCCAAGCAGTAATCCGGCGATGACGATGCCTAAGTTTTTGTTTTTATTTTGTGCAGACATATCATGCTTTTCCTCACTTTCACTTTTCCGTACTAGTTTGCCTCTAAATAGGCGATCCTACTAAATAATAATCTTGACGTTCTGAAGATTCGCCTTAAACCCTTGTCGGTATGCCCCGGATTAAATCGGATGTTATTTTTTGATCGACCAAATGACTCATCACCTGATTTACAATATAAGGCTTTTCCGTCATTGGAAAATGACTTATCTCCCCAATAGAGGGGCGGAATGCCCTAAATGTCTACAGTTCCCACTTACCCGTCGTGGAAAGAACCAAGGTCGCTAATAGAGAACATTTTGACGCACTTGACGGGTAAATGACCACCAATCAGATGAAGTAAAATAGTTTGTGTACCAATATTTGGAGTATTCCCTTCAAATAAAAAGGCA
>NZ_JBHTHA010000085.1:0-108288 GCF_042676385.1 Paenibacillus sp. GCM10027628
TGGATAACGCGTCATTCTCTACAATAGGAGCTTTTTCCATGTCTGTCCACGAAAAAACCATTATAATATTCCTAAAATAGGAAATTATGTGATTGAAATTTTCATGTTAGGTTTGATGCATGCTTAGTGTGATATTCAGCGTTAGGGACGTAAAAGTAAATGGATACGAGTGAATAGCAATGTTTTCCATCGTTACAGACGCAAGAAAAAATGGAATCAAGCCCACAATGATGTTTTCCATCGTTACTTAGACTTCCTGTGGTTTTACCCGCTAATACATCAATTGAAGTTTCAGAGATTTTATTGCAGGGGATAATTGATGTACATTATACAGTTACATTCGAAATTGAGTATCCGGAACAAAAGGTAGAAGAAACTGCCTCAGGCAAATTTAAAGGCGTGAATACGTTAACGGTGACAACAGAGTATAAAACGGTTGCATCGGTTTAGCCTGGTCATTCTGCGGAAACGTGCAACCACGTCCATCTGGACGTGGTTGCATTTGTTGATTATGGTTGCGGGCATAATGACCCTAGATAAGGGGAAATATTATGGACGAAGCTTATAATTTTTTGGAATGGTTCCTTATTCGAAGCCGCTTAATTGTGGCTTTTTATATTTTAATGATATAAGCAAGAGCCACTTACTGGTCAAAAAACCGGATTGACAGATAATGAAATGAAGGTTAAGATAAATTTTAGATTCAGTAAATTAGTAAATTACTAATTCAGTAAATGAGTAAATGCAAAAGTAAGCAAATTATTAGATGGAGCGTGTAAAAATAATGAAAATACCAACAACTTTAAAACATAAGCCTGTCGTCGTCTCAGAAAATTATGAGCAGGTTGACGGCCGTTACGCCCGGAACACAGATGCAAAAGGTCTCTCCCTGGGATTAGCCCAGTGGAATGATAGGGGGAAGGTTGATATCTCGGCCAAAGTATGGAGATACACTGGGGAAAAATGGTCAAGACAGTCGGAGGAATTGCCTATGCACCGTGTTCTTGACCTTGCCATTTTGATTTGCAGAAGCAACTTATATTTTCAGGATGCATATCGTTTCCCGAAGATGTATGACCCTGATAACACGACGATTGACCGCATTGGGCTGCAAGGGGACGCTATGAGTGTATCCGTGTGTGCAGAAAATCCCATGATTGATCATGATATTAAGCTGTTCGCTCAGGCGCTTAGTGATGATGGCGAAATGATTGGAGAACGACTTCGTGTATTATCCCGGCTACTAAAAGAAATGGGGTATTAAAATGTTTAAAGAGGTGAAACGTGATGAACATCCAGAAAGAATACGATTTGTCCCCTACAAGGCAACTGACTGATATAGAAAAAGAACTTGTTTGGAAAAAGCCATTATCTCATAAGGTCAGCGAAGAAGAACTGCGAATTTGTAAAGAAATAAAGCGCAACTGGAATCGCGGGGAAATGAAAATCGCCAATATTTTGTTAGAGGGTGACGCCGGTTCTGGGAAAACACAACTTGCAAAAGCATTGTCGGCTAATTTAGGGCTGCCTTATACGAAAGTGACCTGTTTTGCCGATATGGACAAATCAGATATTATTGGCGCCATTTTGCCGGTTATTTCATCTGAACGATTAGAGAAGATGGAGCCCTCGGAACAAATCGTTTTGAAAGCATTATATGAAAGCGACGGATTTCAAAGCACGACTGAAATATTGATGAATGTGCTGGGAGTAACACAGGAACAGGCTGCCTTAAAGCTGAAGCAATTACTGAAAAAGGTTGAACAAAACGCCGAGGACGAAGTGGTTGAGTACAGATTTTACCCCTCGGAAATCGTCAGAGCTTATGAAAAAGGCTACCTTTTGGAAATTCAAGAACCAACCGTTATTCGGGATGCCGCGGTGCTCATGGCACTCAATTCTGCTTTAGAGCTGGATGGCAGCATAAACCTTCCTACAGAAATCATTCGCAGACACCCGGACTTCATAGCGGTCATCACAACAAACCGCAGTTATGCAGGAACGAGACCGCTAAATGAAGCACTGCGTGACAGAGTTCAGCACACGGAAAAGATGGATCTTCCGACCAAAGAAATTATGATTGAACGGGCAATGTCTAAGACCGGTTATAGGGATGAAGCGGTGTTGGATGTTTTAGCGGATATCATTATTATTTTGGACCGAACAGCTCGAGTTCATGCGATCAAAGGCGTTGCAGGTATGCGCTCATTTTTCTACTGGGCGGATGCAGTCTCCGGTGGTGCTTCAGCAAAAGAATCCCTATATCATAAAGTCATTTACAAGATAACAACTGATCCCGAAGAAATCAAACTATTGGAAGAAGCGCTGAAAAACCATGGATTGTTGGCAGAGTTAGGTAAAGTTGATACTGAATTAAAAAAAAAAGAATTTTTGATGAAGTAGAAATAAGAACATGGGGAAAAATTGACGACACTGATTTTGACCATGACCAAAAGGTAGAGGAACAGGGTATCGCATTAAAAAAATCTGCGGATAGTGACGAAAGTAATTCCGATGTTTCTGATGATTCAACCGATACGGAAAGTTCAGATATGGGAGAGGACGGTACTCCCAAATATCATCAGGCAAATCCAGACACAATGCCAGACGAAGCGAAACAAAAAGAGCGGGACTTCCGTAAAAAGCTCAATCACGACGCAAGGGAGATTGTATCCGATTCTATCCATAATAGGGTGAAGCTCATTGTTCACCGTCCGGATTACGATACTGAATCTGAGCAGGAATATAAGAGTCTAAGCAAGGAACTTATGCCTGTCGTACGAGAGATTGCCAGAAAAACACTTCCACTATTGGAACATGAAACTTCTTCTGAATTTGCAAGGAATCAATATTATGGCAGCAAATTTCAAGCGGATAGCGTTGCTTATCGGGATTTTAGATATTTTGCCAAGAAACTTCCCCCAACTGATTCTCCCACACTTGTGGTTGGTCTAAGGGTTGACGAGTCTGCGTCCATGTCAGCTTTTGGGAGATTAGCCGCTGCAAAGCGTGCAGTGACTGCCGTTTATGAATTTTGTCAAATTTGCCATATTCCCATATTGATCTACGGGGATACGGCGGATGCTTCCAAACTGGAGCAAATGTCAATTTATGCTTATTCCGATTTTGATAAACCAGATACCAATGATCGATTCAGACTTATGGGGATTCGTGCCAGAAGTAATAACCGTGATGGGATGGCTCTTAGAATTATGGCAGATCGATTAGCTGGTTCACCGCAACAGACCAAATTATTGATCAGCATCAGTGATGGGCAACCCAAAGCGATGGATGATTATACCGGAAATTATGCTATCAAAGACATGCAACAGACCATAGATGAGTATGAACGGAAAGGAATTACCTTTCTTGCAGCCGCAATAGGCCAGGACAAGGACGTGATTAATCAAATCTATGGGAATGAGAGATTTTTGGATATTACCAATCTGACGGAATTGCCCGCAAAGCTGGTTCGGATTATCGCTCGGTATTTGTGATATCAATGTCATTTACAGGATCAGAGAGGAGAGAGATACATGGACAAGAACAAGCGCAAGGAGCTTCTGGAGGAATACAAGCAGATCAAGACCTACATGGGTGCAATTAAAATTACAAACAAGGCCGACGGCAAAATTTACGTAGATAGCTATCCTAACCTGAAAAATAAATGGATGACCATACAAGCTCAACTGGACATGGGCAGGTTTGCAAATTCTCAATTACAAAAGGACTGGAAGGAACTCGGGGCTGAAACCTTCGCCTATGAGGTGTTAGAGGAGAAGGAAGCTGACGGGGTTGCCGACGTGCGTTGGGAGGTTAAGCAAATGGAAAAACGATGGCTGGAGAAATTGCAGCCTTATGGAGACAGAGGATATAATAGGGCGCCAATGACCAACGAACAATAAACCAAATAGATTTGGCAATGAAGGAAGTCTCATTCGAGCGAATTGGGACTTCTTTTTTTGTGCAGCCGAAGGGGCTAATACGAACGAAGAGAATGTAATTGATGTAAAGTAAATTTGACATGATGTATACTTAATGATATATTGTGTATAGAAAATTTTACTTATTGATAAAATAAACGGAGGAGATGTTCGGTGTCCTATCAAGAGAAGAAGAACATTGTATCGCTAATCAGCGCAATTGTGGTTTTTGGAACTTATTGTTGGAATGTCTATTTACGGTACAATGAGACGAACATGGAAGGAGCAGAGCTTTTCCATTTTTGGGGTGCCGCGTTCTTAATTCTTATTCCGGTAACGATGGTGGCGAGAATGATCATTGAGATCATATTCATTATCATCAACCGGATCGCGACAAAAGAAAAAGCGCCTTCCTTCGCCGACGAGCTCGACAAGATCATTGAATTGAAAGCCATAAGAATTTCCTATTTCGTGTTCATTTTCGGATTTTTGATTGCGATGGGGTCCTTAGTCCTTCATGCGACGCCTTCCTCAATGTTCATCATCCTGTTTCTCTCAGGATTCATAGCCGATGTAGCCGGTATCATCTGGCGGCTCTACCTCTATCGGAAAGGAGTTTAAAATGGTTAAATGTCACATCAGCAACAACATTCGAACCCTTCGATTCAACCATAATGAGATGACTCAACAACAGCTTGCAGACCTAGTAGGTGTGACACGGCAAACCATCGTTGCAATCGAGAAGGGCAAATACTCGCCTTCGCTCGAACTGGCTTTTCGCATTGCGCGCATCTTCAAGCTTCATGTGGAGGACGTATTCACTTACGAGGAAGTGCATGATTAATTACCAATTTGTAGGTCAAAAAAAGGAGGCAAACAAATGAGTGACAAAAAGAGCGCATTCATTGTGGGAGTACTGTTTATCCTTGCAGCGGTTACCGCAATAATAGGTCTTAAGTTATATGATCCGATCCTAATAGGTCCCGATTATCTGATTAAAGGTTCTGAACATGCCAACCAGGTAATACTGGGAGCGCTTATGGAGTTAATTCTTGTCGTTTCTGCGGTTGGTACTGCAACTACCATGTTTCCATTTTTAAGAAAATATAATGAAACTATAGCTCTATGGCATGTATGTTTCAGGTTTCTTGAAGCGATTATCATTACTGTTGGTGTAATCAGTGTGCTGTCCCTGTTAACCTTAAGCAGAGAATTTGTAGCAGCAGGAGCCCCGGTTACTGCAACTTTTCAAGCTTCTGGCACAGTTTTAAAAGCAATTCATGACTGGACGTTTTTGCTTGGTCCCAATTTCATGCTAGGCATCAATACGATGATGTATAGTTATATTTTTTATAAATCCAGGCTTGTACCCAGGTTTATACCCATCTTGGGTATGACAGGAGCAGCACTTATATTTCTTGCAGCTTTATTAGAAATGTTCGGTGTAATTCCACAGATTTCTGTTTGGGGTGGTATTTTGTCGCTGCCAGTAGCCGCTAATGAAATTACCCTTGCAGTGTGGCTCATAATAAAAGGATTCAATGAATCTGCACTTGCTTCCATGACTACTAAAAAGACGGCGAACGAGGTTAAGCTTTCGATCTCATAATGCTTTTCTATAACCGCGATGATATCGTTGGGATGCCCCATGACAACGAACAATAAACCCAATAGATTTGCTTTATCTATTGGGTTTAGCTACGTTGTATTCTATACGCGCCTGCCAATCGGTATAAAACAGTACCGCGGGTTAAATATTATCGGAACGGGGAACCGTGACTCCTCTGTATCCAATTTCCTTAAGTTTGAAGTTAGATTAACGTTCCGCCCGAGACCTCGATGCGTTGGGCATTGACCCAGCGATTCTCGTTCGAAAGCAGGGAGGCGATTGCCTCTCCGACGTCTTCGGGTTCGCCGACACGACCGAGAACTGTCATACCCGCGATAAGCTTCTTTAGTTCGTCATTGCTGCGAAGACCGCTGAAATCAGTAGCGATGGCTCCAGGTGCAATGGTGTTGGCAGTGATCCCGCGCGGACCAAGCTCTTTCGCCAAGTAGCGGGTAAGGACCTCAATCGCACCTTTCATGGATGCGTAGGCACCGCTTTCCGGCACTGTGAAGCGTGTAAGACCTGTGGAGATGTTCACAATCCGGCCTCCGTCATTGATAAGCGGAAGGAGTTTCTGTGTCAGAAAGAACACTCCTTTGACGTGAACTTCGTAAAGCTGATCCAGCTCTTCCTCGGTCGTCTTCTCGAATGCATTGTGATGCGAGATGCCGGCGTTGTTCACGAGGTAATCGAATCGCTCGGCCCCCAGCTCTTTGAGCGTGTCTCCCAGGCTCTGTACAAAGGAGTCAAACGTGCTGACCTTGCCGGCGTCGAGCTGCAATGCAACGGCTCTGCGCCCCGTTTCGCGTACAAGGGAGACGACTTTTTCAGCTTCTTCCCGGTTCGACTTATATGTGAAAATCGAATCAACGCCTTGGTTTGCAAGGCTTAGCACGGTGCTTCTACCAATGCCGCGGCTTCCGCCTGTAACAAGTGCAATCTTTGTATGAGGTTGTGTCATTTTTGAATTCCTTCTTTCATTAGGCTTGCCAGTCACTAACCAACTGGTTAGTTATAATATAGATCTAACTAACCGGTTTGTCAAGGAGATGAATCATGCTATATATTAGAGACAGCTTTGGAGGAAGTCTCCTCCTATGGTGTTACGAGCGCGCGTGTATGTTGGATAAGAAAGCATGAAATGCTTCCTCTTTTCGAGGCATTTTTCTGTCTGGTCATTTATTAAGGATGTACTTCAACATGAAAGAATATGCTCATAATCCAGTAGACTGATTCAGAGGGAACGGATTGAACGATGTTTTTGAAGATGGTAAACTTTTCATAATGCTGTCTCGTTAAATGTTTGCAGAAGTACAAACTACGTGCCGAAAGAACCGCCTTTTTTCTACCATTGAGCGGTTTCCGGGAGTCCTAAACGATATTTTCTTAGTCCATGTTGAAGGGATCGATAATCAGGATGTCAAGTAAACTGAATAGCCCCATCAAAGTATTAATTCCGATTCCAGACCATGATTTTGACACGACAGAGGTCGTTGTTCCTTGGGAACGTTTTAAGAGAGAGGGATATCATGTTACTTTTAGCACGCCATCCGGTCATAGAGGGAACACGGATCCATTGCTGCTTACCGGTGTTTTGTTCGGACAGTTAGGGGCCTCTAAAGAAGTTATCCAATTGTACCGTCAATTAGAGGAAACGGATGAATTCAAGCATCCGATACAATATGAGCATATAGATTGCACCGAATTTGACTGCATCATGTTGCCTGGCGGCCACGCCAAAGGGATGAAGTCGTATTTGGAAAGCGGCATCTTGCAACAGAAGATATTGGATTTCTGGAAAATGGATAAACCCATTGGAGCTATATGTCATGGAACAATCGTTTTGGCCAGAACCCATGATCCTGAAACAGGTCGAAGTGTTATCTATGGGAGAAAACTTACGGCTTTAACGAAAAAGTTGGAGAGGACTGCTTACTATCTGACGGCGTGGAGACACGGCAAATACTACCGTACATATCCGGAGTATGTTCAGGATGAAGTAGTGAGGAACTTGGAAATTCCACAGCATTTTACGGAAGGCGTTAGCATAAGAACCCCGCATGTCGTCAAAGACGGGAAACTGATTACGGCAAGATATCCGTTGGACGCAGTTGAATTTGCAGAACAGCTTGTGAGTACCATAAATATAAGGGGCTGAATGATTGTATAGGGACCGGAGTCGATACATGCTGGGAGGAAGACACTTCTATAACGGAAAAAAAATAATCCGCACAAAAAAATAAAGAGCCGTCTTCCAAATTATGAATTGGAAGGCGGTTCTTTCTATTGCATGAACTCAAAAGAGTATCGTCCAGCCTGGTTTTACTTGATCCTTCGTGTATGAAACTCCGGCGACTTTGAGGCCGCTACGGTCGAGTAGAGTAATAATATCACCCTTGTCTCTAAAGAATGCAGGTTCAGCTACTGAGATGGACATAAACTGTCCGGGTTTGATGAGACCATGAATCTTGTACTTTTGCTTGGCTTTGTTTGCGATGGCCCATCCTGTCAAGTCTATATCCCGATTAGAAGCATTCAGCAGTGTGACCGTTTCATTGCTGCCGTCTTCAGTCAGTACAATGACCCCTGCAATTTGAATGCCACTGCCTTCCTCCTGTACCGGCGTCACGTCAGTATCGGGTCCTGTTTCCTCCTCAGGGCCAGTGATTACATGTCCCGAATGATCGTCGGTGTGCCACGACTGGGACTGAAAAGCGAGGAATACGGCGATCCACCTGTCTTCCGACGGGAAGTGAATCAGCAACCCCCCGTCCTGGTAGACACCGTCGTCTTTCATAAATGTGCCGCTGTTACCTTGATTCATATGTATATCGTGAATGCCGTTACCGGGTTTGAATCCAAAAACTTTGTCCGCCTTACCATGTTCAGGACCCCATCTTTCTCCGAATGCGTACAGAACGGCGTCTTCTGTTTCCATCGCGCGTCTGATGTAGAAATCAAGCTTCTCGTTCAGATCATTGTCTCTTCCCGGTATGTTGAAGGCAAGCGGTAGCATATTGCGGCGATCGA
The DNA here is from genome assembly GCF_042676385.1 of Paenibacillus sp. GCM10027628. Classification (NCBI taxonomy): domain Bacteria; kingdom Bacillati; phylum Bacillota; class Bacilli; order Caryophanales; family Paenibacillaceae; genus Paenibacillus; species Paenibacillus sp. GCM10027628. Next base: position 8,563 of record NZ_JBHTHA010000085.1, read on the forward strand.
ATAGATTGCTGCGAATATAATCAAGTGCCTTTCCGTCAGGCTTGCTTGCCAGCGGCGAAAAACCAAATGGCATATCAGGCAATTCGGCCGTGATGACATGCTGAAAATGTTCAATCGTACAGTACAACAGCTCTGATGGGCTCTGCTGCGACTTGACATTGATCGCTATGCGGAAATGTTCGTTATTTGCGGTTACATGCACCTGGTAATGTGGGTTCTCGTTTGTGCCGAGACGCCGGTCAAGTGCTTTGCATTTGAGCAATCCGTAGGGATGGATGGGCATAAAGTTCCTCCTTAATCCGGACTCGAAAATGTCCGTTGTTCACTCAACAAACATTTCCACATAAGGTGTATAATTCCTCTTGCTATTCATTGTAACTTTTTGTAAACCATGTTTCACATATCAGTATTAACAGCCAGAACGAGTGGCATCATCTCGTAAGGGTTGTGGATGATAAGAATAAGTCGATCAAGCTGATTTAGACAAAGTAGAGAATAGTCTCCCGGCGGAACGTTCTCTATCAACCAAAACTCTTACCGGCGTTATTCCCCGTCTCAAGAGGACCTCGTCGGACAGTTTGTACTATATTTTTCTGTGAGTTTGTCGGCGCAAGAAAACTTGTCAGGAGTCGTATCATCAGGTTTGATAGGAGAGCTCCTACGATTAGCGTTTTCGTGCCTGAAGCAAAATCTTATAGCGATGCGGATGACTTGACACCACAGTTTACGGTTACGGACGACTTATCTGGCATCACCCCTGGCAAGAGAGTTTCAACGCTGGATGGTCAACCTATGACGCAGGAAATTGTTTAATGACTAAACAAGTGCAAGGAAATTGTGTTTTCCTACACACTTGTTTTTATTACGAGCAGTTTTCAGGAAAATAAATGAAAAAACTATTCTACCGATACGGGGGCCAACCCCGCCGCCACAACGACCAGTACGTCTCGCACCATTTCTTCCGAGGTGCGATTCTGAGGACTTCGACTCCACTGCACAGCTGACCCGAATATGCCCCAACTTATGACAAGGGCCGTGGCTCTCACAATATCTTGCGAGACAGGAGGTTTCGACTCTGCACTCAACCAGTTGAACAGGAGCTGATATAGCTCTTTTTGCATCGCGATTTCAAACAGCGGCTCATATTGGCTATTCGCTGGAGTCATTGTCATGTACTGTCGAAAACGGGCAAGAAAATCGAAAACGATTTGGATAAGGTTTCGTAAATTACTGATATTCAACATCGAAGAATCTGGTATATGTTCCTTCAATGTCTTTTGAAATTTTTCCCTCATCCAACACTCGAGCAAAGCAAATTTATCCTCGAAGTGCGCATAAAATGTGGCGCGATTTACAGTTGCTCGCTCTGTAATGTCTTTCACTGAAATGGAATATATATTCTTCTTTTGTTCAACCAGTTCCATAAAGGATTGTATTAACAACTGACGTGTGCGTTTCACGCGTGGATCGTTTGCATTCAGAGACATGATTCACCACACTCCTCAAACCAAATAGTATTGAAAGCTCAAAAGACAACAAATTTGCTTAGATGTTGTGTATGCCACGATAACGACCGTTTGCTGATTGCCCGGATCTCTCAAAAAGCTTAGCATAAGCTTAGCACATTACAGTGTAGTTTACACGAAACTGATGCATAAACAACACTGTTGAATTGCTGTCATGACCATACCGCGAGAAAGGATGATTGGTTTGAAAGCACGATTAGCAGGACCCAAAGTTATTCGCGCTATCTCTAGGAGGTGGTATAAATGATCGTCATCACCACTCCCACCGGTCAAATCGGTCGCCAGATTCTTGACATCGTACTTGACAGTGCAGAAGCAATCCGCGTGATCGCACGTGATCCCTCCCGTCTACCCCTGCACATGCGCGAGCGCGTCGAGGTCGTGCAGGGGTCGCATGATGACATTGATGTCGTCACCCAAGCGTTCGCGGGCGCTGACTCCGTGTTTTGGCTCGTGCCACCCGACCCCCGCGCTGTGAGCATCCAGAGCCACATACTGAACTTTACACTGCCGGTATGCGAGGCGGTCAACAGCCAAGGTGTCAAGCGCGTGATCGGTGTCTCAAGCCTGGGCCGTGGGATTGCCAAGAACGCTGGACAGATTTCAGCGATATTCGCAATGGACGATCTGATCGAGAGCACGGGCGTGAACTACCGCTCTCTGTGCATGCCGGGTTTCATGGAGAACATGCTCTGGCAGGTCGAGCCTATCAAACGGCAAGGCATGTTCTTCTATCCGATGTCAGAGGATCGTAAGGTCCCGACCTGTGCCACCCGCGACATCGCCGTCGTCGCAGCCAAGCTTCTGCTCGATCACACTTGGAGCGGGCAAGATAGAGTTCCTGTACTTGGCCCCGAGAACCTGTCCTTCAACGACATGGCACAGATCATGTCAGAGGTGCTCGAGAGGCAGGTTCGCTTCCAGCAGATCCCCGGCGAAGCTTACAAGGCCACGCTGATTCAACACGGGATGTCCGAGGCGTGGGCGCAGGGGCTAATCAATATGGCGAATGCGGTCGACCAAGGTTTATACAATTCCGAGTCGCGCTCCCCCGAGTCCACCACCCCCACCAGCTTCCGTCAATGGTGCGAAGAAGAGCTCAAGCCAGCCGTCCTAGCTTGAGCATCACTATGGAGGATAGAGCATTCATTCGCAAAGGGAACTAGTTCATACTCAAAACTCAAGTCAGTGTTGACTTGGGTTTTTCTTTTTTTCAAGGCATGCTAAGCTCGATTTAGGTATTGTAATCCAAAAAATAAGGGGGTGGTGCCCCATGACAACGAACAGCAAACCCAATAGATTAGCCAAGGAAAAATCGCCGTAATTGCTGCAGCATGCGTATAACCCTGTTGACTGGTTCCTTGGTCGGATGAGGCTTTTGAGAAAGCGAAAAGCGAAAATAAGCCTATCTTTTTATCTATTTGGTATTCATAGTTATTGGAAAAAATCCACTTGCCATTGGTGAGATGTTCGTGTGAATCATTAAAAGTATGTTTAATGCAGATAGAAGCTTGTTTGATGATAAAAATGATTGGTATAATCAAGGGATGTGAGAAAAATGCTGTGGACCGGAAGTTAGGGAGCTTTTCCCTGAACAATTCGTGCTGTTGGAAGAATTTAAATCACATTACGTAGACAGCAAACTTCATATATTGAAGTGCGATCAAAGCCAATGATCAGGAGACTTCCCATAGATGAATCTTGAATACGTTGATAGTCTATTGTTTTCATCTATGGCCTAATTGGATTAGATATATTGATTCCGAGGAAATTCATAATCGATTTATCCCGATTACAATTGTATTCAACAGATAAAAAGCGAATTACATAAAACAAAACAAGCCGGAGCACGGATCAAGATGCTCGCCGGCTTGTTTTGTTTTTTAAATAATTTACATGGACTGGAAGAATAAAATGAAGTCCATATAAATCTAGTACCTCAAAAAACTTAAAAACTCTGATTTGGTCATGATAACACTTTAAAGGATTCATTGAATGGTTAACATGGACTTAAACACATTGAGTAAAGCTTCTTTTAAACCTCTATTCATCTGTAGAGGTTTTTCCATTTTATCTTGGCTATGCTAAACTCGTTATATAACATGAAATTTCCATCAAATAAGGTGGTGGTGCCACATGAAAACGAACAGCAAACCCAATAGATTAACCAAGGAAAAGTCACCGTATTTGCTTCAGCATGCTTACAATCCAGTTGACTGGTTTCCTTGGTCTGACGAGGCTTTTGAAATCGCAAAACGCGATAATAAGCCCATTTTTTTATCTATTGGGTATTCTACCTGCCATTGGTGTCACGTCATGGCACATGAATCGTTCGAAGACGAGACCGTCGCTGCGATGCTGAACAAAGATTTCATCTCAATTAAAGTAGATCGGGAAGAACGTCCCGATGTTGACCACATCTATATGGCTGTCTGCCAGGCGATGACCGGTCATGGCGGATGGCCGCTAACGGTGTTTCTGACGCCGGAGAAGAAGCCATTTTTCGCCGGGACGTATTTCCCGCGCAGCCGTAAGTACAACCGTGCGGGCATCATTGAAATTATTGCGCAAATTGCCGGGAAGTGGAAGGAAGATGCCGAACGCATCCGCGAAGTCGGCAAGCAGGTGATTCAAGAGACGTCGAGCCGCATGCTTGAGCATCAAGCCGGGGGCGAGGTGTCCGAGCAGACGCTGCATGACGCGTACACGCAGTACGAACGTCAGTTTGATCCCGAATACGGCGGGTTCGGCACGAAGCCGAAATTCCCGGCATCTCATAACCTGTCGTTCCTTCTTCGCTACCATGCGAGAACTGGCAATGCCCGAGCACTTGAGATGGTGGAAAAAACGCTGGATGCCATGCATCGAGGAGGTATGTACGACCACATCGGATTTGGCTTCGCGCGTTATTCCGTTGACGAGAAATGGCTAGTTCCACATTTCGAAAAAATGCTCTACGACAACGCCCTGCTGACGATGACCTACATAGAAGCATATCAAGTGACAGGCAAAGCTAAATACGCGGAAGTCGCGGAGCAGATTATCTCTTACATACTTAGGGATATGACTGATGAGGGCGGCGCGTTCTATTCGGCTGAGGATGCCGACTCGGAAGGCGAGGAAGGCAAATTTTATGTATGGACGCCGGACGAAGTAGCGGACATTCTTGGCGAAGACGATGGCGATTTGTACGCCGAGCTGTTTGATATTACGGAGTCGGGCAATTTTGAGGGGCATAATATCCCGAATTTGATTGAGACGACGTTCGAGTCTTTTGCGAAGCGGAAGCAGATCCCGTTAGATGAGCTGAAGCAGCGCATGGAGGCTGCCCGGGCGAAGCTGTTCGAGCATCGCGAACAGCGCATACATCCGGGCAAGGACGATAAGATTCTGACCGCGTGGAACGGTCTGATGATCGTTGCCCTCTCCAAGGCCGCTCGAGCCTTGGATAAACCAGCTTACGCGGAAGCAGCCGCGAAAGCAGCGGATTTCCTCCTGCGGCATCTGCGTAGGGAGGATGGCCGTTTGCTCGCCCGCTATCGCGACGGAGAGGCGGCTTTTCTAGGTTACGTGGACGACTACGCGTTCCTCGTTTGGGGCTTGATCGAGCTGTACCAAGTTACTTTCGAGCTGCGCTATCTTCGGGAAGCCGTCCAGCTGAACGCAGAGATGCTGCGGCTGTTCTGGGATGACGAGAAGGGCGGGCTGTTCTTCTACGGCAGCGACGCCGAGCAGCTCCTTACCCGCCCGAAGGAGATCTACGACGGCGCGATGCCGTCGGGGAATGCAGCAGCCGCGATGAACTTGTTGCGGCTGTCCAGGCTTACCTACGACGCGAAGCTGTCGCAGGCAGCCGATGAACAGCTCCAGGCTTTCGCCGGAGCTGTCAGCGGGTACCCGCCGGGCCATGCGCTCATGCTGGCCGCGCTCGATTTCGCTTATGGCGAAGCAAGCGAAATTGTGATCGCCGGCGACCCGGCTTCAGCCCAGACGCAGCACATGCTTCGCACGGTGCAGCGGCAATACTTGCCGAATGCGCTGCTCATTCTTCACCCGCCTGGAGCGGCCGGAGAAGAAGTGCGGCAGCTCATCCCGCTGGCAGCCGACAAGCTTGCGCTTGGCGGGAGGGCGACGGCATATGTCTGCCAGAACTTCTCCTGCCAAGCGCCGACCCAAGATCTGGAGGAACTCGAAAATCTTCTCTCCGAACACTGATAATAATTATCATTATTGGTTACAATAGTATCAGAGGCAACAAAGAAGAGGCCCCAGGGCCTCTTCTTTGCCAATCATGAAGTGGATTGACCGCTAAATTTTCGGTTCAAATGTTTTACAGTCGGTTTCTTCGGAATTACGGGCTTGATTGCTGCCGTGGTGGCTCACGACATAAATCGAGGTAGCATTGCATTTGTTGCCGGCAGCCCAATATTTGCAGGAATTCACTTCACAAAGGACATCCTTAGCCATGTCTCATTTCACCTCCTTATCTTCAATAGGGTGGGCGAAGGAGGCATGGTTTTATACATAGTCTGGAAGGAAATGTTTTTGAATCCTGAACAGCACCTTGAAGCGGGGCATTGACATATACTTGAAGTAACGGATAGAAGCTTCAAGGAGTGTTTGCCGATGGCCGATGATGAATTGCAAACCTGCTTCCGATGCAAATATGTCGCAGATAAAGATGATAAATATTGCATTCTTTGCGGAGCGCCACTCAAAAACCGGTGTACGAAGAAAAAAACGCCGCTGCACAAAGGCTGCTCCAAAATCAATAAACCCGATGCCAAGTATTGTGCGGACTGTGGTACGGAAACGTTGTTTAACGAATGGGGACTGCTCTAATCTAGAGCAGTCCCCATATTTGCACTTCTTATTTATTCTGCAAAATCATTTGCCATAAATCCGGCTGATCATAGCCGAGTTTCCATGCCGCAACACCGGCAAGATCGTACTTTTTGGCCAGGTCCAGACGCGATTTCACGGTCGCCTCATTTTCCAGCCAGAATACATATGTAAACCCGTTTTCTTGATATTCCACACGGTACTGTTCAAACGTTTTGTCCCAGGTTTGGGTCGTTTTTTTCGATGCGATCAAGGCTGGAATATCTTTGAGCAGAACGGTCCGGTTTCCTTGCAGGTTACCGCTCGCATCAAGCTTCCATTCCCTTACATAATAAGGGATGCCGAGAATGATTTTATCCCGCGGTATGCCGTAGGAGAGAAACTCCTGCACGCCGCCGTCTGCCCAAGGAAGACCGGAAACGGAACCTGGCGAGGTGCTGCCTTTGTAAAACTGATCGTAAGCCATAATGACAATGTAATCGACTAAACCACCAAGCTTTTCATGGTCGAATGCGGTAAGATGGTTCCATTTGACGCTCCCGCGTTGAAGGTCTAAGGAAATCTTTAAATTCTTCTCTTGTGCGTAAGTCGCCAGCTTCGCCATGAAAGCCGTGAACGCATTGCGGTCTGAGCCAGAAAGGTTTTCAAAATCGACATTAATGCCAGGAACGCCCAGTTGAACGGCACGGTTCACCAGAGCTTGAACGAATTTATCTTGAGCGCCGGAATTCGACAGGAACTGTGTCGTCAAACTGGCATTAAATTGATTGCTCACCAGCGGATAGACGGTACAACCCTGCTTTTGCAGCCAGGCAACGGTGTCCGGATTGGAGCTGTCTTTGAGCGTGCCATCTGCATCCGCCAATTCAAAATAACTTGGAGAATCGACATCCAGCCCGATCGTGCCGTTCACTTGCGCTTTGATCGTATCCGCTCCAGATACCCCGTTCCAGCCCCAAACTTGCAGCTTCTTGAAATTATCCCAAAGCGTTCGATGCTCCAGTGTTTGAATGGATGCATTGCTGTACTGCACACTGTAGTTCAAAGCGTCCGGAATCGATTGAAATTCGCCGATCAACGCACTATTTTGATACACCTGATAGGAGGCATAATTGTTCCATATTTTACGGCCATCCATAAAAATGGAGCTATGTCCCCAAAGCTTAGCATAATCGGCGGCATCATCCAGTGAGACGAAATCTTGTAAAAAGGCGTCGTTCTGATATACCTTATAAGGTTTATTATTGCTGTAAACGGTGGTTTTACTGTTTTTATTGACGATTGTCGAGCCGTTCCATTTCAGCGCTTCGTTCACGGCATCTTCCAAATAGGCGAATTCCCAGTTATCGGCGGAGAAAGTGCCTTGATACACCTTATAGGTAATCGCGCCGTCGCGCAGAGTTTTCTTGTCAGCGTCCGGGATATTGTCCCATACCCAATGATTGCTGTTTAGGTCGATGATATGGGCGCCGCCCCATTTTTTGGCTTCGGCAATCGCATCATTTAATGTCGTGAATTTCCATGAATCCAGCGTGATTTCATTTTGGTAAACCTGATAGCGCGGATAATTGTTCCAAACCCAGCCTGTTGACCCCAGATCGCGAACGCTCGCGTAGCTCCATTTTTTCGCTTCGGCAATCGCTTCATCCAAGGTAGCGAACTGCCATTCCGGCAGTGTTGTATCTAATTGAAACAATTGATAGCGGGGAAAATTGTTCCAAAGCCATTTACGTGAGCCGATTTCTTCAACATGGCTGTTGGTGAAACCTTTGGCATAAGACTCGGCTTGCTTATAATTGGCAAACTCCATGAGCACTTGATTATACTGATAGACTCTGTATTTCGTCGTTCTATCCGTTCCTGCATTTGTTACTCCTGCTGCGCTGGCTGCATCTACCGTGTAGGGTATCGCCATTGAGACTAATAGCGTGCTTGTCAGCATCCACTTCCCAATTTTCATGTATCACGCCTCTTTCTATTAAACTACTTAATTGGACGCGTCAATTGGTAGATTGGTTGCGATGGAAAATGATTGCATACACAGATGTTGAATGGCGTGACACATTTCGAGTAACATGGTAGAAAGGAAGTATGATGGTGATTTACATCAAGTGAGAGGAAAGAACGAATTATGAAGCCATATCCGGAAGCGTATACGGACTATTTACTTTATTTTCATGCGGAGCGGGACTATTTTGAATGTCACGAAGTGATGGAGGCATTCTGGAAAGAGCATCCCGGCGATAAGCGAAGCAAATCTTATGTCGCCTTGATTCAAATCGCCGTCGGTTTATATCATGATCGGAGGGGCAATCGTGCCGGAGCTGTCAAAATGCTGCAAAGTGCAGCAAGAAATGCGGAGCCGGAACATCTCGCCTCATTAGGACTGGATGCGGAGAAGCTTCAGCAGCTTCTTACCCATCGATGGGCCAGTATTCAGCAAGACAATCATGTCTATGAAGATCTGAACTTGCCGATTGCAGATTCAGAATTGGAACAGTGGTGCGTGAACGAATGCAAGCGACGCGGATTGATTTGGCAAGAGCCGAGTCGGATGGACGATGATAATCTGATTCAAAAGCATACGCGTCGCGACCGTTCGGACGTGATTCTCGAAAGAGAGAGGCAACAGCAGATTCGTAAAAGAAAAGGTGGCGTCCAATGAGCTCGGAAGGCAAAGTTCTAGTTGTTGATGATGAACCGAATATTGCAGAAGTCGTCAGATTGTATTTGGAGCATTCCGATTATGAAGCGATTCTGCTGCCGCGAGGTCAAGATGTGCTTCGAACCATCCAAAGCGAGAAGCCGCATTTGGTGCTGCTTGATATCATGCTGCCGGATACTTCCGGCTATGAGTTGTGTGAAAGCATCCGGCGCATGGAACCGCCATTGGATCAAACTCCCATTATTTTCTTGACCGCCAAAGGGGAGTCGATCGATAAACTGAGAGGTTTTAATTTAGGCGTTGACGACTATATCGTCAAGCCGTTTGACCCCAATGAGCTCATCGCCAGAGTGAAGGCTGTATTGCGTCGCAGTTTGCAGGCCCGGCCAGATATGCCCGGTATATCGCAACTTCCGCCAGGCAAATGTCTTGAAGTCGGTAATCTGATTGTTGATATGGAACAGTATCGGGTTACCGTGGGGGACAAGCGGGTCGAGCTTACGCCGAAAGAAATCGAATTGCTGTACTTTCTATGCAGTCATCCGGGACGCGTATTTACCCGTGAAGATTTGCTGGGTTATGTATGGAATTTCGATTTTACCGGAGGCACCCGAACGGTAGATGCGCATGTGAAAAATTTGCGCAAAAAACTCGGACAGCACGATGCGTGGAACATCCAGACGCTATGGGGAATCGGCTATTCTTTTGAGGTAGTCCAGCATGTTTAAGAAGTGGATGGTTCTGAAGTACCGGAGCCTTTATTTGAAAATATTTTTATCCTTTTTGGCCACTTGTGTGCTTTTTTTCGCCGGTTTGTTTGTATTCTGGAACTACTATTTCACCGATCTGTTTTACAAGGATAAAATCGAGCTGCTGAATAAACGTTTTGTGGAAGTAACGCGATTGTTGAATTCAGTTCAAGACGGCTCGATCTCAACGCGAGAACTTAAATATACGATTCGGATATTAGGCCGCAGCTTTAATGGACAAGTCTGGCTTGTCGATGATAAAGGCAACATTATGAATGGCTCGACCGAGAGCGAAGGCAAAGCTTTGCCTAAGCCGATGGATGCGATATTTATCGATGGTCTGCACGGCCGTTCCGGTTACGCCATGGTTAATTTTGTGACTTCCGATCAAAGGACAGTTAATCTTTTTACCTACCACGCGCCTTACCAATTGAACGGGCAACCAATTGTAGTTATTTTACATTTCCCGGCAGATGATATTAGCGAAGCGATTTCTGCCGTCCGTGTCAATCTTTTAGTACCTTTATTGTTCTCGCTGGTGGCGGTGGGTGTCATACTGTTCATTATTTCCCGTAAGCTGGCAGGTCCGCTGCAGCAAATGAACCGGGCCGCGCTGGAACTCGCCGGGGGAGATTTTACGACTCGTGTACCAGTAACGTCTCACGATGAAGTGGGCCAGCTGGCAGCCAGTTTCAACTTTATGGTGGAGCAGCTCGAAGAGTGGGAGGGAACGAGGCAGGAATTTCTGACGAATGTGTCCCATGAGCTTCGATCACCATTAACGACACTCCGTGGATTTATCGTCGCGATGAACGATAAAGTCATTCCCGCAGATAAGTATTCGCATTATCTGCGCATTTGTGATCAAGAGGTGCAGAGGTTGCAAAGACTGGTCAGCGACCTATTAGATTTGGCGAGTATTCAAAATGGCATTGATGTATTTCGGATGAGACCAGTAGCACTTGATGAAAAGCTGGAAGAGACGTTAGATCTGTTGAAACCGCCGATTGCCGAGAAAAACATACATCTGCACGTTATTATGCCGCCTGAGGATCAGTCTGCGAGAGCGTATCTGGATCCTGACCGGTTCGCGCAAATTGTGCAAAATCTAATCTATAACGCTCTCAAGTTTACCCCTGAAGGCGGTACATTGACTGTTGCGCTTGAGGTGTCGGATGCTGAAATTGCCGTCTATGTGCGTGATACCGGAACAGGCATGACGGAGGTAGAGCTAGAGCGGATATGGGATCGGTTTTATAAAGCCGATGAGGCCAGGAGTCCGCGATCCGACGGGATCACGGGCACTGGACTTGGGCTTACGATAGTCAAGCATTTGGTTAACGGGATGCAAGGCAACGTGAAAGTTTGGAGTCGGCTGGGCGAAGGAACTGAATTCTGTGTTTCATTCCCAAGGGTGGAATGAAACGTTTACAATTTTTTTACAACTAAAGCAAAAAATATTCATGATTATCGCGTATCCTGTTGCTATTGGACAGGATTTTTTTGTTGAACGGGGGTTCCCCCAAAAGTAATGTCTAAACTTATATCGAGGTAATACATCGAAGGATGACCGCATTTTAAGGAAAGTTTAGACGCCGATCGAGTTTTGGACTCGATGCGGACGGTGTATGCTTCAAAGGTTAAGGGTCACTATTTGGGGACCTTTTTTGGAGGTGTATGAAAGTTGGGACGTTTATGGATCCTGGTTTTGGCCGTGTGTATGATGGCCATGCTGTTGAGCGGATGCAGCCATGACCTGACAACAAGCCCTCCCTCCGGAGACTCGTCGCCCCACCTTGAAGAGAGTGCGGAGTCGTCTGGGGATGTACAGAACAGCAAAGAGAGGCAGCTTGTAATGTTGTTCTCGGGATTGCTTCGGATGGATCGGCAAGCGGGGCTGAGCCTCACCAAAAAACAGGCGGAGGCAATATTGCCGTTTGTGCGCAAAAGCAAAGATGAGGGAAGCTTAAACGAGCCTGAGCCCAAACAGGTCATGGATGTGTTGTCGGCCGATCAGAGAAAGTTCTTGATGGATCAATCCAAGCAGATCAAGGATCGCAACAAGCAGAGAAACATTCATCCGGAAGACATGACTTCAGAGGAACGGGAAAAGAAAATAGAAGCATTCAAGGAAAGAAGAAGTACGGATCATCCTGAAGCGGCGGCAAGTAACGTCCCGGCAGATGGAGGGAGTCCGGTTTCAGACGGGAAAGCATTGGGGAAAAGTATCGAGCAGCAGTTAATAGAATTGCTGGAATCGAAACGTTAGTCACCGAAACGATGATTCAAAGCGATTATGTTCAAAAAAAGGGAAAGTCCCTGCCGGGTTGTGTGCTGATGAGCAACCTGACAGGGACTTATTTGACTTCCATTTAGTTTTCTGATTTACTTCAGCACTGCCTCATTCCCATCGGTAATCAGGTCGAGACGGCCTGTCTCCGGGTCCATAATGAGACCGTGTACGGGCAGATTTTTCGGCAGCAGGGGATGGTTCCGGATAATGTTAACACTTTTTTCAATACCGTCCCTGACCTGCTCGAAACCGACCAGCCAGCGGGAAAGGTCGATGCCGGAATGTCCTAGCGTTTCAATAACATCATCGGAAATACCGCGACTTTTAGCTTTGGAAATGACGCTTTCCGAGTTTAAGCCTGTCATCCCGCAGTCATAATGGCCAATGACGAACACTTCATCCGCACCCAGCTCATAGACGGCTACAATGATGCTTCGCATCACACTGCCGAACGGATGGGAGACGATCGCACCGGCGTTTTTAATGATCTTGGAGTCACCGTTGTGCAAATTCATCGCTTTCGGCAGCAGTTCGACGAGTCTTGTATCCATGCAAGTAAGAACAACCATCCGTTTATCCGGAAATTTGGTTGTCAGAAACTCTTTGTACTGTTTGGTTTCTACGAATTGCTTGTTGTGATCCAGTATATTAGTGATTAAAGACAAGGTTGTTCCTCCGTTCACGTTGATTTGCGACTTTGAGCGTTATTATCTTTTGTCTATCAGACTCATACTTGCATTATAAATCTGACTATTACTCTTCAGTATATAGGATTTATTATTTTCATGGAAGTCAATTTTCATGACATCCTCGAAATAGATTTCGTCTTTGGCTTTGTAAACCAGCTTGAACGGATCCGCTTCGGCACTTAATTCACCGTTTGAAGGGGCGTCAACGAGCCAAAGCGTCGGGACGCCATTGACGGAGCATCCGCATCCTTCCGTATCGAAAACAAGCTTGAGCAGCGCTTGTCCGTTCCCGATTGCAGGCGTCAGCCGCTGGACCGCTGCTTCTGTAAACGTTATTTTCATAGATGTCAGCTCCTTAGGGTCTAAAGATTCAATTTCTGCATTATATTGTAGCACACTTGCGCATAAATTTGATTCTGATCAGAGGACAAAGTATGATGAAATAAGAAACTTATGGAAGGAGATCTGTAAATGAGTGTGAGTGTGCAAGAGAATCAAACAAAGTTAGATTCATTCAAAGCTTATGTACGCAAAATGAAGCAATATGAGGAAGCGATCGCCCTGATTTATTGGGATATGCGCACCGGAGCTCCGAAAAAAGGGATCGAAACTCGTTCCGAAGTGGTAGGAGAGCTTTCTACAGAAGTGTTCCGTATGTCAACATCGGATGAGATGGGCGCTTATCTGGACTATTTTATTCAACCTGAGCAGCTGAACCAACTGGATGCCATCTCCAGGAAGATGGTACAGGAGTGCAAGAAGGATTACGATCGCAGCAAGAAAATACCGGCAGAGAAATATCAGGCTTATGTCGTATTGACTTCACAAGCGGAATCGATGTGGGAAGAAGCCAAGCATAAATCCGATTGGGCCATGTTCCAGCCTTACCTGGAGAAAATCGTAGCCACTACCAAAGAATTCATTGAGTTATGGGGCTATGAAGGCAATAAATACAACACGCTGCTCGATATGTACGAACCGGGTATGACAGTCGATAAGCTCGATCAAGTATTTGGCGCACTTCGCGACAAAGTTGTCCCTCTTTTGCAGCGTATTCAAGATTCGGAAACTCGGCCGGATCGCTCCTTCTTGAAACAGCAGTTTGAAATCAGCAAGCAAAAGCAATTTTCTCTTTCTATTTTGAAACAAATGCAGTATGACTTTGAAGCGGGTCGTTTAGACGAAACCGTACATCCGTTTGCAACGACGTTGAATCCGGGCGATGTTCGCATCACAACAAACTATAAGCCAAATGACATCACATTTGCTTTATTCGGCACGATTCACGAAGGTGGTCATGCGCTGTATGAACAAAATATTTCCAAAGATTTAGTCGGCACTAATCTTTGCACAGGCACATCGATGGGCATTCATGAATCACAATCCCGCTTCTGGGAAAATGTGATTGGACGCAGCCGAGAGTTCTGGAATCGCTATTATGGCGAGCTGCAAACGACATTTGCAGGTCAGTTGGACAATGTGGATGTCGATACTTTCTACCGGGCGATCAACCACATTCATCCTTCCTTAATCCGGATTGAAGCGGATGAGCTTACTTATAACTTCCACATCATGATTCGTTATGAGCTGGAAAAAGGCTTGATCAACGGCACGATTGAAGTAGCCGATCTGCCCAAAGCTTGGAACACCAAGTACGAAGAGTACTTGGGCATCGTTCCGACGAGCGATGGTGAAGGCGTGTTGCAGGACGTGCATTGGTCCGGCGGAGCGTTCGGTTATTTCCCGTCCTACTCACTGGGCAATATGTACGCTGCACAATTCACGAATACGCTTCGTAAAGAACTCCCGAACTTCGATAAGCTCATTGAAGAAGGCAATCTGGTGCCGATCAAAGAATGGCTTTCGGAAAAGATTTACCAATACGGCAAATTGCTGACGCCTAATGAAATCGTCAAGCAAGTGACCGGCGAAGAGTTGAATCCGGACTACCTGGTTCAGTATTTGGAAGAAAAGTATAAAGCGGTTTACAATATTTAATTCCGATCCGTTCCATAAACATATAGAACAGCACCCTTTGGCGGCAAAGTCGTCGCGGGGTGCTGTTTGTTTTTTGCGGGCGTAACCGTATCCACGATTAACAGTCTTCTGGGCTCCTGCATAGGATACATCACTACTACTTTATGGGAGGGACGTCTATGAATAACAGGAAACGATGGGGGCTGACTTTATCCGTTATTTTATTGCTAAGTTTGCTGGCATCGGCATGCGGCACCAAAACAGCTGAAACGACCAAAGTCCGAATCGGCGAAGTAACGCGCTCGCTATTTTATGCGCCTCAGTATGTGGCGCTTTCGCAAGGATTTTTCAAAGATGAAGGATTGGACGTAGAATTGACAACGACGCCCGGCGGCGACAAAACGATGACAGCACTGTTGTCCGGCGGCATTGATGTTGCCCTTGTCGGCTCGGAAACTTCGATTTATGTATCACAGCAAGGCTCGGATGATCCTGTCATCAACTTCGCTCAGCTCACGCAAACCGATGGCACTTTCCTGGTTTCTCGGAAAAAAGTCGACAACTTCGACTGGAATTCGCTCAAAGGCTCGGTATTCCTCGGCCAAAGAAAAGGCGGCATGCCGCAAATGGCCGGCGAATTCACACTAAAAAAACATAACATCAACCCGCAGAAGGATCTTCAACTCATTCAAAACATCGATTTCGCCAATATCACCTCCGCTTATTCCTCCGGAACCGGCGAATACGTTCAGCTGTTTGAACCTCAGGCTTCCATCATTGAAAAAGAAGGCAAAGGTTACGTGCTGGCTTCCTTCGGCGTGGAGAGCGGGCATCTGCCTTATACCGTCTTTATGACTAAACAAAGTTTTATGGATAAAAACCCGGGTACGGTTCAGAAGTTCACGAACGCCGTTCAACGGGCACAAAATTGGGTTCAAGCGAAAAGTGTAGATGAAATCGCAAACGCGGTGCTGCCTTATTTTAAAGATACCGATATTGAAATTGTGAAAAGCGTAGTCAAACGCTATAAAGATCAAGGTTCTTTTGCCACAGATCCGATTGTCGACGAACAAGAATGGAATAATCTGCTCGATGTCATGACGACCGCAGGGGAACTTAAGGAAAAAGTGGCGTGGAAGAAGCTCGTCAATAACAGCTTTGCTGAGAAAGCCAAAAGTAACGTTAAACCGTAGGCCGACTTCCGGTGGTGAGATCATCGGCAAAAGCCTGCGAAGTTAGTTTTCCTAAAGGTCAACAATAGGGAAGGAGGCACGAACATGAACGAAGCTGTGACAGTGGAAGACGTGACGCAAGTTTATGTCACCGAGCAGCAAGCGACGCTCGCCATCAGGCAGATGAATTTCGCAGTCCGGCGCGGTGAATTCGTCAGCTTAATCGGTCCAAGCGGTTGCGGGAAAACGACCATGTTGTCCATCATTGCCGGATTGATCGCGCCTACCGTTGGAACTGTAAAAGTGGCCGGAGAGCGGGTGTTGGGACCTTCATCGCGCGTTGGTTATATGCTTCAGCAGGACTATTTGTTTCCATGGCGCACGATTATGGATAATGCTTCTATGGGCCTCGAGCTTCAAAGTTCCTTAACGGAAGAGAAGAGGCTGGCCGTGGAGAAGCTTTTAGATGAAATGGGACTGCTGCGGTTTAAGGATTACTATCCTTCGCAGCTTTCGGGCGGCATGCGCCAAAGAGTTGCACTCGTGCGAACCTTGGCTACGGATCCGGAAATTTTGCTGCTGGATGAACCATTCTCCGCGCTCGATTATCAAACGAAATTACAGCTGGAGGATCTGGTTGTAGAAACTCTTCGCGCGAAACAGAAGACCGCGCTGCTTGTCACGCACGATATTTCCGAGGCGATCGCGATGAGTGATCGCGTCATCGTGCTGGCGCCGAATCCGGGACGATTCCGGAAGGAGTTTATCATCCCCGATGAAATTCGGGCTCCACTGCCTTTCGAAGCGCGTGAGAAATCAGGTTTTCACACGTTGTTCCGGGACATATGGCAAGAATTCGGAGGCGACACGGATGAATGAGAGAAAAGGGCCGGTGCCGCACCCAGCCGAACCATTTGCCGCACATGAGCTTTCGCAAAACGTGCACAGGCAGTTTGTTTCAGGCAAAAAGAGGGAGACCGGCTATGTGCGGATTGTACAGCTCGTTATTTTAGTCGTTTTCTTTGCCCTATGGGAGCTTGCCGGCCGTTTGAAATGGATCGATGTGCTGCTCTTCAGTTACCCGACTAAAGTAATCAAGTTGCTGTGGGATAAACTGCTTGACGGTTCGCTGCTTCCTCATGTTGGCGCAACCGTATTGGAGACGATTGTGGGCTTCGCCTTAGGAACGTTATTCGGAACGGCGCTTGCTGTGATCATCTGGTGGTCTCCTTTTCTGGCAAGGGTGCTTGATCCCTATATCGTCGTGCTGAACAGTATGCCCAAAGTGGCTTTAGGACCGCTTTTCATCGTCGGTCTCGGTCCGGGGTTGCTGTCGATCATTGCGACGACGCTGTCAATAACCGTAATTATTACAACACTCGTGGTCTATGGCAGTTTCAAAGAAGTAGACGCCAATTATGTGTTGGTCGTGAAGATCTTTGGCGGAAATAAGCGCAAAGTTTTCCAAAAGGTCATTCTCCCGGCATCGTTTCCCGCGATTGTTGCAACGCTGAAGGTCAACGTCGGCCTTGCGTGGGTTGGCGTTATCGTGGGCGAGTTTCTTGTCTCGCAAATCGGACTTGGGTATTTGATCATTTACGGTTTTCAAGTATTCAATTTCACGCTCGTCATTTCCACCCTGATCGTCATAGCAGTTGTAGCCACTTTCATGTACCAAGCCGTCTCTATCCTGGAGAAAAAAATAACGAAACATCGTTAAGACTTGCCACAAACTGCATATTAATGAAATAATGAGCCCATAGGTTAAACCAGTAAAGAGGTGAAATCGCGATGGGCTTTCGCGTGCTTAAAACCGCCATTGCCGTCATCATCGCCATGGTGCTCTCCCAAATATTAGGAATTAAGTCGCCGGCGTCCGCGGGGCTATTGGCAATACTTGGCGTTGAAGTCACAAAGAAAAAAGGGATTCAAAACTCGATTCACCGAATTGCAGCGTCGACGTTAGCTTTGATCATCGGCTCCGGTCTATTTTGGATGTTCGGGTTCCATGCCTGGGTAGTCGGGCTTTTTGTAATCATCGTTTTTCCGGTATTGCATCGGCTTCGCATCAGCGAGGGGACGGTCACAGGCGCGGTCGTGATGTTCCATCTGTACGCATATGAAACGATTGCACCGCTCGCGATTCTAAATGAAATCAAGCTGCTGCTGGTCGGCTTAGGAACGGCTACGCTGATCAACATTGCCTACATGCCAAAAGCGGATAAAACCATCGTTGCCCATAAACAGAGGGTGGAAGCGTTGTTTTCGGTTATTTTCGTGAAAATCGCCCAGCATCTGCGCGACAATACGCTGGTGTGGGATGGCAAAGAGCTTCTCGAAGCGGGAGAAGAAATCGAGCGCGGTGCAGCGCTTGCCAAAAAATCGATGGAAAATTCGCTTATTTTCGGCGGAGATCCTTATTGGCGGGTCTATTTCTATATGCGAGGCGAGCAACTGGAGTCCATTCAAAGGATGATAGGCCTTGTGGCGCAGGTGTACCAGACACTTCCTCAAGGGGAACTGGTTGCAGCTATTTTTGAAGAGTTAAGCCATTCGGTGAAAGAAGACTATTATACAGGCACCGCAGAGAAAGAGTTGCAAGAGCTGGATCAAAGATACAAAGAGATGCCACTGCCGGAGAGCAGGCAAGAATTTGAGGTCAGATCGGCGATTTTGCAGCTAAATCGGGAGCTGATGCAGTACTTGTCCGTAGCCAAAAAACAGAAAAAACAGCGCCCTGAAACGGGTTGACTCTCAAAATTAAAACATTTTTTAAACACTAAAAATATAATAAAATAGTTGTCACCCTAGACGAATGTCCTGCATACACTTGTAATGAATGATTGTATGGAGGAGGTTGAAAGGATGTCATTAAATAAAGATTTGCAGAGCAGAGAGATCATCACCAAAGCTGTCTGCGGTAAAGGTCGCAAATTTTCGCACGTAAGTCATACCGTGACTCCGCCCTTTTCTCCGACCAGTATATTGGGCGCTTGGATCATCAACAACCAGTTTGAGGCGATCCAATCCGGAGATGGCGTAGAAGTAGTTGGTACTTATGATATCAACATCTGGTATTCTTACGATCGCAACACCAAAACGGACGTAGCAAAAGAAACCGTTTCTTATGTAGAAATCGTACCTCTCAGTTATCTGGACAAAAAACATAAGTCGGCAACAGCCGAAGTATCCGCTGTCGCAACGCAAGAACCGAACTGTGTGGAAGCCAGTATCTCTTCTAGCGGCGACAGCGTGCTCATCCGGGTGGAACGGGAGTTCCAAGTCGAAATGGTGGCAGAAACCAAAGTCTACGTCATTGTTAGTCCTTACGGCCCCAGTGACTTCGACGACAAGCATGTGGACTTCGATGATAGCGGCGATGGAGATTTCGAGGATCTGGACGCCGAGCTTCTCGAAGATGAATTGGATTAAGGAACCTTATACTCCAGTCTATGCTGGAGTTTTTGGTTCGTCAGAGGGCAAACGCCCTCTTTTTTGTTTGTAAGGATAAATTGGGCGTGAAGGAGCCATTCTTATGGAAACTTTCTTGCTGCATGCACAGGAAAAAGAAGCGCTGGAGCTCGCAGATCTTACTCGGATCCCAAGCGGAACAGCGCTTCCGGACGGATGGAAAGGCCGAGTCGTCATCCATTGGGGGGCAGCGCACGACGAATTGCCTGGGGTGCCGGCGCTGCAGCCGCTCAAATCCATTGTAAGAGCAAAGCAACGGACTAGACGTGAAGAGCTGTTGCGTCTTCATGGTATCAAGACAGTGGATTCACACCTCAGCGACCCGAGTGTACGGCCCCAATTCACGCATAAGTTCAAAGTCGTTGTTTTCCATTTACAAACGCTGGCCGTCTATGAAAAAAATGAGCCATTGCTGGTGGCGGAGCCGTCGCTCCAGCATCAAAGACAGCGGCTTCGCGATACGGCCTATCGGGAAGTGGATCCCGAGCTGGCCAGTTTTCACGTGCGTAGAGCCAGCCGCGAAGCCGTCAAAGCGATCTATGCGCTCGGACTGGATTATGGGCTTGTGACAGTCGGCGTGATCCCGTCAGGGCATACGCTAGTACTGGATGTAGATCCCGTTCCGAAACTGAACGGGAAACTGACGCTGCTGTTCGCGCAGGCCATTGACCGCTATGATGCAGCGCTCACGAAGGAGCTCCTCCGCAAGGAGCGCCCAATGCTCGGCAGCGATCCGGAGTTCCTGCTGATCAGCCCGCAGGGCAAAGTCGTCTTCGCCGACCGCTTCCTCACGCGGGACGGCGCCGTCGGCTGCGATGCCGTCGTACTCAGCGGGCATCGCCTCATCCTGCCGCTAGCGGAGCTGCGGCCGGAGCCAAGTGCAGACCCGCGCGAGCTTGCGAGAAATCTGCATCATACGATGCAGCTCGCCGCGCGGGCAATTCCCGACGAGAGCCTCGCGTGGCTCTCGGGCGGCATGCCGGTGGGCGGCTACCCACTCGGCGGACATATCCACTTCAGCCGCTGCTGGCTGAACGGGCATCTTCTGCGCGCGCTCGATAACTACCTCGCGCTGCCTTTGATCTTGATCGAGGGCGAGACGACGCGGAACCGCCGCCCTCGGTACGGCTACCTCGGCGACTTCCGGCGCAAGTCGCACGGCGGTTTCGAATACCGCACGCTGCCGAGCTGGCTGCAGTCGCCGGACATTACACGCGGCGTCTTCGCGCTCGCCGCGCTGATTGCCGATAATTACTGGCTGCTGCCATGGCGCCCCTTGCAGGAGCCGGATATGCAGGCTGCCTATTATCGGGGGGATAAACAGGAGCTGCGGCCGATTGTCGCCAGACTCTGGCACGAGCTTGCGCAGCTGAAAGCATATGGCTTACACGCGTCCGCACTGGAGCGGCTGCGGGCGCGCATCGAGACGATGGAGCCATGGAACGAACGGGAGGATATCCGCAAAGCATGGAAAATTGCACCCTATCATCACGTAGAAGCTATTCAACCGCAAATCATGTTATAATAGAGAGAATTTATATACGCTCAAGGTCATGGGGCTCTAGTAGGTGTTCCAATTAGCGGATAATGCTTTCGGGAAGTTGGATGGGATTAAGCCTGTTTTTCAGCGTTAACCCCGTGGCGATGGCAAAAGTCGTGACGTTAACGCTGAAAAACATCGCTAAACTCCGGAATTCACGACGTCGCCGCCGGAAATAGGTGGTTTAAGCCTGTTTTTCAGCGTTAACCCCGTGGTGATGGCAAAAGTTGTGATGTTAGCGCTGAAAAACAGCATTAACGCTTCCTACATGCACATGCTAGCCCTCGAAGCCTTGACAGTCTTTTTTTACACATATGCAAGAAAGATCCATAGATCGATAGATCGATAGATTCGTAGACGAACATACGTTTTGTTGGAGGAACGAAGAGGATTATGGCCCAATATACGCCGATGATTCAGCAATACTTGGCCGTGAAGGCGCAAGTCCCGGACGCTTTTTTATTTTTTCGTCTGGGTGATTTCTATGAAATGTTTTTCGAGGATGCGATTAACGCGTCGCGAGAGTTGGAGATTACTTTAACCGGCCGTGAGGGCGGCGCGGAAGAGCGAATTCCGATGTGCGGCGTACCTTACCATTCAGCGGACAATTACATGTCGCGGCTGATTGAAAAAGGTTACAAAGTCGCGATTTGCGAGCAGGTAGAGGATCCATCCGAAGCCAAAGGCGTTGTGCGCCGTGAGATCGTCCGCATCGTGACGCCGGGCACGGTCATGGACAGTAAGCTGCTAGGTGAAACTAGCAACAACTATATTGTATCGCTCGTGAATAAGGAAGAGGGCTATGCATTCACAGCATGCGACATCTCTACCGGCGAATTGTATACGACCTTGCTGCCTGATTCCTGGGAGCTTGTCATGGATGAGCTGAATGTATACAGTCCTTCCGAGATTATTACGGACAAGCAGTTACTGGCTACAATCCGCGAGACGAGTTCCGCTTGGAGTCGCAACACGGTCATGACTGAGTGGACGCAAGCGGACGAAAAGCTGCTGGCCGAGCATTTTGCCGAGGATGAAGCGCTGCCTTCATTGTCCGGCTTAAACCGCCAAGGGGTCGCGCTCCTGCTCGCGTATTTGAAAGAAACGCAAAAAAGAGCCTTAACCCATGTCAAACATATCCGGGTGTACCAGCCCGATCAATTTATGACAATGGACCCTTTCACCCGCAGAAATTTGGAGTTGGTGGAAACGGTTCGCGAGCGCGCGAAAAAAGGTTCGCTGCTTTGGTTGCTTGATAAAACCGTAACCGCGATGGGCGCACGCATGCTGCGCCGCTGGATCGAGAAACCGCTGATGAGCGTATCCCGCATTCAAGAGCGGCAGGAAGCAGTGGAACTGCTATATAACCAGTTCATCGTCCGAGAAGATGTGAAACAGGCGCTCAAGGAAGTGTATGACCTCGAGCGGTTGGTTGCCCGCATCTCATATGGGAATGCCAATGCGCGCGATATGGTTGCGCTCAAGCATTCCTTGCAGCAAGTTCCTTTGCTCCAGGAAGTATGCGCCACATCCGGTTCGGAGACGCTCCGCAAGCTTGTTCAGGATATGGACGCCTGCGAAGACGTTATGTCGTGGATTGCAAGCGCCATTGTGGACGAGCCCCCTGTCTCGATCCGGGACGGTGGCATGATTCGTGTTGGTTACCAGCCGTATCTCGATCAGCTTCGCGAAGCGAGTACGAACGGCAAACAATGGATCGCCGAGCTGGAACGGCAGGAACGAGAAGCAACAGGCATCAAGTCGCTGAAAATCGGCTACAACAAAGTGTTCGGCTACTTTATCGAAGTGACTAAAGCGAATATGGCTTCGCTGCCTGAAGGCCGCTACGAGCGCAAACAGACTCTCGCGAACGCGGAGCGGTATGTGACGCCGGAGCTCAAAGAGAAAGAAGCGCTCATTCTCGAAGCGCAGGATAAAATGGTCGATCTGGAATATGAGCTGTTTACCGAGCTTCGCGACCGGATTTCCCAGCATATTTCCAGATTGCAAAAGCTGGCGGAAGTCATTGCCACCGCCGATGTATATCAGTCGCTGGCCGCGGTGAGCGCAGCACAGCACTACCACAAGCCGGAGATCGGCGAAAGCTTCGATCTCCTCATCGAAGAAGGCCGCCATCCGGTCGTCGAGGCGGTCATTCAAGACGGTTCATTCATCGCGAATGAAACGAGTCTGGAAGAGGAGCAAGGCCGCATTTTGCTCATTACCGGTCCGAATATGGCCGGTAAATCCACCTACATGCGGCAGGTGGCTGTGATCTGCCTAATGGCGCAGATCGGTTGTTTCGTGCCTGCCAGATCCGCGCGCATCCCGATCATCGATCGGATTTTTACGCGGATTGGCGCGGCCGACGACCTGATCGGCGGGCAGAGCACATTCATGGTCGAGATGATGGACATTCAAGTGATGACCGAGAAAGCGACAAGCAAGAGTCTCGTCATCATTGATGAATTGGGCCGCGGCACCTCGACCGGCGAAGGCATGGCAATCGCACAGGCGGTCATCGAGTTTCTTCATGACCGGATCGGCTGTAAGACGCTCGTTTCAACGCACTTTCACGAGCTTGCGCATCTGGAAGAGAGCCTCATGCATCTGCGCAACCATTGCATGGCGGTCAAAGAAAGCGGCAGGCAGGTCACTTTCCTGCGCAAGCTGATCCGCGGGGCAGCGAGTACGAGCTACGGCATCTATTGTGCCGAGATCGCCGGGCTGCCGGATTCGATCATTCAGCGCTCTTATGAGCTGCTGAATGGGTTTGAAGAGCGGGCGGCGGGCGCTGCGCAGACCGCCGCCGCCATCGAGCGGCCTGCCCTTGAACCGCGGCAGGCCGAAGCCACTGCAGTCGCCACCCCTGCGTCGGCGGCAGCGATCCAGCAGCTGTCCCTCTTCGAGGAGGACAGCGCGAACAGCCCCGCCGTCAAGAAGAAGCTGGACGGCAAATCCCAGCTGGTACTCGACCAGCTGAAGGGCATTGATTTGATCAACATGACGCCGCTTCAGGCGCTTAATCTGGTGTATGAATGGAAACAGAAGCTGCAATAAACGGCGGCTCTATAAGAAAATGCTAAGGGGAGAGACAAGCATGAAACGACCGACGAAATTGAGATCTATGAAAGTAACATTGGCACTTGCCTCCGCCCTCATGATAGTGCTGCCGGCCAGCGCGATGGCCCAGGAAGATTTGCAAACTCAACAAGTCAGAGAAATTATCGGTAAGCTTCATGTCAGCGGTGTAACCGAGGAAGCGCTCGCGAACCAATCCATCAAACAGATGGTGGAGGGACTCAAAGACCCATACACCGTCTTTTTCAGCAAAGATGAATACGGCCAATTTACTAATTCTTTGGAAAATAATTATGTTGGAATGGGCGCTCGCATAGGCCTCGACGATAAAGGAATCTATATAAGCGAAGTGTTCGCAGGTTCTGCGGCTGAAAGCGCCGGCTTACAGCGTGACGATTACATTATTGCCGTAGACGGAGCAGCAGTTGACCCTAAATCGACAGACTCAGCCAGAAACAAAATTATTGGCGAAGCCGGTTCCAAGACGAAAATTACCGTACTGCGCGGCGGCAAAGAATTGACATTTGAAATCACTCGTAAAGCCGTGAAAGTGCCTGCAGTGTATAACAAATCCTTTGTAAATGGCGTTGGTTACATCCAAATAACAGACTTTTCCAGCGATGCGGACGAAGATTTCGATAAGCAGCTTGCGGATTTGAAAGCTAAAGGACTTAAAGCGTTGATACTGGATGTGCGCAACAATCCGGGCGGTCTCGTTGACACCGCGCAAAATATTGCGAAACACTTTGTTAAAGAGGGCGTTCTGATTCATACGAAAGACCGGAACGGCATCGATGAGCCTGTTCCGATTACCGGAGGAGCGGAGCTGTCTGTTCCCGTGTATATTTTAGCCAATGAAAACAGCGCCAGCGCTTCGGAAGTATTGTCCGGGGCTCTGCAGGATTACAACGTGGCCAAAGTGATAGGCGTGCAAACTTTTGGCAAAGGCAGCGTGCAGCAGATTTATCAGCTGGACGGGGGCTCCGCGCTGAAAGTAACCATTGAAGAGTATTTGACGCCGAAGATGCGCAAAGTGAATAAAGTCGGCATTACGCCGGATGTGAAAGTTGACGGAGCAGCAGCGCAGCTGATTACAGCACTTCATTTATCCGGGATCTCCGATATCGATGTGGAAATTACAAAGCACAATATTACGTATAATGGCGTCGAGATGGGTAGTGTGCTCGGAACGTTCCATGAGAATGGACAATTGTACGCGAACACTCGCGCGTTAGCAGCGCTGGTTGGCGCTACGATTACTTGGAATGACGCTAATCATACGGTCGATATTTCCGATGCAAAAGGCACTCACGCTATTCCTGCTGAAGAGGGCAAGCTGATCATCGATAACGGAACGAGCTATGTGAATGTCAGTCTGTTCGATGACTACTTCCCACAGTTGAAAGTCAATGACCAAGGAGAGAATGTTTCCATTCGTGCTGTAAAGGGGAACTAAGCGTATGGGTAAAATTCAGCTCTTAAGCGAGCATATCGCCAACCAAATCGCAGCCGGGGAAGTGGTGGAACGCCCTTCCTCCGTTGTGAAAGAGCTTGTCGAGAACTCTGTAGATGCGGGAAGCACCCGGATTGACGTGACGATTGAAGAGGGCGGTTTACAGCTCATACGCGTGTCCGATAATGGGTCCGGGATGGAGCCTGCAGATTGCGAACTCGCTTTTCAGCGGCATGCGACGAGCAAAATATCGACAAGCAAAGATTTATTCTCGATTCGCACTTTAGGTTTTCGTGGCGAGGCACTGCCGAGTATTGCTTCCGTTTCACGTCTGGAGTGTGTGACCAGCTCGACTAGCGATGGTCTCGGCCGCAAGATTGCCATCGAAGGCGGGACCATCCGTACGGTGGAAGAAACCGCTGCTTCTCGCGGAACGGAAGTAACGGTGAGGGAGCTATTTTTCAATACACCGGCACGTCTCAAATATATGAAAACGATCCAGACGGAACTCGGTCACATTTCCGACTATTTGTACAGGCTGGCGCTTGCCCATCCGGGAATCGCGTTCTCGCTCAAACACAATGGCAACCTGCTCCTGCAGACGCTTGGCAACGGAGATTTGCTGCAAGTCATCGCCGGCATCTATGGGACAGCAGTTGGCAAGCAAATGCTGCCGATCCAGGCGGAAAGCCTGGATTATACAATTTCGGGCTTCATCGCGAAGCCGGAGATGACCCGAGCGAACCGGAGTGCGGTTTCGACCATAGTGAATGGCCGCTATGTGCGCAATTTTGCGCTCAATCAGGCGCTTCTGCAAGGGTATCATACGCTGCTGCCGATCAACCGCTTCCCGGTGGCCGTGCTGCAAATTGCAATGGACCCTTCACTGGTTGATGTGAATGTGCACCCTGCCAAGCTCGAAGTTCGCTTCAGTAAAGAGACTGAGCTAACGGCGTTGATCGAATCGGAAGTAAAGCGTATCTTGGGTAAACAGGTATTAATTCCTCAAGGAAATAAGCCTTCGACTCCAAAGGGAGCTTACATACAGGAGCAGCTGGAACTCACGCGTGCTGTGGATCCTGTCCCTACGCGAGAAGAACGGGTTTCAACTTTATCCCAGACGGCATCGTCGAAGCAAACAGGGTCCGTTGAGCTGCCACCTGCGCCATTCACAGCTCCTGCCGCCCAAGGCTCGCCAAATTCGGAACGCTTTCAGGGTTTGCAAGTTAAAGAGGCATTACCAGTTTATCCAGTAAGAGAAGATGAGCAAGCTCGTCCACGCAGCTTCGAATCTGCTTCGTATACATCAACGCGTCCAACTTCTGCGCCGCAATCGAATACTTATGCATCCGGCAACAACCGGAGCGCATCTATCCAACAACAGCGCAAAGCGAACGAAGCCTTCATGGAGCTGCTGCCTACAGGGGAGGAAAGCGATGCGCCAAAGCTTCCTTCTTTTCCAAGGTTAGATCCTATTGGTCAAATGCATGGCACCTACTTGGTCGCGCAAAATGAGACGGGATTGTATCTCATCGATCAGCATGCCGCCCACGAGCGGATCAACTATGAATATTATTATGAGCGATTTGGCAATCCTGCTGAGGCGAGCCAAGAATTGCTCGTTCCGATCACGCTGGAGTTTACACCGTCCGAAGCCGGTATTATCGAGGATAAGCTGTCTCTGTTCGAGCAAGCGGGCGTTTACCTGGAAGCATTTGGCGGCAATACCTTCATCGTCCGTGCCCATCCGCATTGGTTCCCGGGCGGGGAAGAGAAAGGGATTGTCGAAGAAATGTGCGAGTGGGTGCTCGGCGAGAAAAAGACGGTAGATATTGCCAAGCTAAGAGAGAAAGCGGCCATTATGTGTTCTTGCAAAGCTTCAATTAAAGCCAATCAGAGCCTCAGCATCCTGGAAATGGAAACGCTGATCGATCGGCTTGCAGGCTGCCGCAATCCTTACACATGTCCGCACGGGCGGCCTATTGTCGTCAGTTTTACCACCTATGAGCTTGAAAAAATGTTTAAGCGAGTGATGTAATCCCGTGTTAGTCACAACTTCTTATAACCCGTCTGCTGAATTGGTGGACAAAGCAAGTCGACTTGCTGCCCGTTACGGCGGCCGATTGGTGCCCCGGCGAAGAGATTCCTTGCAGCATGTCAGGAAAAATTATGCAGACCATTCGCTTCTGCTTGTGACGAAGGAAGAGATCAGGTACTATGAAGGAGATACCCCTGCACATTTTTTTCATCCGAGCATGGCGCTTGTGCGCATCAAACGGCTGCTAAGAGGCGAATCGGATCTGCTTCTCGAAGCATCAGGGGCAGCCAGGGGAGACGCTGTCGTCGATTGTACGGCAGGACTCGCGTCGGATGCGATCGTTTTCTCGTTTGCAGTAGGCACAGCAGGGAGTGTCACTGCGCTCGAAAGCGAGAAAATTCCCGCGATGCTGATTCAGGAAGGTTTGTCCGTCTATGAATCGGAGATCCCTGAACTGAATGAGGCCATGAGGCGAATTGTGGTCAGGCAGATCCGGCATTACGATTATTTGCAGCAGTTGGAAGCGAAAAGCGTGGACATCGTTTACTTCGATCCGATGTTCCGGAATCCGATCGAGGAATCCAGCTCGATTTCACCGCTCAGGCAAAATGCGAATGCTGAAGCCGTTAGTTTGGAGGCCATCGCTGAAGCAAGGCGTGTTGCACGCAAAAGTATTGTGCTCAAGGAGCATAGAGACAGCAAGGAGTTCGCCCGTCTAGGGTTCGAACATGTCCTTCGCGGGGCAACGAAAACAACTTATGGAGTGATTCGACTGTGTTAGAAACGCCGGCCAAGCCGAAATTACTCGTACTTCTTGGGCCTACAGCCGTTGGCAAAACAAAGCTGAGTCTGGACATCGCCCGGCATTTTCAATGTGAAATTATTTCCGGCGATTCCATGCAAGTTTATCGCGGTATGGACATTGGCACGGCCAAAGCGAGCAAGGCGGAGCAAGCGCTCGTTCCGCATCATTTGATCGATATTCACGATCCGTCTTATCCCTTCTCCGCCGCTGAGTTTCAGGAGCGCGTGCGCGATCTTATTTCAGATATTCACGCAAGGGGAAAGCTGCCTTTTATCGTTGGAGGAACAGGGCTTTACATCGAGTCGGTCTGTTACAATTACCAATTTACAGACGTCGGTATGGACGAAGCGTTCCGCAATGAACAGGAGGCTTATGCAGTTCAGCATGGGGATGAAGCGCTGCATCAGAAACTGCGTGATATCGATCGGGAAAGCGCGGACCGGCTTCATGCCAATGATCGTCGCCGCGTGATTCGGGCGCTGGAAGTGCATCATGTCTCCGGTCAAACCTTTTCAGCGCATTTGGCTGCCCAGAAAAAAGAATCGCCTTACGAACTATGTATCATCGGTTTGACGATGGACCGCGCATTGCTCTATAAGCGCATTGAAGAGCGGATCGACATCATGATGGATGAAGGGCTGATCGAAGAAGTTCAGTCGATCCTCGCTTCGGGATGCCCCAAACAGGCGATTTCCATGCAAGCCTTGGGCTACAAAGAGATCGTACGTTATTTGGATGGCGAGCTCTCTCTTCAGGAAGCTGTTACGCTTCTTAAACGCGATACACGCCGGTTTGCCAAGCGGCAGCTTTCCTGGTTCAGGCATATGAAAGACATTCATTGGGTGGATGTGACGGATTCAGCAAATTTTTCTGCGCATTTCCAAATTATTAGTGATATAATAGCAGGAAAGTTTGTACAAAAAATTGAATATAATCAACAACAATGACCATTGAAAATAGCGCCGAAGGGCGAACGTTTCATTCCATTAAGGGGGACCAACTGATGAACAAATCCATTAATATCCAAGACAATTTTCTCAATCAGCTCCGCAAAGAAAGCATTCCCGTAACGGTTTACTTGACTAATGGGTTTCAAATCAGAGGACTTATTCGCGCCTTCGATAACTTCACGATCATTATTGACAGTGAAGGCCGTCAGCAAATGGTGTATAAACACGCCATTTCCACGTTTACACCGCAAAGATCCGTGTCGCTGATGGCAGCGGCAGAAACGTCGGAATAATCCGTTTCCAGGATGTTTTTGCAACTTTTTATTTTGTAAGACCGTCTAACCGAATAGAAACGATTGGAGCAACCTTGATTATAAGGTTGTTCTTTTGTTGGTAAGACCTAGAGAATGAACAACAAGGGAGTCGGTGGATTTGGCGAAACCAACGAATACGAAGCCGCAAGGCAACAACAAAGGTTCAAAGAAGAAACGATTCAATGCTCGCAAACTTATTTTCGGATCCATTATTGCAGCGATATTAGCCGTTATTTGTGCGATGGGCGTTTACATTATCGTCATTATGAGTGGTTATAAGATACTGAATGAAAATATTGATAAAATTAATACGACGGCTGAATCAACGCTTATTTATGCTCAAGAGGATGGCAAAGATAAGAATGGCAAGGATCTTCCGCCAACCGAGATCGCCAAAGTATATAAAGGCGGCGAAAACCGCGAAAGCGTAAAAATCAAGGACGTCCCCGAACGTCTGCAACAAGCGTTTATTGCCACCGAGGATCGACGGTTCGAACAGCATTCTGGCGTAGACTTCTGGGCCATCGGACGCGCCCTTGTGAAGGATGTCATGCATATGAGCGCAGTCGAGGGCGGAAGTACGATTACGCAGCAGTTAGCCAAGAACGTATTTCTGAGCTCGGAGAAAACGGCATTCCGGAAAGGTACGGAAATGTCGATCGCGTTTGCCTTGGATCAAAAGTTTAGCAAAGATGAAATTATGGAAAAATATTTAAACCGCATTTTCTTCGGAAACAATGCTTATGGCATTAAAGCGGCCGCCAAAGTCTATTTCGGCAAATCGGATCTCAATGACTTGAAACTTTGGGAGATGGCTACCTTAGCTGCCTTGCCTAAAGCGCCTTCCAAATATTCACCGTTAAAAAATCCGGATTTGTCTAAGGAACGTAGAGGTGTAGTCCTTCGATTGATGACGGATCAGGGATATATTACGGAAGCTGAACGCGCTGAAGCGGCTGCAGTCGATTATGTTCCGCCGGCTTCGGCAGCTCAAGGAAGCAAAGATTACGCAACCTTCGTTGATTATGTGACTAATGAAGCTGAAGATATAGCTGGCATCGACGAAGACGAATTGCTCACTAAAGGCTATCGAATCTACACGACGATGAATCCGAAAGCTCAGAAGGTTATGGAGACGACCTATACGAATGCAAGCCTGTTTCAGAAGGACGCATCGGATGGTCAAAAGATCCAGAGTTCCATGGTCATTGTTGATAACAAAACCGGCGGTTTAGTGGCCATGATCGGGGGAAGGGATTATCAACCTAAAGGCTTTAGCCGCGTTTATTCCAAAAGGCAGCCGGGTTCTTCGTTTAAACCTATCGCCGCATATGGACCGGCACTCGAGAGCGGGAAGTACACGCCATATTCGATGATGGACGATACGCAGACTTCTTTCGCCAACGGGACGTATACACCCCGCAACTATGATAGAACGACACATGGTCAAGTGACAATGTTCGAAGCAGTGAAGAAATCTTACAACTTGGCTCCTGTGTGGTTGCTGGATCAAATGGGTGCGAAGACGGGCATGGATTTTGCCAAGAAGCTGGGTATCAATTTGAACCCTGACAAGGATCGCAACCTTGCTATCGCATTAGGCGGTCTTACGGATGGGGTTTCTCCGTTGGAAATGGCTACAGCTTATACAGCGTTCGCTAACCAAGGCGTGCAAAATAAAACGCACTCCATTCTGCGAATTGAAGATGCGCAAGGCAAGGAAGTTTACACCTACAAACCGGAGAAGAAGCAAGTCATTCAACCGAAAACCGCATATTATATGACATTACTGCTTCAAGGAGTCGTGGAACCTGGCGGTACGGGGACAAAAGCGAAGTTCAACCGTCCTGTAGCCGGTAAAACAGGAACGACAGGACTCGATATTAAAGGGATTGAAAAATACGACCGCGACGTCTGGTTTGTCGGTTATACGCCGGAATGGACGGCTGCCGTATGGGAAGGCTTCGATAAAGTCGATGCCAAGCATTATGTAACGATCGGTAGCGGCAGTCCATCCGCGATCTTCAAAGAAGTTATGTCCAAAGCGCTTGAAGGCAAACCGGTAACGGATTTTGTGAAGCCGGATAGTGTGCCGGATTTGACGGAACCGCCAAGCGGCATTGCGGATTTGGCTGCAACGTACTTGCCTGAAACGAAATCAGTGAAATTGACTTGGACCTCTCAAGGCGATAAAGTTGCCTATAAGCTGTTCCGCAAAAGCTCGAAGGAGACTGATGCCAAGCTGCTGATTCAAGCACCGAACGCAGAAGTTAACGATACAACCGTAAGCAGCGGTGAAGCTTACCAGTATTATGTCACCCCAATAAACCTGGAGACAAATACAGATGGTGCGCAATCGAATGTTGTGAATGTCGAGATCCCTAAGGATCAGGCGCAGATTTCTCCTTCTCCTTCGCCTTCCGGATCGCCATCACCGTCACCGGGGAATGGTAAGGACCATAATTCTCCTAAGCCATCGCAGTCACCGGGTTCGAAACCGACGACTACGCCTGCGGATGGCGGTAAAGGAAATGCGGGGACGGGGATAGGGGCGAGCCCAAGCCCTAACCCAAATTCGTCTCCGGCAAGCAACTCGGCTCAAGGCAACGCTGATAAGTCAAATCCAAACAATACGCAAGACAACAATCAAGACGGCGTAATCGTATCAATTCCGAAAACCCCATAAAGACTGTCACGCCGCCATTAGGCGGTGTGGCTTACATACCATCACACGTTTTACGGAGGATGAAAATAATAATGAACTGGAAAAATTCGAAGCTGCTCCCCATCACCCTACTTGCACTGACTTTACTTGCTTCAGCTTGCGGCAATAAGCCTTCCGAGACAGCCGGCGGAACGGCGTCTCCGAAAAGCGGAGCTGCAACTCCCGCAGCTACTGCAACTCCATCAGCTGCGGCATCGCCGAGTACGTCCAAACAATGGAGTAAGGCTCCTGACATGACGATTGACCCGAACAAATCGTATCAGGCCGAAGTAACGACATCTAAGGGAACCTTTACCATCGACCTCTTTGCGAAAGAAGCTCCAAAGACGGTGAACAACTTTGTATTCTTGTCCAAAGAAGGCTTTTACAATAATGTCACGTTTCACCGGATCATCAAAACATTCATGATTCAAACCGGGGACCCGACCGGAACGGGTATGGGCGGTCCAGGCTACAAATTTGCCGACGAGCTTAAAACGTCGCACAAATATGAACCGGGTATCGTTGCGATGGCGAATTCCGGCCCGAATACGAATGGAAGCCAATTCTTCATTTGTTCGGGTGCAGATAGCGCTTCACTAAACAAAATTCCGAACTATACGATTTTCGGCAAAGTCACGGACGAAGGCATGGCAACGATCGCGAAAATTGCGGATACACCTGTACAGATGAATCCGCAAGGCGGCGATTCGTCACCAAGCATGCCGAAAGAAAAAGTAACCATCAACTCGATTGCGATCAAAGAAAAATAGATGCGCCAATTCCACTTTGGGAGGGATGCCTGTATGAAGCAGCCTTGTTTATTGTTCCACGGTTTCACCGGCGGCCCCTTTGAGGTGGAGCCATTGGCGCAGTATTTACTGGAGCGTGGACAGCCCTGCGATCTGCCTAAACTCCCGTGGAACGGTGAAGACGTTCAAGAACTGAAGACTTCCCGCTGGGAAGATTGGGTAGTAGCTGCAGAGCAGCATGCAGAACGAATGACTAGGCAATACGGTTCGTTTGATTTAGTCGGGTTTTCCATGGGCGGTCTGCTCGCCGCCTATTTGGCCGTTCGATATCCTGTACGCAAACTGGTGCTTTTGAACACAGCTGTCATTTATATTAGTCCTGCGCGTTTGCTGAATGTCATACGGGAGGACTGGAAGCATCAAGATCAGGATTATTTGCACAAGGCCAAAACGACTCCGCTGCGAGCCACATGGCAGTTCACACAGCTGGTGCGGCATTTGAAACCGGAAATAGGGAAAGTAACCGTTCCTACACTTGTCGCGCAAGCGGAGAAAGATCAAGTTATCCATCCGCAAAGCGCAAGGTATATTTATCGGAAATTAGGAGGCCATAGAGAGTTGTATTGGTATCCAAAGTCCAAACATCTCATCTGCCATAGTGAAGATGCCGACGCTTTATTTGAACAGGTCAGTACGTTTCTGAAAGAGGAGTAAGGGAGAAGGGCAATGAAAACGCAACAACATTCGATTCAACGTCATATCTCTCGTAAACCGAAAAGCCGTACCCGTTCGGGTCGGCCAAAACGGATGTTAAGCTTTTTTAGACGGTTTTTCCAAGTGCTGCTCGTGGTTTTCCTGCTATTTGTTGGATGGATTGTGTTTATCCAGTGGAAAGTTCAGCGAGCTCCCGTCCAAGCTCTTCCTGATCGCGTAGATGTGGGCATCGTGCTGGGTGCGTCGCTGCGCAAAGACATTCCAAGTCCAGGGCTGCAGGAACGTCTCGATCTGGCAGTTAAACTATACGGGCAGGGGAAATTCCAGCATCTCATCGTTTCCGGCGGACTGGACCATAATGGTTCGAAACTGACGGAAGCCGAAGGAATGCGTAATTATTTGATTCAAAAAGGAGTTCCGCAAAACCGCATTTTGCTCGAACCCCGGGCCACGAGTACTTATGAGAATTTGCTGTATAGCAAGCAAATTATGGACGAGCAGGGGCTGGTCAGCTCGATTATCATGACGCATCAATTTCATGGCTCACGTTCCCTGGACATCGCCCAAACGATCGGTTTGAAGCAGCCGGTCGTATCTTTAACGAAGTCGGAAGTGCTCTTCTTGCCTTATCACGAAGCGCGTGAAACGCTGGCGTTTACGAAGTGGGAATGGACGAAGCTGCTGCTAAAAGCAGGCTTATAAGAGAAAAAGGCTGTACCTGAAGCGGATCAAAGAATCCCTTGCAGGTACAGCCTCTTTTTTTGTTCATATGGTTTCCCTTCGCTAACCGTTCACGATAGTGCCGCCATTTACATGCAAGATTTGGCCTGCCATGTATGACGAGTCCTCGCAAGCGAGGAAGACATAACTAGGGGCCAGTTCCTTGGGCTGTCCCGCACGTTTCATTGGCGTATCCGAGCCGAATACGGCGACCTCTTCGGCTGCGAACGTTGAAGGGATTAGCGGTGTCCAGATCGGCCCTGGAGCCACACCGTTTACGCGAATGCCCCGCGGATTCAGTTGAAGCGACAGGGAGCGAGTGAACGCAACGATAGCTCCTTTGGTTGAGGCGTAGTCTATTAACTGTTCATGACCGTGATATGCGGTGATGGAGGCCGTGTTAATAATGGCGCTCCCCTGTTTCAGATGGGGTAGCGCGGCTTTCGTTAAATAAAACAAAGAGAACAGATTCGTGCGGAACGTTCGCTCCAACTGTTGCGAAGTAATGTACTCGATGCTTGCCTGTGGATGCTGTTCAGCCGCATTGTTGACCAAAATATCCAGTTTACCGAACTGTTTAACGGCTTGATCAATGATTTGCTTGCAGAAGCTCTCATCTCCGATGTCGCCTGCCACATGGAGGCATTTACGTCCTTCGGCTTCGACCTGGCGGTGCGTTTCTTCGGCATCGCCGTGTTCGTTCAAGTACACGAGAACGACATCCGCGCCTTCTTTGGCATAAGCAATCGCAATCGCCCGACCGATGCCGCTGTCACCTCCGGTGATGAGCGCAACTTTGTCTTTCAGTTTGCCGGCGGGCTTATATTGGGCATCCTCAAAGACCGGCCGCGGATTCATTTGCGACTCAATGCCCGGCTGTTGATTCTGGTGCTGGGCCGGAAATACCGGCTTTGTTGGTGTAGCTGTTGCCATGGTGTAAAGCTCCTTTCATCCTAACCGGTTTCCTTGTTAGGATGATGCAAGGGGCTACAAATCATACTTAATCCGGTAATGGTAGCCATAAAGCGACTGGTAACCCAATTTTTCATATAAATTCACAGCGGGCTTATTGCCGGCGATAACTTGCAGATATTGCTTGGTAGCTCCTTGTTCCAAGCTCCAAGCGGTGAGCGCATGCATCAACGAATAACCAATTCCTTGTCCGCGGCTTGCTTCACTCACGACAACATTCACAAAGCCAGCCCAGCCCTCCTCAAGTATCATCGTCCCCACAGCAACCGATTCTCCGTTCTGCAGTAATCGCACAAATCCTTTGGTTGCGGGCATACGTTCAAACAATCCGGTGTAGAACGCTGCCCGATCCTGAGGGTATTGTTCCAGCTTAATAAATGCCTCGAACCAAGCTTCATCGGCTTGATGCGACCACTTGGCCTCAACGGGAATTGATGCTTTTTTAAGTAAAGCTTCCTGTGCTTTCTTACGAACTTCCTGACTGTCAGCAGTCATAAAGAGACATGGAGTATCTGCTTCATATCCGTTATCAGCAAGCTGTTTATCCAAA
This sequence comes from Paenibacillus sp. GCM10027628, assembly GCF_042676385.1. Lineage (NCBI taxonomy): Bacteria > Bacillati > Bacillota > Bacilli > Caryophanales > Paenibacillaceae > Paenibacillus > Paenibacillus sp. GCM10027628. The sequence continues at coordinate 44,540 of NZ_JBHTHA010000085.1, forward strand.
CCCTCAGGCGATGCGCCACTAACATGAAACAAGGACGGTAAGCCGCGTTCCTTATAAAATTGTTCTGCTTTCTGCAGCCAAGCAGGATCATTCGGGTAGTCCCCGATGGCCAATATACTGTTTGCACGCTTCGTCACGCCTTGCGATTCTCGCAGCAGCCAGTTATCAATTATAGAAGTTGATTCAGCAGGCCATGTACGTGCGGCGATCTCATCCATCTCAATAAATGGCGTTCTATTTTGGTTCATGCTACGGTCCCCCCAATGATCATAAAATAATATAAATAAATATACAAAAATATGAATAATAATACAATCAATCATTTGAAGAAAGTGGCAAAAAATTGCTCTTTATTGTAAGCTATGGGTACCATAGATGCAAGTGTTGGCTGGAGGGATAAGAGCTTGGAAATTACGATACGCAAAGCAAAGGCTGAGGATTATGATGCCGTGAATGCCATCATTCGGTTCGGTCAGGAAGAGCATGCCGAAGCGCTCCCTCATCTGTTCGCACGCTTGGATCGCGTTGTCGCGATGAGCTGGTACCGCAGTTTTTCGGATCAACTTAACAAAGTCATTCTTGTTGCCGAAATCGCCGCACAACTTGTCGGGGTCGCTATGCTGGAATTGAAAAAAAGTCCGCCGTACGATGCGCTCGTCCCGCGCACTTATGCTTATATGAACGAATTGGCTGTAGCTCCCGCCTATCAAAGGCAAGGCATTGGTACGAAACTGTATGAAGCATCCTTACAATGGGCACAAGAGCACGGTGCATCATCTTTGGAATTGAACGTTTGGGAATTTTAATTCGCGCGCAATCGCTTTTTACCATTCCCTGGGCATGTCCACTTTGAACCGAACAATGACATTCCCTTTATCCTAACAATGAACGAATAAGGAGCTAATAACGATGTTATTTATAAATAATGAAAATATTACGGATCCTAGAGTGAATCTGGCCCTTGAAGAGTATGCGCTTAGACATTTGCCGGCGGATGAGAACTATCTGCTTTTCTATATCAACGAACCGTCCATCATTATCGGTAAAAACCAAAATACGATCGAGGAAATCAACCCTGAGTATGTCAAAGAGCAAGGACTGCACGTCGTTCGCCGCCTTTCCGGCGGGGGTGCGGTTTATCATGATCTAGGCAACCTGAACTTCAGTTTTATTACCAAGGATGACGGCAATTCTTTTCACAATTTTCAAAAGTTCACAGAACCCGTCGTTGCAGCACTTCGCAATTTAGGCGTTGAAGCGGCCTTATCGGGACGCAATGATATTCAGGTTGGCGAACGCAAAATATCCGGCAATGCGCAGTTCGCGACGAAAGGAAGAATGTTTAGCCATGGGACGCTGCTGTTTAATTCCGAAATTGAGAATGTTGTAAGGGCATTAAAGGTTAACCCTGATAAAATTCAGTCCAAAGGCATTAAATCCATTCGCAGCAGAGTCGCTAACATCACTGAGTTTCTTCAACATCCAATCACGATTGAACAATTCCGCAAAAAGCTGCTGGAATCCATATTTGGCACCGAAGAAGCTCGGGTTCCGCATTACAAGCTAACCGCCGAGGACTGGGGCCGTATTCATGAACTATCAACGGAACGGTACCAGAATTGGGATTGGAACTATGGTAAATCGCCTAAGAGCACCATTCAAAGCTCCAAACGTTTTGAAGGCGTTGGGACGCTGGATATACGCATGGATATTGAAGGCGGCCATATCAATAATATGAAAATTTACGGTGACTTTTTCGGAGCTTACGATGTAGCGGAAATAGAGGACTTGCTTCGCGGCGCGCGTTATGAGGAGTCTGCAATTCGTGAACGATTAGCCGGTGTTGAGCTTCGCCGCTACTTCGGGGCATCGGATCCGGAGGCATTCGTGGATTTGTTGCTGTTCACTTGAGTTACTTTTGATATGATTTGCTCCAGCAGCAGCTCCCGATTTCCCGGGAAAGCGCAGGAACTGACAAGAAATGCGGTCTATAGGAGGCATAAGAAGATGCAAAATTATCATGGAAAAGTTGCTGTTATTACGGGAGCTGCGAGCGGCATTGGTCGAACGCTTGCCATAACCTATGCGCAGCATGGTGCTGTTGTTGTGCTTATCGATAAGGATGAGGCTGGGCTACGGCAACTGCAGAAACATCTTGATGAAACCGGATCCCAATCGAAGATTTACACACTTGATCTTAGTGAATCCAGCGGCATTGAAACCGTGATGCGCGATATTCAGACTAAACTAGGAAGGATCGATCTGCTCATCAATAATGCCGGCCTCGGAATTTGGAAATCTCCTTATGAGCTCACTATCGAGGATTGGGATTATGTGCTGGGTACAAATCTGAGAGGTACGTTCCTGTGTTCGAGAGAAGCGGCCAAAATTATGAAGACGCATGGTGGAGGGTCGATCGTTAACATCTCATCCACGCGCGCTTTGATGTCCGAGCCTCATTCAGAGGCTTATGCGGCTTCCAAAGGCGGTATTTTATCGTTAACGCATGCACTGGCTGTTTCTCTGGGTCCTGATCACATTACCGTGAATGCGATATGTCCAGGCTGGATCGAAAATGGGGATTACAGCCAGCTGCGTCCGGAGGATCATAAGCAGCATCCAGCACAACGGGTCGGAAAACCAGAGGACATTGCCCGCGCCTGTTTGTACTTGACGGATCCTGCAAATGATTTTGTGACGGGTACAGAGATCACGATTGACGGCGGCATGACGAAGAAAATGATGTATATCTAATAGCGCATAGGGGGAAGGCCATGAACGCCATTAATAAAAGAATTAACGAACTTAACCTTTATGCGCCTAACATACAAAAACCCGCAGATTTATCTGATTTTTGGGAGCAAACCTTGTCGGTCGAAGATAAAGAGCCTCTCCGAATGGAGCTTTTGCCTGTAACTACAGCGATGAATCAGGTACGCGCGTTCAAATTAATCTATGAAGGGTATGCGAACACACCTATTCACAGCTGGTATCTGGTGCCGGAACTGGGGGGAAGCAAACCGCTACCCTGCATCGTAATGTTTCACGGCTATACGGGTTCCAAAGGAGAACCTGAAGATTATGCCGCTTGGCTGCTGATGGGGTACGCCGTACTTGCTATCGATATCCGTGGCCAGAGCGGAGAGACGGGTAACAAGCTCGCGCAGTCCTATGGCATGACTAAAGGTTGGGTCACTCAAGGCATTCTTGACCCGTATTCCTGCTATTACAAAGCATTGGCCATCGATGCCATCCGGGCCGTCCGTTGTGTGAAGCGGCAGCCGGAGGTCGACGCCGGCCGTATCATTGCCATGGGCGTCTCCCAAGGCGGAGGCTTGGCACTGCTCACATCTGCATTGGAGCCGAGTGTCTGTATGGTTGTAGCGGCCATTCCGAACATGTGCCATATGGACTACGGCTTGTTTCACTCAACCGGCTCATTAACTGAAATCGCACAGTTCGTCAGCCACGCTCCCGAGCGCCTGGAAAAGGTGCTGTCGACGCTGAGTTACTTTGATATCGTGAATCTGGCTGACCGCATCGAACAGCCCGTCTGGATGTCGGTAGGTCTCAAAGATACCGTTTGTTTGCCAGAGACCGTTTTTGCTGCCTACAACGAGATAGCCTCCTCAAACAAAGAGCTGCAGATCAATGCTTTTCTGGGACATGAGACCGTGCGGGGGCATAAGGCATTAGTGGATGCCTTTATGAAGAAACATTTGGGATAAGTGGAAACCCGCGTTCGGTTCATCCTAGAAATCATAAAGAGTTGCGTCTAAGCGTAAGATGGATTAATGGGTACTTCGCTGAATGATGTGTCCACCAACAAGTAAACGAGGTGATCCTCATGAGTGGTCGAAGCCTGCCATCGAGACAAATCAACATCGTGTTGCGGCAACCGGAACCTCACGCCTCGCAAACGGCGGAAGCCGAGCCACAACTGATCGGAAAGCGAACTCCGCAAGAAGGCCCGTTATCTGACATTTTCAAAGAGTTGAATCAAATGATAGGTCTCGATAATGTTAAAGAATTGGTTCATGAAATCTACGCGCTGCTGCAAATCTCACATTTTCGCGCAGAGGCGGGTTTGACCAGTAACTCTCACGTCTATCATATGATTTTCAAAGGAAGTCCGGGTACGGGGAAAACGACCGTGGCACGGCTGATGGGGCGCATGTTTCACGCAATGGGCGTGCTCAGCAAAGGGCATTTTATTGAAGTGGAGCGCGCGGATCTGGTCGGCGAGTATATTGGTCATACCGCGCTCAAGACGCGTGAGCTCATCAAGAAGGCGATGGGTGGTATTTTGTTTATTGATGAAGCCTACAGCTTGGCGCGAGGCGGTGACAAAGACTTCGGCAAGGAATCGATCGATGCGCTTGTCAAAGGGATGGAGGATAAGAAGAACGACTTTATATTAATTTTAGCCGGTTATAGTGAAGAAATGGAACAATTTTTGGCCACGAATCCCGGATTGCCTTCCCGCTTTCCGATTCAGGTTGATTTCGAAGATTATCATATTGATCAACTTATCCAGATTACGGAGCTTATGGCGAAGGAGAGGGAATATGTGCTGCTTCCGCAAACCATCGTGAAGTTAAAGCAGCATTTAACGGAAGAAAAGGCGGTGACCTGGAGAGCGTTCAGCAACGCGAGGTACGTTCGCAATATTTTGGAAAAATCGATGCGGCATCAGGCAGTCCGTTTGCTTAGTCAATACGTTAACACGCCGTCTAAGGCAGAACTGATGTCCATCCGTCCTGAAGATTTAAAAATTAAATAATCGTGTGAAGAAGCTGTTCAACCATGGGGTTGGACAGCTTTTTTTGAATATTGTTGATCAAAGGATTAGGGGAGACGATTGTTTTTAAGAAAACCAATTGACAGATCGGCGCAAATGAGTAAAATAAACAGAGTGGTCATTGATAATGATTATCAATATTAAATTAGTTCGTATTACTTGATATAGGGAACGGTGATTTATGCGAAAAGTTATGATAATCAGTTGGATAGCAATGCTCATGCTTCTCTCTTTCCCGCTTGCCGCAGGGGCACAAGCTGAGGATGATTTAAAGAAAGCCGACCAAGGCATTCAACAAGCCATTCAATTGGCGGAGGGCGGTAAGTTGGATGATGCCGCCAAGTTGTTTGACACGTTCCAAACCACATGGTTGTCATATGAGTCCGGCATTAAGTCCAAATCTTTGGCGGCTTACCAAAAGATCGAGGCCGCGATGGGCGAAGTATCTTTCGCAACCTTGAAGCAGCCGATCGACCAGGCCAAAATGGTTGCAAGCTTGAAGCAGCTTCACGATTTAAATCAAAGCTTCATCTCAGGTAAACTCGATGTGTTCGGTGAGGTCAGCAAGAGCTCCGAACCAGTCACGATTGCTACGCTTGTCACATTGCTCGAGAAAGCATCGGATCAATTAAAGCACCAAGATGTTGAAGGCGCTAGAGCTAATATTCAAACACTGCGCAGCTCTTGGCTTCAAATTGAAAGCATCGTACTTACGCAGTCTTCTGCCGTTTATACATCTATGGAAAGAGACATGGTTACCGCGTATGCGCAATTGACGGCTAGCCCCGTACAATCCGCGGAAGCTGCAGCAACGATCCAACGTATGCATGCTGAGCTTGGACCTTTAGCAGGCAAAACTAGTTATACGATGTTGGATGCGACAACCATTTTATTGAGAGAAGGCCTTGAAGCGCTGTTAGTCGTCATTGCGCTGCTCGGATTTCTGAATAAATCGGGACATGGCGATAAAAAGCGATGGATTTGGGTTGGCGTTGGCAGTGGTCTTCTGGTCAGCATCCTGCTTGGAATCGTCGTTCAACAGTTATTCTCCACCAGCGCTTTTGGCAACAACAATTTCTTAATCGCAGGTTGTACGGGTATTTTTGCTGCGGTCATGCTGCTTTACATGAGTTATTGGTTGCACAGTAAATCCAATGTCTCGAATTGGCAACAGTACATACGCGATCAGAGCGTGAAGGCGCTGGCCACAGGCAGTCTGGTTTCGCTAAGCGTGCTGGCTTTTCTAGCTGTATTTAGAGAAGGAACAGAAACGGTATTATTTATGATCGGCATGGCCTCTTCCATATCGATCGGCTCTTTGCTTGGCGGAATTGCTATCGGTGCAGGCATACTCATCATCGTTGCCTTCCTGATTTTGAAAATTGGCTTGCGCATTCCTATGCGCCCATTTTTCCTCATTTCTAGCTTATTTGTCTTCTATCTCTGCTTCAAATTCGCCGGCATGGGCATTCATGGCTTACAATTAGCCGGTTATATGCCCGCGACAACAGCTACTTGGCTGCCAAGTTGGGATGCTATCGCTTTGTACCCGACGCTCGAGAGTGCAATTCCTCAATTTGCACTTCTGGCATCCGCATTGTTCGCCGTATTATGGGAACGACGCAAAACGATTCAATTTAAAAAAACGGCGCTATCCATTAAAGAAAATTAAACCAAGTGAGGGAAACCATACCATGAACAAACGTAATCAACTCATCGTACTAACTGCTGCAATCACGCTCGTACTTGCCGGTTGCGGCAAAGCGGCCACTCCGGCGCCCGCATCCACAGCGACGCCAGTCGAGAGTCCATCTTCAAGCGCAACCACAGTTTCGGCAAAAGAAGGAGCAGCGGCGTTTCTCAAAACGATCGATGGTTTGAAAGGGCAATTAGACCAGAAGAAAGTAAATGATCCGAAGAAGCAATCGGAAACGCTGGAAGATGAATGGGCAAGCTTCGAGGATGAAATTAAAGCGAAATATCCGGAGTCTTATGTGAAAGTCGAGAAATATTTAACGCCGCTTGAAGCGGGATTGAAACAAGATCAGGTTGATATTAGCCTTTTAACGACACTGAATGATGGCTTGAAAGCTGCAGTAACAGAAGTGAGCAATCTCCTGAATGAAAATAAAGGAGCAGTTGACCACGCGACTATTTCCGGGTCCAAAGAGCTGCAAGACGCTGCGAAAGCTTATAATCAATACGTTCAAGACCAAGGCAAGCAATTGGTTACTTCATTGGAACAATTGAACGCAGCTGTGAAAAGCGGCGATCTGAAAAAGGCACAAGAATCCTATGTACAAGCACGCATGCCTTATGAGAGAATTGAACCTATTATTGAGAGATTCAAAGAATTAGATGGCGTGATGGATGCTCGTGTGGATGATTTTAAAAATGAGAGTGATCCGGAATTTACAGGCTATCACCGTATTGAGCATCTTCTTTTTGTCAAACAAGCAGTTAAAGACGCTGAACCTTTCGCAGATCGTCTCCTGGAAGACGGCAAAAAAATGCAGCAAGAAATTGCAGGAACGAACATTGAAGCGTCCGATTTTATTACAGGTGTGGGCGAGCTGATGGAAGAAGCGCAAACCAAGAAAATTACGGGTGAAGAGGAACGTTGGAGCGGTGCATCGGTTCCGGTCATTCGAGCCAACGTCGAGGGCGCTCAAGAAATATATACGCTCGTTAAAGACGAGCTGAAGAAGAAAGATGCCGCTCTTGATGAGAAAATTAGCAAAAGCTTAAATGCTGTTATTGAAGCGATGAACTCCATGTCACCTGCGGGAAACACATGGAACGATTTTAGCAAAATTGAAAAGTCCAAGCAGATTGATTTGAAAAATAAACTGGAAGCTCTGGCCGAACCATTGGTAAAAATGCCAGGGACCTTAGGTCAATAAACGATTAGAAGGGGAAGAAAGAAATGGCAGATAAAATGAATCGTCGTGCATTTCTAGGGATGACGGCAGCAGGGGCAGCTGGCATGATGCTGGGTGATTTCATAGGAAAAGCACAGCGGAACGATCCCGTCGATACCAAAGCACAGCCAGGTTCGGAAGCGGCGTCTGCGAACGAGACGATTTCCTTTTATGGCTCCCATCAATCCGGAGTTATTACTCCTCAACAGAACTTTGCCAATGTTGCAGCCTTTGACGTAACAACGGATGATGTAAAGGAATTGAAACAGCTTCTCCAAAAATGGACCGAGATGGCAGCCGCATTAATGGAAGGAAAGCCGCTCGCCGAGGAACCGCAGCCGGAGAAATTCCCGCCTGTAGACACTGGAGAGCAAATGGGTTTAAACACCGGGAAGCTGACACTCACCTTCGCGGTTGGAGCGAGCTTGTTTGAGAAAGATGGCAAAGACCGATTCGGTCTTCGCTCCCGTAAACCGGCTGGCCTTACGCAGATGCCGATCTTTCATTCCGACTCCTTGCAGGAACAACTTACACACGGGGATCTTATTATTCAAGCCTGCGCGAATGACCCCATGATCTGTTTTCATGCAATCCGGAATTTTGCGAAAGAAGCACGGGGAATCGCGCACCTTCGCTGGCAGCAAACGGGTCAGCTCGGGATCAAATCGGAAGGAACGAAGCGCAATCTGTTCGGATTCAAGGACGGAACGAATAATCCGGCTTTAAATGATGATCAGTTCATGAAAAATAACGTATGGATTCAATCCGGCGACGGTGCGCCATGGCTGGAGGGCGGAAGCTATATGGTCGTGCGGCGCATAAATATGCGAATTGAAACCTGGGATCAGCAGCCTTTTGGCGATCAGGAAAACATCATCGGCCGGCAAAAGGTGTCAGGAGCCCCGATAGACGGTTCGAAAGAGTTCGATCAACCGAATTTCGCGAATGATCCGAAAGGTGAAAAAACGGCCTTAGATTCACACATCCGCCTATCGAACCCGCGTACTGGAGAGAATTCAGAACGTGAACGTATTTTGCGCCGCGGGTACAATTTTATGGAAAATCTTGATGCTGTGGGCCGAATGAATGCCGGGCTATTATTCGTTTGTTATAATAGAAATTTACAGACACAATTCGAGTCTATTCAGAAGAGATTGACGAATCCAAAGATGCCGGATAAAATGCTTTCTTACACGCAAACGACAGGCGGAGGTTATTTTGCCGTACTGCCGGGTGTTGCCGCGAAAGGCTCCTATTTGGGTCAAAGCTTGTTTGGGTAAATGCTGGTTATGAAACCGAAAGGCCTCCGGTCTTTCGGTTTTTTATATCTTATAGAAAGGATAAGCTTCAGGGAGGACGTTGAGCTCAGCGTTCTAAGCGAGTTCGACCCTATGTGACGTTGATCGATGCGTTAACGATGTTATTCAGCGTTCCAGAAGTAAAAGTAAATGGAAATGAGTGAATAGCGATGTTTTCCATCGTTACAGAGTAGAAATAGGCAGTATGGTGAGCCAGATCGAAGCAATAGCGATGTTTTTCATCGCTACAGACGTAAGAGAAAAATGGAATCGAGTCCGTAATGATGTTTTCCATCGTTAGAGGGATCAACGAGCAGAGCTCAAAGTCTCTCATTTTTCGGTGACAAACGGCACTGCTGTTCCTGTTTGGGGTAACCGGAAATGCGCGCGAATCCTGCCGCGCGTTGTAGCGCCGCCGCACGGCGGTGGTCAATCCCAACCGCGATAATGCTGAGGATAACTCGTGCCTACGCGGATTTTCCGCATCATGAGCTAAACATTGGGAGTAGACATGGACCTGTGGCGCAGCTTCGGGTTTTTTCTTAGTGACCTATAGATTAAACTTCGCTGTAAATGAATTTTCCCGCCGGTCAAATTGACTTTCCTTTCCTTTTCCTACACAATGATGGTGGGTTATGCAATACAGGATGGTGCCGCCAAAGGAGAAAATTGATGAAAACTACTTCACATAGGGTTGAAAGTGAAATTCAGGATCGGGCCGTACTCGTGAGCCTGATCACACAGAAACAGAAGAAGAATGAAAAACTGGCTGAGTATTCGCTTGAGGAGCTGGTCAAGCTTGCTGAAACGGCCGGCGTACTCGTACTGGAAACGATGACGCAGAATAAGGAAACCGCCGATACCCGCTGGTTTATCGGGAAAGGTAAGGTTGAGGAATTGAAGGCGCGAATCGAGGAGTTAGGTGCCAACACTGCGATCTTCGACCAGGAGCTCTCCGGTGCCCAAGTTCGCAATCTGGAGACGGCGCTCGACGTCAAAATCATCGATCGTACGCAGTTGATCCTGGATATTTTCGCGCAGCGCGCCAAAACACGCGAAGGGATTATTCAGGTGGAGTTGGCGCAGCTTAGTTATTTGCTGCCGCGGCTTTCAGGACAAGGGAAGAACCTGTCGCGGCTTGGCGGCGGAATCGGTACGAGAGGGCCCGGCGAATCGAAGCTGGAGACCGATCGCAGACACATTCGCGGACGAATCGACGAGTTGAAGGCACAACTGGGGGAAGTGGTGCGCCATCGCAATCTGCACCGTGAACGCCGCAAGAAAACGGGTGTTTTCCAGGTTGCGCTAGTTGGCTATACGAATGCTGGAAAGTCAACGCTGCTCAAACAATTGACACAAGCGGACGTCTATGTGGAAAATCAACTGTTTGCCACACTCGATCCGACATCCCGGACCATGGAATTGCCAAGCGGCAAAGAGATCGTATTGACGGACACCGTAGGTTTCATTCAGAACTTGCCGCATGATTTGGTCGCTTCATTCCGCGCAACATTGGAAGAGGCGAACGAAGCCGATCTGATCTTGCATGTTGTCGATAGTTCGACAGAGATGCGAAATGAACAGATGCGCGTCGTTGCTGAAGTACTGGAAGAGCTTGGAGCTCACCAGAAGGAGCAGCTAACGGTCTTTAACAAAATTGATCTTTGTACGCAGCAAGAGCAGGAAATGCTCTCAACTGAAGGTGACTTCCTAAAAATCAGTGCTTACACGCAAGAGGATCTTGAACGGCTGAGGCTGGCCATACAAGAGAAACTGATGGGGGAGAACAAGCTGTTCCGTATTCCGGCTGAGAAGGGCGATATGATATCGCTCGTCTATCGCATTGGCGATGTGCTGGCAAATGAAGTGGATGGCGAGGATATGCTTTTTCAAGTGCGGGTCAATAAAGACGATTATGAGAAGATGGGTTACATGCTTGCTGCATATGATCAGCAGCGTGTTCAACAAGAAGGACTGGATGGCAGGGGAGAGGTTTACTAATTATGCAATTCGGGGAAAAAGTGATGGCGTTGATGGAAAGCGCCGAACGTAAAGCAGAAAGCGCTTTTCGGCAAATCGAAAAGACAATCGATATCAATCAGTGGAAAGTGATTGGGGCTTTCCAAAAGCATAAAGTGAGCGATTACCATTTCGCCTCCTCGACAGGGTACGGGTACAATGACCGCGGCAGAGAGGTGCTCGATCTCGTATACGCCGATGCTATGGGAGCGGAAGCCGCGCTGGTACGTCCCCACTTTGTCTCGGGGACTCATACAATCGGCACCGCGCTATTTGGCGTGCTGCGCCCAGGCGAACATCTTCTTTACATAACGGGTAAGCCTTATGATACCCTACATAAAGTCATTGGCAAGCCGGGCGACGGTACCGGCTCGCTGCAGGATTGGGGCATCGGCTACAGCGAAGTTGCCCTGACTGAGGACGGCACGCCGGATTGGCAGGCTATCGTGGCGGCGATTCAGCCGAACACGAAGGTGATCGGCATTCAGCGTTCGCGCGGTTACTCATGGCGGCCGTCTTTTACGATCGAACAAATCGGCGAGATGGTCCGGTTTGTCAAGGAAGTGAACCCCGGCGTTATCGTTTTCGTCGATAACTGCTACGGGGAGTTCACCGAGCCGCAGGAGCCGACACAAGTCGGCGTCGATTTGATGGCCGGCTCGCTCATCAAGAACCCCGGCGGTGGCATCGCCCCGTCCGGGGGCTATATTGCAGGGCGGCGCGACCTCGTGGAGCTCGCCGCCTACAGATTGACCGCCCCCGGTATTGGGGGCGAGGTCGGAGCCATGCTCGGCGCGACGCGGAGCATGTATCAAGGGCTTTTCCTTGCCCCGCATTTGGTGGGGCAAGCGGTCAAGGGCTCGGTCTTCGCAGCAGCGGTGTTCGAAGACCTCGGCTTCGAGAGCCATCCGCGCTGGCAAGACTCGCGGACGGACCTGATCCAGGCGATCCACTTCACGTCCGCGGAGCACCTGATCACGTTCGTACAGGGCATCCAGAAGGCTGCCGCTGTGGACTCACACGTCGTGCCGGAGCCTTGGGATATGCCCGGTTATGAGCATCCGGTCATTATGGCCGCCGGCACGTTCATTCAGGGCGGCAGCCTCGAGTTGTCTGCCGACGCTCCGATCCGCGAGCCGTACATCGCGTATATGCAGGGCGGATTAACTTATTCCCACTGCAAGTTAGGCGTGCTGACAGCTATCCAACATATGGTGGACAAGGGATTAATCTAAAAAAAAGGAACTGTGAACAAACCTAACACTCCTTGACACGTTTTTGTTACGAAGGTACAATAAAGGTGAGGTACTTACTGACCAGGAGTGATTAGCATGAGTGATGAAATACGTAGAAATATGGCGTTATTCCCGATTGGTATTGTCATGAAGCTGACGGATTTAACAGCGAGACAGATTCGCTATTATGAACAACACGAACTCATTATACCGGCGAGAACGTCAGGGAATCAGAGACTTTACTCGTTCAATGACGTAGAAAGATTGTTGGAAATCAAAGATTTGATTGAAAAAGGCGTGAATATCGCAGGCATTAAGCAGGTGCTCTTGCCGGTTGACAAAGACTCGGAAGATGCGACGATCATTAATGAGCATACTGAGGTTAAACGTAAAGAGCTCTCCGATTCACAACTGCACAAGATGCTCAAGCAGCAGTTGATCGGCGGCGGCAAGCGTCCGGGTCAAGTTTCCTTGATTCAAGGCGAGCTATCCCGATTTTTCCGTAAGTAAGCGTTTATTTTAGAGAGGAGAATGTTCGTGGGTTACAATAATTATAGCAAAGAAGACATCCTGCGCATTGCCAAAGAAGAGAACGTTCGTTTTATCCGACTTCAGTTTACGGATTTGATGGGCAGCGTAAAAAACGTTGAAATCCCTTTCAGTCAATTGGAGAAAGCGCTTGATAACAAGATGATGTTTGACGGCTCCTCGATCGAAGGCTACGTTCGTATTGAAGAATCCGATATGTACCTGTACCCTGATCTAAGCACTTGGGTCATTTTCCCTTGGGTTACAGAAGGTAAAGTGGCTCGTTTGATCTGCGACATCTACCTGCCTGACGGCAGACCATTCCCTGGAGATCCGCGCGGTATATTGAAAAACGCGCTGAAACAAGCGGAGGAGATGGGCTACACAGCAATGAATGTAGGCCCTGAACCGGAATTCTTTTTGTTTAAGACCGATGAGAAAGGTAATCCGACTACGGAGCTTAACGACCAAGGCGGCTATTTCGATTTGGCGCCGATGGATCTTGGGGAGAACTGTCGCCGAGATATCGTTCTGACATTGGAAGAGATGGGATTTGAAATCGAAGCATCTCATCATGAGGTAGCACCCGGACAGCACGAAATTGATTTCAAATATGCAGACGCTCTCAAGGCAGCTGACCAGATCCAAACATTTAAATTAGTTGTTAAAACGGTAGCCAGACAGCACGGCCTGCATGCGACCTTTATGCCGAAGCCGCTGTTCGGTGTGAACGGTTCAGGTATGCACTGCCACCAATCGCTATTCAAAGGCGAAGTGAACGCATTTTATGACGAAAACGATAAGTTAGGTCTAAGTCAAGCGGCCAGACATTATATGGCAGGTGTGCTGCGTCATGCGCGCTCTTTTGCGGCGATTACGAACCCGACGGTTAACTCTTACAAACGTCTCGTGCCTGGTTACGAAGCGCCTTGCTATGTAGCATGGTCAGCGAGCAACCGCAGTCCAATGATCCGTATTCCGGCTTCCCGGGGCTTAAGCACACGTGTTGAAGTGCGCAACCCGGATCCGGCTGCGAATCCTTATTTGGCGCTTGCCGTGATGCTTGCAGCAGGTCTGGATGGCATTAAGAACAAAATGCAGCTTCCTCCGCCGACTGACCGCAACATCTATGTGATGAGCGAAGAGGAAAGAGAAGAGCAAGGCATTCCGAGCTTGCCTCTGAACTTGAAACAAGCACTCGATGAGCTGATTCGCAACGACGTGATCTGCGACGCTCTTGGCGAGCATGCGCTTGCGCATTTCTACGAGCTCAAAGAGATCGAGTACGACATGTACCGTACGCAAGTACACCAATGGGAAAGAGACCAATATCTGTCGCTTTATTAATCCGGCAAACCAACTAGATAATGGAAGCCCGTTAGCTGTTCAGGATCATGCATCCTGCGCTGATGGGCTTTTTCATGCGAGGAGATCGAATTTATGGACAATTTTTATGGCAATTTAGAAAAATACGCAGAACTTGTCATTCGGATTGGAGTCAATCTTCAAAAAGGGCAAGATTTGTTGATTGAATCGCCGATGGAATCATTGGAATTAACGCGTCTTATTGTGAAGAAAGCATATGAAGCGGGAGCCAAGTTCGTACAAGTGCATTGGCAGGATGACATCATCACTCGAAGTCGGTTCGAAATCGCAAGCGATGAGGCGATCGACTATTATCCAGAGTGGTATTCGAGCATGCTGGAACGTTTCGTTGAGAACGGCGGAGCTTTACTGCACATTAAAGTGCCGGATCCGGATCTGTATAAAGGCATTGATGCCGAACTGGTGGCTAGAGCTTCCAAAGCGGCGTCAACGGCGCGGGCAACTTATCAGCAGTATGTTCGTACCAGTAAGTTCAGTTGGTGTTTGATTAAGGCTCCGACACAAGCTTGGGCGGCGAAGGTGTTTGCCGATCTTCCCGAAGAGCGGCGTATAGAGGCCATGTGGGATGCGATTTTTCGGATGAATCGGGTCTATGAGGAAAATCCGGTTGACGCCTGGCGTGAGCATCTCAAACAACTCCGGAAGATGCGTCAAGTGCTCAATGATAAAAAGTATGCCGCCCTCCAGTACCGTGCTCCTGGAACCAATCTTCGCGTCGAGCTGCCGGAAGGCCACATCTGGCTCGGCGGAGACAAGGGGAATGAGAAGGAAGTTCACTTCGTAGCGAATATGCCGACCGAAGAAGTGTATACGATGCCAAAAAGAACAGGCGTGAACGGAACAGTTACGAGTACGAAGCCGCTCAATGTAAACGGAGCGATCGTTGATAAGTTTTCGTTCAGGTTTGAAAATGGACAAGTCGTTGAATATACGGCAGAAGTTGGCTATGAGCATCTGGATAGTTTGATGAAGATGGATGAAGGAAGCCGTTATTTGGGTGAAGTTGCGCTCGTGCCGTTTGAATCGCCTATTTCTAATATGAATCGTATTTTTTATAATACAGGGATTGATGAGAATGCTTCTTGCCATCTTGCTCTTGGCAGCTGTTACCCGATTAATCTTACGAACGGAGCAAAGCTTTCCAAAGAAGAGTTGAGCGAACGCGGAGGAAATACCTCGCTGATCCATGTTGATTTCATGATGGGTTCGGCTGATCTGGATATTGACGGTGTTCTTCATGACGGAACGGTTGAAGCAGTATTCCGGAAAGGGAACTGGGCTCTGCAATTTTAACAAAGAAATACAAAAGACCGTAGGCTCTGGCCTACGGTCTTTTGTTGCACATATACAATTACTTGTAGGGAAAAGTGCTGACTACATATCGCGGAACAAACCGATAACACGTCCAAGAATGGTAACATGTTTAAGCAGGATAGGCTGCAATGCAGAGTTCTCCGGCTGAAGACGAATGTGATCGCGTTCCTTGTAAAAACGCTTCACGGTCGCTTCATCATCTTCAGTCATCGCGACGACGATGTCGCCGTTATTCGCCGTTTGTTGCTGCTTCACGATAACATAATCGCCGTTATGGATGCCTGCTTCAATCATACTATCGCCCATGACGCTAAGCATAAATACGTTGTTATCTCCAACGAGATGAGATGGAAGAGGGAAATAGTCTTCGATATTCTCCGTTGCCGTAATAGGAACACCTGCGGTTACTTTTCCGACTAATGGAACTCGTGCAACCGAATGAGCAAAATTGCTTTCGCTGCCATCCAGGCCCAATATTTCAATCGCACGGGGCTTGGTTGGATCGCGACGGATTAATCCTTTTTTCTCCAGACGTTCCAAATGTCCGTGCACCGTTGAACTGGAAGCGAGTCCGACAGCCTCTCCGATTTCTCTAACGGAAGGCGGATAGCCCTTATCTTTCACTTCATTCTTAATGAATTCCAATATAGCCTGTTGTCGTTGCGAGATTTTACTCAATAGTTATCACTCCAATTATGGGAATCATTACCCAAAGTATAACATAGAACCGGAGTTCGTACAAACATAAGTTCGAGAAAAGTATTGACTCAAACATGTGTTCGTGTTATTCTGATACCAGAACAAATGTTTGGGGGATGATTTTTCATGTACATTGCATATTCTCATACGAACAATACACAACCACTTCATAGATCGCTTCATACATCCAAGCGGATTCAGTCTAAATTAGCGAAGAAGCTGTTAAACTTCATTCTATTAGTTGTAATTCTAGGCACTGTGTTCTCCTTTGGCGCTATCGTTCAAGCTTATGCGGGCGATGGGGAGTCATCTGCTCCTTTGAAAGCTGGTGCTTCTGTGAAGGTAATTACTCATGAGAAGGTTGTTGTTCAACGCGGGGATACGCTTTGGAAGATTGCTTCCTCTCATATGAACAAGGGGGAGAACATTCGTTCTTACATTGATCGTATGTATACTCTTAATCATCTTGGAACGGCTTCTCTCCAAGAGGGTCAAATTCTATTGTTGCCTTAATTAGGAATAGCCTCTGGTTGTTATATTCATACACTTCTTCTTGAGACTCGGGATAGCTCCCGTGTCTCTTTGTTTTGCCTCCTTGACAATCCTTAATCCGGATGGCAAAGTAGTAGTCATACTGAATTTTGCCAGGGAGGACGATCATGAGCGACAACATGGATCAGAATATAGAACGGATCAATGAGCTTGCCCGTAAAGCGAAAGCCGTTGGCTTAACGGACGAGGAAATTGAGGAGCGCAACGAGTTGAGAAAAAAGTATATCCAAGCATTCCGAAGCTCTCTTAAAGTTCAACTTGATTCCATCAAGTTCACCGATGAAGAGCAATAGGGAGTTACAATAGAAACAGCAATCAAAGGGGAAGAGAATGATGACATTGAAAGCCGTACTATTTGATTTGGACGATACGCTCTTATGGGACGACCGCAGTGTGAAGGAAGCGTTCGAGGCTACTTGCTCGGAAGCTGCCAAGCATGTGAATGTGCACCCGGAAGCCTTGGAGGCGGCTGTCCGTCAAGAAGCCCGCGCTTTGTACGAGTCGTACGAAACGTTTCCATTTACGAAGATGATTGGTATCAACCCGTTTGAAGGACTATGGGCGAATTTCACACAGGGAGAGAATGTGAACTTTCGCAAACTGGAAAAGCTCGCGCCTGGATATCGTACAGCGTCATGGACGCGGGGACTTCAAGCGCTAGGCATTGAAGATCGCGAACTTGGCAACAAACTTGGAGAGTTGTTTCCGGCTGAACGTCGTCGACGCCCTCTCGTCTATGAAGAGACGTTTCGAGTACTGGACACGCTGAAAAGCAACTATAAGCTTTTGCTCTTAACGAATGGATCCCCGGATCTGCAGAAGGAAAAGTTAGCCGGTGTACCTGAGATTCAGACGTACTTTGATCACATTGTTATTTCCGGTGAATTTGGTGAGGGGAAACCGGCGACATCGATATTTCAACATGCGATGGGGTTACTAGGTATTGAAGCTCACGAAGGCATCATGATTGGAGACAAACTGACAACGGATATTCTTGGTTCCGGTCGCGTCGGTATGCGTAATATATGGATTAATCATCACGGCTTTCCTCAAGGTGACGAAATCGCACCTTCTTATGAAGTTTCCCGGCTTCAAGAAATTCTGCCCATCATTGCGAGTCTTTAAATAAACACAGCAAAAAGCCCAACGGACCAGGAGCTATCCTGAGATCCGTTGGGCTTTCCATTTAGGTAGAAAAATTAGGCCTTAATAAAAGAAGGGTCTTCGACATTATAAGCGATCCAACCGTCTTTTTCGATAAAGAGGCGAACAGCAACAATTTGACGGTTATCCATCAGTGTGAAGAAATGGTTGGTGTTCTCAGGAACTGAGATCACATCGCCGGGTTCAAGCTCAACGTCATAGTATCCGAGTTCTTCGGATTTGATAATGAAGATTCCTTTGCCCGCAACAATCGCGCGAATCTCATCTTCGGTATGTGTGTGAACCTGTTCGAATTTTTTCAGCAGTTCTTCAATGTTGGGCGTCGCATCAGAAAGGGAGATAACGTCCCAGATCTCATAACCGCGTCTAGCAGCGAGATCGCGAATTTCTGCGTCGTAAGTGCTCAAAATTTGCGCTTTTTCTTCATCGCTCAGCGTGAATTTCTCGCGAAGAGCTTCAGGAAGCTTGTTTGGATCCCAGTGTTCATATACCACTTCTTGACTATCCAAAAAGGCTTTAACTTGTTCTTCGCCTTCAATGCGCTCATTCGTGTTGCGGATTCGTATTTGAGCCATGTACATCCCTCTTTCTTAACAAATATAATTGTATTATAGAGGAAATAGGGCAGTCTGTCGATGGATTCGGATAAGATAATCCGAGATAACCCATAGGAAATATTGATAATTCAAATTCTTTTCATAGTAGCGGTATTCTGTTACACTAAAGCTTAACAAAAAATTGTCGATTCTTTTTATAAGATGAATGTTTCACGCCAAGTTGAAAGGGAGTCTGGCTATGAGTAAACCACCAATTCAAGAGCAGCTAAAGAAAAAAATTATGATCCTCGACGGCGCGATGGGAACGATGATTCAACAGGAGAATCTTACCGCTGCTGATTTCGGGGGGGATGACCTCGACGGATGTAACGAGATTCTTTGCGTGACCAGACCGGATGTCATTCAGAAAATCCATGAAGCTTATTTCGCGGCTGGCGCCGATATGATAGAAACGAATACGTTCGGATCAACGAGTGTAGTATTAGCGGAATACGATTTGCAGGATCGTCATCGTGAGCTGAATATGGCGGCGGCCAAGCTTGCAATCGCAGCGGCGAATAAATATTCCACGCCGGAATGGCCGCGTTATGTAATTGGCGCCATGGGTCCAACGACCAAAACGTTGTCTGTCACAGGTGGGGTAACCTTTGAGCAGCTAGAGGACAGCTATTACGAACAAGCGTTAGCTCTCATTGAGGCCGGTGTGGATGCGTTGTTGCTGGAGACATCACAAGATACGCTGAACGTGAAAGCCGGCAGTATCGGTATTCGCAGAGCGTTTGAAACGCTGGGTGTGAAGCTGCCGATTATGATTTCAGGTACCATTGAGCCTATGGGCACGACGTTAGCAGGTCAAAATATTGAATCATTTTATATTTCATTGGAGCATCTGCAACCGATCTCAATTGGTCTTAACTGTGCTACAGGTCCGGAGTTCATGCGTGATCATATCCGAACGCTTTCCGACATTGCAACGACAGCGATCAGCTGTTATCCGAATGCAGGTTTGCCGGATGAAAATGGACATTACCATGAGTCGCCTGAATCGCTTGCCAAGAAGATGGCGGGATTTGCCGAGCAAGGCTGGCTCAACATCGCAGGCGGTTGCTGCGGAACGACGCCGGACCATATTCGTGCGATGGCAGAAACGCTAGGAACATACAAACCTAGAGCTGAATATGGAACGCATCCGCCTGCAGTATCAGGTATTGAAACTGTATACATCGAACAGGAAAACCGTCCGATTATGGTTGGGGAACGAACGAACATCTCCGGATCAAGGAAATTCAAACGCCTTATTAAGGAAGGCAAATTTGAAGAAGGCTCGGAAATTGCGCGCAACCAAGTGAAAAACGGCGCACACGTTGTTGATATCAACCTGCAGGATACGGATATCGATGAAGCTTATGCAATGGAAGAGTTTTTGAAGCAGGTTGTAAAAAAAGTCAAAGTTCCACTCATGATTGACTCCACCTACGATCATATCATTGAGCTCGGTTTGAAATATTCGCAGGGTAAAGCCATCATTAACTCCATTAACTTGGAAGATGGAGAGACGAAGTTCGAAAGCATTCTTCCCCTGATTCACAAGTATGGCGCGGCTGTAGTTTGTATCCTCATCGATGAGCGCGGTCAAGCCGTTTCACGGGAAGCGAAGATGGAAGTGGCTACGCGTTCCTATGAGCTTTTAACAGGGAAGTACGGAATGAATCCGGAAGATATTATTTTTGACCCGAATATGTTCCCAGTCGGTTCCGGCGATCCTCAGTATATCGGTTCAGCGGTTGAAACGATCGAGGGGATTCGCATGATCAAAGAGAAATATCCTGCTGCGAAGACGATTCTCGGTTTAAGTAATATTTCGTTCGGACTGCCGGATGCAGGGCGAGAAGTATTGAACTCTGTGTATTTGTACCACTGTACGAAAGCGGGTCTCGATTACGCGATTGTCAATACCGAGAAATTGGAGCGGTATGCGTCGATTCCGGAGGCGGAGCGCCAGCTTGCAGAAGAACTGATTTACAACACGAATGACGAAACCTTGGCGCAGTTCGTCGCCCATTTCCGCGAGAAGAAGGTAGAGAAGAAAGAGAAAATTTCGAATCTTACCTTGGAGGAAAGATTGGGTTCTTATGTAGTTGAGGGTACGAAAGAAGGATTAATTCCCGACTTGGAAATTGCTTTGCAAACCTATTCGCCGCTTGAAGTCATCAACGGACCGCTTATGAAAGGCATGGAAGAGGTGGGACGGCTTTTCAATAACAATGAGCTTATCGTGGCGGAGGTTCTGCAGAGCGCCGAGGTAATGAAGGCGTCGGTTTCCTATCTGGAGCCTTTTATGGAGAAGACGGAGTCTGCCGTCAAAGGGAAGATCATCCTCGCAACGGTGAAGGGCGACGTCCATGATATCGGTAAAAATCTGGTGGAGATCATCCTCTCCAATAATGGTTATCATATCGTCAACCTCGGTATTAAAGTACCGCCGGAGCAGCTTATTGAGGCGTATCGCAAAGAGAAGCCTGACGCGATTGGTTTATCGGGATTGCTTGTAAAATCTGCGCAGCAGATGGTAGTTACGGCGCAGGATCTGCGCAATGCAGGCGTTGATGTGCCGATTCTCGTCGGAGGCGCCGCGTTAACGCGTAAATTCACGAAAACGCGGATTCAGCCGGAATACGAAGGCGTCGTGCTGTATGCGAAGGATGCGATGGACGGCCTGGATATCGCCAACAGGTTGAGCGATCCTGAACAGCGCAAGCGTTTGATTCAGGAGCTAAGAGAGAGCAAAGAGTCCGATGTGATGGACGCAGGCAAGAAGGAAGAGCAGATGCCGAAGCTGACGCGTGTCAAGTCCTCTGCGGTGTCCAAAAACGTACCGGTCCATGTGCCGCAAGACTTGGAACGCCATGTGATGCGGGATTATCCGATTAGCCATCTGATGCCTTATGTAAACATGCAAATGCTGCTCGGGCACCATCTGGGTTTGAAAGGTAAAGTTGAGCAGCTGCTTGGTGATAAAGATACGAAGGCGATTCAGCTGAAAGATACTGTGGACTCCATTCTTTATTCAGCACAAAAAGAGCATATCATCAAGGCTCATGGAATGTACCGCTTCTTCCCTGCTCAATCGAACGGGGATGATGTCATTGTGTATGACCCGCAAGATCACAGCAAAGTACTCGAGACCTTCACTTTCCCGCGCCAGGATAAAGAGCCATATCTCTGCTTGGCAGACTATCTGAAATCGGTGGAAAGCGGGCAAATGGACTATGTAGGTTTCTTACTGGTGACAGCCGGGCATGGCATCAATGAATTAGCCAAAGAGTGGCGCGATCGAGGCGAGTATCTCAAATCTCACGCCCTGCAGGCTACAGCGCTTGAAGTGGCTGAAGGGTTTGCGGAACGCGTCCATCACATTATGCGTGATGTGTGGGGTATCCCTGACCATGCCGAAATGACGATGCAGGAGCGCTTCGGTGCCAAATATACCGGACAGCGGTTCTCCTTTGGATATCCGGCGTGCCCGAGTCTCGATGATCAGGCGAAGCTGTTCGCTCTGTTGAAACCGGAGGATATTGGCGTAGAGCTGACGGAATCCTTCATGATGGAGCCTGAGGCTTCCGTTTCAGCCATCGTGTTCGCACATCCGGAAGCGCGTTATTTCAACGTCGGTTAATCTCGCAGGCGATTTACTTTATAGCGTTATCCAAAAGAAAAGCGAGGCGGCGTTTCCAGACTTTAAAAGGTTTGGCATGCGATCGCCTCGCTTTTTATTTGTTCGTTATTTCTTGCTGATTCTACTCTCGTTTGACTTCTGAACGGAATTGGATTAGCATTTTGTGAAAAGACGATTCGTGAAAGTGGAGTCATATAGTAAGGGGTTCTGGCAGTGGAATTATTTTTCTTAGGCACGGGGGCGGGAATGCCCTCCAAACAACGAAATGTCACCTCCATAGCATTAAATTTGTTGGACGAGCGAGGCACCTATTGGTTATTCGATTGCGGCGAAGGCACACAGCATCAAATACTGCATTCACCGGTCAAGTTAGGGCGAACGGAAAAGCTGTTTATAACTCATCTGCACGGCGATCATTTATACGGAATTCCAGGACTGTTGACTAGCCGGTCTTATTTAGGAGGCGACTCGCCTCTTACCGTATACGGGCCAACAGGTGTTAAAAGCTTTATCGATACTGCATTGGCTGTCAGCGGTGCGCATTTGAGCTATACACTCCATGTTATCGAAATCCATGAAGAGGGATTGTTGTTTGAAGATGAAACCTTTCGTGTGGAAACGGCACGCCTCGAGCATCGGGTCGAAAGCTTTGGCTTCCGGATTATTGAGAAAGATCAAGCAGGCAAATTGATGCTGGACAAATTGTCCGAGCTCGGTATACCTGCCGGTCCGATCTATGGAAAGCTGAAACAAGGGCAAACCGTGCAGTTGGAGGACGGCCGTGTGCTTCAAGGGGCTGACTTTGTCGGTGCGCCGATTCCGGGACGCAAGGTCGTCATTCTTGGCGACACACGTTATTGCAGCGGGGCGCTGCACTTGGCTCAAGGCGCCGATGTGCTTGTGCATGAGGCGACATTCGCGATGGATAAGCAGGAACTGGCATATGCGTTCGACCATGCGACATCCGTCGATGCAGCGCGAACTGCGGAGGAAGCTGGCGCTGACGCGCTGATCATGACGCATATAAGTTCGCGCTATCAGGGTGAAGAAATCAATTTGCTGCTGCAGGAAGCGCAAAGCATTCATCCGAACAGCCATATCGCCAAAGATTTTTGGAGCTTTGACATTCCTCGCAAAGCTTGAAAATTCTTAAAATTGAAGCTCGAGGGATGATGAACCTCGGGCTTCTTATCATTTGACGAAGATAGACGTTTTTCTCATAATGGAGAAAGTAGAAAATGGAGTGATCAGAAAGGATGTACGCCGATGTGCGGTCGATATACGATTACCGTGATGCTGGAAGAGCTTCTTCTTCGGTATGATGTCTATTACAACTATCCATCAAAGTATAGTCCGAAATATAATATCGCGCCTGGACAGATGGTGATGGCTATCATCCATGATGGAGAAAAGAACAGGCTTGGAGAGCTGAAATGGGGGCTTATCCCAGAGTGGGCAAATGATGAGAAGATCGCGTATCAAACGTTGAACGCGCGAGCCGAAACACTCTCTGAAAAGCCGGCTTTCCGCTCATCGTTTCAACGCAAACGCTGCTTAATTCCAGCCGACTCATTCTACGAATGGAAAGGTACTGGCAAGCAAAAACAGCCGATGCGTATTATGCTCAAAAGCAAGGAAATCTTCAGCATGGCGGGACTGTATGACACGTGGACATCTCCGGATGGTGAGAAAATTTCAACCTGCACGGTCGTGACGACGACACCCAATGAACTGGTAGCCGATATTCATGACCGAATGCCTGTCATTTTACCGCGCGAGGCAGAAGCGGCTTGGTTGGACCGGCGAACCACGAACACAGAAGCGTTGAGGTCGCTTTTGAGACCATATCCGGCGAACGAAATGCTCGCGTATCCCGTTGCAAGCCGGGTTGGCAATGTACGCAATGATGACGAATCGTGCATTGAGGAGTTAAGATTGCTGTTATAAAGCTGGATGAAGCGAAGAAGAAATGGGTGAGTCACTTAGGATGAGGTCACGTATGTCGGCAAGAATTGCAACCTTTATGATCATTGTGTTAGGCGTTAACGGCTATATTGGGTGGCATCTTCAAGTATTTCTTACTCATTTGCTGGGGCCTTGGTTTAACGGAATTATTTATTGGATTTGCTTATGGTTAGTGGCATTTTCGTATTTACTATCATGGTTCGGATCGAAAATATGGCATGCCAATGTGTCACGAATTTTTAAAATTATCGGTTCGTACTGGTTCTCTGTGATGCAATATGGCATCTTATTGCTGCCGCTTACGGATTTGGCGGCCGTCATTCTTTATTACACCTCCGTGCCTGCAAATACGTTCATCCCACTTTTGGGGTGGCTTGACTTACTTGTTTTTGGCCTTATTATGGTTCTTGGTATCTACAACGCAAAGAGTCCTGTCATTCGCAAGTATGAAG
Source organism: Paenibacillus sp. GCM10027628 (assembly GCF_042676385.1). NCBI lineage: Bacteria > Bacillati > Bacillota > Bacilli > Caryophanales > Paenibacillaceae > Paenibacillus > Paenibacillus sp. GCM10027628. The sequence continues at coordinate 69,107 of NZ_JBHTHA010000085.1, forward strand.
TTACGCTTCCCAAAAAGGCCGGGGATTGGAAACAGCTTCGCATCGCGGTAGCTTCCGATATCCACCTGGGCAACATCGTTGGCAATCGTCATTTGCGCAAGCTTGTCGATCAAGTTAACCGTTTGCAGCCGGATCTGATTCTTTTGCCTGGAGATATCATTGACGATGATATTGCACCTTTTATCCGTTATGATATGGGACGTTTAATGGGGCAGTTGCAAGCACCGCTCGGCATTTATGCCGTGCTGGGTAACCACGAGTATATCGGCGGGCATATACCCGCGTTCGTGGAGCAGATGAAAGGAATTGGTATTCGTGTGCTTATGGATGAGGTCGTGCATATTGCGGATCGATTATACATTGTCGGCAGAAAAGACAAGACAGTCGAAAGAACGGCCGACGGGCGCAAACCCTTGATTGCTCTGCTGGAAGAAGTGAAGGCCCAACAACCGATTATCGTCATGGATCATCAGCCCTATCATCTCGATAAGGCGGCTGAGGCTGGCGTGGATGTTATGTTATCGGGTCATACCCATAGAGGTCAGATGGCGCCGAACCATCTCATCACAAGGCGGCTGTTTGAGCTGGACTGGGGTTATTTGCGTAAGGGGAACCTTCATGCGATCGTATCCTCGGGATTTGGTACGTGGGGTCCGCCGGTCCGCCTCGGCAGCCGTTCGGAAATCATTGAATTAACGATTCATTTTACACAATAAAGATTTTCTTACGATTTAAGAGAGAAGAGGATTAACTTCATGCAAAATCAAGAGAAGAAGCAAATCACACCTGTAGAAGCAGCTGCTGCCATGATGCAGTTTACGATGAAGAGCATTGAAAACAATTGGGAAACGATAAAGCCTGTCATAGCCGCTTTTTTAACGGAGCCTACACTATCGGAAGCCAAAGAGGATGAGCTGCTTCGGGAGATCTATATGGCCGCGTTAGCGCTTGAAATCTATTGCATTCCTCATGCGTTTGATACTGAGATCGCCGGTCATGTTCAGTCGGGAATGAACGAGGTCATGACCTCTGAGAATTTGGCCGCGCATCAGTTGTCGGCGCCAATCAATGAGCTGTATTTGCCGAGATTTGAATCCATTAGCGAAGCAGTTCCTGATGATCTAGCGTTGGCGCTCGTGGAAGAAGCGTCAAATCTGTTGTACCAACGATTGGATCTGCCTCTGAAGCCTGCGGATCCGGAAAAAGGCATGTTAGGTGGAAGACTTCTTCCATTTCTAGCTCAACATGTGGGGAAATGGCCAATCCTCCTAGCCAAATTTACGATACAAAAAGTGTGATAAAGCTCTTGACTAAAATGTAAAATTTACGAATAATGAAAAATAGGAAATGTAACAAAGCTTTTCGCTTATTTTTTGGTGCAGGATGGGAGGAAGATGGTTGTGGTAGTGCAAAAACGAATTACCGTTTACGTTTTGTCGGGTTTTCTTGGAAGCGGCAAAACGACTTTATTAACCAAAGCGATAGATCATTATACGGAAGCGGGACGTAAGCCGGCTGTAATTATGAATGAGATCGGCGAAGTCAATCTGGACGGTCAGTTAATCGCCAGCGAAATACCGATGTCAGAGTTACTTGGCGGCTGCATTTGTTGCTCCAGCAGAGGTGATCTGGCACTGGCGCTGAAAGAGCTCGTGCTGAATGAACAGCCAGATCTTATCTTTATTGAGTCGACGGGTATTGCGAACCCGATGGAAATTATTGATGAGGTGACGGATGCCTCGCTCGTTCTTCCCGTTGAGCTCAAGGCTATCATTACGGTTGTCGATGCGCCGCAGCTTCTGGAGTTAAGCCGGACAAGCCGAGGGAAAACATACCGTCTTATGCAGGAGCAGATTCGCTGCGCGAACTTACTGCTTTTAAATAAGACAGACCTGCTGCCGCAAAAGGATTTAGCGGAGGTAGACGCTCTTGTTCATGAATGGAATCCATACGCTTCATGCCATTACACTGTATTCAGTCAAATCGATATGCGGTTGATCGATGACTTGGAGGAAGGGGAGCCTAGCCGGAATGGCCAAATGGCTGAGCAGCATGACCATGGGCACGAAGGACATGATCATGAACATAACCACGTTCAAGAACATGGCGATGCGCACCATCATCACACTCATAGTCACGTCATGGCGTATACGCATTTTTTTGAGCGGCCGGTAGATAGCAATGCGTTCGAAGAATTTGTCAGCAAGCTGCCTCAAGAAGTATACCGCGCCAAAGGGATCCTCAGTTTTTCAGATACGGCAAGCCGCTTTTTGTTCCAATTCGCGTACCGTGAGATGGATTTCGTGAAAATTACGCCGCAGGGCGATGTGCCTGATGTAGCCGTATTTATCGGTGAAAATTTTTCCAAAGATGCGGTACGAGGCGCGCTCCGCAAACTGGAATTAGCAGAGGAATAAGGTAATCACAAATACTTGCATGAAAAAACCGCCGTTGGACCAGGTTGAATGATTCCTTGGCGGTTTTTGTTGTTTGATTAATCTAATTCCTTAAGTGGTTCAAAGTTAGGATAAATGTACGGAGAATCCGGTGCAGTGATTTTTTCTATTTGCGTAGCTTTAATCATGAAAATATCATTTCCGTTATATGTGCCGTTTTGGATCGTACCTGTGACTTTCACCCAAGTGTCTTTGGTGTAGTTTTGGGCTGTTGGAAAATCGATCATCACCCCGTATGGCGTAGCGTCTGCGGAGCAGCAGCTGACTGCGAAGCGGCCAACAACAAATTGGTTGTTCTTCATATTGTCTTCGCGGTAAACGAACCCGCTGAGTTCAATTTTTTTACCGATAAAATTGTTTTTGAACAAGTCGATCGACGACAGGATTTCCATGAAAATGGATGGTTTGACGACGATGACATCTTTTTTATAAAGCCGCATCCCGAGCTTGGAAAAGTCCTCATCCCACTCATTATCGGCATGGAACATTTGCTGCAGTTCCGCATCAGTTTTATCTTTTCCTGAACTAGCCGGAACAGGAGAGGCGGCTTCTGCTTTCGGACTTGAGCTTGCAGCAGGGCTTGGGGAAGCCGTGACGGCAGCTTTAGTATCAGACGATAAGCCGGCAGGAGTTACGTTATTTGTCCCGACTTCAGCGCTTTGTTTGCTGGCCGTCGATTTCGCTGCAGAAAGATTCATCCCTTTGGCTGAAGCCATAGCGCTGCCCAGCGCGGTATCGGGCAACAGGAAGCCGATTAATAAAGGCAGAACGAGAAGTCCATAGGAAACCGTACTGCGGAAGGTTGAGCGGGAAACAGGCTGTTCGCAGTCGCATGCGATTTGCTTGCCCCAATAAGCGCGAAGTGCAGCATAGCCTTGAAAACAGGCGATGACATACAACGCAACTGCCGCACATTTGACATAGATCATCATACGCGGGGCTATGTAAAATTGGAGCGAATCCGACTTGGCTAAATACACGATATAAGTCGAGAAGCCAAGTAAAATCAAAGTGCGGAACAGATAGTGAAAGCTTACCGCCCGGTTTTCAGTCACATTCATGAAAAGACCCCCCAAAGCAACGATCCAGCCAGTACGGTTATCGCCACCAGCACCGACAAGACGAGCACAAATTTAGCTTTAAATACGGATAACATCATCAACGTACTTTTGAAATCCAACATCGGACCTAATACAAGAAACGTCAGCAGGGAACCGGAGGTAAATGTCGTTTGAAATGATGAGGCTACGAAGGCGTCTGACGTCGAACATAAGGACAGCACATACGCAAAGCCCATCATAAACAAATGCGAGCTTACCGGTCCTTGTCCGATGGCAACCAGGCTTTCCCGTTGCATAAAGGTCTGAATGATAGCCGTTAGCAGAGATCCAAATACGAGATACTTCCCCATTTCAAAAAACTCATCCGACGCATGCACGAAAAAAGAAGTGAACTTGTTGCCCTGATGCTGATGTCCCTCCAATGACTCTTGATTGGAAAAGTGGGCTCGGCTTAGGCGCAACGGATTGCTTTTTACGAACCGGTAAAGCAGCACACCAATGACGGCGGCAACCGCAAAGGCTAGTCCCATTCGGGAGTAGGCCATAGAAGGATGATTGCGAAAAGCCATGAAAGTGGCGGCGAACACAATCGGATTGATAATCGGTCCCGTGAGGATGAAAACAACCGCAATATACACGGGCATTCCTTTCAGAATGAGCCTTCTAACGACAGGAATCATTCCGCACTCGCACATAGGAAAAAGAATGCCTAGCAAGCAGGCAAACAAAATGCCCAAGAATGGGTTCGATGGAATCCATCGTCGGATCGTTTGTTCGGATACTAGTGTTTGAAGCAGTGCAGAGAGCAGTACACCTAACAAAACAAAGGGGATAGCTTCCAATAGGATGCTGATGAACACGGTTTTGAAAGACTGAATTTGATCCGCAGTAAGGATAGAAAGCTGTGGAATATCCCGATTCAACACAATCAATACAATAAGGAGGAAGCAAATTGCAGTGATGGCATGCAGGCTTACCCTGAAAATAGTAGATGGCATGGTGATAAACTCCTTAATGATAATAATTACTATTATAACGTATGAAGCTCGATCGCGATATAGGACATATTTTCAAGTTCCATACCGGATCGCCCATGGTAGATGAACCTTAAGAACCATGAGTAGCAAAGATTGGGGAACTATGTAGTGTGGTAAAAAATGTAAATTTTCTTAATTGAAAATTTGTTAAAATTTGATGAAATTTGAATATTAATTTTGTAAGGTATAGTTTACAATTTGGGGAAATCATTCGCACATAGGAGATTTGCGCCAAATGAAGAGCTTTTTAGGGAGAAGACTTAAACAGGACGTTGTTAATTCAGTCGGGCTCGTTCTTCTTCCAGCCCGGTCTATACTAGGCAGCGAAGAGCTCGAGCTTCTGCGGATGCATCGGATTGATCCGTTTTCAATCATGATTGAAGAGGAAGCGGAAATCGCCGCGGTTTCAAGTGAAACCCGTATGAAGCAAGTCGTACAGCACGCGAAGGAGTTATTTAACACGATACAGATAACTAAAAAAATTCCTCTGCTCGAAATTCGCGAAGAAATAGTCCCCGCTGTACAGCAAATGACCGAAAATGCGAACATTTTTCAGCTTTTTGAAGCGGTTCGTGCCAAGGACGATTATACCCACCAGCACAATATCGGTGTAGGCGTACTGGCAACTTTAATCGGAAAATGGATGAATCTCAGTGCTAATGAACTAACGACGCTCAGCCTCGCAGCAACTCTCCATGATGTAGGAAAAGTCAGAATTCCGCTAGAAATTCTAAACAAGCCGGGAAAACTGACGCGGGAAGAATATGAAATTATAAAACGACATAGCCTTTATGGCTATGAAATGCTTAAAGACACAGTCGGCGTAGGTCCCCGTGTTGCCGCTGTCGCTTTGCAGCATCACGAAAGAGAGGATGGCAGAGGCTATCCGAACGGGTTAAAAAAAGATAAGATCGATCTGTTCAGCAAGATTGTGGCGGTTGCCGATATTTTTCATGCGATGACTTCCAAACGTCCCTACCATGAACCGATGCCCTTTCACGAAGTGATTACAGAAATGCGCGGCGGAACGTTCGGTGAATTTGAGCCGGAAATTGTATCCGTTTTTTTGGAGCATATTACTCGTCATTTGGTCGGCAATCAGGTAATTCTCACTGACGGCCGCCGAGGTGAAGTGGTTTATATCAACCCGCACGACACGGGAAGTCCTTTAGTCAAAATACATAATGAATTTGTTGATCTAAGTAAGGAACGGCTTATTCAAATCCTGACGATCCTTGCATAAAAGAAGCAAGCTTGCTTGAGCTATCACAAGCAGGCTTGCTCTATTTTTATGCGACGAAAGCTATAAGGCCGAATCCGTGATATGTTTTTGCCATTCGTGCTCCAGTGTCTCCATATCTAGGTCCATGCCGATAAGCACAAGATAAGGCTTTGCTGTAAAGGATGACGGCTGCCAGTTGGTGCGTTTGCCGGAAAACTGCATCAAAAAGGTTTCGCTTCCCGAACCGAACGAGAAGTAGCCTTTGGCGCGCAGAAGCAAATCCCCTCGTTTCGTTAAGAAACGTTCCACACTGCGCTTTGTTAGGAGATGCGGAAAATCCGCAGAAAGCGTAATCGTTTGAATGCGGGAATAAGACATATTATGTTCGGCTGCTTGGTTATTTGCCCGCACACTTCTTACAACTTGAAATTTACGCTTTAAGGATGGTGCGGCGGGGGCAGTAATCACTTGATCTTGCAGCGGGCCGAAAATAAGCTTCAAATCGAATTGACTGTGAGTGGTTGGCAGTAACAAAGAGCGCTCATTCCATTTGCGAATGGTTTTCTCAATCGTTTGACGCTGTTTCTCGGAAACAAGGTCGATTTTGTTTAAAAGCAGCAGGTCGGCGACTTCCATCTGCCTGCGAAGCGTATGTACCAGCTCGCGATCGGAAGCGAAGATACTGTTGTACTCGAGCACGTGTTCGGCATCCAGGACAGTGATAACCGTTTGCAGCTTTACATAGGGGAGCAGCGCAGGTTCCGTCAACGCATCGATGATTTCCTCCGGATTGGCTACCCCGGTCAGCTCAATGAGGATGACGTCGGGCTTGCGGCCGAGCAACTGCTTGACAGAGTCGCTGATTTCACTTTTTTTGCTGCAGCACATACAACCATCCAACAGCTTTTCAACATTGAGCTCAGGCGAGGAAGCTTGCAGCAAATGACCGTCGACATCCTGTTTGCCAAGTTCATTCATGAGGACGGCAGGTGTGATTCCGAATGAAACGGATTCCTGAAGCATACGCAAGAGAAGCGTTGTTTTGCCGCTGCCTAGAAAACCGCTCAATACAATAACGGGAACTTTGGACACGGAAAAACTCCTTTCCATCCAAATATTAAATTAGTAATTATTACGAATTAAAGTGTACAGCAAACATCTCCGTTCTGCAAGATTTGCATGTAAGTGTAGAACATCATACGCTCTAGATGTTTTGAAATAATGACTATAACGATTCTTTCCATTGAGAGCCGTCATGAATATGATAAAATGAGACTATCTTTAAGAACCCGGAGGTACTTTAGACCGATGAAGTATGTAGCCTAACTCATTTCTGCTAAACGAATTTATCGTGATAAGCAGACTCTACGTTTTTCAGGTAGAGCGAGTAGGATACTTATGTCTAAAGTGACTGACTCCTTCAGGAGCCTTATTTTGGTGCATATGTAACTTCCTTATATTTCGTTCTTCCTGACCGTAGGCTCTGGCTTGCGGTTTTTTGCATTAGAATTCTAGGAGGACACGAGCCTATGACTTTACTTTTAAAAGCGATGAATATGACGAAGGAATTTGCAGGGAAACCGCTATTTGAACGGGTGGAGATCGAGGTAAACGCAGGTGATCGAATGGTCATTTATGGCCGCAACGGCTTCGGCAAGACGACGCTGCTCCGTCTATTAGCAGGCACGCTGCAGCCTGATCGGGGTACTGTTGAACGCAGACTGTCATTGGAGGCTTGGGGCTGGATGGGGCAGCTGACAGAGGCAGATGAGCAGTTGACCACACATGCTTATGTGGAATTTGGCAGCCCGGAGCATAGTGCCGCGAAGCAGCGTTTGAAGCTGCTTGAGGCGCGGATGCAGGATGCATCGGCTCCTGACATGGAGAGCTTGCTTGCCGACTATCAGGAGGCGGCAGAGCGTTACCTAGGGCTTGACGGCTATCACTGGGAAAACCAAGTGGAGCGCAAGCTGCTTCAACTCGGGCTCGGCCGCGAGCTGTGGGAACAGCCGCTCGGCCAGCTGAGCGGCGGACAGAAGACGCGCGCCCAACTGGCGCGTCTCATGGTGCGCGAGCCGCAGCTGCTGCTGCTCGACGAGCCGACCAACCACCTCGACGCGGCGTCGCTCGATTGGCTCGAAGCCTGGCTTCGCACCTATCCGGGCACCGTCGTGTTCGTCTCTCACGATCGCCATTTCATGGATCGTGTGGCGACTTGCCTGGTCGAGCTGATGCCCACAGGCAGCCGGCGCTACAAAGGCGGGTATAGCGACTATACCCGCCAGAAAGAACTTGAGCTGCTTTCGCAGGAGCAGCTCTACCGCAAGCAGCAGCAGCTCCGCGAGCAGCTGGAGGAGAGCATACGCACGTATCGGCAATGGTTTCATCAGGGCGAGAAAAGCGCCCGGATGGCCGAAGTGCCGATACAGCGAGGCTACTTCCAGGCGCGTGCAGGGACGCATGTCTCGCGGATGAACGCGAAGATGAAAGAGCTGGAGCGCCTGGAGGCGAACAGTGTAGAGAAGCCGCGGGAAACGGCACATCTCAGAGTCAAGCTTCGCGCGAGCGACTTTGCTTCGCATACGCTCGTGCGGGTGGAGCGCGCCGCTTTCCGCTATGCCGGCGGCCGTGAGCTGTTCGCTGAGCTGAGCCTCAGCGTTGATCGCGGCGAACGTTTGGCTGTGCTCGGCCCCAACGGTTCCGGCAAAACGACGCTGCTGAAGCTGCTCGTCGGCGAACTAGAGCCTACTGCCGGCATTGTGCGGCAGCATCCCCAGACGTCGATCGGCTATTTCTCGCAGGAGCTCGATCATCTTGACGACGAAGCGACGCTGCTGGACAGTCTGCTGGCTCTGCCTGCCATGACGCTGACGCAGGCTCGCACGATTCTTGGCTGCTTCCTCTTCTCAGGTGAAGACGTGCGCAAGCGCATCGGCGAACTGAGTATGGGCGAGAGATGCAGAGTAGCCTTCTTGAAGCTTTATTTCAGCGGAGCAAATCTGCTGGTGCTCGATGAGCCTACGAATTATTTGGACATCGATACGAGAGAACGCATTGAGCAGGCGCTAATGAATTATCCGGGTGCGATGGTGATCGTATCGCATGACCGCTTTTTTGTTCGTAAACTGGCGCGGAAACTGCTCTGGCTTGGAGACGATCAGGGTCCGATCGCATTCGCGGGAACTTACGACGAGTATGAGGAAATGAAGCGGGTGAGGGAGCAAGAGGGCTCTCCGGAACTTCTAGCGAAAGCGAATGAGAAGCGTCGGCTCGAGTTAACACTGGCACAGCTGATGGGTGAGGGGGCGTGGAGTCCCGAGACTGCCCAGCAGCAGTTGCAGCAAATCCGAGACATCAAGTTGAGGATTTCTAAGCTGGAATGAGAATAAGCCGGAGGTGTATCCGTTAGGATACGCATCCGGCTTATTTGCTTTTGCTTATGTGCAGCAGCTCCGGAACGGTGACGAACGTGTAGCCTGCCGCTTTCAATTTACTTACTAGCGGCCCTATGGCCTGTACGGTCCCAGACAAATCCTGGCTGTCTCCTCCGCCAGAATGCTGAAGAATGATGGAGCCTGGTTTGGTTTGTTTGATGATATTTTGCAGCACTTGCTCCGATTTCAACGACTTCCAGTCAAGCGAATCAACGTTCCAATTTACAATCATATAATGGTGATCCGCCACCCATTTGACTTGTTCCTCACTGATTGCTCCGTAGGGCGGACGAATGAGTTTCGGCGCATAACCGGTCAGGCTTTGCAATACGTTTTCGGTACTTTCGATTTGATTTTGAAACTTTTCAACTGTAAGTTTGGGCATATTGGCATGGCTGTAGGAGTGATTGCCGATGACATGCCCTTCTCGAACAATCCGTTTGACCATGTCGGGATGGGCGCTTGCTTTGGCACCAAGCAAAAAAAACGTTGCCTTGACCTCATTAGCCTTCAGCGCATCCAGCACTTTCGGCGTAAAGCGGGAATCAGGACCATCATCGAAGGTTAGCGCCACTTTTTTTTCACGGGAAGACCCTCGCAGTTTAAATGTATCCGGGTACTTCACTGCCAGTTGAGACAGGGTTAATCTTCTTCCTGAACTGTGTGTTTGCCCTTGAATTTGCTGAACAGGAACAGCAGGTTTTTTGGATGCTTCCGGTTGAGGCATAGCTTTTTTTGCATTCCCTTTTCGGGCAGGGCTCGGTACTGGCGTTGCAGAGTTCGGCGTCGGTTCCGGCTGAGTAACTTTTGGCACCGATGGCGTTGGCAAGGCCGATTTGGAGCCAATATTCGGTACGGGTGAAGATGTTGTTTCAGGTCCTTGGTTGTTTTCTAAACGTAACGCTGATTCATGTTTATCCTCTGGCAAGAGTAGTTGTTCCCCGGAATCTTGAGCGAACTGGTGCTCGCGATCAGGCTTGCTTTTGAAAACTCCGCATCCCGCGAGTAAAAGGCAGACTATAGCGAAGGACCATACCAATCTCATCATATCCATCCCCCCGAGCGCTAGATTCTTTCTAGGGTTTGCTGAGCCGGGGTATCTTATCCAGTGGAAATATTTCACTTTCCCCTGCTTGAACCATTTTCTAGATCGTGCCGTCATTACTTATACTATAACCAACTATGACGAGGAGAGTGAACCATATGGCTACATTGGACAAAAAGTTGCTGTTCCTCTTCCTCTTCCTCTTTTTTCTATTATGCGCGGGCTGTATGCATCATGAACGATCCTCTTCTGTTCCTAGGGAGACGGCACTTTCTAAGCCTAAGTTTGCGTCAGCAATCTCAATTACTTCAGGGGCAGCCATCACCGTAGATGAACAATCAGGAGTATCCGGAAATGGAGAGCAGGGGCTGGGATTATTTCCAGCGCTAAAAACAAAAAATTCTGTTGAATTTGTGGATGAGCTTCATGGGTTTGGGGTTGAATCGCTTTTAGAGGATCTTTCTGTTTTAGAGACGGATAATGGTGGGAAATCTTGGCGTAAAGTAAGCAGTCTTGCTCCTTCGACCGGCATGCATGCGATTTCATTTCTCGATGACCAGACGGGCTGGCTGCTTACCGGAGAGTCGCTTAATCGAAAGTCGGAGCTTCGTCTTACCTCTGATGGTGGACTTACTTGGGAAGTCATTGCCCGGAGCATACCGGGATTCAGCGGTTTAACGGGAAATCTTTTTTTTCGATTTTTTGATCGTCAGAACGGATTGATTGCTTTGCAAACCACAAGCGACATGGTATTGCTGCAAACGCTGGACGGGGGACTGACTTGGTCCGTATCTAGCCGAATACCACTTCCTGGTGCAGCCGCTGGTGTACTTACATTCATATCGCCAAACGAAGGCTGGTTTGTAGCTTCCCCTAATAAGGGGGGAGCAACTGCTGTCCTCTACCGAATGTCTGACGGAGAACGGTGGCAGGAGGTCGGGAAACTACCCGACAAATTAGCCCCCCAAGCCGTTTCGTTTTCAAGTTCCCTTAACGGCTGGTTGCTCCTGCAAAATAAGGAGATATCACCAGAGTCAGAATGGGTGCTTCTGCGGACAAGTGATGGAGGGAATTCATGGACCCTGCACACATTTCCACGAACGCTGCACCCAATGGATACGAGCTTGCAAATGAACTTTATTTCTTCCGTGAATGGCTGGATACAGAGCGCGAACGGTCTATGGCAAACGACAAATGGGGGCATGAAATGGACCCTGTTCATGTCCTGAAAGGCTCTAAATGATTTTTTGGTAAGTTACTATATCAAGATATCTACCCCACTTATAGCCAACTTCGCGAAAGTGCGCGCACTGGAAATAGCCGTTTTTCGTGAATGATTGAATGCTGGGGATGTTTTCCGAGCATATCGTAGAGACCAGCACGTGATAGCCGTTTTGCTTGGCGAAGGTCTCGATATACCGTAGTGCGGCTGTACCCATGCCTTTTCCGACGCATTTCGGATCCAAATAGATCGTAACTTCGCCTGAAGTTTCATAAGCTTGCTTTTTCTTGTGAGGCATCACTTGGACATAACCTTGCAGGCTGCCGTTTAGCGTAATTACAAAGGTTTTATAGCGCGGGTTCGGATGAATTACACTTTCAGTGAACTCGGCCAACGTCACGGGTTCCGTATGAAAAGAAACCGTTGTGTGCATCACAAAATGATTGTAGATGTCCATTAGCTGCGGAATATCGGCTTCTTCTATGTCTCTAAAAAGAATTTCCTCTGTCATAAAATTACACCTCATTGGATGATATTGGGACGTGCAATTCAAAATTATTCAACATTGGATGACGGAACTCCTTTTTCCTATTAGACATATGACTGCAATGCATGTATCTTAGATATTAATATGAAACAAACATAGGAAAATGGGGGATTCGCATGTCGGGTAATTCGGGTTACATTCTTGTTATCATCATCGGTGTTGTTGTACTTGGTGGACTTACCTTCATGAATCTCCGCAAAATAAGCAAATCTACAGCCGATCTGACACAGCTCAAAAAAAGAACATTGCTCTGGACCGAAATTTCACTTGCGCTTTTTGTGGTCCAGTTGTTTTTCCGTGATCGCCAGGGCGGGTTCCTGTTGTTTTTCGGAATTCTCACCTTGTTCACTGGTGCGCACTATTTGGGTGTTCTGTACTACACAAGAAAACGTGGGAAGTAAATCCAAAGAGGCTATCTCCAGAGTAGTAGAAACTACGAATTGGAGTAGCCTTTTTTCTATTTATCAAAAAGACGTATTTTGTTATATAACTGTAATGTGAATTTCAGCCTAGATTAATATTAGGGGTGTATATTAATTACCAGACCCCCCTTTTCATATATATACTTGGAAGAGGCTGTCCCATAAGTCATAGAATGACTGGGGATAGCCTCTCATTTTTTTGTAAACAAAAGAAACCGTTCTTTGGTAAAATGGAAGTGCGACCAACCATTACAAAAGGAGCGGTTTCTTTGTACATTCAATATACCATGAATCAACTTTGCCTGCCAATGGATTTGGAGGAAGACATTCCTCAAAATCATCTCATTCGCGTCGTCAATGCAGCAGTGGACCGTCTGGACGACGTCATCTTTGACGCTGCTTATCCCGGAGGCGGACGTGACAGCTATCACCCTAAGATGCTTACCAAAGTGATCATCTACGCCTACACCCAGCGTATTTACTCCTCCCGCCAGATCGCCAAGGCTGTCCGTGAAAACGTCATGTTCATGTGGGTCGCTGGCAGACAGCAGCCCGACTTCCGCACCATCAATCGTTTTCGCTCCGAACGGATGAAAGCCGTGCTGGAGACCGTGTTTACCGCGGTTCTTCAATTTCTGGCCGACGAGAACTACGTGAAACTTGAACACTACTTTGTCGACGGGACCAAGATTGAAGCAAATGCCAATCGGTATACGTTTGTCTGGGGTAAAGCTGTTGTTAAGCAAAAGGCAAAGCTCCAGGAAAAAGTGCAAACACTGTTTGCCACCATCGAAGAAGCCGAGAAACAAGAAGAACGTGTTAATGATGGACGAGACCTCTGTGAGCTTGGCGAATCCTCGAAGATTACAAGTGAAAAGCTCGAGAACGCAGTCAAGCAACTGGAGGAAAAGCTGAAAGAAAAGCCGAAGGACAAGCCACTGAAAAAGGCCGTGCGCATACTACGAAAAGACTTGCTCCCTCGCCTCCAAAAATATGAATCTCATGGAGAAATTTTAGGAAATCGAAATAGCTATAGTAAAACGGATAAAGACGCCACGTTCATGCGTATGAAAGAAGACCATATGCGAAACGGTCAGCTCAAGCCGGGTTACAATGTGCAAATTGGTACCGAAAACCAATTCATCCTCGGTTACAGTGTACACCAGCGGCCTACAGATACGCGTTGTCTAATCCCTCATCTTGAAAAAGTAAAAGCTGCACTCGGCAAACTGCCAAGCACCATCATCGCTGACGCGGGATACGGTGGCGAAGAGAACTACGACTATTTAGAGCAAAACGAATTTGAAGCTGTCGTCAAATACAGCACATACCACCGTGAGAAAAGCAAGGCATGGCAAAAGGATATCAGCAAAATTGACAACTGGACGTATAATACCGAACAGGATACGTGGACATGCGCGGCGGGACAAACCCTCCATTTCCGCAAAGTGAGTAAGGAAAAAACGGTAAGTGGATACGAAATCGAGCACCGTCATTACCGGAGTACAAGTTGTGAAGGATGCCCGTTGAAACCGAAGTGTACGAAAGCCGAAGGTAATCGCGAAGTCAAAGTGAGCATGAACTATTTGCGATTAAAGAACCAAGCGCGCGAAAAACTTCGTAGTGAAGAAGGTTACGCGCTAGCGATTCGACGAATGATCGAGCCGGAGCCTGTGTTTGGTGATATCAAGAACAACCGTGGATTCAAAAGGTTCCTGCTTCGAGGCTTACCCAAAGTAAGTCTGGAGGTCGGGTGGCTTTCGCTTGCCCACAACCTACTGAAGAAAGCCGCAATAGACGAAAAAAACAAAGGAGTTAAGCACATGCAAGCCGCTTAACTCCTTTGTTCATTTAAAAATGCATTTTTTTGATTAATAGACGTGTCCCAATTCTACTTAATTTTTACTTATGGGACAGCCTCATTTTTTTGGAGAAATTATTATACTTCGAGACAACTGATCGAATGGTCGTTAGCGGGCCTTTCTTTTGCGCCGGTGATAAATAAACCATCCCATTCCAATGATGACCACTACGAACGGAACTGTTAGAACAAGTATGTAACCCAGGTGAAATAGATTCAAGTGAATTCCTCCAATAATGATAATTCATCTATAGATTGTATCAAAAGCGTTATTTTATGTAAGTTCGCATAAAGTAGGGTAAAATCTGCTCATTTGTACCTTTATTGCATATAAGAATAGCCGATTTGAAATTTAATTTTATCCGCACCTGATAGTTTTCCTAGCATAGTATGTACAAAGGTGGTGATGATAAATGACATTTTCACTTTCAAGTTGGATGATCTATACGTTATGGGCCATATTCGGCCTGATGATCATCGATTTTCTAATCGCCTTTTTCCGATCCTTCTGGGCTGGCTCTTTTGACCCGACATTTGTATTAGGCTATTTGAAAGATGTCCTATACTATGTGCTCCCATTGACAATTATTGTATCTATGAGTGCAATTGATCCTACTGGTTGGATTCTTATGATTTTATATTTCATTTTCGGTCTCGCTGTCATTCTCAAATATTTATTGGACATTAAAAGAAAATTCCAATAAATAATTTTGTGGCCTTCCTTCTAGGAAGGCCATGGGTTTTCATAGAATAGTCCTAACACTCCATAAAGGAAGTGAGGCCATGAGGAGATATCAGTGGATAAAGTGGCGTATATTCATCCTCTGGCTCGCAGCCCTCGTCTTCATCGGCGTGATGTTGTGGGCAGGAGGGCCGACATCCTGGGGAATCGCCTTGAGCATTGTTAGCGTATTGATGCAGTTGCTCTTCGCCGTATTGTTCATGATCATCCAGTTCGTAGCCCTCTTCTGGTTTCTTGCTCGGGGCCGAACGTACTGGATTCTACCCGGGGAGACTGGCGCCACATGGAACGATTATCGGGGTAATCCCGAAATCGTTGAAAATGCAAAGCGGATCGTCACTCTGCTTAAAGGAGTCAAGGAATTTAAGGAAATGGGCGGCGAGGCAATCAGGGGTTTCCTGCTATGCGGGCCGCCAGGGACAGGTAAGTCTTATTTGGCGCAGGTGATCGCCAACGAAGCACAGGTACCCTTTGCTTATGCCTCGGCCCCCAGTTTTCAGAACATGTTCTTCGGCGTCGGCAATCTGAAGGTGATGGGCCTCTATAAGAAGGCTCGAAAGCTTGCGAAAGTATACGGCGCTTGCATCATCTTCATCGATGAGATCGACGCGATCGGCATGAGGCGGCAAGCTGGCGGTGGAGGAATGCTGCTAGGCATGGGTGGCGGATCCGGCTTGCTCAATGAACTGCTTCTTCAGATGGATCCGCCGAACATCGACAACTCCTGGTTTGCCAAGTTGCTCCGTTCGCTCGGGTTACGACGCAAAAAGGCAGAACGGCCTGCAGTGCTAACGGTTGCAGCGACTAACTTGCCCGATGTACTTGATCCCGCACTGCTGCGGCCTGGCCGGTTTGACCGGCAGCTCTGGGTGGATGCACCTGACTATGATGGTAGGGTGGATGTCTTCCAATACTACTTAAAGAAGGTAAAACTGGATACTACTCTAACTGCTGAGAAGGCGGCGCTCGATACGATCGGATATAGCCCGGCGCAGATCAAGCACATCGTCAACGAATCGGTTGTGATTGCCCACCAGCGAGGCGCCCAGGCTGCCGGTTACGAGGATTTTCGGGCAGCTATGGAGACTTACGAGTGGGGGCTTAAGCAGCCGCTCCGCTCTATGAGTGAGGACGAGAAGCGGAATGTAGCTTACCATGAGGCTGGTCATGCTGTGGCCCAGTACCTACTGAAGCCCCACGAAAGGGTTTGGAAGGTTACCATCATTCGTCGCGGCAGCGCACTTGGTCTCGCTGCCACCAAGCCGACACAAGAGCGGTATAACCGTAGTGATAAAGAAATTTTGGCCGAAATCCAAGTTTGCTTGGCAGCCAGGGCCGTAGAAGAGGAATTTTTAGGGAAGAAATTGAACGGCGTCACCTCTGATCTGCAACAGGCAACTGAACTGGCAGGCGCCTACCTTGGGATGGTAGGTATGGGCGATGAACTATTCAGTTGGCTTGCACTAGGCTCTCGAGCCGATGCCCTCAAGTCGCTCCGACCAAAGATCAACGAGCTGCTGAAAGAACAGATGTTCAACGTTAAGATTCTAGTCCGAGAATACGCTGACTTCGTTCATACTATTGCGGATGAGCTGCTAAAACAGGGAGATTTGACCGGTGAGGAGATCGAACAGATCTATGTAAGGTTGTATGGCCATAGTCGACCAGATGTGTCTGGGATCAAACATGAGACGTCGATCGATTCGATTGTTGAGACGTCTTTGGAGCCGTTACCGGATGAAGACGACGATGAAACGAAGGATTCGGATTAAGCAGGGCGGATATTGAAGGGTAACAATAGATTATGAATAGAAGCGGCGTCTAGAGCATTAAGTTCATGTTCTAGACGCCGCTATTTTTGGTTTTATTTTTAATAGCCTTCGACTTATTCAGTGTTAAATCGATTATTCAGCCAATGGATACCCGTAGGCAGTTTGCCGCTCTTATCTTCAATTTCAATAACATCGACAAAAGTCTCTTTACTCAATTTCTTTAAATCCTCCACATGAGCCGTACCTTCCATTTCGGTCATGCTGAAATCGGAAAATCCTATGTTTGCTGGAAATATGTACATAGCACCATAGTCCGATGCAAACCAGCTAAACGTGTACTCTTCATTGTTCTTCGTAGTAATTCCAGCAGCATAAACCTGATAGGGGGTTAAATGATATTCTTCAGCCAAGCTATTGGGATTAGCGTAATATTTGTTAAAAGTAATTGCAAAATGAACAATTTCGTCATTCGATGCTTTTTTCAAAGTCTCAGCACATTGAATTTTAAACTGGTCCAGCTTCTCTTTAGAATCTATCTGCGCATAACTTTTAACCTTTTTATTCTCGACGGCCTCAGTATATTGACGAAAAGGACTATCCAAAGACTCAGAAGGAGTGTAAGGTATATTTAATAGCTCTGCATCGTTGAAGGGAATTTGCAAAAGGGAATCCTGTGTCTTGGGCAGGTCACTTAGACTGCCATTCGGTTGAGCATATCGTTGTGTAGAAAGTAATGAGACTGTTGGATTTCCATCTAAAACTTCATATTTATGAAGCCATCCCGTGAAAAAATAATAGGGCTCATTTTCCATGAGAGCTGAGGTCTGGAGAATTGAAAGCTTAATTTCTTCTCCCTCTCCATTCGTCGCATCTTTTCTTGTGAATTTGGCACCCGGCAAATTTGTGTACATCACTTTTGCTCTCAGTTCGTCACCAGAAGACACTTTGTAAATAATCGCAGGGAAAAATTGCTTTAAAAAATGATCACTTTGAAATTGTTTTATTTGTTCCGAAGTCCATTCTATGGTTGCCTTGGTATACAGGAGCCTATTTTCAACTCTTTGGGCTTCCAGGGTTCCTTTAGCGGGTTTATCCCAATTTTTGGCATCTGAATTATTAAAATTGTTTGAGGCGGCGAACACGTTCGTACACAATAACAGATTTGCTAAAATAAAAGCGGCAGATGTTTTCCATTTATTCATCCATTCTTCACTCCTTCCATAAACAATAATACCATTATTTACCTTTTTGATAAAGTATTGAAATTAGCTGATGTTGATTTCGTACATGCATCGAAGCTTGAATCTCTTAAATGAAAAAGAGGCTGCCGCGGCAGTCTCTTTTTTGTTGAAATACAGGCCAGTTTACCTGATAACGGAAACCGTTGTACCGTTTGTGTTAACTACGTAGGTACGGTGAGTCACGGGATTGACCTTTATGTCCAGTGGAAGGCTGCCTACTTTGATGGTGGCAATCACAATGCTCGATGAGCCCTGGATGACAGAAACCGTGCCGCTGGGACTTTTTGTGCTGGAGTTGGCAACGTAAATCCGATTCAATACGTCGTCGATCGCAAGTGAAGCGGGTTGCTCGCCGACCTTGACGGTCGTAAGCACCTTATGGTTGATCCCGTTGATTACTGTTACCGTATTGCTGTTCAAATTAGCCGTATATATTCGGTTGGTCACGGGATTTACCAGAATATCGGAAGGGAACAGTCCAACGCGGACAGTAGCGATGACCTTATGAGTCCGGCCATTGATGACGGATACCGAGTTACTGTTGGTGTTCGCCACGTAAACGAGACCGGATTGTTTGTTGATGGCTATACTGTCCGGACCGCTCCCAACCTTGACGACGGCAACGACTCTGTTCGTCGCCCCGTTGATAACCGATACGGTACCCGCTGAGAAGTTACTTACGTAGACCAAATTGGTCAGCGGGTTCACCGCAACTTCGAAGGGAGTGCCGCCGACTTTGATCGTGGCGATCCGTTTATTGGCTATGCCATCGATGACTGTTAGCGAGTTGTCACCTGCATTGGTCACATAAACACGTCCGGTGGCCGGATTGACTGCGATTCCGGAGGAATCCGTACCAGCCGGGATCGTGGCCAGACTTTTATTCGTACGTCCGCTAACGACGCTGACGGAGCCCTTAAAACCACGGCGGGTGCCTGTAGTCGCAGTATTTAACGTATAGATCCGATTTAGCCGCTGGTTGATGGCGACAAAATTAGGTGCATTTGTGAGCTGGATGGTAGTAGCGACTTTGTTGCTTGCTCCGTTGATGACGGCGAGCCGATCCTGCAATCTCGTCACATAAATGCGATTGGTCATCGAATTCACGGCAAGGTGGAGGGGCGACGGGACAGGAATGGTGGCGATTAATTTCGGTATGGGAGGCTTGCGCTTTATTGCTGTGGTTAGGGTCATTAAACTGATCACCCTTTCGTACGCATATAGAATAATGTATTCGGCCATGCCCCGGCTGCCTGTTCGAATGACCTGCTCAAAACGACCATAAGCCCGCTTCGTATAGAAGCGGGCTTATAAGCGTGTTATAAAACGATTCCTATTTAACGCGGCGACTGCTTGCGCATCGGCCTTATGGGCGAGTTTTTTGTGCGACTTTTAGTGAGTGGTTTCATACTCTATCCCAATCTGGGTATAGAAACCGAATAAATCACCATTTTGAGGTATGATATTATTAAATTGTGCGTGCTATTTTCTGAAAGAAGTGATTAGTATATATAGATTCCTTCTTATCGATAGTACTAAGGAGTGCGGCCTTTTTTTTCATCATGATCTGATCAGTCCCTTTAGTCATCTATTTTATAAAAAAACTTTAATTATTATCATTTACCAGATATAAGAATGAAAATAGAATCCGTTTATATTTTATATTAAGCGGAGAGAATACGAGAGGCGTTTTGACTGGCGTAAATGACGGGAAGGGGGGGGATTAAGATGAATAAATTCATTAACGAAAAAGCTTTAATTCCTAGAGATTCATTAGCAATCCAGGCCTTCTCTTGTATTCATTATTCAGATTCCTATGAAGCGATGCTGCCTGCTGCATCAACTCATGATGTAGAGTCATTAACCCGATTGTTTTTATCGTCGGTTCCTTCTTGGGTTTCCCGATTAATGAAGCTGCGTGACCGAATGGTCAGTCTGATCGGATTAAAAACATCTAACCAATCCGATATGCGGCATATTTCGTTGGAACAGGGAAGCAAGATAGGCATTTTTAAAATCATGAGTCGCGCTCCCCGCGAGTTATTGCTGGGTGAAGACGATCAACATTTGGACTTTCGTGTGTCTATTGCAGTGGACGAGCGGAACGGATTCCAATATGTAAGGGTCTCAACGGTCGTATATTTTCATAACCGGTTAGGAAAAATCTACTTTTTTATAGTAGGCAAAATTCACAAAGCGATCGTGCCTGCGATGTTGGAAAATATGGTTCGAAATATGTAAAGAAACATAATTCAATAAATTTCTTACCTTTATGTGGTACGATATGAATGGATATTATATTAAATCAGAGATTAAACATTTTCAGAATTTCCTTAAAGGGACTAAAATTAATGACTATAGATGCCATAATTTTTGATTTAGATAACACTTTAATCAACCGTAAATTAGCCTTTCAAGCTTACACGGAACGATTCATTGAGCGTTTCATCAATTTAACTGATGAGGGCAATAGAAAAGAAATTACTGAATACATAATCACGGCTGATCGAGACGGCTATCGTAAGAAGCGAGAACTATATGAAGAATTAAGGACAAATTTAAAGTTGAAAGATAATAACACAGATGTAGAAGAAATGTTGGAACATTGGTTTTCAGAGTTTTTTAAATGCTCAATCTTAATGGAAGGTACAATCGAAATCTTAGATAATTTAAAAGCCAAAAATATCAGGCTTGGAATTATTACAAATGGGTCAGTTCATTCTCAGAATGCAAAGATAAATGAAGTTGGTATAAGACATTATTTTGATGCGATTATTATATCGGATGAGGTAGAAGTAAAGAAGCCAGATGCGCGTATATTTAATCTTGCGCTAGAACGTCTTAATGCATCTGCGGAGAATACGCTGTTTATAGGAGATCATCCTGTAAATGATATAAAGGGAGCTACTGATGCAGGTTTACATGGGATTTGGCTAAAAGGATTTATGGATTGGGATATGACTATAGGAGAACCAAGATATACAATTAACAAATTGAATGAATTATTAGTATTGATCGAAAGTATTTCATAGAATCCAAGGAACTTCTTATAGCACGTTTTGCCTTTGTGGGACTCATGTCCCTTGGTCTAATTATTAAACAATTTAGAATTCAAACTACTATATAGGCATTTTTGAATGAGCATTCAAAGAAGCCCAAGACATCAGATAATACTGTGTTCCCGCTTCGGGGCTATGCCTTTGGTCTGCCAGAAGCATTTCGGAGAAGTGAATTCAGGTAGATAACTCTGCAACACCTATCCGCATCGCTTTTATTCGCTATGCTCCTATAAGTCAGTAGTGAGGATTCGGGTTTAAACAACGAGTATATTCAAATGGAGGTTCAAAAGGCAACAAATGCGTTTTCTCAATCGGAGATTGTGAAGGCAGCGAACTTTTTCACTGATGTTCAGTAAAACAGTCTTACTTCAAGAGCGAAAATGTAGTTCGAGAAAAGCAACCCACCGCGGAATTCTGAATACTGGGGGTTGCTTTTATTTCTTATTAAACTTGGCTAAGCAAGTTGATTAATTAATTGCCCACCGGAAGTGTTATTTGATAATAGTTGACTAGCCTGGGAATATGCCGTTTGCATCAAGTTTGTAGTATATAAAACATTTTGTCCTGATGGTGATGTAGGGTTGTTGTTCATATACGTAAATTCGTTGCTTGTCATACTTGATAATTGGTCGAATGAATTCATCCAGGATGTGTCTAAAGTGCCTGATGTTAGGGATGAATTGCTACCCGACATCATACTGCTCACGATACCACTATTAATTTGAGAATCGAATTGATCTGAGTTTGGAGTAGCACTAGAATCGCTATTTGTCTGCTGACTAAATGGGCTGTTTGCATAAGGATTTGAATACACATAAGGATTAATAATATTTCCCGAAACCGTTTGATTTTGATTAGTAGTACTGATTATTGAAGTCACCGTATTTGTTGTATCGCTATTTGCACTATTATTACTACTGTATGAACTGCTGCTGATAAAGGGGCTACTATACGTGTAAGGAGTGTAAGTGGAGGAACTGCTAATATTCATAGTTTTTTCACCCCCTCTCTTCGGTCGTACATAAGCTATTTAACTAATAGTTATATAATGAATATCGTCCAAGTTATATTAAAAGTTTAGACGAAAACCGTGAACAAGCGATCGTGATCCTAATCTCTAATTTGAGAAAGAAATCGGTATTTTACAGCAGCTTGATAAGAATAGGTTGGTGGGGGAATGTATACGCATAGCATACCAAGAACGCCTCTTATCTTTGTTCCCGGACTGTTCGGATCTATGAGCAATGTCATTATTCCCGGAACCGGAGGGTGGAGCTTCGGCGTTGCTGGGATTTACTACGAGCCGTTCGTTCGCTCATTGGAAAGCATGGGTTACGTGCTGAATCAGACGCTGTTTATCGCATTTTACGATTGGAGGCAGCGGATCCCCGTTTCCGCACGTATGTATCTTACTCAGACCATTAAGAAGGCGAAACAAAAAACAGGTGCAAGCAAAGTTAATTTGATTTGCCATAGTATGGGCGGGCTTGAGGCCAGAGCATATGTGCAGAGCGCGTATTATCAGGACGATGTGGACCAGCTCATTCAGTTATGTACGCCGAATGCCGGATCGCCGGTCTACTATGGCTACTGGACAGGGGAAACCGTTGAACATCAAACAGATAACCATGTAAATGTTGTTTACCTGTATATGAAATGGTACTTAGATTACTTGGGGCAACTTTACCCTACGAATCGGTTGTGGGCGGTTCATACTTTTTTTCCAAGTTTGTTGGACGTTGTCCCTTGCGAAGCATTTGGTGACTACTTGTTAGTAGCCGGCTTGGGTCCGATGCGTTTTATCACGTACGAGATGATGCAGGTGAAAAATTCATTTCTCGATGAGTTAGATGCGCATAGGCATGTGATCACGAGTAGAAATATCGACGTCACGATAATTGCCGGGATCGAACAAAAAACCATTCAATACCTTCGCACTATTCAGGGTGTTGAAGTGAATTACTTGACGAGCGGGGCGGTGTGGAGTCCAGTAAGCAGCTATACGGGAGACGGCAATGTCATCGTTGACAGCGCTTTTGCGCTGGACGGAGACAAATACTTGATAGATGGAGACCATATGCAAGTTCTATTTAAAAGCTACGAGCTGCTTAGAAAGAAGCTTACTTGAAACGAATTCATATAAAATAAGCGGAGGTACGTATGCTGTCATGCGATTTGTAAGAAAGGTTATGATGCCTTTCGGATTATTTATTATTTTAAAGATAGCGTCAAACAGCGCACACCTTGTTGTCAAGATGAGGGTTGTTGTTAACATGAGGGGGAAATGGAACTGGTTTAGCTAAAATATCTAATATTGATTTAGATTCATTTGGAGTATCTAACTAAAATTGTAAAGCCCTCATGCCTTACTTGGCTATTGAGGGCTTTTTTCGTTTCTGAAGACTGATGATTAGATTTTAAAGCATATAATGTCTTATCTTAATCGTGAACACAAAGGTGGGAATTACAATGTGGGTAAGTTTCTTTTACAGCGGCATCATCTTTTTGATTTTCGTAGGAATTATCATGCTTATTGGATTGTTGAAGGGAAATAATAAATAAGTTTCCGGGTTCAGCATTAAATCCCTACTGGCTGCTGCCAGTAGGGATTTTTATTTATTGTTTAAAAGACAGAATGTTGGTTCAGACTGATTATTGAATAACATCAAATGAGGTGATTTTATGAAAAAAACAATATTAATTTTTGCATGCTTAGGCACGATATTATTGACTATTACTGCTTTTGCGAAATCTGACGATCAAAGTGGGTTTAAGACTCAAACGTCAGTTGCGGATGCAGTCTATGGTAAAGGCGAAATATTAAAATAAGACTAACTTTCAAAAATCCCCGCTAGCCTTGGCTAGTGGGGATTTGATGTTTAAGGGAATAGGACAATCTTTGGCAGCCATATCATATACCATTCTCGGAGACAAGGGTGGGAACCTGAGATGGACAAAAATATGCTTTTCTATGGTGATAATTTACATGTGCTCCGAACCTACATCAAAGATGATTCGGTTGACCTAATTTACCTTGACCCGCCGTTCAATAGTAACCGGAATTATAATCAAATTTTTTCTTCCGGAGGTAAGAAATCAGAAGCTCGAATATTGGCGTTTGAAGATACATGGTATCCATTATTTTCATCATGGATTTGGAAAGCTCAAGAAATGCATTGTTCAGGTGAAGAACGGAAAAGTAAGCGTCCGGGACGTACGTGAGCTCCAGGGAGTTCTGCAGAGGGAGAACGGAGCGATGGGACTATTGGTACCTTACAGCCACTATACCCTATAATTCAAATTGTTGAGGTCGCGGAGTTGCTTAGTCATTCGAAATTTTTACATACATTTCTTCCGGATTAGAGGTTCGTAAAGTTTCCTATGTTTTTTGAATATCATTAACCTGATCGGACATAATACTTTTCGACGGTGAAACAGAGAGGTGTTGTGTCGCATTTCATCAATACTAGGGAAGTTGTAGTTGGATCTTTATTGAAGCGAGGGGATGTGCCGCACGTCATTAATGTAGTGTTGTGCTACTATAATGTGAAGAGGTAAGCCGAGCTGACGAAGGTTCAATGCAAAAGTTCCGAAAATCTATTCACCGTCGAAGAGGGCCCTGGAAAGGGTCCTTTTAGTTGAATTTTGAAATGATTTTTTGTTTGAATTCACCGCCTGCGGACATGCATATAACAGTGTAATACTATGGCTATATACCCAAAGGAGATGAGTTAATGCGCAACGCTAACGCTAGTATCGCTAACAATTGTCGTGGCTTTGTCCGGTTGCACAAAAGCAGCTCCTTTAACATCGAATGAGACTGCAGCAAGTATACAGCCGGCTCCTCTTGTAGCTACCCAAACAACTACTCCTAAGCCCCTTGATTCCTCATCTACTACTGATCAGTCAACACTATCGAATGATACTAAATACTATTTTACTCAAGCAGGACAGCATCCTGAGAAAGCATTGATCGATGTAATCAACTCGGCAACCCAAACGCTTGATATTGCCATCTACAGCCTTACTCACCCAGATATCGTAGCTGCGATCAAAGAAGCAAAGAAGCGCGGAGTGACCGTCGGATAAGAGAGTTGTTACTACCGGCTCGTACAATTATTCTAAAGCAGCCAGCACGACAATGACGAAGTGTTAATGGTCATACATAACGAGGATACAGCAAAGTCGTTTACTGAACAATTTGACCGTATGTGGAATGATACGAAGGGCTTTGAAAAAGTTGACAAAAGCATAGCGAAATAAAAATCCCCCTACTGGCCGTTAATGAATGGCTGGCGGGGGATTTTTTTAACTTTAAAGTATAAGATTTCAGTGGGGTACTTATAAAAAATGGCGCAGCTTTCATTTAAGGTCAGCGTTTTGTTGGCGGCCGGTTAGTAGTACAGATTCCTGGGTTGGAACATCTGCCACCATGGAGTTGTAACCATTTGCGGCGGGGTTTGATAATATGGAGGATAATTCGGCAATTGCTGTAGCTGTAGAGGGAAGGGTTGACCATATACTGTCATTTGGGGATTTGTTCCGTATGTTGCCATTGGAACGTTAGGTATCCAGTATTTGATACCGGGTATCATTACAGCAGTACTTGGCAACGGTGCCGGTGGTATGAATAGTGGCGATGGCGGCATATAACCCCCGTTTGCTACTTCGGGATATAGTTGGTGTGCCATTAATCGTCCTCCTCTTAGTGTTAGTCTTGTATTGAAATATATTATGTGAAATGTAGGCTGTTGACATAAGGTATTAGCCTATTTTGGTTTGCTTACGTGGACAATTAGGAGGAGGGACAAGGGGATTACCCCAAAAATTAATGAGGAAAAGTTATGACTTTTATTTTACGATTTGTCAGCCCGATTTTTAAACATTTCCGCCTCGGAAGTCGATTTGATTTCCGTGGAACAAAAAGAAAAAATGGTTTGGGGTCCAACTTTTTATTTTCTCCCAAGATTGAATGTTCGCATTTCGTTCGCATATAATGTCCATGAGGTGATATTATGCTCCGTGACATAGAACGAATGATATAGCTTATGATGCTGCTAACCACAGATAGTCGTTTTTGATACGAATATGGAACCTTACTTTCTGATAGTGGAAGATTATTAAGAAAAAAAGCCCCAGGAGAAGTCCCATGGGCTCTATGTATTGAATTATTGCGGAGAAATCCAAGTGAATCCAGCCCATGCATTGTTTATGACGATTCCTCTACCTTTCTCATTACAACCAATCATAGCATCGATGTAGAAGCCTTGGAGAAGTATAGCTACAAGTCCTACAAGCAAACCAAGAATAGTCCCAACGCCTGGAAACAAGTTTAATAAAAGTGCTACTATATCGGCAATTGTTGATCCCGTTTTTAATGCGTTAATAAGTGTATTCGTATTATCGTAGTCTAAGTAAATACAGTAACCCCACCAAGCGAATTCAAGTTTATTTTCATTTCCCGGACCGTTTAACTGAAAATTTTGTGTTTTTATTACCTCCGCAACTATTTCGGCAATCTCTTTTTCAGATAATTTTGGAGCTAATGAATGACTCATGAACAAACACTCCTTATAAATGGAATAAATTACCTCTCAATTATATCAAAATGGAAAATAAATGGAAGAAATAAAAAGCCCTTGGGGATGTTCCCTCGTGCTTTCTTCTTACAATGGCCTTATAACGTAAAGTCCGTATTCATTTTTTTACTACAGTAACCTGCGAGTGAAAAAATACGTAGCAAGAGGCGGATTTGAAAAGAAGCTTTATTTATTACATACGGATTGAATACCTCAAGGTCTTGTTTACATGCAGGATCTTTTTAGTACAGATAAATAGACTTATTAAATATGATCTTTTTGGTACAAAAACTGTACCATTCAATAAATTCATATATATCAATGGTTAGCGAGAACTGTTATACAAACTTAAACGGCGACTGCTTGCGCAGCCGCCTCATGGGAGAGGAGAAACCGGACGAAGAGCTTATGGGGAAACGTAAGTCTTCTCCGCGGTTGTCTACGACATTCTCTGATGTCGATAGTTCAAGGATGACCGTTTTAAAGGAAAATTATACATGCCATAGACAAAATTTTTGTGTACAATTAGAGCTTGTGGTACGATAGCAACGTAAATGAGCCAGCTAGAAAGGGAATACGTAAGCATGAGAGTAATTTCAGGCAGCGCTAAAGGCAGGTCGTTAAAAGCCGTACCCGGTATGGGCACACGGCCGACAACGGATAAAGTGAAGGAAGCGATTTTCAGTATAATCGGCCCTTATTTTGAAGGGGGGCAGGTGCTGGATCTTTTTGCAGGCACGGGCGGTCTTGGGATCGAGGCGCTAAGCCGCGGCATGCAAAAGGCCGTGTTCATTGACATCGAGAAAAAAAGTATCGATACGGTCCAGCATAATTTGCGGGCAGCGGGACTCGAGGAACAAGCTGAGGTTTATCGTAACGATGCGGCGAGGGCGCTCAAAGTTCTGGGGAAGCGGGGAGAAAAGTTTGAATTGGTTTTCCTGGATCCTCCTTATAAAATGAAGGTGATCGCCGAACTCATCATTAGTATGGAAGAACAAGGGCTGCTTGATGATCAGGTCGTCATCGTCGTTGAACATGATGCTCAGGACGTGCTTACAGAAGCTATCGGCAGCTTGGAGCAGCAGCGTAGAGCTGAGTATGGCGATACCGCTGTTACGATTTATAGACGTTCTAGCAGCTAAACTGAGCCAATGGTTCAAATGTTACAAAAAACGAGAAGGAGTGGATCGACATGATGAGGCAAGAGCATGGTATTACGATTGCCGTTTATCCCGGCAGTTTTGATCCGGTGACACACGGTCATTTAGATATTATACATAGAGCAGCAAAGGTATTCGACAAACTGATTGTAGCCGTTCTAAACAATACCTCTAAAAATCCTTTATTTACGCTGGAAGAGCGTATGGATCTCATCCAAAAGGTGACCCGAGATCTGCCGAACGTAGAGGTGGACGGCTTCCGCGATTTGATGGTCAATTATATGAAAGCTAAAAATGTGCGATTAATCGTTCGCGGACTTCGCGCCGTTTCGGATTTCGAGTATGAGCTGCAGATGGCTTCGACGAATCATAAATTGAATTCGGATGTGGAAACTTTTTTCATGACATCGAAGCCTAAGTATTCCTATTTAAGCTCGAGCATTGTGAAGGAAATCGCTAAGTTTCATGGCCCTGTAGGTGATCTCGTACCTCCCGAGGTAGAAGAGGCGCTTAAGAAAAAGTTCCCGATTTAACGGGATTTAGGGTTCTTAAGATTGCGCATTAAGACAGATATCAAGAGCATCACTCCTAACAGCAGAAACAGCTGTGTCAGCATTGGTCCCCATAGGATCCATGCCGATTCGCCGTTCAACGGGAATGCGGCTTTCGATTTCCCGCCCGCAACGGAATCTAGCCAGAGGAAGCTGGGCTGCGCGTCTTTGAGCAGCAGTTCCAGCGGTTTCCAGAATAGAATGGTGAGTGTAAAAGCAAGCCCGGCATGCATGATTCGTGCGATCAAGAACGATACATAGCGTGCGTCTGTTTTCTGATGAAACCCTGCTACCTGGGCATGTGCGGATAAGCCGCCCCAACCGAGGAATGCGCCAAGAAGCGCCATTTGCGGAAGAAGCGGGATGTTCTCTGTAGAGCTGAATGCGTAGGCACCGAGATGAATTTCAAGTAATCCTTTAATCCATTGAGGCGCGACATCCGCCCCCATATTCATAACACCAGGCAACGATTCTGTGATGAAATGGAGCCCCTCGGTCAAGTTCGTCACATTAACTACATTAATGATCACGGAGAAAATCATCATATAGCCGCCAATCAGCATCAGGGCTTGGACAGAAGACGACACGGCGTCGCCCAGCAATTTGCCAAACGCCCTGCCATCATGCAAATAAGCGTCTCGCATCGTAAACAGGGCGCGCTTCCATAGAGAAGCTGATTCATATCTTCTCATTGCAATTAAATCCAGTTGCTTATTTTGCGGTGGTTCGATCGCTATGTCATTTTCCTTCTTATTTCTGGTCAGGATTCCAGTAAGAAAACCGGATAAATAGTGGATTATGGCGATTACAACGCCAAGACGGGCACTATGTAAAAAACCGACACCCACGACCATAATGAGGAATAGCGGGCTGCAGAGATGGGATAGCGCCGTTAAACGCTCGGTTTCTACTCGAGTAATCAAACCTTTTTCGCGCAAGCTAGCGGTAATTTTGGCCCCAGTAGGAAATCCTATTATCAGACCGGACGCAAGCGCCCAACCGCCGACCCCGGGAAGTCGAAATAGAATGCGCATTAGCGGCTCTAATAAAACGCCGGCACCCTGGATGACGCCAAAACCGATCAACAGCTCAGTCAGTATGAAAAAGGGCATCAGCGCCGGAAAGACCAGCTTCCACCAAATCGTAAGCCCCTCAAGCGACGATTGAAAGGCCTTGTCCGGAAATAAAATGACCGTCACAACAACAAGGGCAGCCAAAGACCCCAGCAGCAGCGTGGTAAGTTTACTGCCAGGTTTAAAATGCATACGCTGCATGGAATCCACCTCATCTATTAAATATGCTACATTTGTACGCATGTCGGAGCTGGTTTAGACCAAGCTTTCATAAGCCAAGGGTCACGATGGCCCAATTGATACAGCATCAGGAGGGGGAACCTGTATGGACGAGAATGAAGACAGCACGATCCGCACGTGGTCAAGCGACTCATACCGACACCCGAAAAGTACGTCAACGCGGCGTTATTTAATCTCATTTTTAGTCGGAATTGTTATTGTTTATTTACTTTTTTTTGTGCCGCTTCCTTATTTTATTTTTATGCCAGGAACAGCTGAAGTTATTAAGCCGATGGTCACCATTCCCAAAGGTTCCGACACGGAAAAAGGCGCTCTAATGCTTACCACGGTTAGGGTGGCCGATGCGAACGTTGTTAATTATTTGATCGGTCTCGTTCATCCTTACGAAGAAATTCAGCCTAAAACGAGCGTGTTTCGAAAAGGGGAGTCCGAACAGGAGTATTCGCAGCGTCAAGAATATGTTATGCTTACTTCCCAGGCTAGCGCGATTCAAGCGGCTTATTCGAAGGCGAAAATTCCTTTTCATATCAATCATGAGGGAGTCATGGTGCTTCAAACCTTACCCGGGCTTGCCGGTGAAAAGGCATTAAAGCCAGGCGATGTGCTGCTTAAGGTTGGCGATAAGGAAATTAAAGTCGCACAGGATTTATTAGATTCGCTTAAAGGAAAAAAAGCCGGTGATTCCGTTGAGATTGCATTCACCAGAAATAAAACTGAACAAAAGGCTGCATTGACCTTAGGTCTACTGCCTTCGCAGGAAGGCGATAAGAGCGGTCAGCGGGCTGGGATCGGCGTAGTTCCCGCAGACATGCAATCAGTGAAAGCTGATCAGCCGGATGAACAAGTTTCAATCAAAGCCGGTGAAATCGGAGGACCTTCGGCTGGTCTGATGTTTTCTCTGGAAATCTATAACCAACTGGTTCCTGAGGATATTACAAAAGGCTATCGTATCGCCGGTACCGGGACCATTGAAACGGATGGCACTGTCGGGCCGATCGGCGGTATTCAGCATAAGATTATCGCGGCGGATAAGGAAGGGGCGGAGTACTTTTTCGCACCCAAAGATATCACGTATAAAGATGGAACGAAGATTCAAAACTATTCGGATGCCCTTGCCAGAGCCAAGCAAATTAAGTCGAAGATGAAAATCGTCGAGATCGGCACCATGGATGACGCCCTTAAGTTTTTGGAAGCTTTGCCGCCCAAATAATCCGTGTCGATTCTAAGAATATGTGTACCGATCGGTTGACAAAAGGCGAATGAACTAGATATAATAATCTTTGTTTGTTTGGGGTGATTATCATGCAGATTCACTTGAAAGATCTTGCTCTTAAAGGACAACCGGTACATATAACCGAGGATCTTAACTTGACCGCTCCTTTTGTAGGACGTCAAGACATTCTAGGTTACAGTCCCATTCATGTCGATCTTCATGCAAGGCATGAAGGAGGAGCAGCAAAAGTTAACGGCACGTTAACGCTAGATTTGGAGTTAAGCTGTTCACGATGCTTATCGCACGTCAAGCAAACAATCGAGCTTCCTTTTGAGGAAGTCTTCACACAGAAGCTGGACGAGGAATCCGAGGATAACGAGGACATTCATCTGGTGACTGAAGATAAAGTCGATTTGGAGCCGTACGTATCGGAAAATGTGGTGGTGGGTTTGCCTTATATACCACTATGTGACGAAGCGTGCAAAGGTCTCTGTCCCGTGTGCGGAGAGAACCGTAATCTTCGCGATTGCGGCTGCAAGCAAGAGAAGATTGACCCTAGGCTTGCAGGTCTCGCGGACTTTTTTAACAAAGAATAAGTAGCGCCCGAAATTCGATGAAGGAGGTGTTTTGAATATGGCAGTACCTCAGAGAAGAACGTCCAAAACCCGTCGCGACAAGCGCCGTACTCACTTTAAATTGGAAGTTCCAGGCATGGTGAAATGTGAGCAATGTGGAGAGCTGAAGTTAGCGCACCACGTGTGCAAAACTTGCGGATCTTACAAAGGTAGAGAGATCGTAAAAGCATAAGATTAAACATAGTACTTCATCCTAGTGTGAGGTGCTATTTTTTTTGCTTTCTTTTTGGTCGCAAATTTTATATACTACAGTTTAGTATCTGGTAATAAGATGAGATCGTATCTCATAAGATAAGGTGGTGCTTGCCATCGAACGCCTTCCTAAACGACAGCGGCAGCAGCAGTTGCTTCAAGCGATTGAAGCGAATCCTTTCATGACCGACGAAGAGCTGATGCGGACGTTTCAGGTTAGTATACAGACCGTGCGATTGGATCGGCTGGAGCTTGGGATTCCCGAGCTTCGGGAGCGGATGAAACATATGGCAGTCAAAACGTACGATCAGGTGCGGTCACTGCCGATTGACGAAGTGATTGGAGAAGTCATCGATTTACAGCTGGACCAGAGCGGTATTTCGATATTTGAAATTAAAGAGGAACATGTTTTCTCACGAACGAAAATTGCTAGAGGACATCATATTTTCTCGCAGGCGAACTCCTTGGCTGTTGCCGTGATTGACGATCCCATTGCCCTGACGGCTTCCGCAGATATCCGGTTTGTCCGATCTGTGAAGCATGGTGAGAAGTGCATCGCCAAGGCTTATGTACGTTCCGTATCCAAGGGGAAAGCAAGGGTCGAAGTTTTTTCGTATGTCGGCGATGAGGTCGTATTTCGAGGCAACTTTGTAATCTTTCATTCCAAGAAAGAGCAACATCAAGATAGGGAGGACAAGCTGCATGCGGATCGCGATTGACGCCATGGGCGGTGACCATGCGCCTAAAGTAGTAGTAGAAGGTGCGTTGGCAGCTGCCAAAGAGTGGACCGACGTAGAAATCGTACTTGTCGGGAATCAAGCTGCCATTGAAGCACATCTTGTAGAAAGACCGGCCAATCTTACCATCCGCCACACGGAGGAAGTGATTGAAGCCGATGATGAACCTGTGAAAGCGGTGCGCCGCAAAAAAGATTCTTCTATGGTCGTTGCCGGGCGACTTGTAAGGGAAAAAGAAGCGGAAGCGATGATTTCCGCCGGTAATACTGGCGCGTTAATGACGACCGGGCTGCTAGTTGTGGGGCGGATTCCAGGCATTGAGCGCCCTGCGCTGGCACCGATGCTGCCGACGATCGATGGGAATGGCGTGCTCGCCCTCGATTTAGGAGCCAACATGGATGCTACGGCCGAGCATTTGACGCAGTATGCGATTATGGGCAGTATTTACCGCAATAAAGTGCACGGTGTCGCGAATCCCCGGGTAGGGCTTCTAAATGTCGGGACGGAAGCGATGAAAGGTAATGAATTAACGAAAGCCGCGTATCCTTTATTGGAACAAGCCCCGGTTCATTTTATCGGCAATGTTGAATCGCGCGATGTGCTTCGAGCTGGCTGCGATGTGATCGTATGCGACGGATTCGCAGGCAATATTATGCTGAAGTCGCTTGAAGGCGCAGCTTCGGTATTTTTCTCGGTATTGAGGACGGAATTTACGAAAACGTGGTATTCCAAACTGGCTGCGGCTATACTAAAACCGGGCATTATGAAATTTCGCAAACAATTCGACTATAAAGAGCACGGCGCAGGCCCACTCTTAGGCATTCAGGGCTTGGTCTTGAAATGTCACGGCTCGTCCGACGCCAACGCTATCAAAAATGCAGTTCGCCAAGCGAGAATCGCCTTACAGAACGATTTGGTCGGCGCGATATCTGCGGAAATCAACCACGGGAAGTGAGAGAAAACAACATGAACCTTATACCGGTTGGGGTACTCGGAACAGGCAAGTATGTGCCTGATCGCATTTTGACGAATCAAGAGCTGGAAACAATGGTTGAAACAAACGATGAATGGATCGTTACCAGAACGGGCATTCGAGAGCGAAGAATCGTAGCGGAAGGACAAGCTACTTCCGATCTTTGCTATGAAGCCGCTCAAATCGCATTGGCCAATGCCGGCATTTCGGCCGAGCAATTGGATCTGATCATCGTGGCAACCATTACTCCTGATATGGCGTTCCCATCGACGGCTTGCGTACTTCAAGAAAAGCTGGGCGCTAAAAAAGCGGCAGCCTTTGACTTGTCTGCGGCATGTTCAGGATTCGTATACGGACTCGCTAATGCAACGAACTTTATTGCAACTGGAACTTATAAATATGCGCTTGTTATCGGAGCAGACTGCTTGTCCAAGATTACGGATTACACGGATCGTAACACCTGTATTCTTTTTGGTGACGGTGCAGGTGCTGTCGTTATCGGCGAGGTTCCCGAAGGAAGAGGCTTCAAATCGTTCGAACTGGGTGCTGACGGTTCAGGCGGACCGCTCTTGAAAATCGAAGGCGGCGGATCCCGCAATCCGGCATCGCAGGCATCCGTTGATCAACGACTTCATTACATCTACATGGCTGGCGCAGAAGTTTTCAAATTTGCGGTTCGCATCATGGGCAATGCCGCGGATGAAGCACTGCGCAAAGCAGGATGGGATAAAGGCGACATCGATCTGCTTGTTCCGCATCAAGCGAACATGAGAATCATTCAAGCGTCGCTCAATCGTCTCGAAATGACTGAAGACAAATGTATGATCAATTTAGACAAGTATGGCAATATGTCAGCCGCGTCTATTCCTGTAGCTTTAGCGGAAGCTGTTGAGCAGGGCAGACTGAATGAAGGCGATCGACTGATCCTTGTCGGCTTCGGCGGCGGTCTGACTTGGGGTGCTTCTGCACTTGTTTGGTAATCTAAATTGTACGGCATAGAAGCGAAGTTTGACGCGGTTATTCCGACTTAATTCCCACAGTCAATGCATTTTTGCTTGGTTAAGACGGTTTTTCCGCGTTAACAATTAAGGCTTCCGTATGAGGCTAGTGTTAAACATTTGCTTAAATTTTGATTTCCATTATTATACATAGGAATAAAATTAGTAAATTTGCATTGAAAGGGGAACCTTTTCTCTTATGGGTAAAATTGCTTTCGTTTTCCCGGGACAAGGCTCGCAAACGGTCGGGATGGGACAAGATTTGTACCAAAATCATCCTGCTGCCAAAGCATACTATGACCGTGCTGACCAAGCTCTCGGTTTTTCGCTCTCGGATTTGATTTTCAGCGGACCCGAGGAAAAGTTGAAAATCACGTACCACACGCAGCCTGCGCTGCTGACGACAAGTGTTGCCTGCCTCGAAGCGTTCAAGGCTGCGGGCATCACCCCAGACTATGTCGCCGGACATAGTCTCGGCGAATACAGCGCGCTCGTCGCCGCCGGCGTGCTCGCGTTCGAAGACGCGGTCCGCACCGTGCGGGCCCGCGGCGAGTTCATGGAACAGGCCGTCCCTGGCGGCCTGGGCGCCATGGCAGCCGTGCTTGGAGCCGAGCGCGAAGCGCTGGCGGAGCTTTGCACGGCTATCACAAGCGACGGCTCCGTCGTGGAGCTCGCCAATGTGAACTGCCCGGGACAGATCGTCGTCTCGGGCAGTAAGGAAGGCGTTGCAGCGGTCGTGGAGCGCTGCAAGGAAGCTGGCGCGAAGCGTGCCATTCCGCTCGAAGTGAGCGGGCCCTTCCACTCTTCGCTGATGAAACCGGCCTCGCAGCGCCTCGCCGAGGTGCTCGCGTCCGTGTCCATGAGCGAGGCGTCCGTTCCTGTTGTAGCCAACGTAACGGCACAGCCGGTGACGCAGCCCGAAGCGATTCGCGGGCTGCTGGTCGAGCAAGTGTACTCCCCGGTTCTATGGGAGGACACGGTTGCTTACTTGATCAGCCAGGGCGTCGATACGTTCATCGAGCTGGGCTCGGGAACCGTACTCGCCGGACTGATCAAAAAGGTGGACAAAACCGTGAAGACGGTATCCATTGGAAGTCTGGAAGCGTTGGAGAAGTATTTGCAGGAGGTGCAGCAACATGCTAACGGGTAAAGTAGCGCTTGTAACCGGAGCATCACGAGGCATTGGCCGTGCGATCGCTTTGCATTTGGCAGAGTCCGGCGCTGATGTCGCTGTCAACTATGCTGGCAGCGAGGCCGCTGCTCAAGAGGTTGTTGAGCAGATTGAAGCAATGGGGCGTAGAGCCGTCAAGCTTCGCGCAGATGTAAGCAGCTATCAGGAATCGGAAGATTTAGTGAAGCAAACGCTTGAAATTTTTGGTAAAATTGATATTCTGGTGAATAATGCGGGCATAACTAGAGACAATTTAATCATGCGAATGAAGGAAGAAGAGTTCGATCAGGTGATCGCGACGAATCTGAAGGGCGTATTTAATTGTGTGAAAGCCGTTACCCGCCCCATGATGAAGCAGCGTTCCGGTCGAATCATTAATATATCTTCCGTAGTCGGCGTGCTCGGAAATCCGGGACAAGCTAACTATGTAGCAGCAAAAGCGGGCGTAATTGGTCTGACCAAAGCGACTGCGCGAGAACTTTCTTCAAGAGGCATTACCGTGAATGCGGTAGCGCCGGGATTCATTGAAACGGACATGACCGACAAACTGTCGGCCGAAATGCGTGAGCACATGCTGAAACAAATTCCGCTGGAGCGCCTCGGACAGCCTGAGGAAATCGCAAAGGTTGTTCGCTTCCTGGCTTCAGACGACGCTGCTTACATGACAGGGCAAACCCTTCATGTAGACGGCGGCATGTACATGTAAGATTCCCAGAATGTGGGTTATGAAATTGCCTACTGGCAATCTGTCCAAGATTCTCGTATAATACCAAATGAGGAGGTGAACCGGATGTCCGACGTATTGGATCGTGTGAAACGAATTGTTGTCGATCGTCTAGGGGTTGATGAAGCTGAAGTCTCCCTCGAAGCATCTTTCAAAGAAGATTTAGGTGCTGATTCTCTCGATGTAGTAGAATTAGTAATGGAATTAGAAGATGAATTCGATTTAGAAATTTCCGACGAAGATGCCGAGAAGATTACTACTGTGGGAGAAGTTGTGAATTACATAAAATCTCATACGTAACAGTCTACCAAGTCCCGTTTTGTTTCAAGACGGGACTTCTCTCCATTTTTGATTCATGAAAAAACGCTTTCCTAACATAGAGGTGGTACAAAATGAACAGAGTCGTAATTACAGGTATGGGCGTAGTTACTGCCCTTGGTCAAGATTTAGAAACGTTTTGGGGTAATCTGACCTCAGGTAAATCCGGAGTCAGCCTGATCGAGAACTTTGATGTTAGCGAATACCCGACTCGGATTGCAGCTGAAATCAAAGATTTCGACGTTGAGAAATATGTGGATCGTAAAGAAGCGCGCCGGATGGATCGTTTCGTGCAGTTTGCCGTAGCAGGCTCGCTGAACGCGCTTAAGGATGCGAATTTGAATGTAAAAGAAGATACGGATCCTGAACGCGTTGGTGTTTCAGTCGGTTCCGGTATCGGCGGCTTAAGCACTTGGGAGGAGCAGCACCGTACCTTACTCGAAAAAGGGCCGAAGCGTGTCTCCCCGTTCTTCATTCCGATGATGATCGCGAATATGGCATCCGGCCAAATCTCGATGATTACCGGAGCGAAGGGACCAAACAGTACTGCCGTAACCGCTTGCGCGACAGGTACGCATTCGATCGGCGATTCGTTTAAAATGATTCAACGCGGCGATGCTGACGTGATGATTTGCGGTGGGGCTGAAGCAACGATTACGCCAATTGGCGTAGCCGGCTTCTGTGCGCTCCGCGCCATGTCCACGCGTAACGATGAGCCGCATAAAGCGAGCCGCCCGTTCGATGTGGATCGTGACGGCTTCGTCATGGGCGAAGGCGCAGGCGTACTCATTCTTGAGTCTTTAGAACATGCTCAAAAGCGTGGCGCACGCATTTATGCGGAAGTCATCGGTTACGGCATGAGCGGAGACGCTTATCATATGACAGATCCGGATCCGGACGGCGCTGCCCGCTGTATGGCGAAAGCGATTAAAGATGCGGGGATCGAGCCAGAAGCTATTGCTTACATCAATGCGCATGGTACTTCAACGCCTGTAGGCGATAAATCGGAAACTACAGCGATTAAAAAAGCACTTGGCGAGCATGCCTACAAGGTGGCGGTGAGCTCTACAAAGTCAATGACCGGACATTTGCTCGGCGCAGCCGGAGGCGTAGAAGCTGTCATTTGCGGTTTAACGATTTCCAATAATATCATTGCTCCTACGATCAACATTGACAATCAAGACCCGGAATGTGATCTGGATTATGTTCCGAACACTGCGCGTGAAGCGAAAGTTGATGTTGCGATGTCGAATTCCTTCGGTTTTGGCGGTCATAATGCAACGATCATCTTGAAGCGGTTCCAAGCATAATTTGCCTTCCTACGAAGAAAGATAACGAAATATCATTCTCTCTGGGTGGTGAGTCAGGCAATGAACCGTGATCTCAAAGAACTGCAGCAGCGCATCGGCATCGCTTTTCGAAAAGCCGAGCTGCTGAGGCAGGCATTTACACATTCTTCTTATGTCAACGAGCATCGTATCGCAGGTCATAAGGATAACGAGCGATTGGAATTTCTGGGTGACGCCGTTCTTGAGTTGACGGTTTCGGAATTTTTATATGATACATATCCAGGACGTACGGAAGGCGAGCTAACCAAGCTTAGGGCTTCAATCGTTTGTGAACCGTCGCTCGTTACGTTTGCTGAGAATCTGGAATTTGGCGCGTTTGTGCTATTAGGCAAGGGTGAGGAATTGACTGGAGGACGAACACGGCCGGCGTTGCTCGCTGACGTTTTCGAATCCTTCATCGGAGCGCTTTACCTGGATCAAGGACTAGAGAGCGTGAAGACGTTCTTGAAAAAGCACGTATTCCCCAAAATTTCCAGCGAAGGTAGATTGCTCGTTATTGACTATAAAACACAACTGCAGGAACATACCCAGCACCACAACATGGGTTCTCTGGAATACCGGATCGTTAATGAACGCGGTCCTGCCCATGAACG
The DNA here is from genome assembly GCF_042676385.1 of Paenibacillus sp. GCM10027628. Lineage (NCBI taxonomy): Bacteria > Bacillati > Bacillota > Bacilli > Caryophanales > Paenibacillaceae > Paenibacillus > Paenibacillus sp. GCM10027628. Next base: position 107,734 of record NZ_JBHTHA010000085.1, read on the forward strand.
TGAATTCGTGGCGGAAGTATATATGGACGCCTCGCTTCTCGGGACAGGCGCTGGCCGTTCCAAAAAGGAAGCGGAGCAGCAGGCTGCTGCGCAGGCGCTGTCCAAACTGAACGTTGCCGTTGAGCGGTAGTTGAGTAATCCCCTCGGGGAAGCCCTCGGTAAACACAAAAAAGGCGGCTAAAGCTGCCTTTTTTGTTGTTTTGTAAATGATGCAAGATGCAGAGTGTGGGTTAAATGAGAAGTTATTTTGGAACTAGACATTCGTGTGTAATGAATTCGCCGTGGTTTGCCCAATTAACAGCTAGTGCACAGCAGTAGAGATGTTTTTCATCGTTACGGGTGGCGAGGGGAAATGAAGTCGTGTCTCTAACGATGTTTTGAATGCTTACAGACGAGAAAAAAGCAGTTTGTATGCTGAATCAAGCTCTGAAAAGATGTTTATCATCGTAACAGACGTGAGGGGATGTTGGAATCGTGTCTCTAACGATATTTTTCACACTAAGCATGCACGAAAGCTGACATGAAAGAGATTTAAAGAGGCTGTCTTCAGTTATC